>JASJMB010000014.1:0-136897 GCA_037620085.1 Acidimicrobiales bacterium | reverse complement strand
CAGGGGTGTCAGTCGGCACAGCACCGGCGACGCTCGTCATGTTACATTTTTTTCATATCCGCCGAACTTGTGTCGCACGTGGTCGGTGGCCATCACCAACGAACCGAGGGATCCATGAGCACTCCGCTTGCCAATCGTCTGGGTATTGAATTTCCAATCTTCGCCTTTTCCCATTGTCGAGATGTCGTCGCCGCCGTGACGAATGCGGGCGGCTTTGGTGTGCTTGGGGCTCTCGCATTTGGTCCCGAGCAACTTGAGATCGAACTCAATTGGATCGATGAGCATGTCAATGGAAAGCCCTACGGGGTCGACTTCGCCATGCCGGTGAATTACGTGGGCAAGGGCGGTGGCGAAGACGCTTCATTCGAATCGCTCGACGCCATGATTCCGGCTGAACACCGTGAGTTCGTCGATGAACTCCTCACGCGCTACAACGTGCCGGAACTCCCCGCCGACCTTCCCGTTGGCCGAGTTGCCGCCGCTGGACTTGGGGTCGACGAAATGGGCCCGAGTCAGGTTGAGGTTTGTCTCAACCATCCGAACGTGAAGATGATTGTCAACGCGTTGGGCCCGCCTCCGATGTACGTGATTGAACGAGCCCACGAAGCCGGAATTCTGGTTGGTGGTCTTGCTGGATCAAAGGTGCACGCCGAGCGTCAGGTTGCAATCGGTGTCGACGTGATCGTTGCGCAAGGAACCGAAGCCGGTGGTCACTGCGGTGAAATATCAACGATGGTGCTCGTGCCCGAGGTCGTCGATGCGGTCGGGCCAGATATTCCGGTGCTGGCCGCTGGTGGAATTGCCACAGGTCGACAGATGGCCGCTGCGATCGCGCTTGGAGCGCAGGGGGCATGGACGGGTTCGATGTGGCTCACAGTCACTGAAGCTGATACCAACCCCGTTGCACTCGAAAATATGTTGGCCGCGACATCGCGTGACACCGTCCGCTCAAAGGCGATGACTGGCAAGCCGGCCCGCCAACTCCGCACAGCGTGGACCGACGCATGGGAAGCAGAAGATTCGCCCGGAACCTTGCCGATGCCACTACAGGGAATCCTTCATCAAGAAGCCGGTCGTCGCACCCAACGCGTCGGAACCCGAGAACTGATCGGATTTCCTGTGGGTCAGATCGTCGGACGCCTCAACAAGGTTCGTCCGACCAAAGATGTTGTGCGCGAAATGGTCGAAGAGTGGATTGAGACGACTGAACGTATGGCATCAATTCTGAACGACTAAGCAAAGAACCCGCACGACGACCCACTGTGGGTCTTGACTGGCAAATCTTTGAAGTCCCCTAGAGGAGTCCCTATGACTGACACGTTTGTAGATGCGCCCGTTCTTCACGATGCTGAGACCTACGCGCACGGCGTTCCCTACGACTACTACCGGTGGCTTCGTGAGAATGACCCCGTCGCATGCCTCGATCACCCCTCGTACCAGGGTGAGAAGTTATGGGTGGTGACTCGGTACGCCGAGGTGCAGCAGGTTTCTCGAGATGCGTCGACTTATCGCAACGCGCCCGATCCCTTCATTGACGATGGAATTAACGAATCGGCATCCGGCGGCAGCGATCAGTTGATGATCAGCCTTGATGCGCCTGACCATATGAAGCTCCGCAAGATCATCAATAAGGGCTTCACTCCCAAGCGAGTCGCAGAACTCGGAGACATGCTGCGCAAGCGCACTAACGACATCATCGACGGTTTGGCCGACCGCACAAGCGCCGACCTTGTCCACGATCTTGCGTTGTGGCTTCCGCTTCACGTGATTGCTGACATGGTCGGCGTTCCCGAGGCTGACCGCGCCCAGGTTTTCGACTGGACCGAAAAAACCTTTGGGTTCGATGCTTCAGTCACCCCCGAAGAGCGGGCGCAGGCAGCAACCGACATGTTCATGTATGCCGACGCAATGTGTGCCGAGCGGGCCGACAATCCGAGCGATGACCTCATGAGCGTTTTGCTCCATGCCGAGGTCGAAGGCGAGAAGCTCACCGCCTTCCAGATCGAATTGTTCTTTATGCTCCTGCAGAACGCAGGTTCTGAAACGACCCGAAACCTGATCACAACGGGAACGCTTGCCCTGCTTCAAAACCAAGATCAATACGACATCGTTCGAAATGATCTCTCAGTGATCCCGACCGCAATCGAAGAATTGCTACGTTTTTCTACTCCGGTGATCCAGTTCACTCGCACCGCAACAGTCGATACTGAACTTGCCGGAAAGAAGATCAAGGCGGGGGAGCGCGTGCTCATGGTCTACGCCTCTGCAAATCGCGACGAGCGTGCGTTTGAGAATCCCGATTCCATTGATGTTCGACGTAACCCCAATGATCATGTCGCGTTCGGTGCTGGTGGCCCGCACTTCTGTCTTGGTGCCAACCTCGCCCGGATCGAGGGACGCATCATGTTCGAGGAAATTCTCACTCGTTTCGAAGGACTTCGATTCGTCGGAGATCCGGTGGATTATCCCCGTGTTCACTCGAACCTCATCGACGGCTTTGGTCACGTGCCGATTGCGTGGGACAGCATCGCGGCACCGGCGTAATCATTGAGTTCCAGAAGTAAAAGAAGGCCGACCCTCGTGGGCCGGCCTTCTTTCAATTTCAACTGCTGTTTCGGCTATGCCTTTGCCGCTTGAATTTCAAGTTCGATCTTGATTTTCTCGCTGACAAGCGCGCCGCCGGCGTCGATCTTTACGTCGAAGTCGAGACCATAATCACGTCGGTTGATTTCACCGGTCACGCTGAAGCCAACTCGCGTTCCGCCCCACGGATCGGGGGAGACGCCTGCGAATTTGAGATCAAGTTCGACGGATTTGGTCACGCCCTTGATGGTGAGATCGCCGGTGAGGACGTACTCGGCTCCGTCGCCGCGGAGGCCGCTGCTGACGAAGGTCATGGTCGGATACGTGTCGACATCGAAGAAGTCGGCGCTCTTGAGGTGCCCGTCGCGGCCTTCATCTCCAGTGGTGATTGATGCCATACCAATGGTGGCATCGACGGTAGAGGCGAGTTTGTCGCCGGCGATCGTTAGAGATCCTGTGACATCTCCGAAGGTTCCGCGGACCTTCGTGATGACGAGATGTCGGGCAACGAAGGTGACGGCGCTGTGGCTGGGGTCGATGTTCCAGAGTCCTGGAGTGAGGTCATCGAGATTTGGCATGGGGGCTCCTGAGGGTTGAAGTAGTTGCGAGCGCAAGTATTCCACATCTTTCCTTGCGGGCGCAACTATTGCGTGCTCATCAGTTATGATCTCGACATGGAGACTCGAAACCAACAGCGAACGGTGGCTGTCGACGAGGTGCACTGGCTCGACGAAGAGGAAATGGTCGTCTGGCGAGCAATGGTCGATGTCATGGCCTCAATTGAGGCAGCGGTCGAAGAGGACGTGATGCGCCACGGGCTCACTGCTGGGGACTATGGCGTGCTCGCTCGATTATCTGATGCCCCAGATCGGCGACTGCGTATGTGTGACTTAGCGTCGGCATTGCATCTTTCGCCATCGGGGCTGACTCGACGAGTTGACGGCCTTGTGAAGCAAGGACTTGTCTCACGGGAGCCTTCAGAGGACGATCGTCGCGTCATGCTTGCAGTTCTTTCCGAGGATGGAAATGTTCGATTGCGGAACGCTGCTCCCGGCCATGTGGGAACCGTTCGACGACAATTCATCGATCATCTGTCGAGGACGCAACTAAGAAATCTCGCGAACGCATTGACTGCGGTGCAATCAGGAACACTTGCTGAGTAGTTCGACGCTGCTGGTGCGTCGTACGTTTGTTATTCGAACTTCTCGCCGAGTGTTCGCAGCAGGCCAATCAGGTCTTCGGGTTGGTCGGGATCTTTGTCGCCAGGAATCCATCGGACAGGTCCCTGGGTTCCGGTCCAGTGGAACGAACCATGGGTTTCGTAGCGTTCCCACCACACCGGCGAGCGAGGGTCGCGCCCGACGCTGATTCCTTCAAACGGCGACATCGCAAACAGCATCTGCACTTCGGGATGGTCGTCGACCGTCACGCCGTCGATGGTGAGCGAGAGCTTCCATGTTCGGCTGCCGATCGCGTCGAAGGAACATTCGAGTAGGTGGTCACCGGGGGAGAGCGATGGGCCAGTGACGGTTGCGAGATCGCCTCGGCCGGTGTGGTGAACGAGTGTGGGTCGTTGTCCTTCGACGATATAGAGGCCGTAGCCACCGCTTTGATCGCCGTGGGATGCAATGGTTCCGATGGAGCCTTCGTGGACGGTAATCGGTGCTTCAATCCGGAAAGAGCGAAGCCAAATCAACATCAGCGATCGCCAACGTTCCAGCGTCGGCGTGCCCGGCCAGATGGAAAGTGGTTCTTCGAAGACTGCAGTGCGCGGCGGACGAAGCACGTACTTGAGGCCGATGCCTTCATCGAGTGGGTAGATCTGGCCGTCCCACGCTGCTTCGTCCCACGCTGCGATGAGTTCAGCGAGCTTTTCCGGCTCACTCTCGGCAAGATTGTTGAGCTCAGTGCGATCAACGGCGAGGTTATAGAGCTCCCATTCGCGATCGTCGAATGGTGTCATCGGCTGATGGAGTGTGACAACTTCCCAACCGTCTCGGTAGAAGCCGCGATGGCCGATCATTTCGTAGACAGCTTCCCTGCGTTGATCGGGCGCATCGGCCGACTGAAGTGTCGGAGTCATGCTCGATCCAGTGATCGGCTTGACCGAGTTTCCGTTTCGCTGAGTGAGGGGTTCGATGTCGAGGATGTCGAGCAGGGTGGGGAAAATGTCAGAGACGTGCGAGTACTGGTGTCGGAGTGTCCCACCGTTGAATCCACCGTCTTTCCATGAAACGAGAAAGGGAACGGTATGCCCGCCGGCATGAGTGTTGATCTTGTACAGGCGGAATGGTGTGTTGCCCGCCATCGCCCAACCACGCGGGTAATGCGGCGATGTTTGTGGCCCACCGATGAGATCAATACGTGACAGATCGGTCTCGATGTCGTCGCCTTCATGGCCGACATGGGCCATGTATGCGCTGGTGCCGACCATTTCGCCTTCACGAGAGGCACCGTTGTCGGAAGTGAAGATGACAATCGTGTTGTCGAGTTCGCCCATGTCGTCGAGCGTGTCGAGAAGACGTCCGGTGTTGTCATCGACATTGGTGACCATGGCGGCGAACACTTCCATGTAGCGCGCGTAAAGCTTCTTCTGGTCGTCGGAAAGTTCGTCCCAAGGCTCGACATCGTTGTTTGCTTCGGTGTTACGCGGAGACAGCACGACTTCGTCGTCAAAGATGCTGAGTTCCTTCTGACGAGCAAAGCGGAGTAAGCGAAGTTCGTCCCAGCCGCCGGAGTAGTTGCCATTTTGTGCAGTGATATCTGTAGCTTTGGCGTGCAGTGGCGCATGAATTGCGCCGTGTGCGACGTAAAGGAAAAACGGTTGATCAGGAGCCGATGCTTTGCCCGCCTTGATCATCGCAATGGCTTCGTCGGTGATGTCGTCGGTGAAGTAATAGCCATCGGGATAGGTGTCGGTTTCGACTGGTGTGTTGTCGCGAACTAAGCGATGAGGCTGATGAAGGTTTGTGAACCCGTCGAGGAATCCGTAGAAGCGATCGAATCCCCGTTGGCAGGGCCATGAGTGACGCGGTCCGGCATCGGATTGGTCAGAGTCTTTGGCTAAATGCCACTTGCCGACCATGTAGGTGGCATAACCGTTGGCTCTAAGGGTCTCGGGGAGGGTGATGACGTCATCGGCGAGTTCCATCGCGTAACCAGGAAAACCGGGATCGGCATGTGCCACGGTTCCGACGCCAGCAGCGTGAGGATTCATGCCGGTGAGGAGAGCGGCACGTGTTGGCGAACACATCGGCGTTGAGTGGTAATTGGTGTACTGGAGGCCGTTGCTCGCTAAGCGTTCGATGTTTGGCGTTGCGATTTCGCTGCCGTATGGGGAAGTGTCGGCATAGCCAAGGTCGTCGCAAAGAATGATGACGATGTTGGGCGCGTTTTCAGGCGAGACCGGACGCTCGGGCCACCAAGATTCGGATGTGGCGAAGACGCGCCCTACTTTTCCACCGAAACCGGGGTAGGTGCCGGAGGTCTTGTTCTCGCTCATTGGTTTCTTTCTTTGATGGAAAAGTTACTACGCGACGATTGATGCGTCACGTAACGAAGCAATTCGCTCGGAAAGCCCGAGTTCGGTGAGGATCTCATCAGTGTGTTGACCGAGAGCGGGTGCACCACCGGCGAGAGATGCTGGTGTCTCGTGAAACTTCGTGGGATGTCGCGGAAGTCGGGCCCTGCCGACAACGGGGTGGTCGAACTCTTCGAACATTCCGATCGCAACTGCATGAGGGTCATCGACCATTTCCGCAGCTGTCAAAACCATCGCGAACGCGACTCGTTCTCGTATAAATCGTTCGGTTGCCTCAGCCTGAGTGAGATTCGCTGCCATCGCGTAACACATGTCCATGATCGGTTCGAGGACGTCGCGATTCTTACGACGTTCTCCGACAGTTTTGATTCGAGGGTCGTCCCACCCTTCGACGTCAAGTGACTTGCACATTCCTGCAAAGTCGGCGTCGGTGGTGGGGACAACGATTCCCCAGCCATCAAGAAAGCGCATCGGCGAAAATCCGGCATTGAAACTCGAGGGCATGGTCCCGTCGGAATCAAGAAGAACTTCATTGCCGGCAGCTTCCGCCCAAAGGAACGATACGCAAGCATCGGCCATACCTAATTCGAGGTGCTGTCCGCCGCGGCCGCTGGCTCGGGCAAAGAGTGCCGCTGTTATTGCTTGGGCGGCATAAAGCGAACTGACTTTGTCGGCAGCATTCTGACGAAGAAAGGTCGGAGGACCACCGCCCGGTTCTGCCTGTGTGGCGGCGAAGCCGGCATATGCCTGAATGGAGGTGTCGTACGCACTGCGATCTCGATAAGGACCGACGGGTCCGTAACCGGAGATGGATGCGTAGATGACATCTGGATTGATTTTTCGAATCGCGTCGTAGCCAAGTCCCAGTCGATCAATGACGCCGGGTCGGAAGTTTTGCAGGATCACATCAGCATCGGCCGCAAGCTGCACCGCAATTTCTTGGCCTTCAGCGGTGCTGAGGTCGAGAGCGATGCAACGCTTCCCTCGATTGCAAGCGAGGTAGAACGCGCTCATTCCGTTGACGGCGACTCCAACCCAACGAGCGATATCGCCAATGCCGGGCCGCTCGATCTTGACTACGTCAGCACCTTGATCGGCTAGGAGTGCTGCGGCATAGGGGCCCGTGAGAGCGATCGAAAGATCGAGCACCTTGACGCCAGACAGTGGTCCCGTGTGTTGCGGTGTGGTCGTCATGGGTTCGCCTCTTCCTTATGACGAAGATGTGGCGTTGAACGAGACAGGAAGATGTTTGATGCCATCGACCAGATTCATTCGCAGTCGCTCCGTCGGTCCTGACTGATGAATGTCGGGTACTCGCTTGCCGAGTTCTTCGAACATTACCTTGATCTCAAGTTTCGCGAGGTTTGAACCAAGGCAAAAATGGGGCCCACCTGCACCAAAGGCCACGTGATTGTTCGGAGTGCGGGCAATGTCGAATGAGCCAGCATCGGGGAACTGGGCTTCGTCTCGATTGGCCGACGGATACCACAGAACAACTTTCTCTCCGGCAGTGATTCGCTGACCTCCGAGGATGGTGTCAGCAGTCGCGGTGCGGCGGAAGAAGTTGACTGGGCTGGTCCAACGAAGGATTTCGTCCACCATCGTGTCGGCCAATTCGGGGTGTTCAAGCCACCGCTGCCATTGATCAGGATGTTCCATGAACGCGATGAGACCCTTAGAGATCGCGTTGCGCGTGGTTTCGTTGCCAGCGATAACGAGAAGAGTAAAGAAGAGGTCGCGCTCGAGTTCTGTGAGTTCAACTACTGAACCGTCTTCCATTGTGACGCTTGCGTCGATAAGACGCGACCAGAGGTCATCGCCTCGAACCTCACGCTTTTTATCGGTGAGTCCATGGGCGTAGATCGCCATTTCCATCACGGTGTTTGCGTACTCGTCGCCGGTGCGGATCTCGCTCGTCTTGAACTCGTCGTCCTGTCCACCGATCATCCTGTTCGACCAATCGAAAAGGAGAGATCGGTCTTCTTCGGGTACACCGATGATTTCGGCGATGGCGATAAGGGGGAGTTCGGCCGCAACTTCAGTAACGAAGTCACATTCACCCTTTGGTGTCACACGATCGAGGATTGCCGTAGTTCGTTCACGGAGGCTTTCCTCGAGTCGGCGGATCATCCTCGGTGTAAACCCGGAATTCACGAGTTTGCGGTAGCGAGTGTGTTGGGGCGGGTCGGTTGAAACCATTTGAAGTCCTGGACCCATTTCAGCGGGAAGGTCAGTGAGGGCGATTCCGCCTGCGCCGTCGCGGCCCGGACCTGTTTGATGGCTGTAGAGAAGACCAGAACGATGGACTTCAGTGACGTGTTCAAACGAACTCACCACCCAGAACTCTTCACCGTCGCTTCCTTCGGATGCTGGGTGACGCCAAACAGGAGCCTGTTCGCGTAGGAACGCGAACCACTCGTAGGGATGACGCTGGGCAAAGACGTCGAGGTCGGTGACGTCAATGTCGCTGAAGTCGATGTCCGATGAACTATCTATGGTCATGGTGGTTCCGTTGATTTCGTTAGAGGCGACTAGATGTTATGCCGCAGCGTGTGGGGAATTTCGAAGTACATGATTGGAACGAGGGATTCGCGAGGCGTACGTGTCTCTCAGCGAAAGGTGTGGGCCGTAGGATGACTGCATGAGTGGTCGAGTGGATGGTCGCAGCGAACGAAAAGTGACGAACCGAGAGATCATCCTTTCCGCCGCTCGGCAATTGATCGACACAAATGCAGCGCATGGATTCTCGATGCGCGAACTCGCAGCGAAGGCCGACGTCAGTGTCGCCACTCTCTACAACCTCTTCGACTCACGCGAGGCGATTGTTCGGGCCTGTTTTGAAAAGGTGAATGCAGATCTACGCCCCAATTTTGATGCACTTCGCGTCGCTTCCGATCTGTGTGCTCTTTGCGAAGGGCTGGTCGCAAGCGCGGACCTCGTGCTGGACTCGGTTTCCAGCGCGATGTATCTCAAACTCACTGACGACCTCGCTGTCGCGAAACCATTTCTTGGTGAGCATCGCGCTAGCGATGGCTTTGCTCCGGAGCTTGAAGCTGCTGTTCGTCGCGGCGATCTGAACGAGGACACTGATATCGACGTGTTGCGGACAGTCATTGAATCGGTGGTCGGAACAGCGATGCGACTCGGAGCGTTAGGGGTCATTTCAGCCGAAGAGCGGCGACATCGAATTCGATCCGGAGCGAGGTTGGCGTTGCTTGCGGAAGCAACGGATCTCGGTCGGAAATCACTCATGACCGATCGGCCACGCCGATAGAGCACCGTTGCTAAGCATTCTCGAGGCGGTTGAGGCCAAACGGGCCTGACCAGAGAATCCGTCCGTGCGCATCGAGCGTTGGGGTTCCTCCCAAAGCGTTGTAACGGGAACTACCCAATACGTAGTGGAACTTCGATTCGCCTGTGCTCCAGTCGAGCCCTTCGAGTGTCCACTGTTGATCGCGCGAACCGAATGTGTACACCATGTTGCTCGGTTGGCTCACTGACGGAACGGCGTTGGGAGACGAGACCTGCGTATTCACCCAAGCATGTTCGAGAGAGCGGTTCTCGGGGTTCCACTGGAACTTGTGCAGCCCGAGCGGTCGGTAGTCGGCATGGTGTCCGAGCCAGAAGACAAAGAGCCGCTTGGCCGCTGGTGGAAAACCCTCAGGTACGGATGCAGGTTCGTTATTCACCGTCATTGCGCCGTAACCACAAACAGTGATCGATTGTTCCGTTTGAATTTCTTCGAGGCTTGGATCGCCCATGTCGGCGCGACCGAAACCAGCGATACGTCGAGACAATGTCCCAGGGATTTGTTTCCAGTCTTCGGGAATGTCGTCGCGCCACATGAGGGTGATGTTGACGACGTTGGCGCCGTCTCCGAAGACGACAAACCGGTCTTCGTTCCCAAATCCCATGAGACAGGGAGTAGTGCCGCATCCAGATCCATTTTCATTGAGGTAGGGCTCTGTCCATGCGCCATCGGACTCGTCAGTCGAAAGTCGGGATCCTGTCCAGACGACCTTGTGCATGTGGTCGTTTGAGGGGACATAGATCCCGCCGTCTTCGTCGACACACAGGCTCTTACGCATCCATGATCTTCCGCCGTGACCGAATTCAGCGAATCGGGCATTGGTGAATTCTTCTGCGCCTTCGCTGAACCGCAACTGAAGCGCGTCGTACGAAGAGAAATCGCGGTCGAGGGAAATCACCCAGCCATTTTCGGTGCTGAGTATCAATCGGCCGTCGTAGGACATGTTGATGCCGACGAAACCTCCGGTGACTTCTGGTGGTTGATCGAATCGACGACGCACCACGATTGGCGAATCGGAATCACCGGGAGTTGCATCGCCAAAAGCAACAACATGATCTTCGTAACCAACGAAATAATTCCCGTCGCAATCAAGCACGTAGTACACGCCAGTGACGCCAGTGAGGTACGTCGCGCTTATTGAAGCGGCATGCATAACCGCATCCATCCCGGTAAGCGTGTCGAGAGCGGTGATTGCTTCTTCGTGAGCATCGACGTCGTGTTCGGGTCCGACTTCGAGTTCAAGAGTCGACAGCAGTTCGTGTGTGTCGTAGTCGAATTTCGCGATGCGCCCGCGCGGATTGGCCCACAAGACCCGTCGCCCATCGGGGTAGGGCGAACTAACGGCGACACCGAACGGCCCCGGACCAACGGGGGAGTAGCTCACACGGTCGGTAACCGCTTCGGTCGGACCCACAGGGCCAACGATGCCAACGGTGTCTTGCTGGGCGGGGTCATTGTGGGCCATTGAGCTTTCGCTGTCGGCGAGAAAATGGTTCCTTGGGGCAAGTTGCATGCTTTGAGATGCCATGGGCCCACATTAAAGTCGCTTGGCCCTTATTGCAACAGCGTTCCAAATTAAATGGAAACGCAGTCATGACGGAAACGGGCCTTTGAAACTCCTACTTAGTTTCCGGTGGTGCCAGCAACAAGGGTACTCACCTTAAATCCGCCGCACGCGGTGTAAGCACTGGCGATTGTGAGTGATGCGGTGTTATCTGGCGGATACACCATGATTTGAACTGACGCAGGCTCGCATGCTGCGCCCATGCCGGAAGCGCTCGTATGCAACGCAGCGCTGGCGCTTGCACCTGGCTGAAGCGTCAGTGTTGGACCTTCGGTTCCTTCACGCGATGCGGGAGGGCCAATCTGCTTGGACGAAGAGTCGAGAAGTGAAACGCCGGGGAAGCCCCGCATATCGCAGACCTTGGTGCCAGTGTTCGTGAGGATGAGTGCCGAATAGCGCTGCCCTGCCCCTGATTGGGTCTCGCCGATTGTGCCCTTGAGTTGATCGGCCATGCATCGGGAACTTGAGGCTGAGGAACTTGTCGACGAGGTGCTCGACATGCTTGACGCCGTGGAACTTGAACTTGTCGATGTGGTAGATGACGCCTTGTCGGAACCGGAGCTACATGCAGTCGCAAGGATTGCTAGGGAAAAAATGGCGACGGAGAGGACTCGTTGTCTGGGCATGGGCTAAGGCTACGTGGGCTCAGAATGGCGATGGGGGATGGCGGTGTCGCCGGTCGGCGTTCTGTGGGACAAGATGGTGACGTGGCTTCGATCGGGGCCGTATCTCAAAGGGGGAGATCAATGGACGCCGATGTCGTCTCAAAGTTCCAGATGACTGGTCAAGACGTGCCGTGGTTGCTGGCGCGTTTGGCTGAGCGTCGGCCCGATCATCCCGTTTTGATCTGGGAACCCCGAAGTGGCGAGGTCGCAACGTGGACCTATTCGGAGTTTTGGTCAGAGGTTCAACGTCTCGCAGCTGGACTTCAGAAGAATGGAATTCAGAAGGGCGACAAAGTCATTATCCATTCGGATAACTGTCCAGAAATGGTTCTGGCTTGGTACGCGTGTGCCACCGTCGGTGCTGCTGGGGTCACTACGAACACACGCTCGGTGGCTGCAGAGCTCACCTATTTCATTGACCACACCAAAGCCGTGGCTGCGATCACACAACCGCAGTACGCAGCGGTTGTTGCGGCAAGCGGCCTGAATCTGAAATGGATCGCTGTCACTGAAGACAACTCAGGTGAAGCGGCGAGCGCTGAACAAGCAGCGCATGGTCAGCAGTCATTCGACGATCTCTTCGCTGATATTGAGGAGTTTGTTCCACGACGCGCCGAGCCAATGCTTCCCGTCGGCATCATGTTCACTTCGGGAACGACGTCACGGCCTAAAGCAGTTGTGCACACCCATGCCAACACGCTTTGGGGAACTCGCGTTGGGCCCGACAACATCGGGGCTGACCCGAGTTCGGTGTATTTGATCTTCCTGCCGTTCTTTCATGTGAACGCACAATCGTGGTCAATGTGGTCGATTCTCGGTGTGGGCGGAACTGTTGTTCTTCAGCCCAAGTTCTCGTCCAGTCGTTTCTGGGATGTCGTCGTGAAGCACGACGTTTCTCATATCTCACTGATTCCGTTTGTTTATCTTGCGGTGCAGGGTCAACCGATACCGGAAAACAAACTCAAGGCAGCAGTATTTGGCGCGATTGCGCCGCCGCTTGAACAACTCATCGGCTGTCGAGTGCTTGCGGCCTACGGAATGACCGAAACAGTCACACACGCAACTCGATCTGGCCTGTACGGCGATATTCCGCCCGGTTCTCTTGGGAAAGCGACTCCTGGCTACGAGACGCTCATCGTTGATCCTGAAACTGGCGAAGTTCTCGACGATGGCAAGGTCGGCGAACTTTGGCTGCGAGGCACTCGCGGTATTCAGTTATTCCTCGAGTACTACGACAATGACGATGCCAATGCGAAGACATTCACTGAAGATGGCTGGTTTAAGACTGGCGACATGGTCCGCATGGGTGATGGAGGAGCGATCTTCTATACCGAGCGCGACAAGGATATGTTGAAGGTCGGCGGAGAGAATGTTTCGTCGAAAGAGGTTGAAGATCTCTGCCGTACCGTTCCAGGCGTAGGCGATGTTGCGGTTGTTGGCCGTTCACATCCGATGCTTGACGTTGTTCCGGTGGCATTTGTCATCAAGTCGGCCAATGCCCCGAGCGACGATGAGCTCGAGTCGGCGATTCTGGAATTGTGTAAGCGGAACCTTTCTGATTTCAAGGTTCCACGCGCTGCATATTTCGTCGACGACTTTCCTCGGGCAACCCTCGAGAAGATTGCCAAAAACCAATTGCGCGACATCGCCGACGCCAAGCCGGAACCGTTCTGACCACAAAGCAGTGAACCCACAGTGTTTGCTCTTACAGTTTTCGACCAAGGAGAATCATGACTCTCACACCATTCGATGAGTTTCCGATCCATCAGGTTCCTAAGCCGATTGCGCTATCGGCGAGCACCGATCGAAACTCCTACGGGCGCTATTGGTTTGGGGCAACCCATCGTGGTGGCGAATTCCAGATCGAAATTGCGTTCGGCCGCTACAACAACCTTCAGGTCCAGGACACGTCAGTCTCGATCTCGAAGAATGGTTCGCAGCATGCGTTTCATGCGTCGCGCCGAGCCTCGGCAGATCCAACTGAACTGACGATTGGTCCCGCCAAACTTGAGATCATTGAACCGTTTCGCCAATTGCGATATTCGGTCGGTCCGAATGAAACGGGAATCACTTGCGATATGCGTTGGCGTTCGCGTGTCGGAGCACTGCTCGAAGATCACACGGTGATGACCGATGGACCTCACACGATTATTGATATGGCTCGATACATGCAGTTCGGTACCTGGGAAGGTTTTGTCGATGTCGATGGGGATCGCACCGAATTCACCCATGAAGAGGTTGTAGGTATTCGTGATCGTTCATGGGGAGTGCGCCCCGTTGGTTCACCCGCACCCGGGCGGCCCTCGAGTGGGCCGCCGAATGCATGGTTATGGTCGCCGATTCACTTCGACGATGAATGTGTCGTCGCTGGCTGGTTCCAGCGCCCGGGCGGAGTGTTCTGGCGTCCCGATGGTCATCGGATCGGCGTCATCGATCCCGTACCGCCCACAGTCACTCTTGAAGACGATTCGGTTCGCCGGTTTGATCCAGTCGGTCAACGGCTCACGTTTCAACCGGGAACGCGTTGGGTGACACATGTAGAGATCGATCTCATGGGCGACGGGGGAGAAGCACTCGTACTCGAGTTGGAACCCATTGCTCGCTTTGATATGCGGGCCCTGGGCTACATGAACCCAGAGTGGGGTCATGGTGTTTGGCACGGCGAACTTGAGGTCGGTCGTGAAGACTGGAATTTCTCCGATATCAGTCCTGAGGATTTCACTCACCAGCATGTTCACCACGTTGTCCGAGCGCGACTGGGCGAAAAAGTGGGAGTTGGGATTTTCGAACAGATCATCATCGGACCCCACACACAATTCGGCTTCAACGACATTCTTGACGGGGCTGTCTAACCAGTGCGTTCCGATGTCCCCCTCATTGGCGTTTATGACTCCGATGGTACGACATCAGGTGAAATTCGTTATTGGTTTGGTGCACGTTTCGGGCGGTCTCATTGTTCGCTTTGCGAAATAACTCATGGGGCTTTTCGTGAAAAGTCAGAGTGGCGGACGGCGCGAGATTCGTTAGCGATCGAGTTCATAACTTTCCACCGCAACGATGCTCCAGCAGATGTCATTGCGGCTGCGTCTGGGGAATTTCCCGTCGTAGTTGCTCGCACCAGAAGCGAAATAACGGTGGTGCTCAGTGCTGAAGATCTCGAGTCCCTGAACGGCGACAGCAAGCGATTTGTCGCAACTCTTGAAGCAGCATGTGTGCGAATGGGCTTGGGCTCAATCCTTCTCTCCGAAGGCTCTTGAGAAGTCAGGCCAGTCGGTTCGCTCAGAGAAAGGCGACGAGCATGGCAACGGCGATGAATCCGCGAGCCGTCCACGCTGCTGTTCGCAGCCAATTCGTTCGAATCAGTCGTGAGAGCAGCGCAGCGTCGTAACCCTTTTCGAGTCGCCCGTGTAAGGGGGCACTCACGAATGCTGTTGTCCCGATTGCTACTGCTTCAAGGATGCCGCCCGTTAATGCGAGCCAAAACGGAATCCCCGATGGGCGAGCAAAGAAGACGGCGAGAACGCAGAGTCCTTCAACGGCCATGAGGGGACCGACGATGAGAGAAATTGCTTTCGTGTGTCGCCTTTCGTACTCAACGAACGCACTCGGGGGGATGTGTGCCATAAGCGGATAGTGCACGAGTTGAATCGTCCAGATGACACCGAACATCCCAACAGATGAAAGAACTTGAGCGATGAGTACTGCTTCGGCAATCGAACCGGTCATAGTTCGACCTCGGCAACAACGGCGTAGTGATCCGACGGTTGCGTTCCGTCAACACGATCGGTGCCGGCAAGGACGCAGGACTCAAACGATCCGTGGTTGCGAAGTCGTGGCGCGGTTGTGGTGATGTAGTCAAGCCGCCGATTGGGGTACACCGCTTTGCGAGGAACCAAGGGATTCTCGGTGGACCATGTGTCGCCTCGAGTCGTATTGCCGCATGCTTCCCACGCATCAATCAGAACGAGTGAGGGGAGGTAGGGTGTTGATGCTCCAGTTGCTCGTCGGACTTCGTCTGACCACGGCACCGCGTTGAAATCTCCAGCGACCACTGCCGGTAGTGATTGTTTACGAGTCTCCGAGTCACCGAGAAGTTCAGCGATTTCGTTTACAAGGTGGTTCATCTGTGCAGAACGTGTCTCGGACCGATCGACGCCGTGCTCAAGATGGGTTCCGGCGGCGAGAAATGGCCCTCCATGTTCCGGCGGACGATCGACAGTCACAGCAAGCACATGTCTCCACGTGGGTGCACCGTTTTCATCGACAAGAGAAACGGCACGTCGGATCTGAAGTGGCCAGCGAGAGATGATCGCGTTGACAACCCAATAGGTCGCTTGCGGGTAGGTGTCGAAGCCGGCCAATTCGATCGCAGTGGCGGAGTGAAAGCCCAGGCGTTCCGCAAAGAGGGAGGCCTGGGTGTTCCCATTTGGCTCTACCCATGACTCTTGAAGCATGACGAGGTCTGGTGCAACGGAAGCGAGCACAGATTCGATCGCGAGTTGGCGTTTCTCCCACGCACCAATTCGCCCTTGGAGGTTCCACGTGAGTACTCGCACCCCTCCATCCTGACCTAATGAACTGTAAATCATGAGATCAAGGCGATGCATTGGCGATCGTGGCAGGATTCGAAGATGGCTGACCACGACTATCCGCAACCAACACCCATTGGCGATTGGAATCGACTTCTCGAAGGTCGCGTCGCTGTCGTGACCGGCGGGGGCACTGGTATTGGCGGCGCGATTTCGCGTCTGTTTGCGCAGCACGGCGCGATTGTTGAAATTATCGACATCGACGCGACCGTCGCAGGTGAAGCAGTTGCTGATATCGGAGCAGCCGGCGGAAAGGCCCGAGCGCACATCGCAGACTGTCGCGATTGGGAACAGCTTCAGGGCGCTGCTGAAGCGATTTTCGTCGATCATCCCTATGTGCAGGTTCTCGTCAATAACGTCGGAGATTTTCGACCGCTTGAGCGTTTTCGCAAATCCTCGCCAGAATCATGGAAGGCGATGTATGACATCAACTTCTTTTCGACGGTTGCATCGACAAAGTGTTTTCTCGAATCGATGATCGCCGGTGGCGGGGGATCGATCGTCAATGTGCATTCGGTCGAGGGGATGCGCGGGTATCCCGGCGATCCCATCTATGGGGCAATGAAAGCGGCGAGCGCGAAATTCAGTACCGACCTTGCGCTGTCGATGGGACGCAACGGAATTCGCGTCAACGGCATCGGCCCTGACCTGACCCAAACTCCACAGGTCGATTACATCTCGACATCTGTTGGGTATGAGCACCTTTGGGAGGCGTGGGCCCCGGTCGGTCGTCTTGGCTGGCCAGAGGATCAGGCCCGCGTTGCGCTCTTCCTTGCCTCGGATCTCTCGGCGTATGTGACAGGGCACAACATCCCGGTGGATGGTGGCACTAAGGCCGGGGCGGGGTGGTTCTTCTCTCCAACAGAAGAGCGCTTCACGAATCGTCCAAAGGGTCTGTGACCTCAGACACAGTTAAAAACACCGGTCTTCGGTTCCGCTCTTGACCTGTTGCACCACCTATGATTCAGTCAACAGATTGCACTTTCGGTTGACCGTGCCCAATTGATGGGCCTGAACAGCAAGAGGAGACGTCATGCTCGGACCGGATGATCACTACATCATCATTTCGGCCGACACCCATGCGGGTGGCAGCCACGTTCAGTATCGAGAATTTCTCGATCCCAAGTACCGCGATGACTTTGACGCATGGCGCGAGAAGTACAAGAACCCCTTCAAGGACCTGAAGGACACTGACCTGCGCATCCGCAACTGGGACGACGATCGTCGTGATGGCGACATGTTCGCCGATGGCGTTATCGCTGAGGTCATTTACCCCAACACCGTTCCGCCGTTCTTCCCGAATTTCGTGCTGTTTGCGCAGCCGCCAACGCCCGACGAGTACGAACATCGTCATGCCGGTGTACAGGCGCACAACCGTTGGCTGGCCGATTACTGCAGCCGCGCTCCCGAGCGTCGTGCTGGCATTGGTCAGATCTTCCTGAACGACGTCGACGACGCAATCGCCGATGCAATCTGGTGCAAGGAAAACGGTCTTCGTGGTGGCGTTCTCATCGGTGCAGTCCCGCCGACTGCGGAATGGATCAAGCCGCTTTACCATCCTGATTACGACGAGTTGTGGGCGGCTTGTGCCGAAAACAACATCCCCGTCAACGCTCATAGCGGCACCGGTGGCCCCAAGTACCACCCTGCGCCGGCAATGCCGTTGGTTCATTTCATTGAGATCCCGTACTACTCGCAGCGCCCGCTTGTTCACATGATTCTTTCCGGCGTGTTTGAGCGTCATCCGAATCTCAAGTTCGCGCTTACCGAAACTGGTTGCGCATGGATCCCGCCGTTGCTTGATTCGATGGACAGCCTTCTTAACGGAATGCGTGGAAACAAGGTTGGCGAAATGCGTTTCGAGGGTGAAACTGTTCCTCCTCGCTCAGCCGCTGAGTACTTTGCCCAGAGCTGCTTCGTAGGAATCAGCCAGCCAACGCCTGCCGACGTCTCGGCCGGCCTTGACATCCTCGGCATCGACAAGATGATGTGGGGTAACGATTACCCGCACGAAGAAGGCACGCATCCATTCACGCGTGAACATCTCCGTCAGGTTCTCGGTCACCTTGAACCCACTCAAATTCAGCAGATCCTTGCTGGTAACGCAGCGGAGTTCTACAACTTCGACCTCAAGGCCTTGCAGCCCTTCGCTGACAAGTACGGCCCCACCGTCGGCGAGATTGCTGTGCCGCTCACCTCGCTTCCTTCCGGGGCGAACCAGGCGCTTGAGCGTTCAGCTGCTCAGCTTTCCAAGGCCGGCTGAGTTCCGTCTGAGCAATATCGCTTCAGTACGCGAGAAGGCCCCGGATCGCTCCGGGGCCTTTATCGTTTTCCGATCACGCTGATTGAAGGCGCGTGTCGGGCGTTCATCTGCTCGCTGATTTGTTACGAAAAAAGATTCGTAATGAGTGTGAGAGCACTCAGAATGAACAACGCCGCGGCGGGCAATGTCTCTGCGCCCGAGTCTCCGAGTTTGGCGTGGGCCCGAATGGCCAGAATGAAATAGACAACGAGTCCTAGTGCGGCAAGGACGCCAATAGGTCCGACGGCAAGACCCACAAGGAGGCCGAGCGCTCCAAGTGCTTTCGTGATTCCGAGTGTCCGAACGAAATTTGGACGTCGGCCCAATTTTCCAACGAGTTTGATGACCGATTGAGGCATGGTGAAGTCGTAGGCCGCGCTCCCAAGCATGACGAGCGCGGTGACGACCGAGAAGAAAGTTGCTGCTCCACTCATGGATGCCAACGCTATTGCTCGGCAACCACTGGCCGAGGGATGCCGCAGCCTCCCTGCAACGCCTTGGGGCAGATAGCGTTAGGCCTATGAGCCAGTACGAACCAAGTCCATGGGAACCCATCGCCGACCACGTTGAGCGCTATCTCTCCACCAACGGCGAGGACGGATTCCTCTGGGAAGGCGCCGAAACCATTGTGCTGACCACGACCGGTGCGAAATCGGGCAAGCTCCGTCGCACCCCACTTATTCGTGTTACCGATGGCGAGCGGTATTTCTGTGTCGCTTCTATGGGGGGTGCGCCGAATAATCCCCAGTGGTTCCACAACATGGTGGCCAATCCAGATGTGACGGTTCAGGATCGAGCTGATGTCCACCAGCTCACCGCTCGTGTTGCGACGCCTGACGAGAAGGCGAAGTACTGGTCGATCGCAACTGCCGCCTGGCCTGCCTACGACGCTTATCAAGCATCGACCGAACGCGATATTCCACTCGTTATTTGCGAGAAGGCATAAGTCGGAGTTTCTGATGACGGCGGAGCATCCTCACTCTGCTGACCATTTTCATGATGCCGGATGCGCGGCAAAACGTTCCCGATTGACGGCGTCGATTGCGCTGCAGTTGCGACCGCTGCGTTGGCTCGTCGTTGGTTGTTTGGGTCTTGCTGCGGTCGGAATGGTTCTACCGTTCTCGCCCATTCCACCGTGCCCGTTGTTGACGATTACTGGTGTTCCTTGTCCGCTCTGTGGGATGACTCGATCAGTTCGTTCGCTCTTACATTTCGATCTCTCGGCGTCTTTGCGGTATCAGCCTTTCGGTTTTGTTGCGTTTCTGTGCGGAGTGATCATCCTCGCTCTTTGGGCGATCCCGAGAACTCGTGCAGTTTCTGTCGTTCGAATACCCGTTGCGGTAGTTGTTGCGGTAGTCGCCGTTTCTTGGATCTGGAACATCGCGTTCAACCCGACATTTGGTTGATTTGAGTTAGCAGTGGGAAACGACAAACGCCCCGGCGAACCGGGGCGTTTGTGTAACAGAGGTTTGCTTATCAGGCAGCGACAGCGCCCTGTGCTTCCCACAGTTCATTGGCGGCATTCTGAACCTGAACGATCCAGATGAAAATTCCCAGAATGGGAAGCAGGATCCAGAGACCGTGGATGGCGTTGACGCGCTCGGGCATACCGGCACGCTTGCGGGTCTCGCCAACCTGCCACGGAATAAGGAAGATGGCCACGATTGAGCAGAAGATCGACAGAATCAGGCCGACGATGCCGGAGATGCCTTCATTGTCGAACTCGTTCGTTTCCTTGAACATTTCGTAATGCCAGTAGATGCCATAAATGCCAAGTGTGACGATGGTGAGTAGAATAACGACTATTGGATTGCGGATTTTTCCAACAGGACGCATTGGATCCCCCCCTTTGGGTTAGTGGAGACATCGAAGATGTCCCTGCAACGAGCGTAGAGGTTTTGGATCTGCTGAGACGGGAATGTCTCAAATATTCATTCGCCGGCCTTCATGAGTTCCACTCGAACGCCATCAGGGTCGGCGATAAAGACCAGTTCGACTGATTCTGCGCCCTCACCCATCTTGGTGCGGGTCTTTTCGATGACCGTTCCGCCATATTCGACAAGGCGAGCAATCTCAGCGTCAATGTCGTCGACGTACACCGCGAAGTGGGTGAAGCCAACCTGGTTGCGTGACATCGATGGGGAGCCATGGGTTCCGGGTGTGCGGTAGTAGAGAAGTTCGAACTCAAAACCGTCGCGCTTAATGAAATGGGCAATGAAGTCGACTTCGCCGCCAACCTCAAGTGAATCGGACCATTCACCGCCAACGGGCGGGACCATCGTGGTCTCGAAACCCATTCCGTCGCACCAGAATCGAAGTGACTTCTCGAGATCGGTAACGCAGATGCCAACATGGTGCGGGTAAATAGCCATAGTTCCCCTTTAACAGAACACCATTAGTGGCGTCTGTTTCAGTGTAGGTAGTTGGGCGATCTTGATGCCGAGCGACTTTGTGCTTCGAGACGGCTAGGTTTCGACGTTAGGGGGTAGCCATGACGTTTGATCCGTTGACTGCTGCATTCGATGATCCTGGATTCGCTGATTTGCGACAACAGTGTCCTGTTTCTAAAACAGAAATGGGGGCGTGGTATTTCGCGCGTTATGACGACACTGTTGACGGAGCAAAGAGCGTCGACCGTTTCATCGCAAGTTTCCGCGAACCGGGAGTTGTGGTTGCGTCCGAAGAGCAACTCATCAGCGAGATCCCTGAACCGCGTCATGGTCAGATTCGCCGAATTATCAACTCAGCAATCGCCGCCCATCGCATTGGGCGCGTCGAACCGTTCTGCGTCGAACTTTGCCACTCGCTCCTCGATGGCATTCTTCAAGCGAAGGGACCCGTTGATTTAGTTACGGACTACGTGATGCCCGTGCCGAATAACGTCATCGCCCATTTGCTCGGTGCGCCCCCCGAGGATTTTTGGCGGTGGGCGAACTGGTCAGATGAAGTTGTGCAGGGCACGTACCCAACAAAGAATCGCAATGATCGCGGCGAAGGACTTGCCGGTGCTCATCCAGAGTTTGTGGCCTATGTCGACGGATTGATTGCCGACCGACGCCGTGAGCCCACCGACGATTTCATAACCCGGCTCATCAACACCGAAGTAGATGGGCGCAAACTCACCGAGATCGAAGCCAGAACGCAACTTGTTTTCTTATTTGTCTCTGGAAATGAAACCACCCGTCATCTCATAGGAAATCTTTTGTGGCGAGTTTCGAGGGACCCCGAGTTATTCGCCACGTTGAAGAATGACCGCTCGCTCATCCCGTTGGCGGTCGAAGAGTGTTTACGACTCGATCCTCCTGTGAAGTTTCTAATGCGTAACTGCATGATCGATACCAATGTCGCCGATGTCGAAATTCCGGCGGGAGCAAAGGTTGCATTCGGCATTGGTTCAGGTAATCGCGACGACAACAAGTTCGACGATGGGAATAGTTTCCGTCTGGATCGCTCCGACCCGAGGTCGCATCTTTCCTTCGGAGGTGGGCCCCACGTATGTCCGGGAGCGACACTTGCACGTCTCGAGGCCCGGGTGGCACTCGATGTGTTTCTTGATCGCGTGAAGGACGTTGCGCTGGTCGCCGGCGAGTTCAAAGGCGTTGAGGTGTTCTGGGCGCACGGTCCGGCGACGCTTCTGGCAAACATCGCTGGGAACTAACGTCAGTGGCTTCACGGAACGAGGGGAAGTCATGGCTGGTCGGCTTGAGGGGAAAGTTGTCATCATCACCGGCGCTGCACGGGGGCAGGGCCAGGCCGAGGCTGAACGATTCGCCGCCGAAGGCGCCCACGTGATCGCAGGTGATGTGCTTGACCACGAGGGGATCCACCTTGACGTGACCTCTCCCGACAGCTGGGCATCGGCAGTCGCTGGGGCGTTGAAGGAACATGGCCGTATCGACGTTCTGCTCAACAACGCCGGAATCCGCGCTGTTGGGCCGGTCCATGAAATGCCGATTCCTGACTTCCAGCACGTGATGGACGTCAACTTGATTGGTCCACTTCTTGGAATTCAAGCAGTCGTACCGCATATGCCAAAGGGGAGTTCGATCATCAACGTCTCTTCTCTAAACGGTCTTGCTGCGAACATCAACACCTCGGCGTATACGACCTCAAAGTTCGCGTTGCGGGGTTTAACGAAAGCGGCCGCTCTCGACCTGGGGCCTCTTGGTATTCGAGTGAACGCGATTCTCCCCGGAGTGATTCGTACGCCAATGATCTCCTACATCGTCGACGATCACGAAGAGCGACTGGCTGCAGGTCTTCCGCTTGGCCGCATCGGAGAGCCGATGGACATAGCGTCGGCTGCGCTGTTTCTTGCAAGCGACGAGTCGGCTTGGATCAGCGGCCTCGACCTGACGGTCGACGGTGGCCAGATGGCAAGCACGCCAAAACTCTAAGAGCGAGACGTGGACAAACTCGATCTTGTAAATCCTGATCTGTACCTGAACGGGGTGCCGCGCGACTACTTCAGGTGGTTGCGAGACAACGAACCGATTTCTTGGCATGAAGAAGTTGATGGCCCGGGGTACTGGGTATTCACTCGCTTCGACGATGTGGTTGCGGCCAACAGGGATTGGGAGTTGTATTCGAACTCCTTAAAGGGTTCTTCGATCGAAGAAGCTCGCTCAGAAGAGGAACTAGTCGCTCGTCGAAGAATGTTCGTCAATCAAGATCCACCCCAACACACGCGCTACCGCAAACTTGTGAGTGCGGCGTTCACTCCGGGTCAGATCAGGCGCATGGTTCCACTCATTGAGGAAACCTGTTCGCGGCTCGTTGCGGGACTATTCGATGGTGAAGTTCATGATTTCGTTTCAGTGGCCGAAGAACTCTCTTTTCAGATGGTGGCAACGCTTTTTGGGGTGCCCGAATCAGACTGGCCCGGGCTCATAGAGATCACTCGAGTTATGGCTGATTTTCAAGACCCCGAAGTGAACCCGGGTCTGGCCCCTCGGCCCCAGATGCAACGCGATATCGCCGAGTATGCGCTTTCGCTCATTACCGACGTGAGGGCGAATCCTGATCGGCATCTCGGAGTTGTTGCCGATCTGGCCAACGCTGAGATTGTTGATGATGACGGTGTCCATCGTCTGAGTGACGCTGAAATCGTGGGCTTCTTTCCTGCCGTTCTCGTTGGTGGTTTGAGCACAACAGCGCATTCAATGACCGAGATGATTCATTCATGGGTTCAAACGCCAACACTGTTTGATCCGTGGCGAGGCCAAGAATGTCCGCCGGCGTTTGTCGAGGAGTTCTTAAGGTGGCGCGGGCCGGTGATGTCATTCCGGCGCACGGCCACGAAAGACCATGAGAGAGGCGGCGTCCAAATCGCTGCCGGCGACAAGGTCCTTCTGTCCTATGCGTCAGCAAATCACGATGATCGGCACTTCTCTCATCCCGAACTCTTCGATCCATCTAGAGAACCGCTTGATCATGTGGCGTTCGGCGGGGGAGGCCCGCACTTCTGCATCGGAGCACAACTGGCACGGATGGATCTGAAACTCGTGTTTAGCGAACTCCTCCGCAAGCTGGGCACCGTCGAGTTAGCGAGTGAGCCCCAGCGATTGCGGGCAAACCAATTTGCCGGTTGGCTCCACTATCCAATTCGTGCGACAGCGGTATGACCTCATCTGAGGCGTTTGCCAACGAGCAATCGATCTGCATCGGATGTGGGCTTTGCTGCGACGGAACCATCGTCACCCATTTAGCGGTACGTGACGAAAGCGATTTGGGCGCTCCGCTGCGAGGGCTTGGGGTTGAGATCATTGCTGCAGCTGATCCTCCAGTCTTCGCTCTTCCTTGCCCGGCAGTGAACGAAGGGACCTGCACGATCCATGCTTTACATCGGCCGTCTGCGTGTTCGCAGTTCGAGTGTTCACTCTCTCAAGGGGTGATCGACCAAACTGTTACACCCGAAGAAGCTCGACTGTTGATCTCCGCAACGTTTGCACTTCGCGACGCATATCGAGATGGATCGGTCAGCGCTGACGTGTTTAACGAACACATCGATTCAGTATTCCGGCGTTAGCCGCAACGTTGACAGAGTTTCGAATCTTCAGGAGCGTTCGAGGATCTGAATGGGGAGTTGACGAGGACCGCGAACCTGGCCCTGCGAGAACGTGGTCGCCTCAGAGGCATTGAGCTCAAACTTCGTGTAGCGCTTGAGCCACTCCTCGAGAGCAACGGTCATTTCCATGCGGGCGAGGTTGGAACCGAGGCAACGGTGAATGCCAAGACCGAATGCGCTGTGGCGATTGATCTCGCGATCGATCAGTACCTCATCAGCGTTGTCGAACGCTTCCGGGTCGCGATTCGCTGCCGGGAAACTAAGGAAGATCCAGTCGTCCTTCTTCATTGGACAGCCTTGGAACTCAAAATCGTCCTTGACGAGTCGAGCCATCGAGACTGGCGCATAGGCACGAAGGAACTCCTCGACGGCGGAGGGCAGCAGTTCGGGGTGAGCAATAAGTCGAGCCAGATCTTCGGGGTTGTGGGCCAGGTGCCAGATCGATGAACCGATGGCTGACCAGGTTGTGTCGATACCCGCGACGATCAACAGAATGATCGAACCGAAGACATGTTCATCGGAAAGTTTGTTGCCCATGATCTCGGCATCAAGCAAGTAACTGATGAGTCCTTCGTCGGGGTTCTCGCGGCGTTCGCGAACCGCAGCGCTGATGTACTCCTGGACGGGTATAAACGCCTCGATGCGTTCTTCGGCGGGGAGGTCGACGCCTTCTAGGACGATCCGAACGAATTCGCGGAACTGTTCGCCGTCTTCTTGGGGGAGTCCGCAGAGTTTTGCGATGAGACCAACCGGAATGTGTTCGGCGTACTGAACGCTGGCGTCGACGAATTCGGCTTCGCCCATTTCATCGAGGAGGCGGGCGCAAAGTTCACGTGTGAATGGTTCAAGTGCGGCGATTGGGCGAGGTGCAAATGCAGGGAGGAGCAGTCGGCGGGCGATCTCGTGAAACGGAGGATCGGAGGAGATCGGAGGTGCAACACCGATAGGTGCAGGAAGGGCATCCTCACCTGGTCGACCGTTATTGATAACGACGGTGCGTGAAGTGAAATGTTCCGTGTCGTTGGCGATTGCCGCGACAGTGTCGTAGGTCATCGGCGCCCAAAGACCGCCGTAGCGATCGCTATGGGCAACGGGGCAACGCTCACGAAGGTCTTCCATGATGGGGTAGGGGTCGGCGACCCATGCCTCGTCGGTGTGATCGAAATCAGTTGCAAAATCGGTGACGGGAGGTTTGATCATGATCAGTCGCCAATCTCGATCGCGAACTCGGGGCAGTTGCCGACGGCGAGTTTCGCTTTGGCTAGTTGGTCGTCATTAAGTTCGCCAGTTACGACGAGGACTGCGGCGCCAAGGTCGTCGCAGTCAAACAATTCCGGGGCGAGGCTGTAGCAGCGTCCGTGTCCCTGACATTTCTCTGTATCCAGATGAATCTTCATGAATCTCCCATTGCGATCTCTCTCTAGAGTCTCGCATGGACAGTGCCGGAGGTACACACCGGGTCGACAAAACAACAGTCGGTTACGTGTTTCTGCGACTCCGGCCATGCTCGATGAGGCTGTGGATCCGGTCGTAGTCCTGCGGCGGAGGGGCACTCACAACAGCCGTGGCCCGACCACCCGGCCGGGCCACAAGCTTTGGGTGGAGCTGGGGGGAATCGAACCCCCGTCCGTCTGGTGAGAACTGTCCGCGCTACGACCATCCCCGAGTCAGTGGCTTACGGCAACCACACCGCCGGGTCGGATGAGGCCGAAACCTCGCCGCCGGATCTTTCTCCGATGCCAACGGTCTTTCCCGTCGTCAGCCTTCTTTCAGGCTGTCACCCTCCGCTTCTGTTGCCGGGCTGCGGAGAGCAGGCCCCGTGCGCCATTACTGGTCACGATTTCTCTCTACCGTCTGAGTGATCAGGCGGCGAGAGTCAACTGCTCATCGGCGGTTGATTTTGTGCCCCCGTTTAAGGAGTCTGAGGCCACTCCGGTCGCACGATCCAGCCTTCGGTCCCGACGTCGAAACCGATCAGCCCCGTGATCGTCCTTGCACACGACTCACTGGCAAGCCACTGAGAACACAAGCAAGAACAGCAAGGTTAGCGGTGGAGTGCGACACTGCGCACGAGGAGATCGGGGCCTCTGAGACCCACTCAAGTACCTTTGCCCTGTGCGAGCCGGGGAACGAGTGATCAAATCGCTGCGATGGCTGGCAGCAATCGCCATTGTTGGGCTCGCAATCAGTCTGCCGATTTCGGCTCTGGCTCAGTCATCACCGACCGCAAAGGCAGATACAACTTCTTCGGCGAAACCTTTATTGCGTGTTGCGGTGAAGCAGATCGAACCTTTTGTCGTCATCGGTGCCGACGGGAGCCACTCGGGTTTCAGCATCGATTTACTCGAGGACATCTCAGACGAAGTCGGCTTCGATATCCAGTACGTGAATGTGGACTCGGTGGGAGCGCAACTCGACGCAGTGCGCGACGGGCGAGCCGATCTTGCAATTGGGGCAATCAGCATTACCTCGGCTCGTGAGAAGACCGTGAACTTCAGTACGTCAATGTTCGAGTCGGGAATTCAAACAATGATCCCGTCCGGCTCAGGATCGATCTCAGGATCGATGATTCTCTCAGATATTTTTTCACCATTTCTTCTGGTAATTCTTGGACTGATGCTCGTCGGTTCAGTGCTCACGGGAGTCTTTGTGTGGGCGTGGGAACGGCGGCACGGAAATGATCAATTCACCAACTCGGGAGCGCATGGGGTCTTCGACGGCATCTGGTGGGCGACAGTTACGCTTTTCACTATCGGCTACGGCGACAAAGTTCCGCACAAAGTCATCTCTCGCCTCGTAACGATGGTCTGGATGTTCGTGGGCGTGCTTCTTGTCGCCACTATTACTGCTCAAGTGACTTCGAAACTGACCGTTGATCGCCTTGAATCGAAGATCACATCTGTTGCGCACCTGGCTGGGAAAAAGGTCATTAGCTATCCCGGAACGACTTCGTGGGACTATTTGGCGAAATACGGAATCGAAGCTCGACCTGTTGACAACATTGAAACGGCCTATGAAGAAGTTCGATCTGGAAAGGCCGATGCCTTCGTCTTCGACGCATCGATTATCCAGTGGCTGGTTGCGAATCGAGGCGGAGTCAAGGTCGCCGGTCCAATTATTCAATACGAGAATTATGGAATCGTGATGGCGCAAGGCAGCCCGCTCACCGAGTCCATTAATCAGGCACTCCTTCATCTGCGAGAAGACGGAACCTACGAGCGTTTGAAGAAGTCCTATTTCGGTTGAGGTTTGGTCGTTAGTAGGCAACAGGGGGAGTTTTTCCCCGAAAGAGAATGTAGAACTCGATGGCAAATCATTCCTATGACATAACGGCTGTCTCGGCAGCTCCTATTGAGCTCGTCTTTAAAGTGATTGCTGACGCACCCGGCTGGTCACGTTGGAACAAGACGATCTCGCGAGCGCAATGGGATATAGAAGGAAGTCCTGCCCCGTGGGGAGTTGGCGCAGTTCGTGCTCTTGGGGCAAACGTGGGTCCGCTTTCCAGAGAACGCATAGTGGAATTCGATGCGCCTAACCATCAGGCCTATGTGATCGTGTCGGGTCCGATGCCCATTAAGGGATACCGGGCAGACGTGCGATTGACGTCAACAGCAAATGGCGGCACACATATTTCGTGGAAGGGCTCGTGGACAACGCGTGTGCCCGGAGTGTCGGGGTTCCTGAAGAAGATGGTTCGTGGCTTCGCTACTGGTGCGGCGCGCGAAGCGGAGAGGCTTCAGGGGGAAGCAAATTAACGGATCGCTGTGATCTGCTTGATGGCGAGACGAAAATTTCCGATCTGTTCATCAATGAGATAGACGCCGATCTGAACGATGGTCCCGGGATCGAGGGGAGCACTGGGTGTTGTGGGGCGTAGGAAACGATCCACCGGCGCAAAAGACTCAAGCGGAATCGAAACGAGATTTCCGGTCGTTCCGTCAGGTTTGTCCAAAGGCGTAAATCGAGCAATCCATCGGTCGGCGCCGGACTGGCCAGCCCGAAGTTGGAGTACATAGGTGCGGCCATCGCCGATTGCATTGACCCCCAACGCCGTAGCTCCGGATGCAACTTGGCCAAGGCTTTGATCAGCAGGTCCGAGTGTGGAAGTAAATCCTCCGTTTTGCTCGGTTGTCATCAGACCTGAAAACAACAGCGCACCCGAACCATCGGTGTCGGCCCACGTCGTCGTGCTTTTGGAGATGCCCCCCATGACGGAGTCATCGACGCTTGTCCACTTAGTGACCGATTGTGGGTCAGCGAAGTCGAACAGAATGCCGGAGCTTGATGCAGGGGTTGGCGTAGGTGTGGTCGTCATTGGAGGTGCCTCATCGGTGGCTTGTGAACGTTCGGTTGACGGTGAAGAACGAGTCTCGGAACTGCATGAGGGGAGAAACAACACGCACAAAAGAGCAATTGTTGCGCCACAAACTCTGACTCGCATGTCAGTCCTCGCCGCGTTTGCGTGATCGCCCGAGTGCCTGATCGGCTTCACGTTTGGCTTCACGTTCGGCAATGGCCTGACGGCGGTCACCCTTGGTGCGACCGCGGGCGAGTCCAAGTTCGACCTTGGCTCGACCACCTGAGAAATAGAGCGACAGCGGCACAATCGAAAGTCGTTCGAGATCGACTCGCATACGCCAGCGATCGATCTGTTCGCGATGCAACAACAGTTTTCGTTTCCGGTCGGGTTCGGCGAGATCGTGAATGGCGCTGGTTCCCCATGGGGCGACGTGCATCCCGATGAGCCAAGCTTCGCCCTGGTCGAAACGAGCGAACGCTTCTTTTATTTGCACCTGTGCTTCACGCAATGACTTCACTTCTGATCCGCGCAGTACGAGACCGGCCTCGACTGTGTCGAGAACCTCATAATCGTGACGGGCCGACCGATTGGTCGCCACAATTCGCTTCGCATTCGGATCATCGGTAGTCGCCATGAGAACCCGTCAGGCTACCGGCGGCGCGAGTTGATCGTCAGCCGCCGGTTAATGGTGCGCCTGGGATGGGCACACGACAGCCGCCATCAACATCGAGCACCTGATTAAGCCGTCCTTGCGAAACCCACATACCAACACACAGTCCTAGATCAACAATTTCAGTGTCGGTGAATGACGCGCGCATGCGAATCCAGAATGGATCGTCCATGGAAAGGTGATCGCGTGCGAATCGTTCAGCGAAGTCGGCGGCCAGTAGTTCGCGTTCGCTAAAGCCTTCCCACGACGCGTCGCCTACGTGGCTGTAGAACTCTTCGTCGATCGTGTCAGCTTCGGCGGCGCGTGCGGGAGCGTCGCGGGCCGATCGCCAGCCGAGACATAACTGGCACTCATTGATCTGCGCGATGCGAATTCGCGCCGCTTCAAATTCGCGCAATGGAAGCACTGAATTCTCGTAGACCGCAGCAGAAAACTGGGCAGCGGGAATGGAGAGGCCCGGAGCTACGCCTGTCCATACGTGCATGAGCGGGTCTGATCCTTCAGGGACAGAGATACGAGGCATCCCAATACGCTAGGACTCGGTGACCGAACCTGCTTGACGAATGGGCAGAGCGATAGCCTCTGCTTGTGCTTCAACTCTCGTCTGCGCTCCTCAACGACCTTCTTGCACACCTTTTCGACGGCCTTCCTGATGAGGCCTGCGGTTTGCTCGGCGGTAAGCCTGGATCAGGGAGTGACACCTGTGTCGTCGACGCTTGGTATCCGAGCCCCAACAACGCGGCATCGAGTCGTGTCTACACAATCGATCCCAAGGTGCACCTGCGGGCCGACCGAGACGCGGAGGATCGGGGTTCGGAACTTGTCGGGGTCGTTCATTCTCATACCCATTCCGAGCCGTATCCGTCACCAACTGATGTCGCCCAGGCCCCTGATCCGGACTGGCACTACGTCATCGTGTCGTTCCGACTGGGCCAGCCAATGGTGCGTTCCTACCGGATCATCGAGGGTGAAATCGCCGAAGAGGCCGTTCTTGTAGAAGATCGCTAGAATCCAGACCTGTTGGGTCGACATTTGGCCTTCGGTCGTCCACAATGGTGGTCCGGTCTGAACCCCCCCCTTTACACCGCATCTCAAGAGGTCCTCGATGGCTGTTTATTCCTCGGTACTCGAAATGATCGGCAGCACTCCGATCGTCGACGTCTCCATTCTCAGCCCGAACCCGAACGTGCGCATCCTCGGGAAGATGGAAAGCCAAAATCCCGCGGGTTCCGTGAAAGACCGTATTGCGTTATCCATGGTCGAAGATGCTGAGGCCGACGGAACGCTGACACCGGGCAAGACCATCATCGAGCCGTCTTCGGGTAACACCGGCATTGCGCTCGCGATGATCGCCCGGATCAAGGGCTATCCGATCAAGATCGTGCTCCCCGAAAACGTTTCGGTGGAACGCCGCCAGCTGCTTGAAATCTTTGGCGCCGAAATTATTCTCTCGCCGGGTTCAGAGGGTTCCAACGGAGCGGTGAAGCGAGCAATCGAAATTGCTGAGCAACATCCCGAGTGGGCGTTTCTCTATCAATATGCGAACGAGGCGAATCCGCAGGCGCATTACGACACCACTGGTCCAGAAATCTGGGCCGATGTTCCCGAAATCACTCATTTCGTCGCCGGTCTCGGTACTTCAGGAACGCTCATGGGTGTGGGTACATTCTTGAAAGAGAAGAATCCGAACATCAAAATTCTTGCTGTTGAGCCTCCGCTTGGTGAAAGCGTTGAAGGTCTGCGCAACCTCGATGAGGGTTACATCCCGCCGGTCTATGAAAAGTGGGGCGGACCAGATCTGCTCGATGGCAAGCGCATTGTTCGCCCGCGTGAATCCATCGAATACACGCGCCTGCTCGCCGAGAAGTGCGGAATCTTCTCGGGCATCTCGGCCGGTGCCGCTCTTGCGGGTGCCGTTCGCGTGGCCTCGCAGATCGAATCGGGAACCATCGTGTTTATTGTTTGCGATGGCGGTTGGAAGTACCTCTCGACAGGTGCGTGGACCGACGACATCGACGCCGTCACCGATCGCGCATCGAAGATCATCTACTTCTAACGAGCCCGATTGACGCGGTGATGTGGGAGTACCCTCACCCCGTGGATTCAAGGTCGATCGGCATGTTTGATAGCGGTTTCGGTGGCCTCACCGTGGCCCGAGCGCTTATCGACCTCATGCCCAATGAGGATCTTGTGTATGTCGGCGACACCGGTCGCTATCCCTATGGTCCGCGCGATCTCAGCGAAGTCCGTCAATTCGCTCTCGAAATCACCGACCATCTCGTGCGTAATCACGACGTGAAAGTGGTGGTCATTGCGTGCAACACCGCCTCGGCGGCGGCGCTCGACGAGCTTCAGAGCATCACTCCTGTTCCTATCATCGGTGTAATCGAACCAGGAGCAGCAGCGCTCCTCGATGCGACACGCAACGGTCATGTTGGTGTGATTGGAACTATCGGAACGATTGGCTCAGGCGCGTATCAACGCGCGGTTGCGGCTCATAGTCGTGAGGTTGAATTGTCTTGCGCTGCGTGTCCGGGATTCGTTGAATTCGTTGAGCGCGGCGAAACCGATTCCGAACAGGTGCACGTATTGGCGCAGCGCCTCCTTGCGCCGCTCGTTGATGCCGACATCGATTCGTTGCTGCTGGGCTGCACGCACTACCCGTTTCTTGCCCGCACGATTTCTGATGTGATGGGGCGTGACGTTGTTCTCGTCGATTCAGCAGACGCAACCGCGTTCAGGGTTCGGCAACTACTGATTGATGCAGGGACAACTCGGTCGGGAATCGGCGGTGGGGTACACCGCTTTGAGTCCTCGGGCGACGTCGAGGCCTTTCGGGGGCTGGGCCGCCAGATGCTCGGGCCGGAACTCGACGAAGTCACAGCGCTTTCCTGGCCGGAGTAGTTCAGTTCGGCGTTCATGGCTGGTATCGAATCATCGATACCTGCTATTGTCTATGAATCCTGTGGAAAAGGTCGGGAATTAGTTCACGGCCGACAAACCCCGAAAAGGCCTTCAAGTGACGACGCTTACCCATCTGCAGCGCCTCGAGGCCGAGAGCATCCAGATCTTCCGTGAAGCTGTTTCCGAAAGTGAACGACCGGTCATGCTCTATTCGGTGGGTAAGGACAGTGCGGTGATGCTGCACCTTGCCCTCAAAGCATTTGCTCCGTCTCTGCCTCCGTTTCAGCTTCTCCATGTCGATACGACCTGGAAGTTTCAAGCCATGTACGAGTTCCGCGATCAGTTCGTCGCTGAGAAGGGTCTTGATCTTCTCGTCTACAAAAATCCGGAATGTGTCGAGCGCGGAATCAACCCGTTTGATCATGGTTCGGCGATGCATACCGATATGTGGAAGACCGAGGGACTGAAACAAGCGCTCGATCTCCACGGTTTTGATCTTGCGTTCGGTGGTGCTCGTCGTGACGAAGAGAAGTCTCGAGCAAAAGAGCGCGTCTTTTCGCTCCGCTCAGCGCAGCATCGTTGGGATCCCAAACTGCAACGGCCCGAACTTTGGCATCTCTATAACGCTCGCAAGGCTCCAGGCGAAAGTGTCCGGGTCTTTCCGATTTCGAACTGGACCGAGCTCGACATTTGGCAGTACATCCATCGCGAACAGATCCCGATTGTTCCGCTGTACTTTGCGGCTGAACGCCCTGTGATTGAGCGCGATGGCGCTCTCATCATGGTCGACGACGATCGCATGCCGCTTAAGCCAGGCGAAGAACCACAGATGCGCAGCGTCAGATTCCGAACGCTGGGTTGCTATCCGCTTACCGGTGCTGTCGAGAGCGAAGCCAACACGCTCACCGGAATCATCCAAGAGATGTTGCTTACGACAAGTTCTGAACGCCAGGGACGCGTGATCGATCACGACTCCAGCGGCTCGATGGAGAAGAAGAAGCAAGAGGGTTACTTCTAATGGCACACGCAACTGATGACCTCCTGGAAACTGATATCGACGCCTATCTCGATCGCCACGAACACAAGTCGATGCTTCGATTTATTACGTGTGGAAGTGTCGACGATGGTAAGAGCACGCTCATTGGCCGCTTGCTTTATGATTCAAAGCTCGTCTTTGAAGATCACCTTGTGGCGTTGGAAGCCGATTCAAAAAAGGTTGGAACGCAGGGTGGTGAACTCGACTTTGCGCTTCTCGTCGATGGTTTGGCAGCAGAGCGCGAGCAAGGAATCACCATCGATGTTGCCTACCGCTTCTTTTCAACCGAGCGACGGAAATTCATCGTTGCCGACACGCCTGGTCACGAGCAGTACACGCGCAACATGGTTACGGGCGCATCGACAGCCGACCTCGCCATCGTGCTTATCGACGCACGAAAGGGTGTGCTTACGCAGACTCGTCGGCACAGCTACTTAGTTTCCCTGCTTGGCATTCGCCACGTTGTGCTCGCGGTCAACAAGATCGATCTCGTTGATTACTCCGAAGAGGTCTACCGACAAATCGAAAGCGACTACCGCGAATTCGCATCGCAGATTGGCCTCGATGATGTCACCTGCATACCAATGTCGGCATTGGCAGGGGACAACATCACCGAGGTCGGTCCGAATATGCCGTGGTACGACGGCCTGCCTCTCATGGGACTGCTGGAAGACGTTCAGATCGATGATGAATTGCAGTCGCTTCCATTTCGGATGGCCGTCCAGTGGGTGAATCGAGCCGATCTTGATTTCCGAGGATTTTCGGGCCAGATCTCCGGCGGAACTGTTCGCCCGGGCGACGCTGTTCGTGTGCTCCCTTCAGGGCGAGCAACCACAGTCGATCGCATCGTCACCTTCGACGGCGATCTCGAAGAGGCAGTGGCGGGTCAGTCAGTAACCATCACGCTTACCGACGAAGTCGACGTAAGTCGCGGCGACGTGATTGCGACCTCGCTCGCTCCGCCTGCAGTTGCAGATCAATTCGAAGCGCACATCATCTGGATGGACGACCACGAGATGCTTCCCGGCCGTCCGTATCTTCTGAAGATCGGAGCGCGCACAGTGAATGCGACGCTCGCGCAACCCAAGTACAAAGTGAATGTCAACACTCTTGAACATGTTGCGGCCCGAACACTCGAACTGAACGAGATCGGCATCTGCAATATCAATCTCGACCGTCCGATTCCGTTTGATGCCTACGGCGAAAATCGCGATATGGGTGGATTCATTCTCATTGATCGATTCACGAACGCCACTGTTGCTGCGGGACTCCTGCACTTTGCCCTTCGTCGCTCCGACAATGTCCATTGGCAGGCCATCGAGGTTGATAAATCGGCGCACGCTCTGCAAAAAGGCCAGAAGCCTTGTGTCGTGTGGTTTACGGGCCTCTCGGGTTCCGGTAAGTCGACGATTGCCAACATCGTTGAGCGAAAACTGTTCGAGCAGGGACGTCATACTTATTTGCTCGACGGTGACAATGTGCGCCACGGCCTCAACAAAGACCTGGGTTTCACCGATGCCGATCGCGTCGAGAACATTCGGCGTGTCTCAGAAGTCTCTGGGCTCATGGTCGATGCTGGCTTGATCGTATTGGTGTCGTTCATCTCACCGTTTATCGCTGAACGCCGCATGGCGCGTGAGCGTGTAGATGCCGATGAGTTCATCGAGGTCTACGTCGACACTCCGCTTGCTGTTGCCGAGGAACGAGATCCGAAGGGGCTCTACCTCAAGGCACGACGCGGCGAACTTGCGAACTTCACCGGTATTGATTCGCCGTACGAAGCGCCCGAATCGCCTGAACTGACAGTTGACACAACATCAATGACGCCGGAGCAAGCTGCCGACCTCATCATCGATCATCTTCGTCAACACGGATTCATCGACTGACTCGAGCGAGTCGGCAGGAATCACGGGTGACGGGATTCCGTTTCGGAGCGATATTCCGATGCCAGTTCTGCGACCGTGGCTGGAAGTGCGCCGTTGGCGAGGTCCGCAATAGTGACAACTTCTAAGACACGTCTGAGGCTGGCCCGAACTGCCATCCACACCACAGGTAGTTCAGCTGCAGGTCCGGTGTGGCTCATGGAACTGAGGCTCTGGTCCCGCACGGTAGCGAGCGGACCATCGATGGCGCGAAAAATATCGGCGAGAGAAATTTCATTCGCTGGTCGCGTGAGTACGAAGCCACCATCGGGTCCGCGTTGACTACTCACAAGACGTGAACGCTTGAGTTCAGTCATGATGCCGCGCAAGAACTTGAGCGGGATCCCCTGTGCCTGAGCGAGGTGCTCGGCGGTGACCGGACCATCACCCGAATTTGCGAGTTCGGCCATCGCCCGAATGGCGTAATCGACGCTCGCTTGAATGCGCATACGAGAAGTCTCGCACGGAAGTAGAGGGTGGCACCGGCCCAACCCGTTCAAAGTCAGGACGACCCGCGGAGCGGATCCCTATCTTGCGATGCACACCCGCAACGGGGAAACGGCCTACGGTGCTGCTGTTGCACTCGCTTCCCCCACGAGAGGTACCCACTGTGAGACCAGACGGACGACGGCCAGATGAACTTCGCGACGTCAGCATTGAACGCGATTTCACCGACGCTGCTACCGGTTCGGCACTGATTCGATTCGGTCGCACGATCGTGCTTTGCACCGCATCGATTGACGAGAGCGTTCCGCGTTGGATGAAGGGCTCGGGCAAGGGCTGGGTCACTGCCGAATATTCGATGCTGCCTGGTGCTTCGCCTGAACGTATTCGGCGTGAGGTCAGCAAAGGCTCGCCATCAGGCCGTACCCATGAGATTCAACGACTCATCGGTCGTTCACTCCGAGGAGTCTGCGACATGGTCGCCCTCGGCGAACGTCAAGTCGTTGTCGATTGTGATGTTTTGCAGGCCGACGGAGGAACTCGCACCGCTGCAATCACTGGGGGCTACATCGCACTTCACGATGCGTTGACCCGTGTTGTTCAAGCAGGCGGTATCGCAACACATCCGCTGACCGAAGCCTGCGCCGCGATTTCGGTGGGCATCGTCGATGGTGCTCCCGTACTTGATCTTCCCTATGTCGAAGATTCGGCTGCAGAAGTCGACATGAACGTCGTAATGACCGAAAGCGGTCGTTTCCTTGAGGTGCAAGGCACAGCTGAGGGCATGAGTTTTAGTCGCGAAGAACTTGACGAACTGCTTGGTCTCGCCGAAGGCGGAATTACAGAACTCTTCGCCATGCAGAAACTTTTACTCGCCGATCCTCCTCCTCGTCGGGATTGAGAATCGTGGTCGGTCAACGCCTCGTTTGTGCGAGCGCGAATCCCGACAAGGTTCGAGAGATTGAAGCGATCCTTCTCAATTGTGGTGTGGTTTTAGAGCCGCGCCCGAATGAGATTGCGGATGTTGAAGAGAACGCCGACACTCTTGAGGGGAATGCGCGGCTGAAAGCGTCTGCAATCGCTGTAGCGACAGGGTCCGCGGCCCTCGCAGATGACACCGGACTCGAAGTTGATGCGCTCGGTGGCGCGCCTGGTGTGCGATCTGCTCGTTACGCCGGTGAACCGAGCGATGCTGATGCCAACATTGAAAAGTTGTTGAAAGAACTGCTGGCGGTTGGAGCCACGATGACCGAGCAGCGACGGGCAAGATTTCGCACGGTTGTACTTGTGCAGTGGCCAGATGGAACTGAAACGATTGCGACGGGTGTTGTCGAAGGCCACATCGCACTTGAACGTGTTGGAGACGGTGGTTTCGGCTACGACCCAGTCTTTATTCCCGATGATGGAAATGGTCGAACATTCGCTCAGATGGGCGCAGAAGAGAAACACGCGATGAGTCACAGAGGTCGCGCGCTTCGGACGCTTGCCGAGGAACTCTCGTGACCATTCCAAGTCAGCCACCTACGCCACCACAACCTCAACCACCGACGACGCCCGCGGTCGTGCAACCGTCGATCGCACCATCGGCGTCGGTGTTTCACTCAAAGGTCCGGTGGGGACTCGGCGATGTGCTCATTGGCCTGGGGTTGTGGCTCGCAGGCGGCATCGTCGGAGCAATCGTTCTTGTCGCCACCGGATCAGAATCGGACAGTTCACTTACAGAGCTGAGTGTCGGCGCGTTAACAATCAGCGTCATTTGCGGTTGGATCGGTTTTCTCGGTTGGCCAATCGTTGCGAGTTACTGGAAAGGCCAGCGCAGTCTTCGGCTCGATTTTGGTTTGGAAATCCGCCTCATTGACCTTGGATGGGGAGTTCTTGGCGGACTGGCGGCGTTGGTCATCTCAGGAGCTGGGGGAGTGGCCTGGTCGATTCTTTCGAACGAGGCGGCTCCGACGAATACGGAGTTCCTTCCGACTGAGCCGTCGTTGCTCACAGCGTTGGCGATCTTTGTGCTCGTCGCTGTGTGCACACCGGTCGTTGAGGAACTGTTCTTCCGTGGCCTATTCCTGCGGTCGGTTGGGCGAAGGTGGAACCTCACCGTTGGCGTGATCGTCACGTCGTTGGTATTCGGTATGTTCCATGCACAAGGCAATTCCTTAGGTCAGGCAGCATTCATCGTCGGGATCACCGCCTTGTACGGTGCGGTGTTCGCCGTGCTTGTGATCCGGGCCAATGGCCGTCTTGGCCCATCGATCGTTGCCCACATGTGCGTGAATGCAATCGGGGTGCTTGGAGCGCTCTACCTCTAGGCCCTTGTCGTCGAGACAGGTGGGCGGGGCGGGCAGAGATGACCGCCCGAGCGCGTCGCTTGAGCCGTCTGGGCCTGTAACCTGCCCGAGTCAGTCTGAAGGGATTGGCAAACATTCCGTTCGAAGGAGCCCGATGTCGAATCCCCCGATCGCACCGCAGGTGGCTATGGCTGCCTCCATCGCTGAGCCGGGAGCGGACATCTTCCGCATGCTCCTTAAGGATCGCATCGTCGTTCTAGGCAGCGATGTGAACGACGCAGTCGCCAATCAGATTGTGGCGCAGCTGCTGTACCTCGAGGGCGAAGATCCGGGCAAAGACATTTGGCTCTACATCAATTCCCCAGGTGGATCGATCACCGCAGGCATGGCGATTTACGACACGATGCAGTTCATCACCCCCGATGTCGGAACAATCTGCATGGGTCTTGCTGCGTCGATGGGTCAGTTCCTGTTGTGCGCCGGCGCGGCCGGAAAGCGCTACACGCTTCCTCACGCTCGAATCATGATGCATCAGCCTCTTGGTGGCGTACAGGGTCAAGCATCAGACATCGCTATTCAGGCGGAGCAGATGGCGTACATCAAGCGTCTGATGGCCGAGCGCATCTCGTTCCACACCGGGCAAGACGTTGAGCAGATCCAGGTCGACTCAGAACGTGACCGTTGGTTTACTGCCGAGCAGGCAAAGGCCTACGGAATCGTCGACAACGTGATTCTCAAGCGCGGCGAGTTGAACTGATCCAGCCCCGCTCATTGGCGTCGGGTTGTTGTTGTTCGCAGTGACGTTCCGCAGTTTGCAATCGTCCAACTTTCGAAGGCTTGACCGGCGGCCGTAACTTCGTCGACACGCGCTTGTCGCTCCGCTAGAGCCGCAGTCAAGGCAGCCTTCTTGTCCACGGGCGATGCCCTCACCGCATCGGCAACCTCCTGAACAAAGTTCGCCAGCACTGATAGTTGGGCTTGGATGTCGGCTGGGGCAACACTCGTTGCGCGTTGGAGTTCGGCGACCTGTGGGCCGAGTGTCGTGGGGTCAAGGGTGACGATCGAGGTTGAGAGTGTGTCGACCTGAGAGAGTTGCTCGCAGAGTTTTGCAGCCGAGCGCGTCTGTGGCTTCTTAGCGAACGCCCAGATTCCGGTACCAATTGCAGCAAGGATCACGAGTACCAGCAGAAGAATGAGCGATCGACGATTGGACCATGCTGCACTCATCGATCTACGCGGACGCTGCGGAAGCGAGAGCCCGCAATTCGTTCGTCGCGTGCTCAAATCCGTCTGGGTCTCGGAACATTGCGCTACCGACAACGAATCGATTCGCTCCAGCGCTCGCAGCCTCTGCAATTGTTGACGGTGCAATACCCCCATCGATTTCGATGTCGATATCGAGGCCCCGCTCAATAATGATGTCTCGCAGACGACGGGTTTTGTTCTCGACGGCGGAGATATAGGACTGGCCACCGAAACCGGGATTCACCGACATGATGAGAACGAGTCCCACGAGGTCGAGAACTTCGACAATTGCTTCGAGTGGAGTTGCCGGATTTATGACGACTGCGGGGGTGGCCCCGAGTTCGCGAATGCGGCCAAGCGTTCGATGCAGGTGGCGGCACGCCTCGGCATGGACCATGACCGTGCTGCAACCCGCCTCGATCATGGCGTCGAGAATCCACGTGGGCTCATTGACCATGAGGTGTGACTCAAAGGGAATCGTCAGAAGAGGACGAATGGATGCGATTACGTCTGCTCCGAACGAAAGGTTCGGAACGAAATTGCCGTCCATGACGTCCCAGTGGATGAGGTCAGCGCCACCTTGTTCAAGCTCCACACAAATTTCGCCAAGCCGCGCGTAATCAGCTGTGAGAACTGACGGCGAAATTTGGATCTTGCGGGGGACTGCTGGAGTCGTCATAGCGAGCTTTCTCCGAGTTGAACGTTGGGCCGACGATACCCGCCTACGCTGCTCAGGTGACCGACCATTTCGATTCCGTTCGTTCACCGCAACGATTCTCTGATCGGGCGGTGGTCGTCGACGTCGAACGACTAGTCGCCGGGGGCGTAGGACTGTCACGCCGTGAGGACGGACGTGTGGTCCTTGTCGATGGTGGACTTCCCGGCGAACGACTTGAGGTTTCGGTCATCGAACGAAAGGGAAGCGAACACGGACGGATTGTTCGAGTTCTTGAAGCTTCCCCTGGTCGCATCGAGCCTGTGTGTCCCCATGTCATCGAAGGTTGTGGCGGCTGCGATCTCGCCCATCAGGCTCATGAGGCACAACTCGACGCGAAAATTGGGATCGTTGCCGATGCTCTGCGCCGCCTCGGCAAGTGGAAAGAGCCGGTAGTCGCTGCTGGACCAGTTCTCGATCCGTGGGGCTTTCGGACGACCTTGCGGGCGGCAGTCGTCGACGGTCGTGCGGGACTCCGAATGGGTTCGAGTCACGATGTACTCGATCTTTCTTCTTGTGCGGTAACGCATCCACGTCTTGAAGAACTCCTTGTCGATGGCGAGTTTGGGTCGGCCACCGAAGTAGTTCTGAGAATCGGCATCGCCAGTGGTGAACGGATCGCTGTGGTGACCCCTTCATGTGTCGGTGTTCGGCTGCCATCGGATGTTCTCGTTATTGGAGTTGATGAGCTCAAGGCCGGTCGCCGCGCCTGGATACACGAAGAAGTAGCAGGCCGAATGTGGCGAATCTCCGCAGAGTCGTTTTTCCAAACGCGCCCTGACGGCGCCGACGTGCTCGTCAACATCGTGAAGTCAATGGTGAGCGATCTTCTCGATAACTCACAAGGCGAGCAGTCGACGCTCGTCGATGCTTATTGCGGCGTCGGCCTTTTCGCAGGAAGCCTCATCGCAGGGAGAGATAACTGGCGGGTCGTTGCTGCTGAGCGGGGCCGATCATCGGTTGCTGACGCCAAAGTGAATCTTGCCGACTTCGATGCTCGAATTGTTGGCACCTCGATCGAACGCTTCCGGGTTCCGCCCGCCAAGATCGTGGTCGCTGATCCATCACGAGCAGGGCTGGGCCGCAAAGCTGTCAAGGTCCTTGCCGCAGCGGGGGCTGAGAGATTCGTGCTGGTGAGTTGCGATCCGGCCGCCGCTGGGCGAGATGTCGCACTCCTGAACGCCGAGGGCTACCGACCGGTTGAATCGGTGGTCGTCGACATGTTTCCCCATACCCACCATGTAGAAGTTGTGACACGGCTCGAACGCAACTGACCAAGCACGGTCTCTATTGTCGATCGAATAGGTCGGGATTAGGGTGGGCGGATGGCGAGTACTCCAGCACCCATCGATCCGCGTGGGCCACGCACGAATCAAGCCGTTTTAGCCGTGGCCTTGATCCTCAGTTTTCTGACGGGTCAATGGTTGGTCGTGCCGGTTTTTGGTGCGGTCCTGTTGCTTGGCGCAGCATTTGGACCCAAGTGGGGGCCGGTTCTTCGCTTTTACTCCTCGGTCATTAAGCCGCGGTTGGTGCCGCCACACGAGCTCGAAGATCCGCGCCCCCCTCGTTTTGCCGCCACCGTTGGCGTGCTCTTTCTCGGTTCATCGACAATCGCATTTCTTGCTGGCGCGTCAACGCTTGGTTGGACGCTCGCACTGATCGTCGCTGCGCTCGCTGCTGCTGCAGCCACAACGGGTATTTGCGTGGGTTGCGAAATGTATGTGTTGTTCGTGCGCATTCGGGGAGGCGTGCGGGTGGTCACCATCGAGCGTGAAGAAAGCAAACTCTTCGACGCCGAACGTCCCGAACGAAAAGGTGATTGGGCCTCTGCTCCAGCAGCTTACCGAACAGGCAAGCCGCTGTGGCTGGTCTTTACAACCGAGTTCTGCGCCGTTTGTCCTCGTGTTGTCGAGCAGATTTCGACGCAGCGACCAGAGGATTCAGTTGTCGTGCTCAACGTGGCGGAACACCTTGACCTCGCGAGTGCCTACAAGGTGCGCCGCGCTCCGACTGTTGTCCGAGCCGACGTCGATGGCATGGTCATCGTAAGACTTTCTGGCGCCGACGCAGTGCGAGCGGAACTCGATGCGCTCGAACGAGAAACGGTTGTCGTCGGTTAAATGTTTGCTGTCACTGCAACGTCCTTCGATGCGGAGAATCCACTCAAAGGGTTGACGCTCGGTGAGGTTGCCGATCCTGTAATTTCCGACGGTTGGGTGTTGGTAGAGCTTCGTGCCGCGGCGCTTAACCATCACGATCTTTGGAGCCTCAAAGGTGTCGGGCTTCGGCCGGAACAGTTGCCGATGATTCTTGGTTGCGACGGTGCGGGCGTTGACGTCGATGGCAATGAGGTCATCATTCATGCGGTGATCGCTGACCCTGACGATGGTGACGGCGACGAAACCCTCGACCCTCGTCGTTCGCTCTTATCGGAACGGTTCCCTGGAACCCTCGCCCAACGCATCGCTGTGCCTCGACGCAATCTCATTCCGAAGCCAGCATCGCTGACGTTCGAAGAAGCGGCGTGTCTCCCGACCTCGTGGTTGACCGCGTACCGGATGTTGTTCACCAGAGCAGGACTGCGTCCGGGTGACACGGTTCTCATTCAAGGGGCCGGTGGGGGAGTAGCAACTGCCGCAATAGTTCTGGCTCGCGCCGCTGGGCTTCGTGTTTGGGCGACAAGTCGGAGCGAACAAAAGCGTGCCAAGGCGCATGAACTCGGCGCCCATGCCACATTTGCAACTGACGAGCGACTCCCTGAACGTGTCGACGCCGTAATTGAAACGGTCGGCAAGGCGACATGGGCACAGTCGATCCGCGCTGTGCGTCCAGGCGGTGTTGTGGTTGTCTCTGGAGCGACCACTGGAGATGATCCTTCAGCAGATCTCACACAAGTTTTCTTCCTTCAGCGATCGGTTATCGGATCAACGATGGGGACGCGAGGTGAACTCCAACGCCTTGTTTCTATGGTTGATTCGGCCGGTGTGCGGCCGGTCATCGATTCGGTCCGGCCTCTCTCAGACGCTCGTTCGGGGTTCGCAGACATGTTCGACGGAGACCATTTCGGAAAGATTGTTTTCAGTATTTGAGTCATTTTTAACGATTCTTGAGCAGACAGTGAGTGCGGCGGTCGGGGCTCGGGGAGACGGAAGGCACAATCGGATCAGAAGATTTCTGCCTTTTCTTGCGCGATTGCCGCGATTAGCGCTGAAGAGTGCGCGACGCTTTACTCCCCGGTCGTCACGAGCCACCACCGATGGTGGCCGTCGGGAATCAAGGAGATAGAGCGTGAACAAACGAGAACTGGCTGCTGAACTCGCCGAGCGACTCGAAATCGACAAGAAGCAGGCTGTTGCCTTCGTCGAAGAGTTCATCATCACGATCACCGATACGGTGGCGACTGGTGAAGATGTAGTTCTTACCGGCTTCGCCAAGTTCCGCCGTGTGCAGCGCGGACCGCGTTTGGCCCGTAACCCGCAGACTGGTGCAACCGTGAAGGTTCCGGCCAAGAAGGCCGCCAAGATCACCCCGCTGAAGGCATTCAAAGATGCCGTCATCGCAGGCAAGAAGGCACCGGCCAAGAAGAAGGCCGTTGCGAAGAAGGCGGTTGCGAAGAAGGCCGTTGCCAAGAAGGCACCAGCCCGCAAGGCTCCGGCCAAGAAGGCTCCGGCCAAGAAGGCTCCGGCCAAGAAGGCACCAGCCCGCAAGGCTGCAGCCCGTAAGGCACCAGCACGCCGTCGCTGAGTACAACGTTTGACCAACAGTCGTTAAATAACGGTTGTTGAATGAGAAAGGCCCGGGCGCTTGCCCGGGCCTTTCTCATTTTGCGTTCCGGATCTGTGATGCTTCGATGTTGAATCCGGTTGGTACGCCCCCTGGGACTTGAACCCAGAACCTGCGGATTAAGAGTCCGATGCTCTGCCAATTGAGCTAGAGGCGCTTGTAAGTGGTCAACCTACCACTCCGCTCTGCGTGTGCTTGTCGTCTGAGCGCTGTTTGTCGGCGTTCATCAGCGACGCTGATTTGTGCTCGTGGTAGTGCGATGGTCGCCCGCCTTTCGACGGACGACCATCACCACAATGGGGTGACCGAGGGGACTTGAACCCCCGACCTCCAGGGCCACAACCTGGCGCTCTAACCGAGCTGAGCTACGGCCACCATGGGAACGTTCAGCATACGACAGGCGGGGGCTATGTCCCGAACTCGCATGAGCCTGTCGGTGGTTACCGCACTCGGCGCGTACGCTTCGGGCCAGTTATGCCTCCGTAGCTCAACTGGATAGAGCAGCCGGTTTCTACCCGGCAGGTTCCGGGTTCGAATCCTGGCGGGGGCGCTCGTCGTATCCTTCATTGGTGACAACAACGCCTGAAGACGTCCTTGATCCGAGTGGGCGTCGTGGTGCTGCCATCGGAGTGTTCGCTCCGGGTCGTCGACTTTTAACGTCGGGCCTCGTCTCGATCGTCACGCTTGTGGCGTTTGAATCGATGTCGGTTGCGACAGTGATGCCGCTGGTGGAATCTGACCTCGGCAATCTTGCGCTCTACGGCTGGGTGTTCAGCGCGTTTTTCCTCGGAACCCTTGTCGGTGTCGTGCTTGCTGCAACAGCATCGGATCGAATGAAACCAGTTATTCCGTTTGGGGTGGGTTTGGTCCTGTTCGCTCTTGGGCTAGTCGTGGGTGGCACGGCGTCATCAATGTTTATTCTCGTGCTCGGCCGACTCCTGCAAGGACTCGGCGCTGGAGCGATGCCCGCGACCTCATATGTCTGCATTGGAAGAACGTATCCACTCGAACAGCGGCCAAAGATGTTCGCGTTGATCTCGAGTGCATGGATGATTCCGTCGCTTCTTGGGCCAGTCATTGCGGCATGGATCGCTCAAACTATTGGTTGGCGGTGGGTGTTCCTAGGTCTTCTTCCGCTTTCTGCAGTGATCGGGATCATCGCTATTTTCGGCGTGAGATCGGTTCCGGCTCCGACAGAACGATCGAACGATCGCAATCTGCTGAATGCGCTCCTGGTTGCGTCCGGCGCCGGACTACTTCTTGTTGGTCTTGGTTCTCATCAACTCGTTGTGGCTGTTCCAGTTTCCGTTCTTGGTGTCGCGATTATGGTGCCGCCATTCCGCCGGCTGACCCCGATCGGCACACTGCGAGCACATGCGGGAATGCCGGCAACAGTCGCGGTGAGAGGTCTCTTGAATTTCGGTTTCTATTCGGCCGACGCGTTCGTACCGTTCGCAATCACTTCAGTACGCGGAATGTCGCCAGTTTTTGGCGGTCTCGCTATGACGACCGCCTCAGTTCTCTGGACACTCTCATCGTGGCTTCAAACCCGTTGGATTCGCACCAGAGGAGCGACAGTGCTCGTGGTGTTCGGTATGGCGATTATCGCTTTAGGAGCGGCAGGGATGCTGCTGGTATTGGTGCCGTCGGTTCCCGCATGGATTGGCCTTGTTGCCTGGGCAGTCGCTGGCTTCGGGATGGGGCTGGCGTTCTCGCCCCTCTCGCATGTGGCGCTTGAAATTTCCCCGAAGGACAAAGAAGGCAGGACCACCTCCGCAATCCAGTTAAGCGACACCCTCGGCGCTGCTCTCGGTATTGGAATCGCGGGTGTTCTGGTCTCGACAATCGGATCTATTACCGACTCTGAGGTTCCTGGTTTGGTTGCAACCTTTGTGATGGCCACCGCGGTTGCCGGATTGGGCGCGGTGCTGGGCATCCGTGTGCCCCGTGGTCGCGAACTAGGTTGAGCGTTGAAGTGTTCAGGGGGAACGTCGATGGATCCACACCTTCGTGGTTGTGGCCGTCACGCCCAGACCGTTGTCGGAGGGATCAGTAAATGAAACTTGCTCTCGGGCTTGACCTCTATCGCGGGGCGGAGCTCAACATGCCGGTTGAGCAAGTGCTTCTCGCCGAGGAACTTGGATTTCATTCCGTCTGGACCGCCGAGGCGTATGGCTCCGACGCGCTCTCACCCCTCGCGTACCTCGCCGCGGTAACAACGCGCATCAAGCTAGGTACAGGCGTTGTTCAGATTGCTGCTCGAACGCCGGCGGCAACAGCAATGCACGCGTTGACTATCGACGCGCTTGCGGGTGGCAACCGAGTGATCATCGGGCTCGGGGTCTCTGGTCCTCAAATCGTCGAGGGCTGGTACGGACAGCCATGGGGGAGTCCGAACCGACGATTGCGTGAATACGTCGACATCATGAAGAAGGTTTTCGCACGAGAGCCGCTCACCAACGATGGTCCTGAGTTTCCGCTCCCTTACAACGGTCCCGGAGCAATTGGTCAAGGTAAACCCTTGCGTTCAATTCTGCATCCGGCGGGCGAAATTGAACTGTGGCTTGCCGCTGGAGGTCCGAAGAACACCGAGCTGTGCGCGGAGATCTGCGATGGCATGCTCCCAATGGGGTGGGGTCAAGAAGGCTCTTCGGTTTACGGACCTCATCTCGAATCCGGTTTCACCAAACGCGATAAGCGTCCCGACAATTTCGAGATTTTTGGTGGTGTGAGCGTGGTTCTCACTGACGATGTCAAGGGTGCGATAGACGCCATGAAACCGTTGACCGCGATGTATGTCGGCGGTATGGGGTCGGCTACTCATAACTACCACCGTGAATCGATGGCTCGCCGAGGATTCCCTGAAGCCGCTCAGCGCATTCACGAATGTTGGATGGCCGGAAAGCGCGACGAGGCGATCGCTGCAGTTCCCGACGAGTACCACGACGACGGATCTCTTATCGGCTCGCCTGCTCGCATCCGTGAACGCTGGGAGTCCTGGACCAAAATGGGGCTCACGGGTTTGATTATTCGTTCAGAAACCGACGAGGGATTGAACCTCGTCGCTGACCTCGCGGGTACTCGCGACACACAGGGGCAATGACATGACGACGTTTGAAACAATTGCTTTCGACACGCCCGGCGACGGGATCTGTCGAATCACGCTGAATCGACCAGAGAAGCGAAATGCGATCTCGACCGCGATGCGCACCGAGTTGTTGATTGCTCTCGAGACCAATGATCGAAATCCCGATGTACGCGTGACCATTATTCGCGGTGGCGGAGCCTGTTTTTCTTCCGGTTACGACCTTGCTGGCGATCTCATGGTGGCGCCGCCGTTCCACACTGCGCCAGGCGATGGCGAGTGGGCCCGACAGGTCACCGATAATTGGTTTCGGTTCTGGGACCTTGCCAAGCCCGTCATCGCTCAGGTTCATGGGTACGCAATTGCTGGCGCGACCGAACTCGTGCAGGCATGTGACCTTGTGTATGTGGCCGATGACGCACGGATTTCCTATCCGATCGTGCGCGTTGCCTCACCACCCGATTGGCAGTACCACGAGCCTCTTCTTGGAATGCGGCGAGCAATGGAAATCATGCTCACGGGCGGAGAAATGCTTGGTCCGGAAGCGGCACAAATTGGTTGGGCGAATCGTTCATTTCCGGCAGTCGACCTCGACGAAGAGGTGCTCGACGTAGCGGCGCAGATTGCTGCGGTTGCGACCGATCTTTCTCAGATCAACAAACGAATGGTGCATCGTCAGGCAGAGATCATGGGCATTCGTGCAGCCATCCGCGCTGGCTCCGAGTTCCAGGCGCTCGCTGGGCATCAGGCATCAGTCGAGGCGTTTAAGCAAGATCCGCTCGGGTCGATGAAGCGACATAATGCCGCCGATGCAGAACGCCGAGAGGCGCGAGAACAGCGTCGTTCTTCAAAGTGACCACTAGCGGTTCGGCAACAGCGAGCGGGGTCACCGTTCATCTGTCGCGAAACCGTTTGTTGGTCATCTTTTTCGGAATCCTGCTTGGAGCGACACTCTCGGGACTCGATGGCGCCATCGTGGCCACCGCCGCTCCGACGATTCTCAGCGAACTCGGCAGCGTTTCGCTCCTGCCGTGGTTGACAACCAGTTATCTGCTCGCACAAGTCACCACAATGGCCGTATACGGAAAGCTCGGCGACATCTTTGGTCGTCGACGCGTTTTCATGATCGCCGTCATAACCTTCATGGTCGGTTCGATGCTGTGCGGAGTCGCTCAGTCGATGCCGATGTTGATCGGCACTCGTGTGCTTCAAGGAATCGGGGCGGGCGGAATCACGGCCCTTGCCATGGCCCTTATTGCTGACGTCATGCCCGCCGACAAACTCGGCAGGTATCTCGGATACACGGGAGTGGTTTTTGCAGTCAGCGCGATCCTGGGTCCATGGGCGGGAGGATTCTTCACCGACAATTTCTCTTGGCGTTGGGCCTTCTTCGTGAATATTCCGAGCGGGATCCTCTGCCTCATCACGTTGACGTTTGTTCCCAGATCCACGAATCGAGTTGCGCATCGGATCGATGTGCGCGGAGCATTACTTATTGCAGGTGCTGCTGCATCGTTGCTTCTGGCCATCGGCGGAACCGGCGGCCAAGTCCGATTCTTAAGTGTGCGCACGATCGGTCTGGCCTCTCTTTCGGTTGTGCTCGTTCTCCTGTTCGTCCTTCACGAACGCAGAACTCCAGAGCCAATCTTGGCTTTGCGCGTGATCTCTGGCCGGGTAAGGGCGTTGGCCCTCTCGGCGAATTTGATCTCAGGGCTCGCGTTCGGAGCGGCGATCGTCTACCCGCCATTGTTCTTTGAAGCAGTTCGAGGAATCAGTGCGACCCAGGCGGGGTTGCTGCTTGCCCCGTTCGCAGTTACCTCAGGTCTCTGCACAATCATCGCCGGCCAGATCACCGATCGGCGCGGTGGGCACGTCGTGGTCCCATTCGTGGGCATGTTGCTGTCATGCGTCGGAATGATTTTCCTCTCCTCTATCCAAGCTTCAACCTCGGCTGCCTTTGTTGTGGGTTCGGCAATGTTGGTGGGAATGGGCATCGGCTTCGTGATGCAGACACTTCTGTACGTGATTCAGCGATTCACTGAAGCGTCGGATATCGGAATGGCGACATCAACGATCATGCTGTCTCGTCTGCTTGGGAATGCTCTCGGCGTAGCCCTCGTCGGAACGATCTTCACCAACACGCTTGTAAGCGGCGTACAAAGGCGACTCCCGGATTTCCCTGTGGATTCCATTCAGGGCGCACCTCGAGAAATTGCTGCTTTGTCTGATGGCGTTCGCGAACAGATTCAGGATGCGTTTGCTCAAGCCCTCGCGAATGGGTTCACCGTCATGGTTCCCGTGATGATTATTGGAGCTGTCGTTGTGGCGTGCATCCCCGCGAAGCTGGTGCGCGATCGCCTGAGATCCACGCCGATCGAGTTCCCTTTGGCCGAGGGAACTGCAAACGCGCTTTAAACGGGCTCCACCCGTTAGGCAGTTGGCCGGGTTCCGATAACACTCGCCCGTTCCATAATGCGGCGTTGCGGCCAGTAGTCGCTTGATGCGTAGTGCTGCACTGCTCGGTTGTCCCAGAACGCTACGGAATCTCGTTCCCATTGGAATCGCACCTGGTATTCACACGTCGCGGCCTGGTCGCATAAGTGGTCGAGAAGCTCACGGGCCTCGGCTTCGGGAAGCCCATTGATCTTGTTGACAAAGTTCCGATTCACATAGAGCAACAAGCGGCCCGTCCGCTCGTGTCGAACCACGACGGGGTGTTCAACAATCGGGAACATCTCACGAGTTTCTGCTTTGCGATCTTCAGGAACGGTGCGACCGAAACTCTTCATGAAGTCGTGTTCGGCGAACAAACCATCGATGGTGTTTTTGATCTCATCGGAGAGACCGTCATACGCCGCGCCCATATCGGAAAAGAGCGTGTCTCCTCCGACGGGTGGAACTTCAATTGCGTGAAGGATCGCTCCCATAGAAGGAGCAGCTCGCCAGGTCACATCGTGGTGCCAAGAATTCTCATATCCAGCAACCTCGGCAGTCTTCTCGAAACGAACTAATTCGGGGACGCCCGTATTCGATGGAATAAACGGATGGATTTCGAGTTGACCGAATCGCTTGGCGAAGGCAACGTGTTGATCTGAAGTCAGCGGTTGATTGCGGAAAAAGATGACCTTGTAATCATCGAGTGCCTTCTGGATCTCAGCGATAGTTTCGGGCGAGAGTTCTTTGCGTAAATCAACGCCTGAAATCTCTGCTCCGAGAGTGGAGCCAAGCTGATTCACATCAAAATTCGTCCATGTGAGCTTTGCAAGTCGCTCACGTTCGTCGGCCAAGTGCGTTGCGGGCCCTACCGGCAAACCGCCAGCCATGGTCCTGCGTGTTGCGCCGAGAGAAGCACTCGGATCACGTTCGGGTACAAGCTGGTCTGTCGTCATGACGATTCCTATCCGCTATCAACCTTTGCGAACAGTACCGCAGAGAGGTTTGTGGGCGATGGGTACTGTCCTGTCGTAACCGGTTCGTTACGATGGTTAGGTGAAGAGAACGTGGATACGCCGACCCATCACGATCTCTGCCGTCTGGTTGTCGGCTCTGGCTCTCTTGGTGCTTCTACCCCTTTGGGTGATCGCCTGTCTCCTCGTTGATCTTGTTGGTAGGAAGTGGCGGCTACCGACGTTGAGGCTTGTGGCGTTCGCTCTCTGCTGGTCGTGGCTCGAAGTGATCGGCGTAAGCGTTGCTGGCGTTCTTTGGCTCTGTGGTCAGGGTAAGAGTCCCGGTGCGAACTATGCGCTGCAACGGTGGTGGGCGAAGCAGCTCATTGCTTCGTTACGGATCACGTGTGGATTCGGCATCGATGTCGAAGGAGTCGAGGCTCTTTCGGAGAAGCCACTCGTCTGTCTTGGTCGCCACGCGAGCCTCGGCGACGCGCTCGTCAGCGCTTGGGTTTTCGGGTCCCTTGCCCATCGCTTGCCTCGGTACGTCATGAAGAAGGAATTGCTTCTCGACCCATGTCTCGACATCGTGGGTCAGCGAATTCCGAATTACTTCGTTGATCGCGGTTCGGCCGCTATTCGTCAAGAGATTGATGGCATACGGGCAATGGCCGCGAACATGTTGCCGAAAGATGTAGCGGTCATCTTCCCTGAAGGAACGCGAACGAATGACGAAAAGCGCGTTGCTCTCGTGCAACGCCTAGAAAAGCGTGCACCTGAACGACATTCGAAGTTGGCTGGCCTTGAGCGGCTCTTGCCACCTCGCTCGGCGGGTGCAACGGCCCTCCTTGAAGCGATTCCCGATGGCGATGTTGTGTTTTTGTGGCATGTGGGATTTGACGGTCTCGACACCTTTGGCGGAGTTCATCGCCGCCTTGCACAGGCCGAGCCCCATGCGCGAGTTGTTCTTGAGTTGCATGACCGAGCGTCGGTGCCAAGCGGGGTCGCATTCGAGGCATGGCTAGACGATCGCTGGTTGGAGATCGACCGCAAGGTCATCGAAGCATCAGAACGGCGGTTGGGATAGTTTTGCCCACGTGGTAGGCGGCATCATTTGAGGGAGTTAGCGATGTCTTTAGGTCTGATGCAACAAATCGATTTCAACGATTTTCATCGAGTGGATCTTCGCCAGTTTCTGAACGACGGGCGCGGAGCCAATGCTGCGAAGTCGATGCCAGCCGGTCGTTCTCTGACGATCGTTGTTGGTGACGATGCTTGGACCTATCGGTCACTCGGTGATGACATTGAGTTGATCGAGGGCCGAGCCGCAGGTCTGACAATCGAGCTTGAACGCGAAGCATTCAGTGACTTTGTTAACGAGATGTGGTCGGTGTTCGGTCTCCTCTATGGAGAACGCCTGAGTCTCGAAACTGGTTCATTCGAGCATCTGGTCGCTTGGGAGCCTGTGCTTCAAGCGCTTTGGTTTGATCGTCCGATTTACGCGGCAACCGAGAGTTCTGATTTCGTGGGACGCGATGGAAAGCCACTTTCACTCACTCAGTCATTCACACTCGACGATGACGCCGACGAGATGGCGCATTTCCTGCAGACCTGCGGTTATCTGGTTCTCCGAAACGTGTTCAGCGCAGAAGAGATCGCCGCGATGAACGAGGTCGTCGAACGCGAACAGCAAAGCTCCACCCCTGATGACAAGCGTTCGTGGTGGGCGACAGACTCGGACGGTAATGAAGTCTGTTGTCGCGTGACCTACCTCGCTGAACGTGATCAGGTGTTTGCCGATCTGGCAGTTGACGATCGCTTGAAAGCAATTGCGGCGCTTTCGGGTGCGCAACTGTTGCCCTGTCCAGATCGCCTCGATGGCTTAGGCGTGGTCATCAAGAATCCGTCGGTGGTTGAGGGTCTGTCTGATCTTCCGTGGCATCGAGACTGTGGAATGGGCGGACACTTTGTGTTGTGTCCGGGCCTCAATGTGGGCGTTCAGCTCGACGAAGCAAGCGCGGAAAACGGACAACTCTGGTTCCTGGCCGGTTCGCACCACCATGCGGCACAGTCGCTTGATATGTCACAGATCAATGGTTTGCCAACCGTCGCTGTTGATGCACAACCTGGCGACGTCACGGTTCATTTCGGTCACTTGATGCATGCTGCACCGCCGCCCAGTTCACCGACAGCAAATCGCAAAGCGGTCTATGTGGGATTCCACGTTCCGGAACTTTTCGATGTCATTGGTCCGGGTCAGGCCTACAACGACGTTCTCTTCACCCACGGCGACGGTCGCGTGCGATCGGTTGAAGAAGCGTCCACCGGTAATTGAATCGGTTCTAAGAAACCGGTCGAATGCGCAATGTGCGCTCTTCGGCGTTGAGGCATTTCCCTGTTGCGCTGTCGAATCTCCAACCATGCAGTGTGCAAACCAGTTCGTCGCCATCGACCACACCGAAGACGGAGAGGTCAGCGTCGCGGTGGGGGCATGTGCGTTGGACGATCCAATTGCCAATTTGAATTTCTTCCTCGGCAATGCCGCCTCGGTCAGGATCGGCTTTGCGCAGGGCTTCAGCTTCGGTTCTGATCATTCGTTCTTCTGAGAGCGATTTGAAGAAGTTGTAGACGTATTCGTTGAACGGCCCCGATCGCCATGCTGAAAAGCGACAGGACAGGAACAACGAGTTGCTCCAGTCCACCGCGCGTTCGGCAGCGACGGTTTCTACGAGGCGGCGATCAATGGTGAAGCGAAAGCCGCACTGGACACCGTCCCATTCCGAGATGGTGCCGGCAGGGAAATCGATGGCGATCCTGAGTTCACCCATATCGATGACACAAACATCACCGACCCCGTTACGGAGGTTCGGAGCAATCGCGAGCAGGGGTTCCCACCACTCCTTGAGCCGCTGCACGAGATCCTCAGTCGGCTGAACCCACTGTGACTTACGGTCTTCGATCCACGGGAGCCAGTCGCGTTGGTACTCGCGAAGGTAGGACTCCTTTTGTTCAAAGATCGAGGCAACCTCGCTCGCCGAACAGGGATGCGTGACATCAATTCGGTCAGGCGTGAACGCAATGGTGGTTCCAGGAATGGCAAGGATCCCGGTATGGCCAGAATCAGAAAGTCGGTTCATGAATTCAACCTGACCGGGAAAGATGCTTAATTCCTCTCCGGTGATCATGTTCAAGCCAAACAACTCGGGATCGAGGAACGCTGGGGGACCAGCGCTCGGCACGACAGCTCGAGAGTTAATGACTTCTACGTAACGAAGTGCTCGAGCGAATTGGCTGGCAACCTTCGCATCGACGAGCTCTCGCATGACGTCAATTGGTTCGTCGTAGACCATTGGGTACCAGATTGCTCCGCTGTACTGCACCCAATGGAGATCGATGGGCCCGTGAGCGGTAAGGGCGGCAAGATCGTGAGTTCGGCAATCGTTTTGATTCACGAGGCGTCCGGTGTCGTCGGAAACCACGAGTGCAGAATCGCCACCCGGGCCGTCGGTAATCGATGTCTCGCAATGAATTGCAATTCGGGTGGTGCCCAGTAGGTCGATCTCTTTGCCGTCGACGGTTCGCACAAAGTTGACGAATCCGAGTTCACGCAAGCGATTCTCGAGTTCCCGGGTGGGGTAGCCGGGGAGAAGAACCGTTGCAGTGCGTGCGATGTGATCGGAAAGCCACAACTCATCGAGGTGGTCGCCATGAATATGCGAGATGTAGAGGTAGTCGGCCGATTCGATGCGGGACATCAAGTCAGGGGAGAGGCGGTCATTGCGGGGGAACACACACCACGAACCATGGAACGCCGGAAGAAACCATGGGTCACACACAATGGACACATCGGTGGTCTCGATGAGGATTCCCGCGTGACCGATCGATGTTGCCTTCATGGCGATGAGACTAGTTAGGGCGAAGGAGAGTTGGTGACTTCGTCGACCCATTGCTCGCGATTCGCTCTCTGAGTGCAAACGCTCTTTGATCTCGCTCGTTCTTGGAAGATCCTCAGGAACGCCAGATCCCAGGAGTACGTTCGTCACACAACCGAAAATAGAACTGAGGAATCCATGGGCGTACTCATGTTGCCGTTAGTGGTCGTGCTTGCTTGGGTCTTTGCTTGGCTCGGCTGGTCTCCGCCGTTCGTTTCAGGTGGAACTGGTACCGAGGCTTTTGCCGAGGATGCGATGCGATGGATGTTGATTTTGCCCGCAGGTATCCAAAGCTTGATTGCAGGACTTATGCACACGGTCTTTGCGAAATCCACGGCCAAGGACATTGGATGGGAGACCAACGGTTTCCAATATGAGATTGGTTTCTCGGCATACGCCATGGGCGTCGGTTCAATACTTGCTGCGAGTCGCGGTTGGGATACGTGGTTAGTGATGACCGCGGTTATGTCGATCTTCCTTCTTCTTTGCACCGTGCAGCACATCATGAAGATGGTTCAGGACAAGAACTTCAAACCGGGCAATTCGCTGATCCTGCTTTACGACATCGGACTTCCGGTTTCCATGATCTGCCTTCTCCTCGCAACCCATTCCTCAATGACCTGAGAGTTGTCAACGGCGAAAGCTACTAAAACTTGGTTCTGCTCAAACGCGACGAGAGGCCCCATTGGGGCCTCTCGTTCTGAGAGCGGGTGAAGGTAATCGAAACCTCGTAGCCGACTTGGAAGGACGGTGCTCTACCATTGAGCTACACCCGCAGGTGGACACACCTTATCGCACCGGTTTGGTGATCAGCCCGGAGCGGCGAGTTGCGCCCCGACCGAACCCGGAGCAGGCGCATCCCACGCCGTGCTACCGGTTCGTCCGCCAAGTTCAGGGCATTCGCCGGCGAAGACACCCCACGAGCACTCCCATCCGGGGACGATCCAGTCGTGCATCATCCAAATATTTTTGTTCGCAGATTTGCGACCACCGATAGCTGTGCAGTCCTCGGCGCTCATCGCCTCGCCACCAATAACGAGTCCACCCTTCGAGCAGAGGCCTCCATTGCTGTTGTGCTGGTGCCACACATCGTTCGCCCCCGCGAAACCTTCCGGAGCGCCGTCGAGATGAAAGACGAGGTAACTCAGCCCAACGAGTTTTGAATCAGGGTTCGTGCCGTCGAAGAGGAGTTCCGACGGTTTGGCTGGATCAAAGGAAATCACGAGTCGAGCGTTGGTGTAGTGCGCGCCGATACACGGAATGTACGCAGTCGACTTCTGATAGCCGCCGGCTAAAGCGTCTGCCACCGTTGGAAATTTCGTCACCACAGATCTCGCCAGATCTTGTTGAGCCGTGAGTTTCACACGTTCGTCGCGAGTGAGTTCAACCTGAGGAGTCGACCCTCGACGACTGTGGCCTTCGGCGTTGGTGGCGACCTGACCAGGTGATGCCGGGGGGCCAGAGAGCTCACACGGCGAAAGGGTGGAGGACACCTCTGTCGCGTCGCCGTGTGCATTGCCAGCAGTCTCGTGTCCATTGCCAGCAGACTCGTGTGCGGACGTATAGCTGGGCGTCAACATGATCGCCCCCAGTACGACGGCAACTGTGCCAATGGCAAGCGCAGCAAAGCGTAGCGAAATTCGTTCACGGCTTGGGCGTTGCAGGAGTGCAGGAAAGGCAAGTGCGACAATCGCAAGAACAATAATGATTCCTTCAATGACCGAAGAAACGTTGCTGGGTGCAGAGAAGGATTCTGTCTGAAGTGCTTCTGGGCCAAACGGAAGGCCAACGGTGGCTAACACAACCCACGTTGCGATGATGGCGACGTTTACAACGATCGCCGATGCCCACACCCAGCGTCGTGGACGAGCGACGATCAGGAGAGCAAAAGAGCATTGGTACGCAGCGATGGCTAGAAAAACCCAACCGTGGGCCCAATCATCTGCGAGGTGATGGGGTGCGTAACCGAAGTGCACTGCCCCGACGGTTAGTGAAAGTACGGCGGCTAGCCAACGTACAGTGAGGTCCCGATCGAATTGACCGGAACGTCCTGGCGTGTCCGAAGATTGTTCAAGCACCTGCTTGTCAGGTTGATTTGTGTTGGTGGTTCCAGATTCCATGGAAACTCCAGATTATTTGAACTCGGTAGTGCTGAGTCGGGGAAGGGAGATTCGAACTCCCGGCCTCCTGCTCCCAAAGCAGGCGCGCTACCAAGCTGCGCCATTCCCCGGCGGGGCCATGTTACAGGCAGAACTCGAGCCCTCCGTTACGAGGTCGATTCGAGACTGAATCTCCCGGCTGGACGGGGTCGCGAATCGCACCGGTAGACTCGCCATCCTGTGAAAGCCACCGTCGAAGCCCTCGAGGGCAACAAAGTCAAGCTGTCCGTTGAAGTTGACGAGCAGGAATTCGAATCAGCCGTTGATGCGGCGTTCAAAAAGATCGCCCGTGAGGTGCGCATACCTGGATTCCGTCCGGGTAAGGCTCCACGTCGGGTTCTTGAGTCACATATCGGCGCTGGTGCCGGTCGTGCTCAGGCGTTGAACGATGCATTGCCGGACTATTACTCCGAGGCGGTGCTTGCCAACGAGGTCGATGTCATCGCGCCACCCGATATCGAGCTTGTCGAAGGTTCTGAATCCGGAAACGTCAAGTTCGACGCAATCGTCGAGGTTCGCCCGGTTATTTCGATCTCCGGCTACAAGACTCTGGCCGTCGAAATCCCATCTCCGTCGCCGTCCGACGAAGAGATCGATGCGCAACTCGAGCGCTTCCGGAATCAGTACGGCGATCTCGAAGTTGTTGAACGTGCCGCCGACACTGGCGACTACCTCACGATCGACATCGAAGGTTCCCAGAACGAAGAGGTCCTCGAAGGCCTTGTTGCCAGTGCGTACCTCTACGAGGTCGGCTCGGCCGGCATCGTTCCTGAACTCGACGAGCAACTTGCCGGCGTTTCTGCGGGCGATACCCGTTCCTTCGATGCAGCGCATCCGAATGGCGAAGAGGAAGATCCGCTTCATTTCGAGGTAACCGTTACTGAAGTAAAAGCCAAGGTTCTTCCAGAACTCAACGATGAATTTGCCGCACAGGCTTCAGAGTTCGAAACCATGGCGGCCTGGCGCGACGACATCGTCACCCGCATGACCGAAGTCCGCAAGGCTCAGTCACAAATGATCGTTCGCGAGAAAATCGGGGAAGCCCTTGCCGAACTCGTTCCCGACGAACTTCCTGAACCGCTGATCGCAGCCGAGATGAACGAACGTCTCCAGGACATGGCTATGCGCTTGCAGGCACAGGGCCTTTCTCTGGATCAGTGGCTTCAGTTCTCGGGCACCGACACCGAACAGTTCCTCGACGAACTCAAGTCAACGGCCGATCGTTCGGCTCGTGTCGATCTTGCGTTGCGAGCAATCGCCCTCGCCGAGGCAATCGAAGTTCTTGAAGAGGATCTCGACCTCGAATTCGAAGCTGTGGCTGCTCGTGTCGAACAAGACAGCGATGTTGTCCGTACCCAGCTCACCGAAGCCGGGCACATCCCCGCACTTAAGGTCGACATTGCGAAGCGGAAGTCGCTCGATTGGTTGACAGAATCTGTCACCATCACCGACGAAGCCGGAAACAGCATCGCGTTCTCCGATCTTGCCGCGTCAGATGAAGACGATGGCGATACCGTCCTAGACACCCCAGCGTCCGAGGAGGACGAATCCGAGTGATCGAATCCCGCGGCATCAGCGACCTGAAGATCAGTAATTACATTCCGAACCCGACTGTCATTTACGAGACAAGTCGCGGTCAGACCATTACTGCCGATCTTTACTCGCGTCTGTTGAAGGAAAACATCATCTTCATTGGCACGCCAATTGACGACACCGTTGCCAATCTGATCTGTGCGCAGTTGCTGCATCTCGAGTCGGAAAATCCCGACAAGGACATCAACATCTACATCAACAGCCCCGGTGGCGATGTTCTGGCGCTTATGGCCATTTACGACACCATGCAGTTCGTGAAGCCCGACATCACGACCATCTGCTTCGGCCAAGCCGCCTCGGCGGCAGCGGTGCTCCTTGCCGCAGGAACCCCCGGCAAGCGCCTCGCGCTGCCTCATGCCCGCATCCTCATCCACCAGCCATACGCCGGAGCTCAGGGCCAGGCCACCGACATCGAGCTCGCCGCAAGAGAGATCCTCCGGATCCGTTCTTTGCTCGAAGAGGTCCTTTCTTTCCATACAGGGCAGACCCAAGAGAAGATCCACCGGGACACTGACCGGGACTTTGTAATGTCTGCAGAGGAAGCCAAGGACTACGGAATCATCGACGAGGTGATTTCCCTCCGGGAGCTCGCCGACACGAGCGGTCCAATTACGGCCGTTCGCTGAGACTCAACAGACCAAGGGGTACCCAAACGTGGCCAAGTTCGGAGATGGTGGCGAACTTCTGAAGTGCTCGTTTTGCGGGAAGTCCCAGAAGCAGGTCAAGAAACTGATCGCCGGTCCAGGTGTTTACATCTGCGACGAGTGCATCGACCTGTGTAACGAGATCATCGAAGAGGAGCTTTCCGAAACCGGGGAGCTTTCACTAGAAGAACTTCCGAAACCTGTCGAAATTTTTGAGTTCCTGAACGATTACATCGTTGGTCAAGAACAGGCCAAGCGCATTCTCTCGGTAGCGGTCTACAACCACTATCGACGCGTTCAGTACGGCGCGGCGCAGCGCGACGACGTTGAACTCGCAAAATCCAACATTCTTCTTATTGGTCCCACTGGTTGCGGCAAGACCCTGCTGGCACAGACTCTGGCTCGCATGTTGAACGTTCCGTTCGCTATTGCCGATGCCACGGCTCTCACCGAAGCCGGTTACGTGGGCGAGGACGTCGAGAACATCCTTCTCAAATTGATCCAAGCGGCCGATTACGACGTGAAGAAGGCCGAAACCGGAATCATCTACATCGACGAAATCGACAAGGTCGCTCGTAAAGCAGAGAACCCCTCGATCACTCGAGACGTTTCCGGTGAAGGCGTCCAACAGGCACTTCTGAAGATTCTTGAAGGAACGACTGCTTCGGTTCCTCCGCAAGGAGGGCGTAAGCACCCCCATCAGGAATTCATCCAGATCGACACCACCAATATCCTGTTCATCTGTGGTGGTGCGTTCGCTGGCGTCGACAAGATCATCGAAAGCCGCATCGGCAAGAAGGGCATCGGCTTCTCGGCCGAACTTCGTTCCGATAAGGCCGATGTTGGTGCGCTCTACAAGAGCATCCTCCCCGAAGACCTTCTTAAGTTCGGTCTCATTCCCGAATTCATCGGCCGTCTGCCCGTGATCGGTGCTGTTGCCAATCTCGATCGCGAAGCTCTCGTCGAAATTCTTACCGAGCCACGCAACGCGCTGGTGAAGCAGTACCAGAAGTTCTTCGAGTTCGAAGAGGTTGAACTTGAATTCACTCCTGAAGCCCTCAACGCCATCGCCGACCAGGCTCTCGTGCGTGGCACCGGTGCTCGTGGCCTGCGCGCAATCCTCGAAGAAGTACTCCTCGAGATCATGTACGAACTTCCGAGCCGCGAGGACATCGCCAAGGTCATCATCGGGGCAGAGTCGGTTATCGAACGAACCGAACCAGTGTTCATCACCCGTGCGTCAACACCACGTACGAATCGCCCACGACGCGCCGCGTCGTAGTCGTCACTTTCTCTTCACAATGCGCGTCACCCCGTGAACTTCGACGAATCAATCGCGTACCTCGACAGTCATATCAATCTCGAGGCGGCCGCCGGGCTCATTCATGGCCTTTCCCTCGACCACATGCGCAGCCTTGTGGGAGTGCTTGGCGATCCTCAGGATTCGTTCCAAGTCATTCATGTAACGGGAACGAATGGCAAGGGATCAACGGCGCGCATGATCACGGCGCTGCTTGTCGAGCACGGATTGTCTGTCGGCACCTACAGCAGTCCGCATTTGCAGCGAATCAACGAACGCATCTGCTGGAATGGCGAATCGATTTCCGATGAGCAGTTCGCTTCAGTCATCACCGACGTCGCTCGTGTTGCACCACTTTCGGGTATCACGCCTTCGTTCTTCGAGCTTCTGACTGCCGCAGCGTTCCTTTGGTTTGCTGAATCGGCTGTTGATGTTGCCGTGGTTGAAGTGGGACTGTTGGGTCGTTACGACGCAACCAACGTGTGCGACGCCGATGTTGCCGTCATTACGAACATTGGTCGTGATCACACTGACGGCGAAGGGGAGTGGCGACAGGCAATCGCCACGGAGAAGGCCGGCATCATTACGGAGAAGTCGACGCTTGTAACTGGCGTAACTGATCTAGCGCTCCGAGCGATCTTCGACGCGGAAGGACCCGATCGTGTTTTTTCTCGAGGCGATGATTTCGAGGTAGCGAACGACCTCTACGCAGTCGGTGGACATCTCATCGATCTACGAACCCCTTTTGGCACCTACGACCAACTGCTGGTTCCACTACATGGAGCGCACCAATCGGAGAACGCCGCTATAGCAGTCGTTGCGGTCGAAGCGTTTTTTGATCGACCTCTAGACGAGGCCGTCATCGAATCGGCATTCCAGACCGTAATAATGCCTGGGCGATTCGAAGTTGTCTCTCACTCGCCGCTACTTATCCTCGATGGCGCCCACAACCCTGATGGTGCTCGAGCTGCAGCACGAACCCTCATCGAAGAATTTGATGTTGCGGGTCGACGAGTTCTTGTCATTGGGATGTTGACCGGGCGCGATGTCGTCGAAATGCTCGAATCGCTCGAAGCGCGGCAAGCCGATCTGGTTATCGCCTGCACGCCGCAAAGCCCGAGAGCGGTTCCGGCATCAGATGTGGCGGCGGTGGTGCGCGCAATGGGGGTCATGGTCGAACAGATCGACGATGTCGCCACAGCGGTGCAGCGAGCGATCGATGTGTCAACCGATGAAGACGTCATTCTCGTTGCCGGTTCGCTCTATGTGGCAGGCGCGGCGCGCACTGCTGCTGAACGGATCGCTCGCCGGGGCGACTGACCGGCGATCTTGTGGCGAATCGCATTTTGGGCAGGCAGTGGTCTAGCGTTTCCGGCATGGATCGCACGTTTATTATCTGCAAACCCGACGCCGTCGAACGTGGCCTCGTCGGAGAAATCATCTCCCGCTTCGAACGCCGCAACCTAAGTGTCGTTGCCGCAGAGCTCCGAACGATTGATCGCGCTACTGCCGGGCAGCACTACGGCGAACATTCGGACAAGCCGTTTTTTGGTGAACTCGTTGAATTCATCACTCGCGGGCCAGCGATGCTCGCAGTGATCGAAGGTCCGGAGGACACGTGGAAGGTTGTTCGGACAATGATGGGTGCGACGAACCCTCGCGATGCTGCCCCTGGCACCATCCGCGGTGATCTCGGGATTCTCTTCACTGAGAACCTGATCCATGGCAGCGACGGCCCCGAAGCGGCTCAGAGCGAGATCGCACTTTTCTTCCCTGGCCTCTGATTCCAGCGTTAGTTGGTCCCGCGAGGGCCGCGGACTAGCCTGAACACAGGACGGAGAAGGTCAGGCGCATCGTTGCGCTGGCATGTTGGGACCGTCTTCTTCCACCTCATTCATCTGCATCGCTTCATTGTCGCCTTTTCACACCAGAGCAGCAGGCCCAGAGCTCCAACGGGAGGCTCACCCCATGGCCGGGAACATTTTCAACTCGATTTCTTCGAGTATCTCCAATTCGATCGCTTCACGAGACTCGCTGTCCAACATCGTCGGGCGCGACATGGCCGTCGATCTCGGCACCGCGAATACTCTCATTTACGTTCGCGGCGAAGGCATTGTGCTCAATGAGCCGTCTGTAGTTGCCATCAACGTCAAAGACGGACGTCCCGTTGCCGTAGGCGCTGAAGCAAAACGGATGATCGGGCGCACGCCAGCTCATATTCAGGCGATTCGTCCCTTGCGTGATGGTGTTATTGCCGATTTCGATATCTGCGAAAAAATGCTTCGCTATTTCATTCAGAAGGTTCATAAGTCGAAGTGGGCGAAGCCCCGCATGGTGATTTGTGTTCCTTCCGGGATCACTCCCGTTGAACAACGCGCCGTGCAGGAAGCCGCAGAGTTCGCGGGCGCACGTAAACCGGCATACATCATTGAAGAACCAATGGCTGCTGCAATCGGCGCTGGGTTACCAGTTCAGGAACCCACCGGAAACATGATCGTCGATATTGGCGGCGGCACGACAGAAGTCGCCGTTATCTCACTCGGCGGCGTTGTGACCTCGCAATCGGCGCGCGTCGGAGGCGATGCCATCGATGCTGCGATCATCAGCTACATCAAGAAGGAATACAGCCTCGCTCTTGGTGAACGTACCGCCGAAGAAGTCAAAATGGCGTTGGGGTCGGCATGGCCTTTAGAGATCGAATTGCATGCCGAAATTCGCGGCCGTGATCTCGTGACAGGACTTCCGAAAACCATTGTGACGACCACCGAAGAAATTCGTGAGGCGATCGAAGAACCAGTTGGTGCAATCGTTGACGCAGTGAAAGTCACCCTCGATAAGACTCCGCCTGAACTTTCGGCCGACATCATGGAACAAGGCATTGTGCTTGCTGGTGGTGGAGCGCTACTTCACGGAATCAGTGAACGCCTTGAACACGAGACCGGTATGCCGATCATCATCGCTCAAAACCCCCTTTTCGCCGTCGCTATCGGCTCGGGCCAATCGCTTGAGGAGTTCGACGCATTGAAGGGCGTGCTCTTCTCGTCGACCATCAACTGAGTCGATCTGCACCATGGCGTCGTTGAGGCGAAGAGGACGAGCACGTATCACGATAAGTCTGTTGCTTCTGTCGGCAGTTCTTCTTTTGACTCTTGATAGTAGGGGGTCAGGGCCCGTCCAATCCGCCCGGAGTGCTGTGTTGTCGGTGTTGTCTCCACTTGGCAGTGCTGCCGCGACTGTTGTGAATCCCTTTCGAAATGCTTGGAATAGCGCGTTTGATCAAGGGAATCTCAAGAAAGAGAACGAAACACTCCGCGAGGAGAACGATCGTTTGAAAGGCGATGTAACGGCCAACTCCATAGCGAAGGAACAGTTGCAGCAACTTCTGCAACTAGTCGGTATCCCATTCGTTGGCGATACCCCTGTCGTGCACACCCGTGTTGTTACCGGCGCTGTTGGAAACTTTGGCGATCGAATCGAACTCGACAAGGGTTCGAATGCGGGCATCGAGCGAAATATGCCGGTAGTGACCGGCGAGGGACTCATCGGAAAAGTTATTGAAGTAAGCGAGAACCGTTCAGTGGTGTCGCTTCTTTCGAGTGGGACCTACAGGGTCGGGTTCTCTGTCGTAGGGACTGCTGCCATCGGGATTGCGCAGGGGAGTGGGGGCGACGGCAGTCTTCGGGGGAGCAATATCGATTCTCGCCAGGCAGTGACAGTGGGCGCGATCACCGCCACGAGCGGTCTGGCTGGAAGTCCATTTCCTCCGAATCTTCCCATTGGCACGGTCACAGCAGTTCGAACCAATGAGGCAGAACTCGAATCGACCGTTGATATTTCGATGTTCGCCAACCTCAACAGTCTCATTTACGCCGATGTCGTCCTTTGGAAGCCCGCTGGTTGAGTCATGAAGAAACCTGCACTGCGTTATCTGATTGTGATCGCGACAGCGGCGTTGCTGCAGTACACGGTCGTCACACAATTTCGAATCTTGGGAGTGAGTGCCGATCTGTTTCTAGTTATCGCCATAGCAACGGGCATGATCGGCGGCGCTGAACGTGGCGCAATCGTGGGCTTTGCCAGTGGACTTTGTCTCGATCTGATGGTGACCACACCGTTCGGTTTGTGTGCCATATCGGGTCTGGTCGCTGGCGTCGTTGCCGGATTGCTTGAGGACGCAACAGTGCATTCCGCAAGATGGTTGACGATGGCGATCGCTTTTATCGCGAGTGTTGCCGGAATTCTTTCGTTCGCGGTCACAGGAACCCTGCTTGCCCGTCCTGATCTACTCTCTGGACACCTCTTCACGATCCTTGTGATCGTTGGAGTCGCATCGGCTGCACTGGTGTTTCCCGCACTAAGGGCCTGTCGATGGGCAGATTCGGAAGATTCCCTCCTCCGGGCTGCAGCCCGGTGAGGCCTTCGATCTGCTGAACTGTGGGGGCTGTGATTCCTCAGCTCGTGAATCCCATCGCCTTCGCGTGAACCCCTGACCCATGGACTCCTCCTCGCCTCGTCTCCGCATGAGCATTCTTGGAGTTGTTGTTCTCGGGTGTTTCCTCGCTCTCTTCGCTCGGCTTTGGTACCTGCAGGTGATGGAAGCACCTGCTCTGGTTGTCCAAGCGACGGCGAACCGCACTCGAACGGTCGCTACTGAAGCACCCCGTGGTCGCATTTTCGACGCTAAGGGTCGAGTGATTGTTGACAACCGAACCTCGCTGATCGTTTCAATCGATCGAAACGAATTGAAGAAAGTAAAGAATCGCGACGACCTCATCGCAAGGCTTGCCGATGTTCTGACAGCGAATGGTGCGCCGATCAAGATCTCCACGATTGAGAAACGCTTGTCCGAGAAGAAGGCCGACCAGTTGCAAGCACTTCCGATTGCCTCTGATGTCACCGACGAGGTCATTCACCATCTTTCGGAGTATGCCGAAGATTTTCCCGCGGTTTCTTATGAGCGCAAAACCGTCCGTGTATATCCCTACGGCACGGTTGCAGCCAACATTCTTGGTTACACCGGTCACATCACCGCCGAGACACTTAAGATACTTGAACCAGGAACTGATCCTGATGGAGTTGAGAAGTCCTATCAACCAGATTCCATCATTGGGCTGACCGGCGTTGAGTCGACCTATGAAAAGGAACTCCGAGGTACCCCGGGCATCGAACTGGTGCAGGTTGATTCCAGGAATCGTCCAGTTGGTACTGAGTCGTATCAACCCCCGAAGTCTGGCAACGACATCCAGCTCCATATTGATATCGAAGTTCAGATTCGAGCCGAGCAGGCGCTCGTCGAGCGACTGAATGTTTTGCGTGGGACAGCTCAACGCGACGGCACAATTCGAGGCGCTCCAGCTGGCTCCGTTGTCGTGCTTGACCCTAGAGACGGGGGAGTTGTGGCGTTGGCAACGGCTCCGTCGTATGACCCCCAGGAACTTGCATCTGGGATCACGCAGGAGCGTTACAACCAGCTTCAAGACATCAACGGGGCGAGTGCGCTGATCGACCGTTCAATCTCCGGCCAATACGCGCCGGGCTCAACGTTCAAAATCGTGACTGCTGCTGCTGCGTTAAGTAACGGCCTCATTGATGGGAACTCATCAATATACGACGATGGCGTCTACCGGGTTGGCAATCCCGTTCAGGAATTTATCAACGCCGGCAAAGAAAAATACGGAAATGTCAATGTGGTTCGCGCACTTACGGTCTCGTCGGATGTTTACTTTTATTGGCTGGGCGACCGCATGGACGGAACCACGCTGATCCAGGACGCTGCGACAGCATTCGGTTTCGATAAGCGAACCGGCATTGATCTTCCGAATGAATCGGCCGGCTACGTGCTGACTAAGGCCAAGAAGAAGGCACTTTCCAAAAAGTACCCCGACGCCTACCCCAATGGCGATTGGTACACCGGCGACAACGTCCAGTTGGCGGTAGGTCAGAATGTGATTGTGGTTACTCCGTTGCAACTTGCTCGCGCATATGCGGCATTTGCGAACGGTGGCACCGTCTACCAGCCACATGTGGTGTGGAAGATTCTCAGACCCAACAGCTCTACAACAGATCCATCCGATGTTCTGCGGGTGATCGAACCGGTGGTGACAGGCACCGTGACGCTCCCGCCCGATGTCCGCAGTCCAATTGCTTCAGGGCTTGAAGGAGTTACAAGCGGCTTAGGAACTGGGGCCTCGGCCTTCGTGGGTTTCGACCAACAGGCCTTCCCTATCGTCGGCAAGACGGGAACTGCTCAGGTCGATGGCAAGGCCGATACCTCGCTCTTCGCTTCGTATGGTCCTGCTCTCTCGCCGAAATGGGTGGTGGCCGCAGTTATGGAGGAGTCGGGCTTTGGATCAGAAGCTTCGGGCCAGGTCGTTCGTCGGGTCTATGAAGTGATCGCGAATCATGCGCTCACTGGTGCTGGAACCGCAACGAACGGATCGAGGGACTGATGTTGCCGCAGTCGATTTCCTCTCGTGCGTCAAAGTTAAGCCGGCGCGATCCAACCGCACCGCTTCGACACATCGATCCCGTGCTCATCGGATGCACGGTGGTTCTCTCGATTCTGGGAGTAATCGCTGTGTACAGCGCAACGCGTGGTCCGGGGCCCGACTATTCGAAGTCGTATTTGTATAAGCAGATAATATTTATGGTCATCGGCGCAGGAGCGATGGTCTTTTGCAGCGTTGTTGACTACCGAAAGCTTCACGACTGGGCGTGGGCGTTTTATGGAATCACCACCGCTCTGCTTGTACTCGTTGTCTCTCCGTTGGGTAGCGAAGTCAATGGAGCAAAATCCTGGTTTTCCCTGGGACCGTTTCAGATGCAGCCTGCAGAGTTTTCAAAGCTGTCACTTATTGGCGTTTTAGCGTTTTTGCTGTCGGAGTTTCGCGGCGACATTGACATTCGGCGACTCGTTGCACTTCTCGCGACGGCTGCGCTACCTATGGCTCTCATCATGTTGCAACCGGATCTCGGAGAGACACTGATCCTTCTTGCAATCATGATGACGATCATGCTCGTGGGAGGACTCCCCACGAGATACATCGCAGTACTGACGATCGTCGGCTTGGTAGGTGTAGTGGGCGTATTGAACTCGCCCCTATTGGCGGACTATCAGCGCAACCGGTTAACGGCCTTCGTGAACCCGAGCGGTACGTCGAAAGCTGCGGTTTACAACATCGAACAGAGCCAGCAGGCCATCGCCAATGGCGGGATAACTGGTCAAGGGCTTTTCGACGGTCCGCAAACAAAGTTGGGCTTCGTTCCTGAGCAACGGACGGACTTCATCTTTACGGCCGTTGCCGAGCAGTTTGGCTTCATCGGAGCATCCACGATGCTGTTCTTGTACGGGCTGCTCTGTTACCGGATCTGGAGAATCGCCCAAGTCGCCAAGGATTCATTCGGCACGTATCTCTGCGCTGGAGTCTTGGCGATGTTCGCATTTTCGGCGTTTGAGAACGTGGGTATGGCAATGGGGATCATGCCAGTGACAGGTATCCCTTTGCTTTTGATCAGCGCGGGGGGGTCGGCAACCATCACGGCATTGGCTGGACTTGGCCTTGTTCTCAACGTTTACATGCGCCGGTTCCAGTAGACCGGGGGTACACCGGTAGCATCTACAGGTCATGACCGATGTATGGCCCCAGCTGGAGCCCCTTCTGGCCAAAGTGGCGAAACCTGCTCGCTACATCGGCCTCGAGGACGGAGCTCGTACCCCACACCATGCCCCTGACAAGGTGGCGTGGTTGTTGTCGTACCCCGATACCTATGAAATCGGGCTGCCGAATCAAGGCCTGCAAATTCTCTACGAAATCCTTAATGAGAATCCTCACGCGGTGGCCGAGCGGGCCTACGCGCCATGGACCGATCTCGAAGGTCTTCTGCGCGATCGAAATATTCCGTTGTTCTCGCTCGACAGCCATCGACCCGCGTCGGCATTCGATCTGATCGGCTTCAACCTGTCGGCTGAACTGACCTACACAAATCTTCTCAACATGGTCGATCTTGCTGGTGTGCCGGTGCGCAGCGCTGAACGCCGACCCGAGCATCCGCTCATCGTCGCTGGGGGACACTGCACCTATAACCCCGAGCCGATTGCTGACTTCCTTGACATTGTTGTGTTGGGCGATGGCGAAGAGGTCATCACCGAAATTAACGAAGTGGTTCGCGATTGGAAGATGTCGGGCCGCACCGATGGCAGCCGGGAGAATGTCCTTCGTGAGCTGTCACACATCGTCGGCGTCTATGTCCCGTCGATGTACGACGTCACCTACGAGGGTGCCGACCTTGTGGCTGTTACCCCGCGCTATAGCGATGTTCCTGAACGGGTCGAGAAGCGCACCGTTGCTGATCTCGCCGAGTTCCCGTATCCCAAGACGCAACTCGTCCCGATCACCGAAGTAGTTCACGATCGCCTGAATGTTGAAGTGTTCCGCGGCTGTACCCGCGGTTGTCGGTTCTGCCAGGCAGGCATGATCACTCGGCCAGTGCGCGAACGCCCAGCCGAGCAAGTTCGTACCATGGTCGAAGAGGGTCTGCGTCGAACCGGCTACGACGAGGTTGCCCTCACATCGCTGTCGACCGCGGATTTCTCGGGAATCGAAAAACTGGTCGGCGATATTGTGAAGTCGACCGACGACGGACCACCTGTCTCGGTATCGCTTCCGAGTCTTCGCGTGGACGCGTTTGGTGTTGGTATCGCCACCCAAATCCAGCGTGCGCGTCGAACCGGACTCACGTTCGCTCCCGAAGCTGGCACATGGCGCATGCGTCAGGTCATCAACAAACTCATTCTCGAAGAGGATCTCTACAGCGCTGTCGAAGCCGCTTACTCAAACGGTTGGCGCCGAGTGAAATTGTATTTCCTTACGGGTTTGCCGACCGAAACCGATGAAGACACGTTGGGAATCGCCGAACTTGCTCGAAACTGTGTCGAACTCGGAAAGGCGCATACGAAGAGCCCATCAGTCACAGCGTCTGTTGGCGGTTTTGTTCCGAAACCATTCACGCCATTTCAATGGTTCGGGCAAAACACGGTCGAAGAACTCCGTCGCAAGATCAACCTTCTTCGCGACGACACCCGCAAGTCTCATGGCGTTCAGGTGAAGTGGCACGACCCAAAAGCGACACTCGTCGAAGGAATCATGAGTCGCGGCGATCGACGCGTGGGCGTTGTCATTGAGGAAGTGTGGCGACAGGGCGGAACCTTCCAAGAGTGGAACGAACGGTTCGACCTTGACCTCTGGACGAATGCCATGGCCGCCCATGGCATCGACCCGGACTGGTACGCCTACCGTCACCGCACCGAACACGAGGTCCTTCCGTGGGACCACCTCAGCGCAGGTCTGCATAAGGATTTCCTTTGGCAGGACTGGCGAGATGCCCTGGCCGAGGTCGGGCTCCCTGATTGCCGTTGGACCCCGTGTTATGACTGCGGCGCATGCACCGGTTATTCGATCGAGCACATCGTGGCCTCAGCCACACCTCCAGCAGGAGGTTCACAGGGAACCGGACAGGACCTCGGTCGTTCCGTTCCCGTGACGCTTCTCGGCCGTGCACCCGTCGTGGTGGGGTCGTAATGAGGATTCGAGTGCGGTATTCGAAACTCGGAAAGATTCGTTTCTCGAGTCATCGCGATATGGCCCGTTGCTGGGAGAGAGCGCTTCGACGCGCTGAACTTCCCGTTTCTATTACCGAAGGTTTTTCGCCACGACCGAAGGTCCACTTCGGACTGGCGCTTTCTACAAGTCATGAGTCGCTGGGGGAGTACCTCGATATCGATTTGCAGGAGCCTGAGGGCTCAAGCGTCGATCTCGGGACATTGCCCGAGCGGCTCACGCCGTTCCTCCCACAGGGCGTCGTTGTCGAGGCAGTCTCGGTCATCGAACGCTCAGAACTGTCCCTTCAAGAGGCAGTCACGGTTTGCACATGGTTGATTGAAGTTCCAGGAGTAAGTCCTGAACAGCTTGAGATCGATGTGCGCACCATGCTCGATGCCACAACGCTTCCGGTGATCCGGGAACGGAAGGGCAAGAAGGTGGCCGACGATATTCGGTCAGGAATCATTGATCTTCGGGTCATTGGCGCCACACCTTCTGATGCTCCTGAACAAGGGGCCGTCTTCGAAGCCGAGCTGGCAACCCAGCCCCGCTCCGTGCGACCAGCAGAACTTCTGGCCGCATTCGACCCGCCCCGCAACGAGGGGCGCGTCCGCAGAACACACCAATGGATCATCACTGACGGCGCGAGACGGGAACCGATCCCGGCCCACGCGACGGCACGCGCACCTGCACAAGCAGGCGCGCGATGAGAAGGGAACTCAATCATGTCCGACCCCACGGTCGAACCCGGCGCTTCAACGCCGAATCGTCAAGACCATCAATCAGCCGAGAGCGCTCCTTCAGCAAACGCTGAGTCAACGCCAATCGCTTCTTCAGAACCGGCTCGCACGGTTGCCCAATCGGGTCCTGAGGGATCAGGTGGTGCGAACGCGTCCGAAGGCGAAGCCTCGCCGAGCGGAGACGGTGTGAATCGTCCGCGTCGCCGCCGAGGATCGCGTGGCGGAAGAAATCGCAACCGCTCAGGCGGAGCTCAGAACAACTCCGGCAACGCATCATCAGCTGAGAGTGACGAGGTCGACGGCCAGGCTCCAGCTTCCAGTGATGGCACTGAAGCAGGCGACCGTCCCAAGCAGCCAGTTCAGCCTCGACCAAACGAGACCGCTAGCGCCGATGACCCGGTCGCCCCCAAGCCACAGATTGGCGATAGTCGACCTGCTCCAGAACCGGATGAGGCCGACCCGTCTCCGAAGGACGAGGGTCAAGCCTCTGGCCAACCACGAAGCGGAAATCGTCGACGTCGAGGTGGTCGTGGTCGTGGCGGTGGCGGTCAGCAGCAAGGCCAGAACGCTGAGAAGGCTCAGAATGCCCAGCAAGGCCAGCAAACCCAGAATGGTCAGCAGAACCAGCAGAAGGTCCAGCAACGCAAGGGCGTCCCACCGAAGCCGGTTGAGGCGATACTCGGTGGCGATGGGCCAGATCTCGACGAGGAAACGCTTGAAAAGCGCAAGGGTCGTGAGCGCAACGGCCGCCCAGTCGGTCGCTACATGATGGCGGTCAGCGTTCGCCCCGAAGCCACGCAGATTGCCGTGCTCGAAGGTCGAAACCTGATCGAGCATTACGTCTCCCGCCCGGCCGATGATGTTGCCCAGATTCACGGCAACATTTATCTCGGCAAGGTGCAGAACGTTCTGCCCGGCATGGAAGCTGCTTTCGTCGATATCGCAACGCCAAAGAATGCTGTGCTCTACCGAGGCGACGTGCAGTTCGATGCCGACGATGTCGAAGGCTCTGCTGCAAATGCTCGCATCGAGCAGATCCTGAAACCGCGTCAAACAATTATCTGTCAGGTCACTAAGAACCCGATCGCCCATAAGGGAGCACGCCTCACACAAGAAGTGTCGCTTCCCGGTCGCTTCGTGGTGCTTATTCCAAACTCAAGCACCTATGGCATCTCAAAGCGTCTCGACGATGGCGAGCGTCGCCGGCTTCGCAATATCCTCGACAAGGTGAAGCCGCCGCAGCATGGCGTCATCGTTCGAACAGCAGCCGAAGGAGTGACATCCGAGGAGATCTCCTCCGACGTGCGTCGACTTCTGTCGCAATGGGAACAAATCGAAAATCTGGCGAACACCGCCCAAGCGCCTGCGCTTCTCTATCGAGAGCCCGATATGGCTGTTCGGGTCATTCGAGAAGAGTTCAGCGATAACTATCGAAGTGTTGTGATCGACGACGAAGCCCTTTACAAAGATGTACACGACTACGTCTCAAGCATCTCTCCGGCGCTTGCCGATCGCATCGAGTACTACGACCGATCAACGGAGCCTCTCTCGATTTTCGAACGACACCATGTACACGAGCAGGTCCACAAGGCACTCGACCGCAAGGTCTGGTTGCCATCTGGCGGTTCGTTGATCATTGAGCACACCGAAGCACTCACTGTGATCGATGTGAACACCGGCAAGAACGTCGGATCGAAAAGCCTTGAGGAAACCGTTTACCGAAACAACCTCGAGGCTGCAGTCGAAATCGCAAAGCAGTTACGTCTTCGCGATATCGGCGGCATCATCGTGATTGACTTCATCGACATGGAGATCAAGGGAAATCGCGACGACGTCGTCAAGGTGTTCCGTGAAGCGCTGGCGCGAGATAAAACCCGCACCCAGGTGTTCGATATCTCCGAACTCGGTCTCGTTGAAATGACCCGGAAACGAATTGGCGAAGGACTCCTTGAATCCTTTGCAACACAGTGTCCCGATTGTGAAGGCCGGGGCGTTCAGATCGACCCGGACCTCTTGGTCTGAGGCGACCTAAACTCCCGCTCCCGGCCCGGGTTTCATAATCTTGGGCCGGGGGGCTAGAGTTTCACTCCTATGTATGCCGTGATCCAGACAGGTGGCAAGCAGTACCGCGTCGAAGAGGGCCAACGACTTGATGTCGAACGCCTCGGCGAGGCTGACGAAGTCACCCTCACTCCAGTGCTCGTTGTCGATGGTGACACCGTTCTCGCTACTCCCGCGCAGCTGGCTGGTGCCAGCGTCTCCGCTCGGGTTGTTGGCGCGACCAAGGGTCCCAAGGTCATCGGCTTCACCTACAAGAACAAGGCCAACGAGCGTCGTCGTTGGGGTCATCGTCAGCATTATGCGACGATCGAGATCACCGGCATTAAGAAGGGCTGATCCATGTCAAAGACTAAAGGTGGCGGTTCAACCCGCAACGGACGCGACTCCCAGAGCAAGCGCCTTGGGGTGAAGCGATTCGATGGCCAGGCCGTCAACGCTGGCACCATCATCGTGCGCCAGCGTGGCACTCGTATTCACCCCGGCGAAAACGTTGGCAAGGGTGGAGACGACACGTTGTTCGCTCTCACTGAAGGAACCGTCAAGTTTGGATCCCGTAAGGGTCGCAAGCTTGTCGATGTGCATCCAGTCTGAGTTGCTCGCCTAAGAATCTGATCGAAAGCGGACCAATTGGTCCGCTTTCGTCGTTTTAGTCCCGAGCGTCGATTCCGAGCGGACGGCGCTCACTTGGCCAATTGAGCAATCGGCCGGCGGTATCGAATGCGAAACGGTCGGTCATGCCGGCGACGTAGGTGACCGCCGCAGTGACGGGATCGCCATCGGCCACCGATGGGAGCGACTGGGGAGTTGCGATGAAGTGTTCCACCAGGGCGGTGAGAACATCGATGACCGCTTGGCCCTGCTGAATTGACTCGCGCCGGTTGTAGATGCGCTCGTAGTTGAACGAACGAAGCGCACTCAGCGCTGAAGCGGAGGTTGTATCCATCCCGACGATGCCGGTTTCGGCCGCCGCTCGAATGACAGCTCCAATAAGCGCGTGCAGTTGTTGGCGTCGGGTGGCACCGAGAACCTCGGTTACTTCGATTGGGAGGTCGGACGGGTCAACGATGCCGGTACTGACGGCGTCTTCAAGATCGTGAGCGCTATAGGCACATCGATCGGCCCAACTCACGACAACGCCCTCGGGGGTCATGGGCGTGGGGCGAGACCACGAATGATTACGAATGCCATCGAGTGTTTCAACACAAAGATTGAACGGCTCGAGAACAACATCGGCACCCCACACGGCGTGGTGGTAGCCACCGGGGATGAACGCATCGAAGGCATCTTCGCTGGCGTGCCCGCCTGGGCCATGCCCACAATCGTGGCCGAGGGCGATCGCTTCAGTTAAAGAGACGTTGAGACCAAGGCCGCGGGAGATCGCCGTTGCTACCTGTGCGACTTCGAGTGCGTGTGTGAGCCGGGTGCGCTGATGGTCGTCGGGAAAAACAAAGACCTGGGTTTTGCCAGAAAGCCTGCGGAAGGCAGGTGAGTGGAGAATGCGATCTCGATCGCGTTCAAAACAGGTTCGAAACTCGTCGGGTTCTTCCTCTGTGGCTCGGTTGCCAGCTCCGGACGCCCGAGTAGCCCCCAGAGCGAGAATCTTGTGATCATGCGCTTCACGTTCTTCGCGACGGACGCTATGAGCAGTAACTGTGGGTGGAGGGCTCTCGCTATGAGCGAGTACAAGGTTCTCCGCAGTTGGGGCCCCCTTCATGGTGGCGACCCATTCCTCGTGTCGTGGTGATCGGGAGGATGGTGCCTGCTCTTTCATGGACGAATCCTGCCCTATTAGTGAGACATCGGGGGGACATGAAGTGTCTATCTGCGGACATGGGTCCCCAAACCCGTAGGCTCTCCGGTCGTGTCCGGATTTATCGACGAATGCCAACTCAATGTACGCGGGGGCGACGGCGGCGCTGGCTGCGTCGCGTTCCGTCGTGAGGCCCACGTCGCCAAGGGTGGACCCGACGGTGGAGACGGCGGCCGAGGTGGCGATGTGTGGATGGTTGCCGATCGAAACATCTCGTCACTTCTCGCTTTCAAAGACCATCCCCACCGACGGGCCTCGAGCGGTACCCATGGTCAGGGAAAAAAGATGCACGGAGCTGGCTCCGATGATCTGATCGTCCATGTTCCTGAAGGCACAGTCGTTCATGATCTCGAGGGCGAGATGTTGGCCGACCTTGTTCATCATGGCGATCGCTGGATGGCGGCGGCCGGTGGCCGAGGCGGGAAGGGCAATGCCAAGTTCCTTTCCAATATTCGCCGAGCACCTTCGTTTGCCGAACAGGGCGAGGTCGGAGAAGAGCAATGGTTGAACCTCGAACTTAAATTGATGGCTGACGTTGCTCTGGTCGGCTTCCCGAATGTCGGCAAGTCCACTCTCATTTCGCGTATCTCTGCGGCGAAACCAAAGATTGCTGATTATCCCTTCACCACGCTTGAACCCAACCTTGGTGTGGTTCGAGTGGAAGACAATTTTGAATTTGTCGTCGCTGATATTCCTGGCCTCATCGAAGGTGCAGCCGACGGCAAGGGTCTCGGTCATCGATTCCTGCGTCACGTCGAGCGCGCCCGGGTGCTGGTCATCCTCATCGATCTTGCTGGCGGTCTCGACGGAACCACCGCAGAAGGTCCCGCTGATCAAGCACGCGTGCTTCTCGCCGAGCTCGAGGCGTATCGCCCCGAACTTCTTGATAGGCCGCGAATCATTATTGGTTCTCGCGCCGATTTGATCCCCGAGGATCTCGCTATTGCATCGACCGGCAAACCGTCGGTGACCAGCGATGGGCTCCAACTCGATATTTCGGTCTCTGCGATCACCGGAGCAGGACTCCCTCGTCTCATCGGCCGAATGGCCGAGGAAGTTCGTGGCGCTCGTTCAGTCGAACCTGAACTTGATGGGTTTGTTATCCATCGACCCATCCCCGAGGGAATTCGCATCGAGCGCGAAGACGATGGTTCCTTTCGGGTCCTCGGTCGCTCTGCCGAACGAGCTGTTGCGCTCTCGGATCTCACTAACCTCGAAGCTCTCGATTTCGCGCATTCTCGACTCAAGAAGATCGGAGTCGACAAGGCGCTTGCCCGTGCTGGTGCCAAAGAAGGCGACACCGTGCGAATCGCAAATCTCACCTTTGATTACGAGGAGGAGTGATGGTCGTTGTCGTAAAAATCGGAACCTCGTCGCTCACCGATTCTGAAGGAAGTATCCGCATCGACGCCATCGTGAAATTGTGCGATGAGGTCGCCATAGTGCGGGCTGCTGGGCACAACGTTGTCATTGTCACTTCAGGAGCAATTGGTGCCGGACTTCCCGCTCTTGGGTTGGGTGGCGCGAATCGACCCACTGATGCGCGGACGCTTCAAGCGGTTTCTGCTGTCGGTCAATCTCGTCTTATGGCCGTCTATTGCGAGGCGCTCGATCAACATTCGCTTGTGGGCGGACAAGTTCTTCTTGCGCCCCTCGATTTTGTCGACCGTCGCCAGTACCTGCAGGCTCGCGGGACACTCACGAGGCTGCTTGAACTGGGCGTGGTTCCGATTGTGAATGAGAACGACGCAGTTGCCGACGACGAGATTCGATTCGGAGACAACGATCGACTCGCGGCCCTTGTTTCACATCTTGTCGACGCTGAACTTCTCGTGCTGCTCACCGATACCGCTGGGCTGCTCTCGGCCGATCCCCGAATCGATCCCGATGCGTCGTTAATCGAAGAGATCATCGAATTCGATCAGCAACTTGACGAAATCGCCGGCGGTCCCGGTACCCCTGGTGGTAGCGGAGGTATGGCTTCAAAAATTTCAGCGGCAAAGATCGCCGCATGGTCTGGCGTTCGCACTGTGATCGCCGCAGCCCACCGCCCTTCCGTGCTTACCGATGCGGTCGAAGGAGTAAGCGGTGTCGGCACGATCATTGCTGCTCACCAACGAGATCTTCCCGCCCGCAAGCTTTGGATTGCCTTTGCTGTGCGGTCTTCTGGGGTGGTCTCTGTCGATGCGGCAGCCCGAGCGGCCCTCGAAGGCGGTGGAGCTTCGCTGCTTGCGGTTGGCGTGATCGGTCTCCAAGGAGACTTTGAGGCGAACGATGCCGTGGAGATCGCAGACCAAAACGGCATGGTCTTTGCGAAGGGTCTTGTTCGTCTGAGTTCGTCGACACTCGCAAACTCGTTGGCCCGTTCGCCGGCGGATCTGCCAACCGATATTTCTTCACAGGTCGTTGACGTTGACGACCTTGTGATTCTTTCCTAGCGACGCAGTAGGCGAGCCATCGTGAGTTTTGCCTCGTCAACTTTGAGGAGAACGAGCGACGTGGCGTAAACGCCGATTCCGATGGTGGCGGCACAGAGAAAGGTCGGTAGATCGCTGAGATCGGTAAAGCCGAGAAACGCCCAGACGGCGAGTCCCATCACTGCCGATGAGAGAACCAGTTTCGCAATTGTCATGATGGTGGAAGCGTCGAAAAATTTTCCGATGCGGCGATGTAGCAGAAACAGCGCAACGACAGCGAAGACTGAGTAAGCGATTGATCCGCTTGCGCCCAGACCTACAACACCGAAGCGGTCGACGACGGCAAAGGCAATCACCAGAGCGAAAATTGTTTCGGACGCGTTGATATAGAAGGGAAGTCGTGTATCGCGTTGGGCATAGAAACCACGCATGGCGAAAAGGAAAAGAGAGAAGGCCGGGAGGCCAAACAGGAATGCGATCAACGTGTTCGCTGTCGTATCCGCATTCGATTGGGTGAACTCGCCGTGTGCGAGCACAAGTCGAACGATCGGTCCCGCAAGCAGAATCATGCCGATAGTGGCCGGTAGAGCGAGAACAAGTACAAGTCGGAGGCCAGAACTGAATCGACGTCGAAGGCCAGAAGCATCGGCGGCAGCATGAAGCGCCGAGAGTTCGGGGGTATACGAGGTCATGACGGAGACGGTCCACAGCCCGTATGGCAGTTGGAAAAAGAGCCAGGCGTAGGCGTAGATCGAAACGCCATCGACGCCATTGGCCAAGGTTTGGATGATTCCGTAGGCCAGGAGGTTCGAGACGACATAGCCAAACGTCCAACCGGAAAGACGGCCAACCTCGCGTACCGCCGGGTCGCGAAGATCGAAGTTCCAGTGCAAGCGAATACCGGCCGATCGCATTGCGGGCCACAGGACCAGTGTCATGGCGAGCAGTCCGGCCGTGGTCCCAAATCCGAGCAAGAGCAAGAGCCCGGTGTCGTGACTGACCTGATCGAAAGTGAGTGCCTTGCCGGTTGCGAGGTGGGGGAGCGCAAGAAAGAGGCAGATGACGACGACATTGTTCAGGACCGGTGCAAATGCGGGAACGGCGAAAGAGCGCCGTGCATTCAGTAGCGAGGTCCCCAGGCTGGTGAGCCCGTAGAAAAGGATCTGGGGCGCAAACATCATCAGAAGCGGGACTGCAATTTTTGCTTGCGTCGCCGCATCTGCGCTTGAAGAGGAAAGGTTGTAGAGGCGGATAATGATGGGGGAGAGAACGATGCCCACAACAGCGGCAACCACAAGGACGACGCTGATGACCGTTGCTAACGCGTCGATGCCGCGGTTGTCGTCTCGCCCCGTGTGGGCAACGATGACGGGTACGAGTGTTGCGGAAAGTATCCCGCCAAGCACGAGGTCGTAGAGGAGGTTCGGAGTGTTGTTGGCCAGGTTGTATGCCTCGGCGAGTGCGGTGGCGCCAATCGCGTAGGCCATTACCCCGACACGGAGAAACCCCGTCAGCCGACTGAGACCGGTGCCTAGAGCGACTACGGCACTTGAGCGCACGAGATGACGGGTTCTCTGTGCTGTCGCGTCCTCGGCAGAGCTGCTCATCGTCGTTAACGCTAGTTGCCGGCGTTCGTGGCCGACGTGAGCCCTACTGACTCGAATGCCTTGGCGAGTACCCTTTCGGTCATGAGTACTCATGACGCCTCGACGCCAATTGCCGAACTTGGACGTCGTTCGAAGGCTGCATCTAGGGCGTTAGCTACTGCTTCCACGGCGCAGAAGAACGACGCGTTGCACGCGGCCGCCGAACGCTTGGTTGCTTCTTCCGACACACTGCTCAGCGCGAACGCGGTCGATGTAGCCCGAGCCGAAGCCGATGGAGTGAGTCCGACTGTCGTCGATCGCCTGCGACTCGACGAGAAGCGAATCGCTTCGATGGCTGGTGGCCTGCGCCAAGTCGCTTCCTTGGCAGATCCCGTTGGCGAAATTATCGATGGTTGGGTGCGTCCCAACGGACTTCGCATCTCGCGGGTGAGGGTTCCGCTTGGTGTCGTTGCGATCATTTACGAGAACCGTCCCAACGTCACTTCGGATGCTGCCGGACTTTGTTTGAAGTCGGGCAATGCGGCGTTTTTGCGAGGATCTTCAGGAGCCATCGATTCCAACATCGCTATAGAGACTGTTCTTCGTTCGGCGATTAGTGAAGCGTCGTTGCCCGCTGATTCAGTGATTCTTGTAGCCGACACATCACGCGAGGCCGCCGTTGAGTTCATGCGTCAGCGCGACACGATCGATTGCCTGATTCCACGCGGAGGCCCGTCGCTGATCGCTTCGATTCTCGAGAACGCAACTGTTCCTTACGTGATCGATGGCGACGGAAATTGTCACGTTTATGTCGATGTCGATGCCGACCTCGAAATGGCGATCAAAATCATCGTGAACGCCAAGATGCAACGCCCGTCGGTATGCAACGCGGCAGAGACTCTCCTTGTGCATCGAGATGTCGCCGGCGAGTTCCTTCCGCGAGCTGCTTCAGCATTAGAGGGTGTGGAACTCCGCGCTGATGAGCGCGCCTTGGAATTTCTTCCTAGGGCGACCCAGGCAACCGAAGAGGATTGGTCCACGGAATTCCTCGACCTCACGCTGGCTGTCGGAGTTGTCGATGATCTCGATGCCGCGATCGATCACATTGCTCGCAATAGTTCCGGGCACTCCGAGGCCATCATTACCCGTTCGCTTGAGGCCGCCGATCGCTTCACTCATGAGGTCGATGCAGCCGCCGTACTCGTTAACGCTTCGACCCGGTTTGTCGATGGAGAGGAGTTCGGATTCGGTGCCGAGATTGGTATCTCGACCCAGAAACTGCACGCCCGGGGCCCGATGGGGCTCCGTGAACTCACCACCGCCAAATTCATCGTGCGGGGCCAGGGACAAATCCGCGGTTGATCGGCTTGTGGTGCAAGTCGGGGGTTCGCGGGCCGGTAATGTCGGGAAATGGATTATCGCTTCGAAACCCCTGCTGATGTCGGCACCCGGCTGCGCGCCGTCGACTACCTCTCTGACGAGGCCATTGCCGGAGTCGTGTTCCTTGCCGATCGGCTCGGCAAACCAATTCTCGTCGAGGGCCCCGCTGGCACTGGCAAGACCCAATTGGCGAAGTCCGTAGCCGAGATACTCGGTGCCCGACTCATCCGTCTGCAGTGTTACGAGGGACTCGACGAGTCAAAGGCTCTCTACGAATGGAACTACAAAAAGCAGTTGCTTCGTATTCAAGCGGAACGAAATACCGATTCAAGTTGGGAAGACATCGAGACCGACATCTTCTCCGACGAGTTCCTTCTGACCCGTCCCCTTCTTGAAGCGATCCTTGCCGAAGACCCCGTCGTTCTCTTGATCGACGAGGTCGACAGAGTAGAAGTTGAGACCGAAGCATTGCTCCTCGAAATTCTCTCGGATTATCAAGTTTCAATTCCTGAACTCGGAACGATTGTCGCTCGCCAAATTCCGATGGTTTTCCTCACCTCAAATAACACCCGCGAACTGTCCGAAGCGCTGAAGCGTCGTTGTCTCTTCCTCCATATCGATTATCCCGATATGGAACGGGAGAAGGAAATCGTGCTCACAAAGATTCCCGAAATCACCGAGAGCTTGGCCGACCAGGTTGCCCGAATCGTGCGTTCGATCCGCCAACTCGAACTGAAGAAGTCGCCGTCGGTCTCCGAGACACTCGATTGGGCACGTACGTTGCTTCTTCTTGGTGTCGACTCCGTTACTGAAGGCGACGCTATTGAGACGCTCAATATTCTGTTGAAGTATCAAAGCGACATCACGAAAGCCTCGAAAGAGCTTCAGGGCGATAGCGGAGCGAAGCGTCCTGGCGTCCCGCGCACGAGTTGATGGGTAACACCGAAACGTTATGACCTCCACTGAGGTGCCCTCTTCGCCGATGCTCGAACTTCTCTCTGGGTTCATTGTTGAACTCCGCGCTGCGGGTTTGCCCGTGAGTCTCACCGAGAACCTCGACGCCATGGAGGCCATCACCCATATTCCGATCGAGAACCGCAGCGCGTTCAAATACGCGCTCGCGGCGACGCTGGTGAAAAACAACTCCCATTGGCGTGCGTTCGAGACAGTGTTCGAGGTGTACTTCTCTTTGAGGGGTAGCGAGTATTCGCTCGGCGGCGGCGTCGACGATCTTCCGGAGATCACCGAAGACGACGAAGCACCGATGAATCCCGATGCTGGTGGCGCCGGAGCAGGCGGAGCTGGTGAGGCGATGTCGCCCGAGCAGATGGCCGAGATGCTCTTTCAAGCAATGCGCAACGGCGACGATGGTCTTATGCGTGCGCTGGCTCGTCAGGCAGTCACGCGTTTCGCGGGTATGGAGCCGGGACGCCCAGTGGGCGGCACCTATTACCTCTATCGCACGCTGCGAAATCTCGATCTTGATGGTGTTCTTGAGCGACTTATGGAGGAAGCGCAGGAAGAAAGCCCTTCACCGTTGACCCAGCTCGAAGAACGTCTCGAACGCGACGAATTCGAATCTCGCATCGATCGCATGAAGAAGGAAATCGAAGCAGAAATCCGCCGCCGCCTCGTTGCCGACCGCGGCGTCGAGGCGATGGCGAAGACTTTGCGCAAGCCGCTGCCGGAAGATGTCGATTTCATGCACGCCAATCGCGAAGAATTAGTAAGTCTTCGCAAAGCCATGTACCCGCTGACAAGAAAGCTTGCGGTTCGCCTGGCTCGCAAACGCCGACACGGTCGTAAAGGGCCGCTCGATTTTCGCGCCACCGTTCGTCAGTCGCTGAGTTACGGCGGAGTACCCGCCGATCCGCGTTTCCGCTACCCACGTCCTTCGAAGCCCGAGATCTTCGTCGTTGCTGATATTTCAGGATCTGTCGCAGCCTTCGCTCGGTTTACCTTGCAACTCGTGTATGCAATTTCTGGACAGTTCTCTCGTGTTCGCTCCTTCGTGTTCATCGACGGAATCGATGAAGTCACCCGTTTCTTTGAAGGTGTCGAAGACATCAGTGTCGCGATTCATCGGGTGAATACCGAGGCCGATGTTGTCTGGGTTGACGGACACTCCGACTATGGCCATGCCTTTGAGGTCTTCTGGGAAAAGTACGGGCGTGAAATCAGTCCGAAAACCACCGTGTTGATCTTGGGCGACGCTCGGAATAACTACCACGCGTCGCAGTCGTGGGTCATTAAAGAGATGAGCAAGAAAGCTCGCCATGTGTACTGGCTGAATCCTGAGCCCAAGGCGTATTGGGACACTGGTGATTCAATCGTTAGCGACTACGGCGCTCACACCGATGGCGTTTTTGAGTGCAGGAACCTTCGTCAGCTCGAGAAGTTTGTCGACATCCTCGAATAGCGGCGAGCAGTGGTTGGTCTGCCGCTGAACTCATGAATGCAGTTCAAGATCTCGCAGCCGGCGCCCATCGCAGCGAGAAATCACCTCACATCAGGTGAAGACCACATTCTGTCTTCGATTGCCCTGACCATCTCCCCGAACGCTGATCGGCGGGATCGGACGGACGCTGCGTGCACGGTTGACAACCGATTGATGTGAATCCGTCGAGAAGAAGTGGATTCACAATCACGTTGTTGTTCTCGATGTAGTCCGCGACTTGTTGGTCGGACCAAGCTGCGATCGGATTGATCTTGATCAAGCCACGAAGATCTCGTGCGACCAGAGGAGCAGTAACACGAGAGTCGGCTTCGGCGCGACGGAGACCGCTCATCCACGCGGCTTTGCCGGAAAGAGCGCGATCGAGTTGCCCAACCTTCACGGCAGAACAGCAACCCTCAGGATCGGCTTTCCACAGAGGTTCGTTTTGCAGAGCGACGGTCATCATTCGAAGGTTCAGTCCGTAGTGCTGGCGAACGCGCTCAACCGTTTCGAGCGTTTCGGGAAAGTGATAGCCGGTGTCGATAAAGACAACTTCGATGGCGGGGTAGACCTTGGTGGCGAGGTCGATGAGGACCGCATCGGTCATCGACGCGGTAAGCGCAAGATGGGGGCCGAATGTTTCTACTGCCCACCCGATAATTTCTTCGGCTGACCAGGTTTCGAAATCGCGACTGAGTTCGGCGAGTTCATCGTTGCTGAAATCAGGAATCGAGAGGCTGGTGAGGCTCATGTTGCACACTCTGATTCGCCAATTTCAGGAATGTATGGGCCGGTCTCGTCGTAATCGACGAAGAAGTCGGGGCCTTCTTCGGGGGTAGGGAACTGATCAAGCTTCTTCAACTCTGCGCCGAGCGTCGCGATCCCGCCGGAGCGATCGATCCAGCCTCGGAACGACTCGCCGGCGGTTCGCTCGTCGTTGAACCGGCGAACAACCTGCACAACAGCTTGTGGTGCCGCCTTAGCCGGAAGTCGTGTAGCCCGCTCGCCGAATTCAATACGCTCTTGACCAACAAACCCACCGAGCAACATCGTGTAGCCCGGAGCGGACTTTCCGTGAGCGCGACGTTCTGCGCCTTGAAATCCGATATCGGCAACGTGATGTTGGCCACAGGAATTGGGGCAGCCCGAGATGTTGATGCGAAGGCCGCCAACTTCAGCCAAACCTTCAGCATGAAGCGCCTTCTCAATTGCATCGGCCAGGCCGCGACTTTGTGTGACCGCAAGATTGCAGGTGTCGGCGCCGGGGCAGGCCACAACATCGCTTACTAACTCGGCTGAAGGGCTTGCCATGTCGAGAGCCGTAAGTCGATCGAAGATGAGCGGAACCTGTTCTTCACTGAGATTCCGGAGAGCAAAGTTCTGTCGATTGGTTACTCGAATATCAATGTTGAACTCGCGCACGATTGAAGCGAGACCGCGGAATTGTTCAGCGGTGACATCGCCCAAGCGAGCGTGAGCGATTGCCGACACGGTGCCCTTTGCTGCACCGCGAATGACATTCGAGTCTTCCCAACGCTCAAAGGCTCCTGGGCGGCGAAGCACGACTCGAGTCCCTTGGCCCATTGCGGTGGCGTCGACGAGATCGGCACGGCCGGCGGGTGCATCTCCGGCTTCGAGTACTTCCATCGGGATCCCACCCGGCCAGGTTGAAGAGCCGAGTAGGAATTTGCGGACGGTGACTACGCGTCGCTGCACTTCTTCGAATCCCAGGTTGTCGACAACCCATTTCATGCGAGCGCGAAGTTTGTTGTCGCGGTTGCCGGTCTGTTCGAAAACCCTCAAGACCGATTCGATGGTTGGGAGAAGGTCTTCCTTGGCTGTGAATGGTTCGAGTGCGAGCGCAGCGTGAGGATTGGCTCCGAGTCCGCCAGCGATGAACACCCGGAATCCAGCTTCGAGTTCGCCAGCATCGCTCGTTCGGGTGACAGCAATGATTCCGACGTCATTAAACATTGCTTGGCCGCAGTCAGTGGCGCAGCCGGAGAAGTTGATCTTGAATTTTCGGGGCAGTCGCTGGCCGAGCGGATTGCGCAGGAAATGTTTGAACGTCGCTTCTGCCCACGGGGTGATATCGAGAACCTCGCTCGGGCATGCTCCGGCAAGGTGGCAGCCCTGAACGTTGCGGACAGTGTCGCCGCATGCCTCGCGACTGGTGAGTCCGACCATGGCGATGTCGCGGAGAAGATCAGGTACTCGTTCGAGTTGCACGAAATGAAATTGGATGGCTTGGCGAGTTGTGAGATGACCCCAGCCACGCGAGTATTCGACGGCCAGATCACCCATGCGGTCGAGTTGCGCTGCAGTGATCGTTCCGTATGGCGCCTTGATGCGGATCATTTGGTTATGGCCGCCTTGGCGTTGGCCATAAATGCCATTGTTCAGGCGGAAGACGCGAAAGACGTCTTCTTCAAGTTCGCCAGCGAGGTAGCGAGCGAGCTGAACGTCAAATTTTGCGATGTCGGCAGCGGACTCGGCATCGATTGTGAATTCAGACATTTGGGCTCTCTCGGGGCAGGGGAGGGAAACCTGACTAGACGAGTCATGAATCTACTCTCATCGAGGTCCAATTGTCGACCCATTGGGTCATGTTTCTTGGAGCTCAGCCCTGCTGGAGGAGTTCGGCGACCCGGAAGGCAAGGTCGAGCGACTGGCGAGCGTTGAGTCTCGGATCGCACATGGTCTCGTAGCGGGTGTCGAGGTCGGCATCGAGGATCTCTTCGGCGCCGCCCAAGCATTCGGTGACGTTGTCGCCTGTGAGTTCGATGTGGACGCCACCGGGCCACGTGCCCTCGGCGCGGTGAGCAGCAAAGAAGCCGGCGATTTCGGCCAAGACCGCGTCGAAATGTCGTGTCTTGCGACCACTCGGCGCCGTGAACGTATTGCCATGCATCGGGTCGCAGGCCCACGCAACGGGATGACCCGAATCGCGAACCGCAGCGAGCAATGGAGGCAGAGCCGTTCCGACGGTCTCGGCGCCCATGCGACTGATGAGCGTGAGGCGGCCGGGAATGCGATTGGGGTTGAGCGCTTCGCAGAGCGCGAGAACTTCGTCGGGACTAATTGACGGCCCGACTTTGCAGCCGATGGGGTTGCCAACACCGGAGAGGAAATGAACGTGAGCGCCGTCGAGTTGGCGAGTTCGTTCGCCGATCCAGAGCATGTGCGCTGAACAGTCGTACCAGTCGCCAGTCAGCGAGTCTTGGCGGGTGAGTGCTTGTTCGTAACCGAGAATCAGCGCTTCATGGCTCGTTGCTACATCGACGGTATGAAGTTGCGGGGTTGATTCGGTATCGATGCCGCACGCCGCCATGAATTGAAGCGTTCTCTCGATTCCTTCTGCGACTTCTTCGTAGCGCTGTCCTTCGGCACTCGAGGCAACAAACTCTTGGTTCCATGCGTGGACGCGTGAGAGATCGCCAAAGCCGCCTTTGGTGAAGGCGCGAACAAGATTGAGCGTCGATGCCGATTGTTGGTACGCAGTGATCAGACGTTCGGGATCGGCAACACGCGCTTGAGCGGAGAAGTCGATGTCATTGACCATGTGCCCACGGAATGAGGGGAGTTCAATCCCATCGATGGTTTCCGTACCTGCAGAACGAGGCTTTGCGAATTGTCCGGCGATACGACCGACTTTTACAACGGGAACACCAGATGAGTACATGAGGACGACAGCCATCTGAAGAATGACTTTGAGTTTGTCTCGAATCGAATCGGCACTGAACGCGTCGAACGACTCGGCGCAATCGCCCGCTTGTAAGAGGAACGCTTCACCTTTCGCGACTTTGGCGAGGTCGGATGTGAGACTGCGGGCTTCACCGGCGAAGACCAATGGTGGCATCGCGCTCAGACGTTTGACGACGTCGTTGAGCGCGTCAGCATTCACCCAATCGGGCTGCTGCACTGCCTCCCGGTCTTTCCAGGATGATGGGGACCATTCGCTCGTCACAGCCACAAGGTTGATTGACTTGGGGCCCTGAACGCAAAGCCATTACTGGCGAGGCTGAGATCAGACTGCATCAATGGTGTCTGGAGCATTCTCTCGGACCGAGGCCATGGCCCGTTTCACAAGACGTCGAGCGGCTTCGGCCGTGACCCCAAGTTCATCGCCAACCTCCCGGTAGGAGCGACGACGTCCATCGTGAAGGCCAAATCGCTGTTCAACGGCGAGACGAGCACGGGGATCGAGAACAGAAAGAAGCGAGGCAACCATCTCGTGATCGATTTGTTCGAGCACGATCTCTTCAGGGCCGGGAAGAGAATCAGGGAGAATGTCGACGAGTTCGTTCGAGTCGTCCTCACCGATCGTGCGATCAAGCGAGGTGGGGGTCGTAAGGCGATGCAGCCAGGCGTTCTCTGAATCGAGCTGGTCGCCATCGCCAGAAACCTGACGGAGTGCGGCACGAAGGCCGGCGGAACGATCTCCGGGCAAACGGACGAGGCTGGCTTTTTGGTCGAGCGCTCGGCCGATGGCTTGGCGGATCCAGAACGTGGCGTAGGTGGAGAACTTGAATCCTTTTCGCCAATCGAACTTGTCGACAGCGTGTTCAAGGCCGATATTGCCCTCTTGGATAAGGTCAAGCAGTTCCATGCCTGGCGGCAGGGGATAGCGGCGAGCAACGCTGACTACGAGACGCAGATTGGCTCGAATGAAACGATCTTTGGCCGTAGCGGCTGAACGGACGTCGGTCTTAAGTGCGACTGATCGTTCGCCGTTCTCGAGACGAGCTGAGGCGGCGAGACCTTTTTCAATGGTCTGCGACAGCTCGCGCTCTTCGAGTGCGGTGAGGAGGGGGACAAGGCCAATTTCGTTGAGGTACTGACCGACTGAATCGCTCATAACGGGGACTCCCAAGTGGTGTCGACGATAAACCATCGACGTTGTTGTTCTGGACTCTCGTCCTGAACGTGTCGCTTCGGGGGGAAATGACACTGGTGTAACCGCAGTAAGGGGCCGATGTGTTCCCTTTACTGTGGGTGACTTCTGTCACGCCGGTTTGCCTGCCTGAGGAAACTCTACATGATCCCGACCGTACACTCGATGAGATGTCAATGGTTCGTCGTGGTCTTGGAATTCTTGGCGGAACCTTTGACCCTCCTCATATCGGCCACATCGCCGCTGCGAAAGCGGTCTTTGATGCTCTTTTGTTAGAGCGTGTTGTTCTCATGGTGGCGAATATGCCGTGGCAGAAGGTCGGGCATCGTCCGCTTTCAGCTCCAGAAGACCGTTTGGCAATGACCAGGGCCGCAGTGACGGGAACCGACGGCCTTGAAACCAGTGACCTCGAGATTCGCCGAGGCGGACCTACCTACACGATCGACTCCCTCGAAGAACTCCATTTGTCGAACCCAGACACGGACCTCTTTCTCATTCTCGGTGCTGATGCTGCGGCTGGCCTGGACTCTTGGCATCGATGGAGCGAACTGCCGGGTCTGGCGACACTTGTCATCGTTGAACGCGATGGAGAAACACGTGCTGAAGCTTCACCTGAATGGTCGATAGAGCGCGTGACCATGCCTCGAGTCGATATTTCATCGACAGAACTGCGTTCCGCTGCCGCGAGGGGAGCGACGCTCAGTCCATTTGTTCCGGAGTCCGTCATTGCCGAGATTGAGTCTCGTGGGTTGTACGGTTTGGGTGGCTCATGACTCCCGAAATGCCCCCTCCGCCCTCTTCGGGCGACGAGATCGATTTTTTTGCACTCGTCGCAGAACACAACCAGTTCACTGCGGAGCAAACCGCAACATCGACTCAGGCGGAAAGCACATCGCGATGGTGGCGAGTCGGTTATCCGGTGCTCGTGGGAGTAGTTGTACTGCTCGTTGTTCCGATTCTTGTTTTTGCTGGTCTCCGAGTAATTCTCGATAGCTCTGACGGTAAGTTGATCAAACGAGTCACTGATCCAGCGGCGCCTGGTTACGAAGCAGTAGTTGAGAAAACTCCCACTGCCATGGCTGCAGTCGTGGCGCCAGACGGGAGCCTTGACTCGGTAGTTGTGTTCGCCTTGACCTCGGACACATCAGGTGGCGTGCTTCTCCTTCCCGGTTCTCTTGGAGTTGGCACTGATTTCGGTCTATTCCCGTTGACTGCGCTTTGGAAGCTCGGTCAACTCGAACCGGTTGAAACCGAAGTCGGTAAAATTCTCAATCTCAATTTCACAGAGAGCTTTGCTATTTCCGCATCTGATTGGGCCACACTTGTTGGGCCCTATGCGCCGCTCACCCTTTCAATACCCGATGCAGTTCGTGATGCAAAGGACGCGACGGTTTTCCCAAAGGGTTCCGTCACTCTGAAGTCTGATCAGATCGCGACATTTCTGACAAGCAGAAGCGCAAAAGATATCGACCTCAATCTATTGATTCGACAAGAGTTGTTTTGGAAAGCGTGGCTCGCGAAGGTGAAGTCGTCTTCGTCGCCGTTCCCAACGCCAACGATATCGGGCATTGGCCGGTTTATTGCCACTATTGCTCGTGGGCAAGTGAGCATTTCTTCGTTACCGGTGGTTCCGGGTCCGATCGCTCCGGTTGCGCTTGGAGGAGCCCAGACATACCTAGTGAACGAAAGCACAGCGCTTGCTTCTGTGGCGGCGATCGTTCCCTTCCCTGATGGTGCGTCAGGACGACGACCGCGTATCCGAGTTCTTGATGGAACTGGGAAACTCAGTAACGGAATCAATGCTGCGATTATGTTGAACGCAGCAGGTGGTCAAGTCGATGTCGTAGGAAATGCAAAGTCTTATGGCCAAGCGACGACACAAATTATTTACTTTGAGGGAACGACCGAAGCCGAGGCGAAAACCATGCAGAAAGCGTTGACCATGGGAACAATTGTTTCCAGCAAACAATCGAACTCAGGGGCAGATATGACTGTGATTCTCGGTGAAGATTTCGTGGCGAAATTTGGCCCCAGTGGTGGTGTGAGTTCTTCGTCTTCGTCCTCAACCACCCTGGCGTTAACGACCACGACGGCACGCAAGTGAGCGCCGCCAAGGAATTTGAGGTTCATCTCGAAGCAGCCCGAGCGGCTGCGAAGAAAACTGATTCCTCCACGGTGATCCTTGATGTCGGCGATGTTCTGTCGATCACGAGCTGGTTTGTTATTACCTCTGCGTCGAACACTCGTCTGGTGCGCGCGATTGCCGCAGCCATTGAGGACGATATTGCTCTTGCCGGCGGACCCAAGCCGGTTCGCGTGGAAGGTCTCGACGGAGGCACCTGGGTGTTGATCGATTACGGAGACGTGATCGTGCATATCTTCGAAAATGAAACACGTGAATTTTACGATCTCGAACGCCTGTGGCGCGATGTACCGGTGCTTGAGTGGAGCTAAGGGGAATTGAACCCGACGGTCGAACCCTTGGAGCGCGGACGCAATAGAGAACTGGCGAGTATTCGGTCGATTTGGCGGCGATGCAGAACCGAACGCCGCTGTCGCTCGTGAACTACGTCTCCCACTCGCCGATTTGGCAAGGGTAACGATCGCTCAGCAGAGTGACGGCCTCGATGCTCTCATCGCTGAGTTATCAGCGCCGCTGGTCTACGAAGCAAGGCCAGAGCAATGAGCCGAGCAACTGACCAACTGGCGCTCACCATCATGGCGATGACTGAAACAGAGCAGCATGCTCTTGCGGGGATGGTCCGTAAGACAAAACCCGCAGGTCAACGGGTTTACTGAAATAGATCGTGAAACGCGTTTTGGTCAAAAGTGAAACGCGGTCCTATCGAGCTGATTAGCTCTGGCGATGTTGCTGCGGGTTCAGCCGGTGAATGCTGGAACGACCTGGTCCGGCGACGGCGAGGTTGTCGTTGTTGACGGGGGCACAGGGCCGGTTAACGACAGCACCAACGTCTCATTCACGTTGTTCCCGGTGTCCGTGTAACCAACCGCAACACAGTCCGACGCACTCACACACGACACCGAATACAGCTGATTGTCGCTAGTAGCGGCGTTGGGGCTTGCCGCAATCGACCACACACTGCCATCCCACACCATCACCAACGTCTCAGAAGCGGAACCGGTATCCGTGAAACCAACCGCAACACACGATGATGCACTCACACACGACACCGAAAACAGCACATCGAGGCTGGTCCCGGGACTGGGGCTTGCCGCAATCGACCACACACTGCCGTTCCACACCATCACCAACGTCTCAAACGCGGAACCGGCGAACGTGTAACCCACCGCAACACACTCCGACGCACTCACACACGACACCGAAGTCAGCGCATCGTTGCTGGTCCCGGCATTGGGGCTTGACACAATCGACCACACACTGCCGGTCAACACCATCACCAACGTCTCAATGGCCGAACCGGTATCCGTGTAACCCACCGCAACACACGACGACACACTCACACACGACACCGAACGCAGCGCATTGTCGGTGGTGCCGGCATGGGGGCTTGAAACAATCGACCACACACTGCCATCCCATACCAGCACCAACGTCTCATTCACCGAACCGGTGTCCGTGAAACCCACCGCAACACAGTCGGATGCACTCACACACGACACCGAACGCAGCCAATTGTCGCTGGTGCCGGCATTGGGGCTTGAAACAATCGACCACACACTGCCATCCCACACCATCACCAACGTCACATGGGCCGGACCGGTATCCGTGTAACCAACCGCGACACACGACGATGCACTCACACACGACACCGAAAACAGCTGATTGGTGCTGGTGCCGGCGTTGGGGCTTGGCACGACAACCGCACTATCGACTACCGCACCCGCCGGTGTCGACACAACAACACCACCCAACACAATCGCCATAACAGCGAACATTGCGAGAACTGATCTGCGAACCATAAGAGAACCCCCGATGCAAAAGCCGAGAGACCCTATGCCGGTCGACAAACAAAGCCTAACGACCAAACAACTTTCGAGCGCTCGATAAACCCCGAACCACCCTTTCCCCAGTGACTTGCCGGGCCGCAGCAGCAGGTGCAGCAAGAAGGCCAGCGTCGAACCCTGCATCGGTGCTGGCCTTCTTTGCGTGGCTGAAAGGTACACATTGAGCGCCGACTTTCATAAGCGACCCAATAAGCGACCCAGAACGATTTCGGGCCATTCGCTGAAACCCGTTAGGGGAGCGAATGACCCTTTGTTTTACTGAATTTATTCGGAGTGGAGCTAAGGGGAATTGAACCCCTGACCTCTTCCATGCCATGGAAGCGCTCTACCAACTGAGCTATAGCCCCGTAAGGACTTGGAACTGTACCGGCAGTCCCAAGGGCAGCAAAATCGGAACGGTGTTGCCTCGAATTAGTGCGACGCATGTCTCGGTCGAGTCGTTTGAAAGGAATTGGGTAGTTCCTCGCCTACCATCCGCCTTCATGGTCGACGGCTACGAACCACCCATTCTCGAAGCGAAGTGGCAGCAGCGTTGGGCCACCGACGGCTTCTACAACGTCGAGAACGATGATCCGCGGCCGCACTGGTACACGCTCTGCATGTATCCGTATCCGAGCGGCGCCGCCCACATGGGTCACGTTCGCAACTACACGTTCGGCGATCTGATTGTGCGCTACCGCACGATGAATGGTTACGCCGTTCTTTCACCAATGGGCTTCGACAGTTTCGGACTTCCTGCCGAAAACGCTGCGATTAAGACCGGGCGCCATCCTCGTGAGTTCACCGATGAACGAATCGAAATGCTTCGCAGTTCCATTCTTCGAATCGGAGCGGTGTACGACTGGCGCCGCCAAGTCACAAGCCATTCGGCGGAGTATCAAAAGTGGACGCAGTGGATCTTCCTGAAGTTTCTTGAAGCGGGATTGGCATACCGTCGGAACGCGCCGGTCAACTGGTGTCCAGGCTGTCAAACCGTTCTGGCTAACGAACAGGTAAACGCCGACGGAACCTGCGACCGGTCTGGTGACATCGTTGAGAAGCGGGATCTTGAACAGTGGTTCTTGAAGATCACTGATTACGCGCAGCAACTCCTCGATGATCTCGAGAATCTTGATTGGCCCGAGCGAGTCAAGATCATGCAGCGCAACTGGATCGGCCGATCAGAAGGCGTCGAGTTCTCGATGGCCGTTGTCGATGCAACGGGCCAACCGCGCAGCGACGGAACCTCAATCAAGGTTTTCACAACACGCCCGGACACCAGTTTCGGCATGACCTACGCGGTCATGGCCCCCGAGCACCCATTTGTCGACGTCCTTGTCCCTGACGACCGCCGAGCTGATGTAGATGCATTCGTAGCGACTGCTCGGAAAGCCAGCGATGTCGAGCGCATGTCTTCGGAGGGTTCGCTGGATAAACGCGGGGTCTTCACTGGCTCGTATGTGCTCAATCCATTCACGGATCAGGCGGTTCCGCTATATCTCGCCGATTACGTGCTTATGGGTTATGGCACCGGAGCAATCATGGCCGTGCCGGCTGAAGACCAACGCGATTGGGATTTCGCCAAGGCACATGATCTCCCCATCGTGCGCACCATTCAGCCACCGGTTGATTTCGTTGGCGAAGCATTCACCGGCGATGGTCTCCACATCAACAGTGGTTTCCTCGATGGCATGGGCAAAACCGAATCGATTACTGCAGCGACAGCATTCCTTGAATCGAACGGAATCGGAAAAGGCACAATCAATTTCCGATTGCGTGACTGGCTCGTAAGTCGTCAACGTTTCTGGGGTTGCCCGATACCGGTCATTAATTGTGATGACTGCGGAATGGTTCCGGTTCCTGAATCTGATCTTCCCGTTCTCGCTCCCGATGATGTTGAATTCCTACCGACTGGTGAATCACCTCTTGGGCTGCACGCAGGCTTCTTCAAAACTTCGTGCCCGAAGTGCGGCAAGCCGGCACATCGAGAAACCGACACGATGGATACCTTCGTCGATTCGTCTTGGTACTACCTGCGCTTCTGCGATCCATGGAACACCGAGCAACCGTTTTCAACTGAAGCAGTCAACGCGTGGATGCCAGTCGACCAATACATAGGCGGAGTTGAGCACGCGATTTTGCACCTGATGTACGCACGGTTCTTCACAAAGGCGCTTTCCGATCTCGGAGTCGCACCGGCGAATCTGCGCGAGCCGTTCACCCGTTTGTTTACGCAGGGCATGATTCGGCTCGATGGCGACAAGATGTCGAAATCGAAGGGCAACTTGGTTGCGCCCGAGGAAATTCTCGACACTGATGGTGCCGATGCTCTCCGTCTTGCCCATCTCTTTGTTGGTCCACCACAAGATGATGTCGACTGGGAGGGTGTGGGCATCGACGGCTGTTCGCGCTTCCTTCATCGAGTCTGGCGACTTGCCCTTGGAGAGACCGGTGGCGCCCCCATTGAGCGCGCGCCAAACGAGAGAGATACGGAACTAGAACGGCGCACCAATCGACTGATTGTGAAGGTCACCGACGACTACGAGCGTTGGGCATACAACACAACGGTTGCAGCATTCATGGAATTTACCAATGAGTTGTATCGCTATGTGCAATCTGACGAAGGACCCCGTAAGGCAACCCTCGACGCGGCCATCGACACCCTGCTGCTTCTTATGGCGCCGATGGCTCCACATATCACTGCCGAGTTGCAGGAGATTCGTCACGGAGATGACATCCATCGCTTGGCATGGCCTAGGGCGAACGAGTCGATGCTCGCTGTTGAATTCGTAACCCTGGTTGTCCAAGTGAATGGCAAAGTCCGAGACCGAATCGAAGTTTCTTCCGAAACCGATGCTGCCGGGGCGGAAGCAATCGCCCTTGCGAGCGAAAAAGTTCAAGCCCACCTCGGGGGAGTGTCGCCCCGAAAAGTGATCTGCAAGCCGCCGAGCCTCGTCAACATTGTGGCTGGCTAACGCAGCCGGCGCCGCTTTCAGTCCTGATCTCGAAGGAACTGCTCGAGCTCAGCCATTAGATCGTCGCCCATTGGCAACGGATCTTCGATGACCACTTCGGTGTCAGCCTGAGCCTCAAGTTGGCGAACCATCTCGATGTGTTCCTCGCTGTTGGCAATAAGTTCGTCAAGCCGTTCCCGCGAGGTCCGAGCATCTTCGACAAGCGAGCCGAGGCTGAAATTCAGCCCGGCAAAGGTTCGGAGGCCTTCGACCAATGCGAGCGCACCGCCGGGATAGGGCATCCCTGCTGCGTAGTGAGGAATCTGGGCCCACAGAGCGGTCGCGTGGATTCCAGCGGCGGCACAGGAGAGTTGGATCGATGCATTGATCCCAGCAGGTACGTCGATGCGACCGGTTACGGAACCGACGCGTTGTGCCATTTCGGCGTCAGTTGCGGTCGTGACCAATTGCGTTGGTCGGGTGTGGGGCACGGGCGCTGGATACGCACCGAGTCCGAAAACAGCTTCGGTTCCAAACTGGTGAGCAAGATCAACAACGGCTTCCGAAAATGCCATCCATCGATGGTCGGGTTCGGCTCCAACCAAAAACAAGACTGATGCTCCATCGGCATCGAATCCAGCCTGAAGTTCAATCTTTGGCCACGTGAGACCGGTGTTGATGCCGTCGAGAAGATGCATGGTTGGTCGCCGGGAGCGATGGTCGATCAGTGCATCGGCGTCAAAGCGGGCGACGGTAATGGTTTCAAGATCTTCCAGAACGGTGCCGAATGCATTCGTTGCCGCAAGGCCTGCATCGATCCATCCATCGAGTCCGAGTAGGAGCGTTGGCGAATCCAGTTCTGGACTTTCGAGAAGTTCATAGAGATCAGACATCGTTGCTGCCAATCCGGCCGGTAAGTGCGGCAAGGCCCGCAACAGCAAGACGCTGCACGGAGCTCGTTCCTGAATCGGTATCGGTGGTTTGGTCGCCCATGGCCCCTGAACGGTAGCGAACCAGAACGCCTTGCAAAATACAGGCCAGTTTCCAGTAGCCGAGGGCGACGTAAAAGCCGATCTGGCTGACATCGCGATCTGAGTGCTGTTCGTAGATAGCCAAAAGTTCAGATCGAGTTGGAAAACCTTCGAGGGTTGTGGCTGCCCCATCGATAACCATAAATTTGTCGCTCGCTTCGGCCCAGTAAACGAACATGAATCCGAGGTCGGCGAGGGGGTCGCCGAGGGTGCACAGTTCCCAGTCGAGTACGGCGATGACCGTGCCGCTGTCGTCGACGATGCAGTTGTCGAGTCGGTAATCGCCGTGGACGATCGTGGCTGGACCCTGTGGCGGAATCGAATTCGAAAGACGCAGGTGGAGTTCGGTCATCTCGTCGATTGCATCATCTTTGGTTGCTTCCCACTGACGCTGCCAACGAGTCAGTTGCCGCTCGACGTAGGACTCTTTGCGGCCGAGATCGCCAAGACCAACGGCGTCGACATCGACAGCGTGGATCTTGAGGAGGACATTGATAAGCGAGTGCCCCGCACTAGCTCTTGCGGTGACCTCCAATTCGGAAGCAGTGGTCGCGTCGCGAGCGATGATCCCGTCGACAAACTCCATCACATAGAACGGAGAGCCGTTCACGGTTTCATCGTCGCAAAAGCCGACGACTGGCGCGACAGGAACATCTGTAGAACCCAGTGCGCTGATGATTCGAAACTCACGACTCATGTCATGAGCGGTAGCGAGGATGTGACCGAGAGGAGGACGGCGAAGTACCCAGCGTTGACCGACTGAATCGGTGACGGTGTAGGTGAGGTTTGAGAGTCCTCCTGCGATTGGTTCGAACCGGATCGGCTCGACGAGATCAGGTACTCGATCGAGCATCCATGCAGTGAGATTTTTGGCATCAATACCAGCGACGTCGCTTGATGGTGTCACTTCAACTCCGAACTCAGGATCCCAACACGCTACCGGTGTCTCTTCGTGCTCCGTTTCTTGGCTGGGGGCCGTATCCTTTGGATTGTGATCATCGACGTAACAGACGCAACTCTTGAAGCTGAGGTCGTAAATCGGTCTCTCACGACCCCCGTGGTTGTCGATCTCTGGGCCCCATGGTGCGGCCCTTGTAAGACCCTCGGTCCAATGATCGAGGCGGCAGTTGACGCCACAGGTGGTCAGGTAGTTCTCGCCAAAATCAACGTGGACGAGAACCCACTTTCTCAACAGGCGTTCCAGGTTAAGAGCATCCCGGCTGTTTTCGCTTTTGCCGGTGGCACGATCGTCGACTCATTTGTCGGAGGGCAACCGGAAGCAAAAATCATTGAATTCGTGAACGGTCTGCTCTCGGCCGGTGAACCCACCGAAATTGATCTTCTTCGTGAGCAAGGCGACGAGGTCTCTCTGCGAAAGGCGCTTGAGCTTGAGCCCGACAACTCCGATGTGATCGTGGACCTTGCTGAGCTTCTCGCCGGCGATGATCGCGGTGACGAAGCACTCGAACTTCTCTCAAAAATCCCAGAGACCACCGAAACTCGTCGTATCGCTGCGTACGTACGAAGCGGAACCGGAATGGATTCTGAGGAGCAGATTGAGAATCGCCTTTCGATTCTTCTTGCCGAAGTCAAGACCGATGACAAGGCTCGTCAAGAGTTCATCGACCTTCTCGAACTGTTAGGTCCTACTGATCCTCGTACCGGCGCATGGCGAAAGAAGCTAACGAACACGCTTTTCTGAGCGTCAACTAGTTCGTATCGCTCTTTTCGGAATTCGCCAATGCCGATAGGTTTCATTTGCTTTCTCCAATGATCGTGGTCTTTGCGCCATCGGCGTCTGGGCTGTGGAGGAGAGCACATGACAGATCAGACCCACCGGGGAGGCGTTAGCGCCGGCGACGGTGTCGAAGATGATCAAGCACGCCGAGCACTCGATCGCCTACGTGTCGAGGGTGGCGATGGTGAACGGTCACGTCGGTTCAGCGATTTCCGCGAAATCGCATATGGCGTCGTTCGCTGGGCGTCAGCATCGATGAAGCGGCTTGTACTTGGGGTCACTGCTGTTCTTTTCATCGCGCTTATCGGTGCTGTTGTCTTCGTGAGGTCCTCCGCATCTTCGACGCAGGCGGCGCTCGATAGTTCCCCGGCGGTCAATTCCCAAGTCGAGGGGGGAAGCACAACGACAACGACTGGTCCCTCAGTGGTTGTTGATATCGGTGGCGCAGTTCGTTCGCCTGGTGTCTATCGCTTGGCTCTCGGTTCCAGAGTCGTTGATGCGCTTGAGCGTGCCGGTGGGCCAGCAGAAGACATTGATACGAGCCGCCTCAACCTCGCGGCTCCGCTGGTTGATGGCGAGCGGGTTTGGTTACCTCGAAGGGGCGAGTCACTCGAAGGCGTCGTTATTGGTCCTGCCTCACAAGGTGCCCGAGGTCAAGGGGGACTGCAGTCGACAGCTCCGCTGGATCTGAACTCCGCAACCGCTGAGCAACTCAACGAACTGCCTGGTATTGGTCCAGCGACGGCGAAGGCGATTATTGACACGCGCAAAGCTGCGGGTCGGTTTCGCTCTGTCGATGACTTGTTGACTGTCAAAGGAATAGGGCCAACGAAACTCGACGCGATTCGCAGCAGTGTCGTTGTTCGGTGATGCGCTCACGGCTCTGCAAATAGTGAGGCTCGCAAACCAGTCCATACAATTTCGTCGATTCCTGCGTCGGCACTTCGTGGTTTTCCTCGCGTGTGCATGTTGGAGCGGAGCATTGGTTCCGGTCGCTCTTCCGATGTGGACTGGCGTCGCAGTTTTGATTCTTGGCCTGTTGAGTCGTCGGATGTTGTTTGCGCTCGCGATGGGTTTCCTAGCAAGCTCGGTGTTCTCGTTCAACGCCATTACCGGGCTCGCACCGGTTACTTCGCAGGCATGGTCGGGAACCATCACTCTCGTAAACGATCCGCAAGCCTTCCCGGGGCGTGTCGTGGTCATTGCGGATACTGATCTCGGCCGAGTGCAGGTGACCGCAGCCAGTTCGGTGGCCAAGGAACTCCGTCAAGCCTCGGCGTGGTCTGAGTTCACGGTCACAGGGTCGCTAAGGCCGTTGGCAAATCAGGAACGGCTTCTGAGCCGGCATGTTCGGATGTCCCTTGTAGCAACAAAAGTGGAACCTCGGGATGGAGGGACACTTTGGCGTATTCCGGTCGAGACGGTGCGGCAATTGATTCGGAACGGGTCGGAGGCTCTTCCGCTTCAGCAACGACCTGTGTACAACGGTTTTGTGATCGGAGATGACCGCGGAAGTGAAACGGCAGTTGTCGAATCTTTCGAAGAGGCGGGGCTCACTCATTTGCTCGTCGTTTCGGGAGAGAACCTCGTTTTTGTGATTGCCGTCGCAACTCCGCTCTTGGTCCGTCTGCCGCGTCGGACTCGAGTCGGAGTCACGATCGGGATTCTCGTGCTGTTTGCCGCCGTCACGCGCTTCGAACCATCGATCTTGCGAGCGACGGCGATGGCACTGATCGCGCTGCTCGGTGTGGGGAGCGGCCGACCGATCGACGCGCGCCAGAGGTTGGCAGCAGCCGTGTCGATACTTGTGCTCATCGATCCACTGCTCGTTGAATCGCTCGGCTTCCAGTTGTCGATCGCAGCAACTGGGGGAATCACCTGTTTCAGTCGAGCAATCATGAGGGCCATTCGTGGTCCCGTGTGGTTTCGGCAGGTGTTTTCTGTGACGGTGGCCGCTCAGATCGCAGTGGCGCCTCTTATCATTCCGACCTTCGGACCACTGCCTCTAGCTTCACTGCCAGCGAACGTTCTTGCCGGACCGATCGCAGGATTTGTGATGATGTGGGGGAGTTCAGTTGGACTGTTGGCTGGACTCGTTGGAAACGGGCCGGCGACGATCTTGCTTCTGCCCGTGCGAGCAGGGTTGTGGTGGATTCTGAATGTCGCCTCTTGGTCCGCAGCCCTGTCTTTGCCTCGTCTCAACTTGTTTGCCATCGCAGGATTATTCGGACTCGGCTTCCTACTCTTTCAGTGGCGATACGGCGGGAGAACTCGATCGTTGGAACATCGTCAAAGGCCACGCGCCGGTTAGGGTCTCGGCGTGTTCTTGGACCTCGGCACTACCCGTTTCGACATCACCTATCGCGCTGTCGTCATGGGAATTCTCAATCGAACACCCGACTCGTTCTACGACCAGGGTTCGTACTTTGAGTTTGAGGATTTCCTTCGCAAAGCCGAGCAGTTGGTTGCTGATGGCGCTGATTTCCTCGACGTAGGCGGAGTGAAAGCTGGCCCCGGCGAGGATGTTGGCGAGCAAGAGGAACTCGATCGCGTGGTCCCCGCCATCGAAGCGTTGCGATCGAGATTCGATCTCCCGCTTTCGGTCGATACATGGCGAGCTTCGGTAGCCAAGGCATGCTTCGAGAGTGGCGCGTGTATTGGCAACGACATCAGCGGCTTCGCCGATCCTGATTACCTTGATGTTTGTTCCGCTGCAGGAGCGTCTGTGGTTGCGACACATATCCGCCTGGCGCCGAGAGTTCCTGATCCCGATCCCCAGTACGACGATGTGGTGCTTTCTGTCTGCGAGTTCCTCGCTGATCGTGCTGCACGAGCCCGAACGGCAGGAATCCCACGCGAACGGATCATGGTCGACGCCGGGCTCGACCTCGGAAAATCAGAACTGCAATCGAAAATTCTCCTCCGATCTTCAGACGCGTTGACTTCTCTGGGTTATCCAGTCTTTCTCTCTGCTTCGAATAAACGCTTTCTTTGGACACTTCTCGATGTCGAGCGCGGCTCGGCGGGAGACGGGACGATGGCGGCCCATTCCCTTGGGATCGCTCTTGGTTGTCGCATCCTCCGAGCACACGATGTTCGCAATGGGCGACGTGTTGCCGATTCGATGGCCGCCATTTTGGAAGTGGCATGAACGTCAATCTTTCGTCGCCAGTGTTCTTGGTCAAAGGCAGTGACGATGTCATTCTTGGCGACGAGGTGTCGGCACTTATTGCGCAACTTCTGGGCGAAGACGATCGAACGCTGCTTCTCGCCGAACTCTCGGTTACTGACCATGCGCTCGAAGACGGCGGTTACACCATCGGTCCGGTGGTTGATGCCTCGCAGACGTTCCCGTTCTTCGGCGATCGGCGCATCGTCCTTGTGCGAAATGCCGCGGTGTTTTCGACGAAAGATGCATGTGCGCCACTTGTTCATTATCTGAGCGATCCGCTTGCGACCACCTCGCTTGTGCTCGTGTGGGAGAAAGATCCCAGACCAAACAAGCAAGCCAAAACCCCTGCCGTCCCAAAGACGCTTCTCGAGGCGATTACGAGCGCTGGGGGAGTTGTCGTTGATTCCTCACCAGGCACCGGTAAGGCGCAGAGCGGTTGGCTCGAAGAGCGCATTTCGGACTCAAGCCTCAAATTCGATCCTGCGGCCAGACGCACGCTTGTCGATCATTTGGGTAGCGATGTTGGTCGCTTACCGGCACTGCTCGAAATCCTTGAGTCGGTCTACGGAGCGGGCACAAAAGTCTCTGCACCCGACATTGAGCCGTACCTCGGAATGTCTGGCGACGTCGCTCCTTGGGATCTGACTGATGCGATCGATGGCGGCGATGTCAGCGGCTCGCTCGATGTGCTGAACCGAATGATGGTTGGGGGTAGCCGTCATCCACTCCAGATCTTGGCAACGCTCTCAAACCACTATCTCCGAATGATTCGAGTTGATGATCCGGAAATCCGAGGTGACAAAGAAGCGGCTGAGGTTCTCGGAATCAAAGGCAGCACGTTCCCAGCAAAGAAGGCTCTCGATGGGGCTCGGCGGCTCGGAAGCGACCGTTTAGCTGAGTTCGCCTCGTTGTTGGCTCAAGCCGATCTTGATCTCCATGGGGCAAAGGCTTGGCCCCCGGAACTTGTGGTCGAAGTTCTGGTCGCTCGCCTTGCTGGTCGGAACCGTTCTGCTTCAGGTCGTAGTCGGCGCTGATGTAGTCAGTAGGCATTCGTAACCGTGCAAAACGAAAAGAACCGGAGCAATGCTCCGGTTCTTGATCGTTCTTAGGCCACTCGGCGCTTCAGTTATTTAGTGGCGGCGTTGACGCGAGCCATGAGACGGCTCTTGCGGCGTGCTGCCTGGTTCTTGTGGATGACGCCCTTGGAAGCGGCAGTATCGATGCGTTGGATCGCAAGACGGGCCTGCTCGGCGATATCGGCGCTGCCTTCATCGGCGGCGGCAAGTACACGCTTGGTGCGTGTCTTCAGCTCGGAGCGCACCGCCTTGTTGCGAAGGCGGGCCTTCTCGCTCTGACGGTTTCGCTTGATCTGGCTCTTAATGTTGGCCACTGGGGTCCTCTGTTGTTGAAGATTTGATGTGATTCGGGGGATGGGGTGGAGGTCAAAAGACCGGCCCCGTACACGGATCGGAAAGCATAGCGGGCAGAGGGCTCATAGTCACAAGAGCGGGAATTCCGGCCGTGGCCGTCTAGGCTCTTGAGGCCCCTCGCCCTAAGGACAACTGCCTTCGTGGCCCCCCTCGACAGCATCCGAAACCTCTGCATCATCGCCCACATCGATCACGGCAAGTCCACACTCGCGGATCGCCTGCTCGAGTTGTGTGGCGCGGTCGACCCTCGTGAGATGCGAGCGCAGTACCTCGACTCTATGGATATTGAGCGTGAGCGGGGCATCACGATCAAGCTCCAGAGCGTTCATCTCGTCTATCGAGACCACCGCATTCACCTCATCGACACCCCTGGCCATGTCGACTTTGGCTACGAAGTCAGTCGCTCACTGGCCGCTTGCGAGGGCGCCATTCTTCTCGTCGACGCGGCCCAAGGCATCGAGGCGCAAACCCTTGCCAATTGCTATCTCGCTCTTGAAAACAATCTTGAGATTGTGGCGGCGCTTAACAAAATTGATCTTCCTGCAGCCGATCCCGATCGCTACGCCGCCGAAATTGAAAAAGTCCTCGGCATTCCCGCCGATGAGATCCTTCGCGTGAGTGCCAAAACTGGCGAAGGGGTAGCGGAACTTCTCGATGCGGTGATCGACCGCATCCCTCCTCCCGTCGGTGATCCTGACGCGCCGTTGCAGGGCCTCATCTTCGATTCACATTTTGATCAGTACCGAGGTGTTGTTTCTTCCGTTCGCATTATGCAGGGAACACTCACCACAGGTGCTCGACTGAAGTTCGTTCAAGCGGGAGCGGTGTACAACGCGGAAGAGGTCGGCACGCGTCGTCCGGACCCAACTCCCATCGCTTCACTCGGAGCGGGTGAGGTTGGCTACTTGATAGCAGGCATCAAAGATGTAGGTGAGGCGCGTTCTGGCGAGACCATCACGAATCTTTCACAGCCTGCTCCCGCACTCGAGGGCTACGCCGAACCACGACCAATGGTCTTCTGTGGCCTCTATCCCGTTGACGGCGATGAGTTCACGTCACTACGCGAAGCTCTCGAGAAACTTCGTCTTAATGATTCGAGCTATACCTACGCACCAGAGAGTTCGGGTGCGCTCGGGTTTGGATTCCGTTGCGGATTCCTCGGTCTTCTGCATATGGAAATCATTCGGGAGCGGCTCGAAAGAGAGTTCAACCTTTCTCTGATCGCTACGGCCCCGTCAGTGCAGTACATCGTGCACCGCACGAATGGCGAGACCATGACGATCGACAATCCGAGCGAACTTCCGCCTGCTGTCGAAGTTGATCACGTCGAAGAACCATTCCTCCGTGCAACGATCCTCACGCCCACTGACTACACCGGCACCCTCATGGAGCTTTGCCAAGGGCGTCGCGGCGAGATGATCAAACTTGAGTACCTTTCGCCAGAGCGCATGGAACTTGTTTATGAGCTTCCGCTCGCCGAAGTTGTGACTGACTTTTTTGACCAGATGAAAAGTCGCACGCAGGGATACGCGAGCCTTGATTACGAACCTGCGGGGTATCGAGTATCGGACCTCGTGAAAGTCGACATTCTTCTGAACGCGATTGCGGTCGATGCATTCAGCATGATCGTGCACAAAGAGAAGTCCTACAGCTACGGACTTCGGATGACGGAGAAACTGAAGGAACTCATCCCTCGCCAATTATTCGATGTTCCGATCCAGGCGGCGATCGGCGGTCGGATCATCGCTCGCGAGACGGTCAAGGCCAAGCGCAAAGATGTTCTTGCCAAGTGTTACGGCGGAGATATCAGTCGCAAGCGAAAACTTCTCGAGAAGCAGAAGGAGGGCAAGAAGCGAATGAAGAATATTGGTCGTGTGGAAGTTCCCCAAGAAGCGTTCGTGTCTGCTCTTCGTCTCGAAGATTGAGCCAAAACTGGCGGGCCCTCTCGCCCTTCGACTGCTTGTGGAGGGGGGCGCCGGGTAGCATTGCCCTACGCGCCGAGCCTTCGGCGTCCCGATTTCCGAGGTCTACATGCTTGACGAACGCAAGGCCACGATCCTACGGGCGGTGGTCACTGAATACATCGAGACCGCCCAGCCCGTCGGCTCAGGTCACGTTGCGTCGTCGACCGAAATCAACGTCTCGTCAGCCACCGTTCGTAACGACATGGCCGCCCTTGAGGCCGAGGGGTATCTGGCCCAACCTCACACGAGTGCTGGGCGCATCCCGACCGAAAAGGGTTATCGATTTTTTGTCGATCAATTGGGTGGTCCGGGCAAACTCGGTGCGACCGAGTCGCAGCAAGTTCGTTCGTTCTTTTCTCGTACCCATGGCGAGATGGAACAGATGCTTTCCGATACGAGTCGGCTGTTGTCCTCGCTGACTCACTACGCAGCAGTCGTTGTCGGACCGCAGCTTGAGGTCGCGACGATCAAATCGATCCAACTTGTGTCTCTCTCGGCGCGGATCGTGCTCGTTGTTGTTGTTCTTTCGAATGGTTCAGTCGAGAAGCACAGCCTTGAGTTGGCCGCCGATACCGAAGACCTCATCATTAATTCTGCTGATATTCGACTGTCGTCACTCGTCATTGGTCAGACCCTCGCTGGAGTTGGTTCGCTTGACCTCAACGCTGCAGTTCTCGGTGAACCCGAAGATGTTTCGGTAATCATCCGATCGGCCCTCGTCGAATTGCGAGGTGGCCATCGTCACGATGATCAGGTATTCATCGGGGGGACCTCCGATATGGCGGCCTCGTTCGACGCCGTCCGAACGGTGAGCGAGATCCTTCGAATTCTCGAACAACAACTCGTTGTTGTCAGCCTTCTCGAAGACGTACTCGACCGAGGTCTTTCCGTTGCGATCGGACGTGAGACGGGCAACGAAGCACTTGCCGATTGTTCGATTGTGGTCGCGCCATACATTGTCGACGGCGAGACCGCTGGTTCCATCGGTGTTCTGGGGCCAACGCGCATGCACTACGACCAGGCGCTCTCTGCTGTTGCAGTTGTTGCGAATCGTCTCGGCCACACCCTGAGTGAAGGCTGAGCTCATGGCCAACTTTTACGAATTATTGGGCGTGAGTCGACAGTCGACCGCCGATGAAATCAAACGGGCGTATCGCCAGCGGGCTCGCCAGCTGCATCCCGATGCGAATCCCGACGATCCGAACGCCGAGGCTCAGTTCAAAGAAGTAGCTCGCGCCTACGAAACCCTTTCCGATCCTCAACGTCGTCAGCAGTACGACATGTACGGCGAGGGCGGTCCTCAGACCGGATCGCCATTTGGTGGCGGGGGTCTCGGTGATATCTTCGACATGTTTTTCAACGGCAACTCTCCGTTTGGCGGTGGGTCTGGCCCCACTGGTCCACCTCGCGGCGCCGACGTTGAAGCAATTCTCGATATCGAGTTCGCCGAAGCTGTTTTCGGTTGCGAAGCCTCTGTGACGGTACGTACCGCCGTCGTTTGTGAAGACTGTGAGGGTTCCGGTGCCGATGGCACGACTGGGCCCAGCACGTGCCCGGACTGTGGGGGTGCTGGCCAAGTTCGCCGAGTGCGCCAATCCATCCTTGGTCAGATGGTGACTGCTGGTCCTTGTGGCCGGTGCAACGGTTTCGGTTCGATCATCGATCGACCCTGTTCGACGTGTGCAGGAGAAGGTCGTCGTCTCGATGATTGCGCGTACACCGTCGACGTTCCGGCCGGTGTCGACACCGGAGCGACTCTTCGACTCTCGGGTCGCGGCGCGGTTGGGCCGAGGAACGGATCCACGGGCGACCTCTATGTCCATATTCGAGTTGCACCTCACAATCGTTTCGATCGACGCGACGACAATCTGATCCACGATCTTCCGATCGCTTTCACTCAAGCCGTTCTGGGCGCGCAGATAGTGCTTGAGACTCTCGACGGCGATGAGGTCGTTCCAGTGGAACCCGGAACCACTTCCGGCGATGTGATCCGCTTTCGCGGTAAGGGTGTTCCTCATCTACAAGGTCGCGGGCGCGGTGACCTTCTTGTTCGGCTCGTGATCGAAACGCCCGATGATCTCGACGACGAGCAGCGAGCGATCCTCGAAAAGTTCGCTACTTTGCGCGGCGAAGATATTGACCCACCCGAACAAGGCCTGATGTCGAAATTGCGCGGAGCCTTCAAGTAAGGCCATGGCCAACGATTCGATCGAACTTCCCGATCGGCCTGGCGGCACATCGCCCCACGTCATCGTCGAAGATGTCAATGCTCCGTTATTGAACGAAGAAGATCTTCATCACCTCGAAAAGGTCCGTCGTTTGCGGTCCCGTGAGCTCGTGAGCGTTACTGACGGAGTCGGAGCATGGCGGTGGTGCGAGTTTCAGGCGTCGGTCCTCGTTCCATGCGCCGACATCCAACGAGTGGTGAAACCGGAGCCAGTGCTTACGGTCGGATTCGCATTAGTCAAAGGCAGCAAGCCGGAACTGGTTGTTCAGAAACTGACAGAACTGGGCATAGACGTCATCTGTCCCTTTGTTGCCGAGCGATCGGTGGTTCGTTGGGATGATTCAAAGATTGAACGTCAGACCGAGCGGCTTACGAAGGTTTCTCGAGAAGCCTCGATGCAGTCGAGACGGGTCTGGTTGCCCGACGTGAGGCCTGTGGCGATGTTCTCTGATCTCGTGCGAAATTCGGGAGTAGTGCGTGCCGATCGCGGGGGCGAGGCATTGAATTCTCGACACACAACCGTTCTCGTCGGCCCAGAAGGCGGCTGGTCCGAAACCGAACAAGAGTCCACGCCAATCGTGGGTATCGGACAGACAGTTCTTCGATCAGAGACAGCAGCGATAGCCGTCGGAACACTTATGGTCTCTCTGCGAGATGGGCGCTCGCTATGACCGAACCGTTTGGTGCGTACATTCATATTCCGTTCTGCTCTCGTCGTTGCGACTATTGCGCGTTCGCTACATGGACCGATCGCGATCATTTGATGTCGGACTATCTCGATGCAGTTTCTACAGCAATTACGCGGGCACTTGACGATCAGTCCCTCCCGTTAGTGACATCGATCTTTGTGGGCGGTGGAACCCCTTCTCGCGTCGATCCAGTGCGACTTGCCGAGGTGATCTCGCTCATCCCAGTCATTGACGGCGTCGAGATCACCGTCGAATGCAACCCCGAATCGGCAACGGCTGCTCATTTTGAGGCCTATGTGGCAGCCGGCGTAAACCGAATCTCGTTTGGTGTTCAATCGATGTCTCCACGAGTGCTTGAGTCGCTGGGTCGCGACCATCGTCCAGAAACGGTTATCGAGGCAGTGGCGCTTGCTCGTAGTGGCGGCATCGAACGACTCAACCTTGATCTGATTTACGGCGGGGCCGGAGAGACATTGCAGGACTGGGAATCCACGCTTGAGCAGGTGATCGACTTGAATCCAGATCATGTGAGCGCCTACGCGCTGACAGTTGAAGCTGGTACACCCCTTGCCGACGATCCGTCTCGACACCCTGATGATGACGATCAGGCCGACAAGTATTTACTTGCCGATTCAATGCTCTCAGCGGCTGGATTCACCAACTACGAAATCTCGAACTGGGCCAAACCCGGGAACGAATGTGCCCACAACCTGCTGTATTGGCGTCAAGGTGACTATCTCGGTTTCGGTTGCGCCGCCCATTCCCACCGTTCAGGACGTCGTTGGTGGAATGTTCGGACGCCGGAGCGTTATATCGATTTGATCCAGTCGAATGATTCGGTCGAGGCATCAGCGGAGGACCTTGATCCCGAACGACGTCGCATCGAAGGATTGCAGTTGTCATTGCGAACCCGAGAAGGGGTTCCAGTCGATTCCCTGTCGACAAGCGATCGTGAACTGTTGGAGCCACTTATTGTCATCGACGGCGAAAACCTTGTCTTAAGCACTGAGGGACGACTTCTTGCTAACGAAGTTGCGATCCGTCTCCGTTGACCTATGGCCGAGCCCAACTATTACGAAACTCTCGGCGTGAGTCGGAATGCAGATCGGGAATCGATTCGTAAGGCGTACATAGCGATTGCGCGTGCCTCTCATCCCGATCGACACGTAGCGCAAGACACAAAGCGTTCTGCGGCGGAAGCTCGTATCCGAGCAGTGAATACTGCATGGAACGTGTTGAGCGATCCGACGAAACGTCGCGACTATGACCTTTCGCTGCCCGACCCGGTACGGAAGGTGACCCCGCAAACAACTCGACCAGATCTGTCTGATCGGCGACCACCCCCTCCATCAGGAATTCTCGTTCCGGCCTCGACTGCGGTTCTTTGGAAGTGGCTTCCGGTCGCAGTTGCAGTTCTCATCGGCGTTGGATTAATTGTCGGCAGCGCCTACGCGACGTCACAAGACGGCCCCAACTCTTCGTCAATTGGCGCGTCGGCAGTGCAGGTATTTACGAAGGGCAGTTGCGTGGTGGTGACTCCTGGGCCTTCGGGGAAGGTGGCGCTCGTGGTTACCTGCGACAAATTGTCCTCGGGGGTTGTCGATTCGGTCGTGCAGACTCCTCGCCCATGTCCTCCACTCACTACCGAGTTTCAGTTGTTTGATGGCAAGACGACCCTCTGCTTGGTTCCAGTGCCGTGAGGAGGGAACCATCCCGCTGAATTTGGGGGACGTGATCGGGGGATCTTCGTTGGCAGCCCCCAATGCGGGAGCGTGGCATCATCATAAAAACGACATGGGGGATAGCAATGACCTACGAAAGAATCATCGTTGACGAGCCAGCGCCTTTGGTGCGACGGATCACGCTCAACAACCCTGACAAGCGCAACCCGCTTGGAGCCACAATGCGTCGGGAAATCATGCACGCATTGCGTGCTCACGACGTAGACGACAGTGTTCGCGTCACGATCATTCGAGGCGCAGGGAAATGTTTCTCGGCCGGTTATGACCTTGCTGGCAGCCCTACCGACGGTGAGCCCCCGGCGTATCAGTCGGCCGATGGTCTCGGCAGTTACCCCCGTGAGGTCACGGAGACTTGGATGAGCATTTGGGATCTCGCAAAGCCCGTGATCGCACAGATCCATTCCTATTGCCTCGCGGGCGGTACGGAACTCGCCACTGGTTGCGACCTCGTTTATGTCGCCGACGATGCGCGTATCGGCTATCCGGCTGTGCGGTTTGGAACGCCAGATATGCAATGGCACGCGTGGCTACTCGGACCGAAGCTTGGGATGGAACTGATGTTGACAGGGGACTGGATCAGCGGAACTGAGGCTGCGCAATCAGGTTTCGCTACTCGTTCGTATCCAGCCGATGAACTCGAGGCGCAGGTTCTTGAGAAGGCGAAACGAATTGCGATGATCCCCACCGACATCGCGCAGATCAACAAGCGAACGGTGCACCGCGGCATGGCTGTTATGGGCTTCCCAACCGCAATTCGTCAAGGCACAGAACTGTGTGCATTGACAATGGGTACCGAGACATTCAAGGCATTCATCGCCGAGAAAGACTCAGAAGGTGGTCTCACCGGAGCGCTGTCGAAACGCGACGCAAAGTTCGGCGATTATCGAACATCGGAGTCCTAGGGACGTTTGTGTAATTTGTTCAGGGTCCCGCATCGACGCTCGGAGGTCGCGGCCCAATACGGGTGTCTGTCAGAAGGAGCGCTGCAGCAATCAGAGTCGTTAGAACGCGAGCAGTGATTGATCCGCCCATTGGGAAACCAACGATGCGGAACAGAAAGAACACAAACACAGTGATCCCTGCGGTGGTGATCGCGTAGTTGGGCGTAGGGAAGGCCAGGACGAAGTACTACGCGATTCCGACCATTATGAGTGCGAACACACTTGAATAAGGGGTAGTCGCGATGAGCGTTCCGGCGATAGCGACGCCGAAGAGTGTCCCGATCACGCGACGGGCGACCTAGTAGACCGTTCCGTTGTGATCGGGTTGAGAAATCCAAGCAACAGACATTGGAATCCAATACGAGTGCGGAAATTTGACGAATTCCTCGAGTGTCGTCGCAATAATGATCACGACGGCTAGAGGGATCGAGTGAAGTATGAATGGATCGCTCCAATAAAAGTGAATCTTTGAGCGATCCCAAAACGACTCTCTGTACAATTCGTCGTTGTTCTTTGGAGTTGTCTTTATGAGCGTCCGGACGCCGAATTCAATGGGAACGGTGGCGGCCATGATGCTTCCACCAAGCAACATGAGAACCGTGTTCGCCTTCCATTCGAGAAGATCGATTGGCGAACCGGAGAAAATAGTGAAGATGACCAGGGTCAGGACGCCAGTAGTCATTGCTGGAATGCTCGCGACGCCGATGAGACCGCAAAGCAAGCCGACAAATCCGCCCGTGGCTATGTGCAAAAGTTGATTATTGGATACCGCACAGCCAATAGCAATGCCGATGGTGATTCCTATCGACGCACCAGCCATTGAACAGACACGGCGACGTAATGAGCTGCCTCGATCGGCAATTGCTGCGAACAGAAGGCCTAGGCCTAGAGGGAGAAGTGGTCGAACATCGTGGTTCACGTAGGTGTAGGTGAGTGCTGCGAGAATCACGAGTGCAGCTCGAACTGGGCGAATGTGTTCGAGTGCTGTGAAATCGATAGCGAGGGCTTTACGTAGAGACCGCCACAATGGCTTCACAGTCGAGTCCTAGGGGACTCATGAAATTCCTGATATTCGCCAATAACGATGCGCGAGTCGATGCGCTGTAGTGGCGGCAGCGTCAGCCCACGCCCTCAGGCGCAGTGAAGGCGTGATCACCGCCGGCCATGGCCAAGAGTGGGAGGTCTTGGCGAATGAGCGTGAACCGGCGCTGCCCTGATGGTCATCATGAACCCCTCGGGCTGTGATGTCTAGGGGCGAGCTCGATAGCGGCCTATTGCTCAGATACCGGCCTATAGATTGATCTGGGATGCGATTCCGAACTCTGGACCTCCAGGAGCCCCTATTGATCGGATTGCTGGACGAGTGTTGAACGGAACGACTTCGCGGTGGTCGCAACGCAAAGAGGGACCGCTCGAAAAGCGGTCCCTCTCTACATTTTCTCGAGTGGGCGATACTGGACTCGAACCCGCGACCCCTGCCGTGTGAAGTGTCGGCAACCTCTGCGAACGTCTGTCACGAGTTGACGTATCCCAACGGGGGAGCGGAGTTAGTAGGTGAACGCTTCTCGTCGTTTGTGGACGTTTGTCGGGGCTCATGTGTAACGAGTGTGTAACCGATGAGAGGTTCGTTCGGCCTATTCCCCTGCGCCCGCTTGCTGTGTACCTTTCAACAATCTCGTCGCCGCAAGATCCCGAAGAACTCTTCACACAGATGGTGCCGCAATTATCTCAGTAACTCAGCGATCGTTTGCTTGCGGTCGCAACCGAGTATCTCGCCTGCATGGCTTCAATGGTGTCCGAGTCAGTCCTCGGGCTGCCACATCGTGACTGCGCGCGGCGGAAACTGGAGAGCAATGTCGCGCACGGCCTTCCGATGTCCGATGCGCCAACCGTCCGATGTCCGGACGAACTGATCGATGTAGCGGAGTGCGCTTGTGGGCCTGGTCCCGTCGTCGACAGCGTCGTCGAGGTACTCGTGGATGGCCAGGCAATAGGTCTCGACCGCCGCTCGGTCGCCATCGATGCTGCATTCATGATTTCCCATGAAGTGTTGCGTATTACTGTAGAGGCCACTCATCGCAGAATCGATCATTGCGGCGACCTCGACGATCGGAGTGCCTGACGACACGGGCAGTAGTTCGCTGTAGTCGACCAGCGTGCCGGGCACGAAACAGTCGACCAACGAAACAAAGTCCCGCCGATCGGCGCTCATGAAATAGCGGGTGACCACGTCGCGGATCTCTTGACGGTCGAGGAGAAAGCGGATTTTCTGGTTCATTGCGCAACGGTAGGTCCTGCAACCGATTCGTGCTCCCGGAACCAGATCGATGTTGAACTGCATCGATGAGCGGTTCCGTGTCTGGGTCATGCTCGCCGCGTACTCCGGTCTCCGACGCTCGAGGCTCGATCTCCTCGCCGGCAAGGTGTCGGTTCGTCAGACACTCGTCGACGTGAACGGAACCCTCGAGTGGCACGAGGCAAAGACGAGAGCGGGGAACCGTGACGTTCCTCTCCCTCGATTCTTGGTCGACGAGTTTCTCGAGCAAACCGCCGGTCTCGGTCCTGACGATCTCGTCTTCGAGGCTCCCCGCGGTGGGCCGATCCGTCTTGGGAACTTCCGTCGTCGAGTGTGTGCTCCGGCGATCGCTGACGCTGGACTCGAGCCGCTGAGAATCCAGGACCTACGCCATACCGCTGTCGCGTTTTGGATTGCCGCGGGAGCCAGTCCGAAGGAGATCGCCGTTCGTGCTGGCCATCGCTCAGTCGTGACGGTTCTCGACCGCTACGGGCACCTTCTCCAGACGGGTGAGGATCACGTCACGAGCGCTCTCGACGAGATGGCTCGAGGAGCGGCTCGAGCCTCGAAGCCACAAGGCGGCGACGTTGTGCAGTTCGGAAAGAAGCGCGGCGCGTAATCGGCCGATTGTGTACCCGTTGTGTACCGGAGCAGTTTCGAGTCGTTCGCAAAGAAAGAGGGACCGCTCGAAAAGCGGTCCCTCTCTAGGTTTTCTCGGGTGGGCGATACTGGACTCGAACCAGCGACCCCTGCCGTGTGAAGGCAGTGCTCTAGCCAACTGAGCTAATCGCCCTAAGGGGCGAAATGGTAGCCGAACCGTTCCATGGGCCCACAGCCCGGACTCTGTCGTGGGGCGCCGTTGCGTGGCCCTAATGTTCGATCTTCACGCACCGGATGGTGCGGTTTGGTTTGACTAAGGGGAGCACTAATGCCGATTCCTGCCGACGAGTTTCCGCTTCATCAAGCCCCGTACTCACTTGCCCATGCAGCTTCGAGCGATCGCAACTTCTATGACCGTTCGTATTGGAACGCACACGATCGTTCTGGCGAGGTATTCCTTATTACTGGTCTCGGTCAGTACCCGAACCTTGGAGTGACCGACGCATTCGCCTGCATCCGTCGCGGCGATCTCCAACACACCATTCGTATGTCTGATGTGCTCGGAACTGATCGCATGAATCAGCAGGTTGGCCCGTATCGCATCGAGGTCATCGATCCTCTTAACGAACTTCGAATCACGTGTGACGGCAAGGACCATGAGTTTGAGCTCGATCTCCACTGGCGAGGATCGTTCCCTGCTGTTGATGAGTCGCCACATATTTCGCGCAACGGCGCAAAGATCATGCTCGACGCGCAGCGTTTCGCGCAGGTGGGAACGTGGGAAGGTTTCATTCGCGTCAAGGGTGAAGAGATCATCGTCGACCCGGCCACCTGGGTGGGCACACGCGATCGTTCTTGGGGTATTCGCCCGGTTGGCGAACCTGAACCAGCAGGTCGTTGGGTTGCCGAGCCGAAAGCCGACGGCGGCTTCTACTGGATCTACGTGCCGCTCCGCTTCGACGAATTCGCCCTGGTGTTCATTGCACAAGAAGATGCCGATGGTTTGCGCACACTGAACGACGCGCTTCGTATTTGGCCTGATGGACGCGTCGAGCCCCTCGGCTATCCGAAGTACGACATCGATTACCGGTCGGGCACGCGCATTCCAGAGTCGGCAACGATCACCGCTCAGGCTGCTGACGGTTCACCGCTTGTTGTCGAAGTGGAATGTCTCGGTCATGTTGCTCTTTCCGCCGGTTGCGGTTACGGACCCGACCCGCAGTGGACACATGGCGTTTGGCGTGGACGTGATTGGATCGAAACAGCGACCTACGACCTCACGAATCAGTCCGATCCCGGGATCATGATTGCGACGCAATTCAGCATCCTTGATCACGTCGGTAAGGCAACGCTCGATGGCAAGGTCGGCTACGGATTGTTCGAACACTCCTGCGCCGGACGCCACACGCCATCAGGTTTCGCCAACGGCGGATCGATGGCTCCCTAAGTACACCGCTTTCGCTGCGCTTATTGCGGCGGCAACAGACCGATATTTGTGCGGGCCCGTTCAAGGACGGGCCCGGCAATTGCTCGCGCCTTTTCGGCACCGGCCGCGAGAATCGATGCAGTGCCAGTCGGGTCAGCGGCGAGTTCTGCGAAACGAGCCTGAATCGGTCGCAACGTTTCGACGACAGCTTCAGCGACGGCAGTTTTGAGATCCCCATAGCGAGTGTAGGAATCGGCCAATTCTTCGGGAGTAGTGCCGGTGCACGCGCTCAGAATCGAGAGAAGATTCGAAACGCCCGGCTTTTCGGCAACATCGAAGCGAACGTCGGTGTCGGTGTCGGTAACTGCGCGTTTGATCTTCTTCGCCACGGCATCGAGATCTTCGAGCACCAGGATGGTTCCCTGGGGTGAGTCCTCTGACTTGGACATTTTCTTGTTTGGATGCTGAAGGTCCATGACGCGGGCACCGACTTTTGCGATCGCTGCCTCGGGAACAATGAAGGTGTCGCCGTACCTGTTGTTGAACCGAATGGCGAGGTCTCGTGACAATTCAAGATGCTGGCGTTGATCGTCCCCGACAGGAACGCGGTCGGTGTCGTAAAGAAGAATGTCTGCAGCCATGAGAGCCGGATAGGTAAAGAGACCAGCCGAGACGAACTCGGAACTGTCGCTTTTATCCTTGAACTGGGTCATGCGCCGCAATTCTCCGAATGCAGCAGTGCATTCCATGAGCCAAGAGAGTTCAGCGTGTTCGGGAACATGGCTCTGCACGAAAAGAGTGGTTCGGGCGGGATCGATCCCAATAGCAATGAGTAACTGCGCGAGTTCGAGGGTCCGAGTTCGCAGCTCAACCGGATCTTGGGGAACGGTCAGAGCGTGCAGATCAACGACACAGAAAATCGCGTCGGCCTCGTCCTGATCGGTAACCCAGTGGCGGAGCGCTCCGAGGAGGTTGCCAAGCTGGACCGGACCGGTGGGCTTGATGCCCGAGAAGACACGCGTCATGAGGGCCGATGCTAGAGGTCCGGGGCCTTCCGCCGTGACTTAGATGCACTTTGACACCTCTAGACCCCTCTAACGTGGGTCCGTGCCATACGAGGTCCAGACTTCTGTCTTTGAGGGTCCCTTCGACCTGCTGCTTCACCTCATTCTGCGCGAGCAGGTTGACCTCTACGAGATCTCGCTTGCGCGCATCGTCGATGCCTACCTCGTCGAGATCGACAAGATGGAACGCGTCGATCTCGAGATCACGACCGAGTTTCTGCTGATTGCCGCCACGCTGGTCGAACTCAAGTGCAAGCGATTGCTGCCGGACGACACGGACTTCGATCTCGATGACGAGTTTTCGTTGTGGGAAGAGCGCGACCTCCTTATTGCCCGTCTTCTTGACTGCAAGACGTTTAAAGATGCGGCACACGTACTTTCTGATCTGTTCGACAACGCCGCGTTGTGCGTTCCGCGTCGCGCCGGCCTCGATGAGCGCTACCTCGAACTCGCCCCCGACTTACTCGAGGGCGTCGATATCGACGATGTGAGAGCCGCCTATATCCGCGCGATGACCCCCAAGCTCGTGCCGACCGTCAGCATTGAACATATCTATAGCGTTCGAGTCAGTGTCGGTGAAGCAGTCGAGGAACTGATCGACGAACTTCCACGCTTTGGGCGAGTCTCGTTCCGACGCCTGACTGAATCACTCGTGGAGCGATTCGAAATTGTCGTGCGGTTCCTGGCGGTGCTCGAACTGTTCAAGCAGGGCTTTATCGAACTCGATCAGCCGGCGGCATTCGGTGACATCGAAATCATTTGGGTCGGATCTCCTGCCCTCGGTGTGGCGGACCTCGCCGGCATCGACACCTACGACGGCTAAAGGGTTCACCATGTCTTCCGACAACAAGCGAGCACTCGAAGCGATCATCATGGTCGCCGATACACCTGTGCCTACCGAGATGCTTTCGCAGTTAACCAGTCTTGCCGGCGATCGTGTCGAAGCATTGCTGGCCGAACTTGCCGGCGAGTACACCGGTGAGCAACGCGGTTTTCAGTTGGTGAGAGTGGCTGGCGGATGGCGCTACCAAAGCCACCCCGATCAAGCGCCATATATCGAGCAATTTGTTCTCGAAGGTCAATCGGCGAAACTTTCTGCCGCTGCACTTGAGACGCTCGCAATTGTTGCCTACAAACAACCCATCAGTCGCGCTCAGATCGCATCGATTCGTGGAGTGGGTGTCGACAGTGTTGTGCGCACTTTGGAACAACGTGGTTACATCGGTGAAGTTGCTCGTGATCCAGGGCCCGGTCAAGCGGTGATGTTCGGTACCACTCCAGAGTTCCTCATGAAGATGGGTCTTGATTCGCTTTCGCAGCTTCCGTCAATCGCCGATTTTGTTCCCGGTGCCGATGTTGTCGAAGCGTTAGAGATCGGGCTCCGAGTGGATTCAGTCGAAGCCGAGCTCAGAGTCGCTGAAGAAGCGTTGGCCGAAGGTATTCAAAGTGTTCGACCTTCGTTGGGCGACTTGCTCGACGGGGACGGACGAGGGTGAACGACGAGGATCGAGCGGGGGAGCGACTGCAAAAGGTTCTCGCTCGTATAGGAATCGGAAGCCGAAGGGTCTGTGAGGACCTGATCGCCGAAGGTGCCATCACTGTTAATGGTGAGGTAGCGGTGTTGGGCCGTCGTGTCGATGCCGATAACGATGTGGTTGCTATCAACGGCGTCATTATCGGGGTCCGACCAGGGCTTGTGCATCTCCTACTGAATAAGCCAGTTGGCGTGATCACAACCGCCGACGATCCGCACGGTCGTCCCACTGTTCTCGAACTTGTTCCTGAGGAACCGCGCGTGTTTCCTGTTGGCCGCCTCGACATGGATACAGAAGGCCTCTTGCTGCTCACCAATGATGGAGATCTGGCCCACCGACTGACTCACCCGTCGTTCGGTGTCGAGAAGGAATACATCGCCCATGTTGAGGGTGAGCCGACTCGCGGCGAACTTCGGATACTGCGGGAGGGTGTGGAACTCGAAGATGGCCTCACTGCACCGGCCAAGGCTGCACTGGTTGGCCCCGGAATTCTCCGCCTCACGATCCATGAGGGCCGCAACCGTCAGATACGAAGAATGTGTGAAGCGGTTGGGCATCCGGTGCTTCGTCTCATTCGTACGAGGATCGGACCATTGGCCGATAGGAAGTTGAAACCGGGCGAATGGCGATCCTTGACGGGGCCTGAACTTCGTTCCCTCGAAAAGGCGGCCATTCCACGCTCTAAGGAAACACCTTCAGCGAAGTGACATCACCCCTCTAGGATCAGATCGTGACTTCTGCAGTTCGGGCGCTTCGTGGCGCAACAACAATTGAGAGCGACACCACCGATCAGATTCGGACGCGAACAATTGAACTTCTCGAGCAGATGCTCGAGCGCAACGGTGTGAACCATGACGACATCATTAGTGTCCTGTTCACGGCCACCGACGACATTCATTCGATGTTCCCTGCCTCGGCGGCCCGTGACATTGGTTTCGGAGATATCCCGTTGATCTGTGCTCGAGAACTCGATATTGAAGGGGCAACGCCGCTCTGTATCCGTGTCCTGATGCATTTGAATACCACCGTGTCTCGCTCAGACCTGCGTCATGTGTACCTCGAAGGCGCAAGCGGTCTACGCGACGACCTCCCGGAGTGACGTCGTGAGCCCAGCTACATCAAAGCAATCCGCCCTGATCGTCGGTGTCGGGCTCATTGGCGGTTCGATTGGTCAGAGACTCCGGGAATCAGGTTGGCGTGTCGTCGGGCGTGATCATTCATCTGAAGGTCTTGAACGCGCTCTTGCGGTGGGGGCTATCGACTCCATTGCACCCGATGGTTTTGTTGCTGATATCGATCTCACTTTCGTCGCGACCCCAGTTGGGGCAATCGCTGACGAGGTGGCGCTTGCTCTCCAAGACACAGACGGTTTGGTCACCGATGTCGGGAGCGTAAAGACGCCTCTGCTTTCGCTTATGAGTAATCCCCGCTTTATCGGCGGTCACCCGATGGCAGGGTCAGAGCAAGAAGGCGTCGACGGCGCACGCGTAGATCTTTTTGAAGGACGCACATGGGTCCTCACACCGGTCGATACGACTGATGACGATGCGTTGGCGACCGTCCGTGCAGTTGTTTCTGGTTTCGGAGCCGAAGTGGTTTCACTGCCGCCCGAACGACATGACTCAATGGTGGCGATTGTTTCGCATGTTCCCCATCTCACAGCGGCGAGCCTTATGGGCCTGGCCGACGAACGTTCAAGTGAACACCGCGGTCTGTTGCGTTTGGCTGCCGGAGGTTTCCGAGACATGACTCGTATCGCCGCGAGTCATCCAGGCATTTGGCCAGATATCTGCGCCGAAAATCGTGAGGCGATCGTGGCGGAGCTCGATCGGTTGTTGTCAACTCTTACGACTGTGCGCCAGATTGTTGAGGAAGGCGATCGTGAGGCGCTTGTTGCTGTACTTGAGCGCGCCCGCAATGCCCGCCTCGCGCTTCCGGCACGATTTGCCCGAGCGGAAGATCTGGCTGAACTGCGGATCCCCGTGGCCGATCAAAAGGGTGCTCTGGCCGGAATCACCATGATTGCCACCGAGCTCGATATCAGCATTGCTGACATCGAGATTGCTCATTCGGTGGAGGGCGACGAAGGGGTTGTCATCCTCCTGGTTGAAGCAGCGACCGGAACGATCCTGCGTGACGGACTCACAGAGCGTGGCTACAAAGCGGTGCTGCGGTCTCTTGATGGGGCCGAAGAACGCTGATGTCTGATTCTCTGAACATTGTCCCCTTCGATGGTCCCATTGACGCGACGGTAACTCCACCCGGTTCGAAGAGCATTACGAACCGGGCATTGCTTGTTGCCGCGCTGGCCTCTGGGGAGAGCGTGCTGCGCGGAGCATTGCTCGCCGAAGACACCAACGCGATGATTGATTGCGTAAAAGCACTTGGTGCGCGGGTTGAACAGAATGTCGACGGTTCAACGATGACAGTCACCGGTATCGGGGGCGACCTTTCAAATGCCGGTCGATACTTTTTCGCTCGTCAGTCGGGCACCACCGCAAGATTCATGGCTGCAGTTCTGGCCCTCGGAAATCAAACGCGTCTCCTCGATGCCGACGACGCCATGCGACGTCGACCCATGGGCGACGCACTCAGCGCGCTTCAGGGTCTCGGCGTCACGATCACCTCCGTAAGCGAAATCGGATTCCTTCCTGTTGAAATTTCAGGCCCGCCGACACTTTGCGGCTCTATGCCGACTGCGATTCTCGATAGTTCAACCTCGAGCCAATTCACTTCTGGCCTTCTGCTGGCTGCTCCGTGCATGCCAGAAGGACTGCGCATAGAACTCCTAGGCGATGTTGTTTCGCGCCCGTATCTCGATATGACGGCTTCGTTGATGAGCGCTTTCGGCGCTGAAGTGCTTATGCCTGATGACCGAACTTTTGTCGTTGCTCCTAGCGGCTATCGATCAATTGACTATCGGGTGGAACCTGACGCCTCCGCCGCATCGTATTTCTTTGCTCTCGCGGCGATCTGTGGCGGAACAGTTCGTGTTGAGGGTCTCAGTTCAGACTCGCTTCAGGGCGATGTTGGTTTCGTGAAGGTGCTGGAAGCTATGGGCGCAGTCGCCCTCTTTGAGAACGATGCGATCACCGTGACCGGCGCTCCACTGCACGGTGTGACGGTCGACTTCAGCCAAATCTCGGATACGGCCCAAACCATCGCGGCAGTGGCTGTTTTTGCTGACGGTCCTACGACGGTGACAGGGATTGACTTCATTCGACGCAAGGAGACCGATCGGATATCGGCGGTGGTCACCGAACTTCAACGTCTTGGTATTGATGCAACAGAAGATGCCGACGGATTCACGGTCACGCCTGGCCCAACGAAGGACGCAATCGTCGAGACCTACGACGATCATCGAATGGCGATGAGCATGGCGCTTATCGGTTACAAGCGCCCTGGTGTCACCATTTCTGATCCAAACTGTGTGGCCAAAACGTTTCCGAACTACTTCGACCAGATGGACCGACTCCGCAATGGGGGCTCACTGTGACTGAACAACCGATGGTGATCGCTATTGACGGGCCAGCAGGCTCGGGAAAGTCAACGGTCGCTAAAGCAGTCGCATCGAGGCTTGGCCTTGATTATCTCGATACCGGCGCTATGTATCGATCTGTTGCGTTCGCAGCGTTGCGTGGGGGAGTCGACCCTGAAGACGCCGAGGTAGTGAGCAATCTCGCGCGAAACATTGATCTGCAAATCGACACTAACGGAACGGTCATTGTCGATGACGTCGATGCAACGATCGAGATCCGTGGGCCAGAAGTAACACGGGCGGTGAGCATCGTTGCAGCGAACCCCGATGTTCGTAAGGAAATGCGTGCTCGCCAACGTCAGTGGGTGGCGAAGCGAGGCGGAGGTGTGATGGAAGGCCGAGACATTGGCACCGTCGTGTTCCCCGAGGCGCGGTTGAAGGTGTATCTCGATGCGAGTCCAGAAGTTCGGGCCGCTCGGCGTTCAAAGGAAGTCTCTGACCTTTCGTATGAGACCGTTGCAACCGATCTTGCCCGGCGAGATGCTTTGGACCAGAACCGGACGCACGATCCGCTGCGGGCAGCTTCCGATGCGGTCAACATCGATACCAGCGATCTCACTGTCGACCAGATAGTGGACGCAATCATGGGGCACCTTCCGTGAGTCGACGCGAGATCTTCATTCCCGAAGGTCACGACAACGGCGAACAACTCACGCTCCCACAGAAGACTCTGCACCACTTTGTTCGTTTGCTTCTAGAGATTGTTATCCGGCTTTATTTTCGACTCGAAGTGCATGGCCGAGAAAACATCCCCAAAAAAGGTCCATTCATCATTTCTCCGATACATCGTTCCTATCTCGATACGCCAGTGATTGGCGCAGCGATTTGGCGGTTGATGCGGTACATGGGTGCAGAAAAGATGTGGACCAATCGCCAGCTCGGTTGGTTCCTGACCGCAATGGGCGGATTTCCTGTACAACGCGGGGCTGCCGATCGCGACGCGTTGAAGGCGGCGTTGCTCGTCGTCGAGCGCGGTGAGCCGTTGGTGATGTTTCCCGAAGGCACCCGTCAGACCGGCCCACTTGTGAAGGAATTGTTTGACGGCCCCGCCTACGTTGCTTGTCGCACGGGAGTATCAATCATCCCTATTGGACTGGGCGGCACGGAGCGAGCGATGCCTAAGGGCAAGAAATTCATTCGCCCGGTAAAAATGGTCGTTGTCATCGGTGAACCGATTACACCGCCGCCCAAAAAGGAAAGTGGGCGTGTTTCTCGTAACGGAGTGCGCGAGATGACAGCCGTCCTTAGTGCTCGAATCCAGGATCTATTCGACGAAGCTCAATTGCTTGCAGGTTCACCGAACCAGCACTAGGTCGTTATGACAGGTTGAAGCGTGATGCGGTTGCCTCAGAGCATGGAACCAATAGTGAGTTTGCGCACGAGTGGTTCGAAGTGTGACAGCGGCAGGGTGTCGTACTCGGCGTCGAATGCAATCTGGTCCCATTCATCCGCAAACTGCGCAGCGAGAGCGAACTGCTCTGGCGTGAGTTGGTCGCGATGCGTTTCGCGAGCATCTGGATCAGCGCCAAAGTGTTGGTAATAGTGCTTGCCTTGAAAATCCTGGTGCACACGGATCATTTGATAGACATCGTTGCGGACGTACGGCTTGATCATTTCCGCTGAGATTGCACCGTGATTCGCAACAGTGATTGCCTTGCCCACGTCATGCATCAGCGAAGCGAAGACAACTTCTTCATCGGCGCCTGCTCGTTCGGCGAGAGTCGCTGTTTGTAAACAGTGGGTAAGTTGATCGGCGTTGAACCCGTCGGTGATCTCGCCAAGCGATTCGAGGAGCATCAACATGCGGTCTGCGACGCGACCCTGGCTAAGGGCAAGCTGCGCACCGATGTGGAGCCACTGTTCTTGTGTTGATTCGTCCATGCGGGTGAAGGAAGTAGCCATGGGTACATTCTGCCCTGCCGAACGCCCACAAGGTTGATTTTGGCTGCGATGAGGGTCAGGCGGCGGCTGAGGAGAGCATGAAGCCGAGCAGCACCGCAGCGATCCCTGCCAGTAGGACACGGCACCACCAATGGCGAACTAGGCGAGCGATGCGAGAACGTCGGTGGCGTGGAGCGAACGATCCTGCGTTGGTGGACGATTATCGACTGGTCCTCCAAACGTAAGCGTTGCTGCAGCGTCAATCGTGGCAATGAGATCTCGAAGGTTGCGTGGGGGAGGGAAGTACTCGTCTTCTTCCGTGACGCTGACAATCTCGACACCATCGCGAGGTGAAATTCGAGCGATGACAGATTCGACGAGTTCCTCAGGCGCTGAAGCGCCAGCAGTAACACCCACGATCCCGTGAAGATCACTAGGAAGTTCTTCGGGACCGTTCACTCGGTACACGCGATCGCAGCCAGACTGGCGGGCAAGGCTTTCAAGGGCGCGGGTATTCGAAGAGTTCGCCGAGCCGATGACAACAACCGCGTCGCAACGGGGTGCGATCTCGAGTAACGCCGATTGGCGGTTTGTGGTCGCAAAGCAGAGGTCTGATCGCCCAGGCACCCACATGTCTGGAAAACGTTGTCGAGTTGCTTCAAGTACGTCAGCCCAGTCACGGTGACTGAGCGTTGTCTGAGCGAGTAACGCAACGGGTTCGGTAAACAGTGGAAGGGCAGCGACTTCTTCGACAGATTCAACGCGATGAATGTTGTCGGGCGCGACCGCCATTGTTCCGACTGCTTCTTCATGCCCTTCGTGACCGATGTAGACGATCTGATAGCCCTTGCCTGCTCTCACCTTCACCTCATGATGAACCTTGGTTACGAGGGGGCAGACAGCGTCGACGACATATCCGCCATTGGCTTGGGCTGCGGCCACAACTTCCGGAGCTGATCCGTGTGCCGACAGCATGACTGGACTGCCCTCAGGAACCTCCGCGATGTCGTCGACGAACACCACTCCGAGATCTTGGAAACGCTCGACAACCCGTTGGTTGTGAACGATCTCGTGGTAGCAGTAAACCGGCGCTTCGAACGAACGAACCATCCAAGCGAGCGCTTTGATCGCCATCTCGACTCCGGCACAGAATCCTCTGGGAGCAGCCAGAAGAACCTTGTCTACCGACGAGGGGGTCAACGTGTCCGAAGGCACCGGAGGCGGGTCGTTCATGGAACTAGAGGCTACCGGCACTACCCTTACCGCCCATGTCGTCACCTCGTGTTGTCAGTGTCGCTCCAGCGTCGCCGGCTGAACGAGCTGGTCTGTTGCCAGGGGATCAGATCCTCCGCCTGAACGGTGAAGTTCCGCGAGACATCATTTCGTACCGCCTCTTGGCCGACGAGGGCGAACTTTGCCTCGAGGTCGATCGGGGTGGGCTCCAACTCTCGCTTGATGTCGAAAAGAATGACGGTGAGTCTCTTGGGGCTGAAATTCACTCGGCGCTGTTCGACCAAGTTCGCACTTGCGACAACCACTGCGAGTTTTGTTTCATTTATCAGTTGCCCCCGAACCTTCGGGAATCGCTCTACCTGAAGGACGACGACTACCGACTCTCATTTCTGTACGGCAACTTCACCACCCTCACCCGATTTACAGAGTTAGATCTCGAGCGGGTGGTAACTGAACGTATTTCACCGTTACACGTGTCTATTCATGCAACCGATCCTGACCTTCGTTCCTCGATGCTGCGGAACCGTCGGGGCGCTACGAGCCTCCGTTGGTTGCGAGCGCTCCTTGACAATGAGATCGAGGTGCATGGTCAAGTAGTCGTGTGCCCGGGCCGCAACGATGGTGCTGCCCTCGATCAGACGTTTGCCGATGTGCTCGATCACTATTCGGAACTCGCGACTCTGAGTGTGGTGCCACTCGGGTTAAGCCGCTTCAATACGGAAACAACGATGCGGCCGCATACGGCGGCAGAAGCTTCCGATGTCATCGATGCAGTCCACGATTGGCAAGAGGTGTACCTCGCCGCTCTCGGCCGGCGGGTCGTTCACGCCGCAGACGAGTATTACCTTCTCGCCGATCGTCCTTTTCCAGATCATTCCTCGTATGAAGAGTTTCCGATGCACGAGGACGGAATCGGTATGGCGCGAACCTTCGAACGAGAGTTCTTGGGCGAAACAGAGACACCCACAGGAGTGGCGACCGGTTTCTTCGCCTGGGTCGATGGCGCTCCGCCAGAGGGTTACCGCGCACCTCGGGGCGGAGGACAAGTCAGTCTCCGACCCCGTCCCAATGCTCCGATTGCCATATTGACTGGTAGTTACGGCTCAAAAGTGATCGCCCCCCTGATCGAATCGGTTGATCGATCTGACGTGCGCGTCATTACGGTGGAGAATGAGTTCTTCGGAGGCAACACCGGAGTGGCTGGTCTCATGACAGGCACTGACCTCATCCGGGTCCTGGCTTCTGAACCAGAGGGTCATCGTTACCTCTTACCTGATGTCTGTCTGTCGCAGGGCATTTTCCTCGATGGTCTTTCCCCTGATGATCTGCCGCGACAGGTCGAGATTCTTCCCACTGATGGGATCGCCCTTCGTAGGGCATTGGAGCCGAAATGAGTACTCAACCCACCGAACTTCCCCTCGTCGCCATTGTTGGTCGACCGAATGTTGGGAAGTCGACCTTGTTTAACCGGATCGTCGGTCGTCGCGAGGCGATTGTTGAAGAGAAGTCTGGCGTCACACGCGACCGAAAAGAAGTAATCGCAGAGTGGCAAGCGCGTGATTTCCGACTCGTCGATACAGGTGGATGGGTGCCTGGCGGCGATGCCCTCGACGAGAAAGTCTCGAGGCAAAGCGAGAAAGCCATTTTTGAAGCTGACGTTGTGCTGTTCGTCGTCGATGTCACTGTGGGCATTACTGAAGAAGACAACCGTGTCGCTCAGATCCTGCGCAAGCGTGGTCGGCCAGTGCTTCTTGTCGCGAACAAAGTCGACGATACGAATCGCGAGTCAGCAATCTGGGACCTTCTTAACCTTGGTGTCGGTGATCCGTTCCCGGTGAGCGCACTCCACGGTCGCGGCACGGGTGACCTTCTCGAATCACTGATGTTGGAATTCCCGCCCGAGCCGGAAGCCGCCATCGACGAAGACGAGGCCGAAGTCGACAAAATCTTCTCTGTTTCGATCGTCGGTCGACCCAACGTGGGCAAGTCAACCCTGTTCAACCGATTAATCGGCGATGAGCGTTCGGTTGTGCACGATATGCCTGGCACTACGCGTGACGCAGTCGACACGATCGTCGAGACTGAAGATGGGCCAATTCGATTTGTTGATACTGCTGGTATGCGACGACGGAGCAAAGTCGACGAAGCCCTCGAGTATTACTCGTTAGTGCGAGCACTCCAGGCGATTGATCGATCCGATGTGGCACTCCTTGTTATTGATGCGACCGTCGGAGTGACCGCTCAAGATCAACGATTGGCCGAACGTATTGATGCAGCGGGTTGTCCCGTAGTCGTTCTTCTGAACAAGTGGGAACTTCTTGATGCCGATGGTCGCGAAGAGGTTGGCTATCAGATCAGCCAGCGTCTTCACTTCATTGGCGAATCTCCAGTGCTGAAGATCAGTGCATTGTCCGGTAAGGGCGTGCACCGATTGCTCCCGGCACTTCAGGGAACGATCGAGGACTACCACCGCCGAGTGCCCACTCGGAAAGTGAATCAGGTTCTCCGCGCGGCTCAAGCAGCGCAACCTGGCCCGCACGGGGCGCGTGTGCTTTATGCGACGCAAGGAGCGACTGACCCTCCGACGTTCACCCTTTTCGCGAACAAGGAAATTCCACCTTCGTACCTGCGCTATCTCGAACGATCCCTCCGCGAAGCATTCGATATGGGTGCCACACCTATCAAGATGAGAGTACGAAAGAGGGACTAATTCTCATGGGAAGAACTTGCGAAGGTCGAGTAGCACTTGTAACCGGTGCCAGTCGCGGTATTGGTAAAGCAATTGCCCATCGTCTTGCCGCTGAAGGCGCTTCGGTGGCGATCTGTTCGCGTCCGCAGCCCGGGCTCGCCGATCTGGGAACGCTCGAACAGGCAGTCGCCGACCTCAAAACCACCGGATCAAAGATCGTCGGAATTCCATTCGACCTGAGTGATCCGAGCAATGACCTTTCGCATCTCGTCGCAAGCGTCGAACAGGAACTCGGCACCATCGACATTCTCGTGAACAATGCAGCTGCGGGTGGTTTTAAACCGTTTATGGATTGGTCCGACAGCGGAATCGAAAAGATTCTGCAGCTCAATTTCTGGGTTCCGTGGAAACTCATACGCGAGGTCCTTCCCCAGATGCGCGAGCGAGGGGAGGGGTGGATCATCAACCTTTCTTCAGCAACTGCGATTCCGCCCGAGGGCCCGCCGTTTCCGCCCACTGGCCCAGCGTCGATGGGGACCATGTACGGCGGAAGTAAAGCATTCCTCGATCGATGGACAGCAAGTCTCGGCGTTGAAGCGGGAGCGGAAGGGATCGCTGTCAATACGTTGGCACCGCAGGCTGCGGCCGCGACCGAGGTACTTCTCGCTCACTCAAATCTTCCCGATGAACTTTATGAACCTCTCGAGACGATGGCCGAAGCAGCGCTCGCCCTCGCCACCGCATCGCCCACAGAACTAACGGGTCGGATCACTTACAGCCTCGAACTGCTTGCAGAGTTGCAGCGACCGACCTTCACTCTAGATGGCACCGAAGAACTCACCGATTGGGCTCCGGCAACTCTGCCTGCTCGCATTGCGATCATGAAGGCCCATTCTCGCGGCGAGCGCGAGGGGCAAGAGGCGTCGAATGTGCCTGACCTCTTGAAGACGCTGCGGGACTGACCAGTAATGCCTTGGTGCGAAGAGTGTTCCAAGTTTTGGAACCCAAACTCGATGCCTCCTGACGGCACCTGCCCTTCGTGTGGGCGAATGATTGGCGATCCACCGAAGCCTCAGAAGGTTCCTTGGCACTTTTGGATGCTGGTGGTAGCGGCGGGGCTCTATCTCGGATGGAGAGCTGTGCAAGGCGTCCTTTGGTTGTTGCAGTGAACGAAGATCTGGTCATTGTTCAACTCGCAATCATCGGGAGCGGGTTCGGAGGCCTCGGCGCTGGAGTTATGGCTCTGGAGCAGGGCATCGAATCATTTGTGATTCTCGAGCGCTCGAAAGCTGTTGGCGGCACATGGCGAGACAACACGTACCCGGGTTGCGCCTGCGATATCCCAAGCAACTTGTATTCATTCTCATTCGCACAAAATCCCCGCTGGACGCGTAGCTATCCAGCGCAACCCGAGATTGAGGACTATCTCGAACGGATCACAGATCATTACTGCTTACGATCGCGATTGAAGTTCGGATTCGACGTTGAGGAAGTCGCATGGATCGAGGACGAACGATGCTGGATGATCACCTCTCGCAAAGGTGAGACCGTTAAGGCATCAACTCTCATTAGTGCGACCGGGCCTCTGAGCCAGCCTTCCGTTCCAGATCTTCCCGGACTTGATTCGTTCGGCGGCGAGGTTTTCCATTCGGCGGCATGGCGGCCCGATGTTGACTTGGCTGGCGCTCGCGTCGGCGTTGTAGGCACAGGAGCATCAGCGATCCAACTCGTCCCATTTATTGCGGACGCCGTGGAGCACCTCGATGTCTTCCAGCGAACGCCGCCTTGGGTACTGCCGCGCGACGATCGTCCGACTCCGAAATGGCGCCAGCGTTTGTACAGGGCTCTGCCTTTCCTCCAGCGTCTCCATCGTTGGCGGATCTACTTCCGTCAAGAGTTTCTCGCGTTCGCTTTCCTCGGTACCGGAAAGATTGCTCAGGCGATGACAAAGCGGATCATCGAAGAAACGAAATTGATGATTGGCGAAGCGTTCGAGGATCCAGAGATCGCCTCCACGTTGGTCCCGGACTACACACCAGGTTGTAAGCGTCTTCTGATCTCCAATGATTGGTACCGGGCGTTAGCAAAGACCAATGTTGAACTCGTCAGTTCCTCGATTGAGCTCGTGACAGAAAGCGGAGTCCGCACCTCCGATGGCATCGAGCACGAACTCGATGTGCTTGTCCTAGCGACGGGATTCGCGGTCGCAGACTTTCCGTCGCCGCTCAGAATCATCGGTCGCAATGGTGTCGATCTTGCTGACCATTGGAGCGAGGGTGCCTCGACTGATTTTGGACTCACGGTTTCAGGGTTTCCCAACCTTTGGTTCCTAGCTGGACCGGGAACGGGTCTCGGGCACAACTCGATTGTCTTCATGATCGAAGTGCAGCTCGAACACATCTCGCGGGCGTTACGTTTCATGCAGAAGTCATCCGCCGCCGTGTTGGAACTTCGTCCGGAAGTCGAAGCCTCCTCATATGCAGAATTGCAGAGGCGAATTGCGAAAACAGTGTGGGCTTCGGGATGTTCGAGTTGGTACGTCTCGCCGGGTGGTCAGGTCGACACGATCTGGCCCGGAACGACAACCGAATACTGGTGGCGGGCGCGGCGGTTCCATCCCGACCGGTATGTGAAGACGCCGGGTCGATTCGGTGAGATCACCTCTGCTCGCTAAGGTGTCCCCACCACGGGCTGTGGCGCAGCTTGGTTAGCGCGTCGGTCTGGGGGACCGAAGGTCGTGGGTTCGAATCCCGCCAGCCCGACCAGACACGTGCGGGGTGCCACACTGGCATCCCGCCCTGTCACCCCCGAGAACTCCAGGAAGACTGATGTCAGACGAGAGCAAAGACGAGACATCGACAGAGGCTTACGAGGGCCCTGAGGCACTCGAAACCAGTTCCGAGGAACGAGCCACGATTCGAGCTCAGAGACTCGAGCGTCTCGTAGAGCTGAGGGACGGTGGGGTTAATCCCTATCCCTATCGTTTCGAACGCACCTCAGATATTGGCCCGGTACGAGAAGAGTGGGCAGCAATCGAGCCCGGTACTGAAACAGGCTCAATCGCTCGACTAGGCGGCCGCTTGATATTGAAGCGGGAACAGGGACGCCTCACATTCGGGCAGCTGCGAGATCGTTCAGGGGAAATCCAGCTGTTTGTTTCTGCCGGAGTCTTGGGCAAGGAATCATTCGCCGAATTCAACAAACTCGATCGCGGAGATTGGGTTGGTGTCGAAGGCGAGATCATGGCCACCAAGAAAGGTGAGCTCTCGATCAAGGTCACGACCTGGGAACTACTCAGTAAGGCATTACGTCCTCTCCCCGATAAGTGGAAGGGGTTGGCCGATGTCGACGCCCGCTACCGACAGCGCTATGTCGATCTGACGGTTAACCCCAATGCACGCCGCGTTTTCGAAGTTCGCTTTGCTGCGGTCGATGCGATCCGGCAGGTCTTGCGTGAACGCGGCTATCTCGAAGTTGAAACACCGATTCTTAATCTGCAACAGGGTGGTGCCACCGCCCGACCATTCGTCACGCATTACAACGCGCTCTCACTCGATACGTATCTGCGAATTGCACTCGAACTTCCACTGAAGCGCCTATTGGTGGGTGGCCTTGATCGCGTGTTCGAGATCGGACGCGTCTTCCGCAATGAAGGTATCGACACTCGTCACAACCCTGAATTCACGATGCTCGAGTCCTATGAGGCTTTCGCTGACTACAACGACATGATGATTCTTGTCGAGACCCTCGTCGCTGCGGCCGCGGTTGCAGCGAATGGCACCACAGTCGTTGGCATGCGGGGGAACTCGGTCGACCTTGCACCTCCGTGGCGACAGGTTTCGATGGTTGAGCTCATTCGAGAAATCGTTGGAGTCGATATCAACCCTTCGATGGACTTGGTAGATGCTCGTTCAGTTCTTGATGGTCTCGGGCTTGAATGGAAAGAGCATTGGGGTCCGGGTCGCTGCACCCACGAGGTCTATGACGAACTGGTTGAACCAAAGGTCATAGAGCCCACAATTGTTTTTGATCACCCCCGCGAAACCTCACCTCTTGCGAAACCACACCGAACCGATCCCTCGCTGGTTGAACGATTCGAAGTGATCGTCGATGGGCGGGAACTCGCGAACGCGTATAGCGAACTCAACGATCCAATCGAGCAGCTAGCTCGATTCCAAGAAGAGGCAGCCCATAAGGCGGCAGGGGATCCCGAAGCCGGAGACGTGGATCTTGATTACATCCGAGCGCTCGAATACGGAATGCCTCCAGCGGGTGGCTTGGGAATCGGAATCGACCGCCTCGTCATGATTTTGGCTGAGGTCGAAAGTATTCGTGAGGTGATTCTCTTCCCGACTCTTCGACCCGAAAACGGCCTGACTGAGGATGATTTTCCCCCAAGGTCACAAGCTTAAAAATGTCTCTCAGCGAATCCGGCGGTTGCATCAATGCGGCGTGACTCCCGAAGGGCTCGCCTGATCGGATTCCTCACTGCCATCGGCGGATTGATAATGCTGGTCTCGACTCTGCCGGCGGTTGGATTTCGCCTCGACAGCATGGTGGACCTCGTGACGCCATTTGGTGTGCGGGTGACGAGTCACGTGATTTCTGTAGCCGCAGGGGTGGCGCTTCTCTATCTTGCTGGCCAGTTAGCCCGGCGCCGAAGGATGGCCTGGATCTTCGCGATGGTTCTCTTCGTCGCATCGTTTGTTACTGAACTACTTCGCCAGCACCACTACATAGCCGCGGCCTATTCACTGGGAATGGTCGCGCTTCTTGCCATAAGTCGATCGAAATTCAAGGCGCCGGGCGATCCTCCGACGTTGATTGAGTTCATCCGATTCCTACCCCGGTACTTCCTCATCATCTTCCTCTACGGACTCGCAGCCCTGTTCTTCGAACGGAATTCCATCACTCCTTCGCCAACAATTTGGAAGAATATTCAGACGATTCTTCTTGGACTTATCGGGGTTGATGGTCCCTATCAGTATCAGCGGGACTTCTTCGATTGGGCCTTCCCGTCTTCACTCCTCGTCCTTGGAGTCGCAGGTCTGTTGGCAGGAATTGTCCTTATCTTCCGGCCGATCGTCTCACGCTCGTTCGTCTCTGCAGAATCGCGCGATGAAGCGATTTCGATAGTGAAGACTTTCAGCGCAGACTCACTTGATTACTTCTCGCTGCGAGACGACAAGTTGTTTTTTATTTCCTCTGACCGAAAGGCGCTGATCGCCTACACGTTCGTGGCTCGTCAGGCGTTGGTGTCGGGTGATCCAATAGGGGAAGCATTATCGGTTCCACTCGTAATTGATGAGTTCCTAGCAATGTGTCACGAGCGTGCTTGGGGTGTGTCTTTCCTCGCTGTGCGGGAGGCAGACCGCAACCTTTATGTTTCCCGCGGACTTCACACTGTGTACCTGGGCGATGAAGCAGTTATCGACGTGCGTGACTTCTCACTAGCGGGAAAGAAGTGGAAAAGCGTCCGCCAGTCATCGGGTCGCGTAGATCGGACCTTTCGCTATGAGTGGGTTGCAGAAACCGAAGTCTCAGCCGAGATGCTCGCTGAACTGAATGACATCTCGCGTCGGTGGCGGGGGAAGAAGCCCGAGCGAGGTTTCACCATGACTCTGAGCCAAGACATCGAAGGAACGAACCCTGACTTCCGGTTATGTATTGCAATTGATGAGTATGGCAGGCCTGGCGGGTTTCTTCGGGTTGTACCGATCTATGGCGAACACAAGGGATACACGCTGGACATCATGCGTCGCGATCCTGAGACTCCGAATGGAATGATCGAGTTCCTTCTGACTCGAACCATCATGAAACTTGATGAATTGGGCTTTGAACGCTTCAGCATGAATTTTGCTGCTTGGGGTCGTTTTTTTGAAGACGATGTCGATTACACGATGCCGCAGCGAGGAGCGAAACTTCTCCTCAACTTCTTGAGTCCTTTTTACCAAATCAAGTCTTTAAAAGAGTTCAACCAGCGCCTTCACCCGGATTGGATTCCGCGTTGCATCGCTTATGAGGGATTCCGAAGTCTTCCTCGTGTGGCTCTCTTGTATTCCGCTGCTGAAGGATTCTTAACGTTGCCGTTGATCGGCAAATACTTGCTCCCACGGACGGTTCTGCACCCAGGGCACCCGATGATCGGTGGATCCGCTCCATCCGATTCAGGCGAAGCGGTCTGACGATGTGCGGGCGATTTACGAGTGTGACGACAAGTACAGAACTCGCCAATTTCTTTGAAGCCGATTCTGATCTCTCCGATAGTGATGCAAACTTCAATGTCGCTCCGACATCCGATATCAGAGTTGTTCGAGAGGATGAGAACGGCCAGCGGCGCCTCGATCTTATGTTCTGGGGTCTTGTGCCAAGTTGGGCGGAGAGCCCTGCGGGCGCGTCGAGGATGATCAATGCGCGATCAGAAACCGCCGCTTCTAAGCCTTCGTTTCGGTCCGCTTTCCGCCGGCGCCGCTGCATTATTCCTGTCGACGGATTTTTCGAATGGGTATCTCATCCTGATGGAAAGAAGAAGCAGCCGGTGTACATCTCGTCGCGAGATAATCGCCCGCTGGCGTTTGCGGGTATTTGGGAGACATGGGAAAGCAACTCGGTTCCAAAAGGGCGAGACACACTGACCTCTTGCGCAATCCTTACTGGGCCTCCCAATAACTTGATTTCGCCACTTCATGACCGGATGCCGATGATCGTCGGGCGCGATCGCTGGGCAGATTGGCTCGACCAGAGTTGTGATGATGTCGAACGACTGCAAGCGATATTGGAGCCGGCACCAGAAGGATGGCTGCAGTGGTGGCCGGTCTCACTGCGTGTGAATAGCGTTCGGAACAACGACGCGTCGTTGATCAATGCAACTGCGGCGACCCCTGATGGCGAAGCCGAAGGTCAAGAGCGATTGCTCTAGTCGCGGTAACGGTGCAATCAGTGTGATGCGTCGGTGCCGAGAGCGGAGCGAAGCGCATCGGCTACGGCGTCAAGAGTTTCGGCGGAAACTGAACTATCAGCTTTTTTGAAATCGATGTCCGATTCTGACGTGATCGGGAGAACGTGGAGGTGCGTATGCGGCACTTCAAGTCCGGCAATGATGAGCGATACCCGGTTAGCGCCGAAGGCCGCTACCTGAGCCGCCCCAATTTTTCGAGCCACAATCGCTAGATGGCCTGCCACCTCATCGGGGAGGTCGATCCAGTGGTCAATTTCTAAGCGAGGAACGACCAACGTATGTCCTGTGCAGATTGGAGCGATGGTCAGGAAAGCGACGCACACCTCGTCCCGATAGACGAAGCGCCCCGGCAGTTCTCCATTGATGATCTTGGTGAACACTGTGCTCATGATTTGAGAATCGTAGAGTGTGGGGGATGAGCATGCCTAATAACTCAAGCCCCGAGGACAGGATCGTCACCGTTCCCAATGTGATCACGTTGGTTCGGTTGGCATGCTTGCCTCTCTTTGTGTGGCTTCTGTTAGGTGCTGAGAATGCGCTACTGGCCGGGGCACTGCTCGGAGCGCTCGGTGGAACTGATTGGGTCGACGGCTGGTACGCGCGAAAGTTCAATCAGATTTCGACGGTTGGAAAAATCTTTGATCCCGTTGTCGATCGTTTGTTGTTTTTTGTTTCGATCGTGGCCATCATTATTGCGGGGGCTGCGCCCCTGTGGTTCTGCATTGCGGTTCTGGTGAGAGAGATTGCGATCGCTCTCGCAACATTGCTGCTCGCAGCTTTCGGCGCCCGACGGATTGATGTGACGTGGATGGGTAAGGCCGCCACCTTCGGTCTGATGTTCGCGTTCCCTGGATTCCTCTGGGCGTCGACCTCCTGGCCACTTCAATCGACCTTTGAGGTGCTTGCTTGGGTCTGTGCCATTCCGGCGCTTGCCGCTTCCTACTATGCGGCTGCGTTGTACGTACCGCTTGGTTTGCGTGCTCTGCACGATGGAAGAGCCCTCCGCCATCAAGGGGATTGACCGGCTCGCCGGACGTGTCTCACGCTTCGGTGGAGGTCGAGGCGATCGGATAACGTGCCAGCCATGCAGCTGCCAGATGACCTCCGTTATTCGCCAGACCATGAGTGGGTCCGTCTCGAGAACGGTCAACTTCGTTTGGGCATCACCGACTACGCCCAAGACGCGCTTGGCGATGTTGTGTATGTAGAGATCCCAGAGATTGGACTCACAATTGATGCTTCTGGGAAAGTCAGCGAAGTTGAATCAACGAAATCAGTTTCAGATATCTATGCCCCAGTCGCAGGAACGATTGTGGCAGTCAACGATGCTCTTTCAGATTCTCCCGAACGTTTGAATGATGATCCCTATGGTGAAGGTTGGATCTGTGTGATCCAACCCACCGATCCGAATGCTGTCGATGCCCTTCTCGACGTCGACGGCTATCGGCGGTTGATCGAAGGATCGTGATGGCAGCCGTCGAGGGATTCTGCAATAACTGCGGGCATCGCAATTCGATTGGAGCAAACTTCTGCTCCTCGTGCGGTGCCGTTCTTGAGTCACTTGCGCCCGATCACACCACGATTACATTCCACCCGGTATCACCAAGTGATCCCATCGAGGAAGACGTCACCGTCATCGTCGAAGGAATCCCCGCCGATATTGCAATGTTGGTGGTCCGGAGAGGTTCGAAGGCGGGGAGTCGATTCGCTCTCGATAACGATGTCGTGACTGCCGGCCGTCACCCCGATTCCGATATTTTTCTCGACGACATCACTGTGTCGCGTCGTCATGCTGAACTGCGACGCGTGACTGATGGAACATGGCTCGCATGTGACTCCGGGTCTCTCAACGGCACTTACCTGAACCGTCAAAGAATCGATACAGTAATTCTTTCGAGTGGTGATGAACTGCAAATCGGCAAATTCAAACTCGTGTTCTTGCTCGGTGGTGAAGACCAGTGACCGATACACGATCCCATCTGTCGATCGGCGAAGTCCTGTCGCTGTTGCAAGAAGACTTCGCTGACATCACAATCTCAAAAATTCGGTTCCTCGAAAGTCAGGGCCTGCTCAACCCCGAGCGCACCCCTTCGGGTTATCGCAAGTTTCACGACGAAGACACCGAAAGACTGCGGTGGATCCTTACCCAACAGCGTGATCATTTCCTTCCGCTGAAAGTCATAAAGGAACGCTTGGCCGCGGGCGATTTGTCTGACGGTCCACCAGAGGGCGTGCTTCCATTCGAACGTTCCTCAGGTTCCCCGGTTGAAACTCAGGCAAACGGCGCACGGAACGACACGTCGGGGAGTGACCCGCAATCGTCTGCGGCTGCCTCTGATTCGAATCGGCCACAAAACGGTGAAGGAACTTCCAAGGATCGGGCTCGCGCAGTAGCAAGTTTGGTCGAAGGGCCCAACGAAGCATCGACACTCACTCCGCGTGGGGGCAAGCGCCATCCCACCGGGCACACAAAAGGCGAACCGACACCGATACCCACTGGAGAGATCGAGCCCGATGCTCCGTCGTTGGCGCTCACTGTTGAGGAACTGTGTGTTCAGAGTGGTCTCAGTGCGTCAGGGGTCACCGACTTAGAACGATTCGGATTGCTCAAGACTCGCTCAATGGGCCATGTCGATTACTACGACGAAGAGGCACTAGTTGTCGCTCGTTTGGCCGCCGGATTCGCTCGATTCGGAATTGAGCCGCGGCACCTTCGGATGTACAAGGTTTCGGCTGATCGCGAGGCAGGACTTTTCGAGCAACTGATCACGCCGCTCCTTAAACAGCGCCGGGCAGCAGCTCGCGACGAGGCTGTGGAGATGCTTGAGGAACTGGCGGAATTGGCCGACGATTTACGGGCGGTCATGGTGCGGGCCTCGCTTCGCGATTATCTCGGCCAGGCCTGATCAAGAGGTCCAGAGCGTCATCTTCGGCGGTAGGGTGACGGAGTGATTGAGATGGAAGTGGTCGCTGTACGAGTAGACATTCCAGGCAACGCGCCTGTGCTTGTTTTGCGCGAGGTCGCTGGAGCAGGGCGGTTGGTCCCGATTTTCATCGGTCAAGCCGAAGCCGGAGCGATCGGATTCGCGCTCGACGGTGTTGTTACGCCTCGGCCCATGACTCACGATCTCTTTTGCGAGACCATCGAACATCTCGGGGCGTCGCTTACAGCAGTCGAGATCACACGTGTTGAGCAAAGCACCTTCTATGCAGAGCTCATCCTCAAGGTTGGCGATGCCGAATCGCGTCTCTCAGCACGTCCGTCCGATGCTGTTGCGCTGGCCCTCAGATTCCACTGTCCTGTATGGGCGTCTGATTCTGTGCTCGAGGAGGCCGGCCTTCTTCCTGATGACGACACCGAAGACACCGGCGACGGGGGAGACGTGGTCGAGGAGTTTCGAGCCTTCATCGACAACGTAAATCCCGAGGATTTCGCGTCCTGAGAAGGAAAATCGACAACCATTGACGCCGCGCGCGCAGAGTTGTACGGTCAGCGGTCCTCACATCGGCGTAATTTCGCCGGTGTTATCCGTGGGATCAACGCCGATCCCGTTGCGTAGCACTTCTCTGCTGCGCGTTGTATCTGGGAGTTTCCATGGGAATCAAGAACGAGCGCGTCGCCGACCAAGGCTTCAGCGGGGCCAAAGCGGCCGAGATCGTCGGAATTAGTTACCGCCAACTCGATTACTGGGCTCGGACCGACCTCGTTCGCCCAACAGTCACCGACGCTGCAGGCAGCGGGAGCCGTCGTCGCTACGGATACACCGACCTTCTCGAACTCAAGGTCATCAAGAGCCTTCTCGACGCAGGTATTCGGCTCGAGAACGTTCGCGAGATCTTTAGCTATCTGCGAGACATCCTCGGCCAGGAGATCACCTCTGCGAATCTCGTCATTCAAGGTTCAACGTCGGTGGTGATCCAGTCCGACGGCGAACTGATCGATCTGATTCATAACGGCCAAGGTGTGCTGAATATTCTTCCGCTTGGTGGGGTTCGAGACGAGATGGATGCACGCATCCGCGAGCTGCGTTCGCCAGCCGAAGAACTCGCTACTGGGACGCAAGCAGCTCCTGTCGTGGCGAACGCGGTCTGACAACCTTCTGCTGAAACTAGGGTCAGAGCGTGACTGAACGCCTTTCTCCTCTCGATGAAGTCCATCGTTCGATCGGCGCCAAGATGGTTCCGTTCGGTGGTTGGGACATGCCGCTTTCCTACGCTGACGGAACGTTGGCTGAACATCGAGCATGTCGTCACAGCGCAGTTGTATTCGACGTCTCTCATCTCGGCACAGTGCGAGTTACTGGCTCCGGTGCGTTCGAGGTGCTGCAGCGCGCTTTCACTAATGACCTCAATCGGGTGACCCCAGGCCGAGCGCAATACACCCACCTGCTCGACGAAGAGACAGCTTCAGTGGTCGATGACATCATCATTTGGTGGGTCGACCCTGAGACCTTCGATGTGATGCCAAATGCATCAAACACCGATCGGGTCACCGGGGCGATCGAGGAAATTGCGCAGTCCATGGGCGGGGTTTCAGTCGAAGCAGGAGACGTCACCTCTGAACGGGCAATCCTTGCGGTGCAGGGACCTGATGCGCGCACATTGCTCGCCACAATTGATCCAGCAATTGCTTCGGTCGCTCGATTCGATGTGCGACGCCTGGAATGGAATGGAATTGGTGTTGTCGTTGCCGGGACCGGTTACACCGGAGAAGACGGCATCGAGATTGCTGTCCCGGCCGCCCACGCAGAAGAACTTTGGAATGCCATCGTTGCGGGAGGTGTGAGTCCCGCCGGTCTCGGTGCACGAGACACGCTGCGGCTTGAAGCGGGATTGCCCTTGCACGGCCACGAACTCGGATCAGGAATTACT
>JASJMB010000013.1:0-4896 GCA_037620085.1 Acidimicrobiales bacterium | reverse complement strand
CGGGCCGTTGCGCCGAGTTTCGCGCCACGTTCCGGTCCTGTCGGCCGCACCGGTCGCCGCTGGCAAACGCGCGGTGCCCAGGGCTCAGGGCTGGGTGAGTGCGAGGCGCTGGTAGAGGAACGCCGTCCAGGCCGCGTCGATCTCGGCCTGGTGGCGGCGGTACAACCCCATGGCGTGGGAGCTCTCGGTCGGCCAATAGTTGGCGACCGTCAGGGTGCCGAAGCCCTTCGCTGCGTCGACCGTGGCGACGCTGCACTCGTAGGGAACGGCGGCGTCTCCGCCGGACGCGATCATCCCGATCGGCGCGTCCTCGGCGTCAATAGCCGCCAGGTCGTACTGACAGCCCGACATGGCGAGCGCGGCCCCGACCGACTTCTCCGCCGGTACCGCGCCGCCGGCGACGTTGGCGCGCTGAGCGACGTTGACCGCGGTCACCGCACCGGCTGAGCCTCCGCCCACCACCAGACGGGAGGTGTCGACCCCGAACTCGGCGGCGTGGCTGCGCAGCCAGCCGAGGGCGGAAAAAGCATCGTCCTGGGCGGCGGTGATCGCCCGCTCGCACCGGGTCCGCTCGACGGAGAGCCGGGGTTCGGTGAACTCGCCATCCTGGACGTCCTGGCACCGGCTTCCTTTGTCGAGCCGGTACGAGATCGTTAGGGTCACGTACCCACGGCGGGCCCACTCGGCGGCCACGTCGCCCATGTTAGTGCGATTTCCGGCCTTGAAGCCGCCGCCATGGATCCAGATGATCGCAGGACGCATCGCCAACGTGTCGCCAACGGGCTGGTACACGTCGGCGTACAGGTCGAGCGGCGCCCCGGTCGTGAGGTCCGTCGTCTGCCCGTAGAGGTGCGTCGTCATCGAAGTCGACGCGACGACCTGGTCGATGTAGCGGCCCGAGGTGGGCGTCGCTACGACCTGGTCGATGGCGCGGTCCGAGGTGGTCGTCGTGGAGACCTCGTCGATGGCGCGGTCCGAGGTTGTCGTGCAGGCGGAGAGGCTGAAAGCGGCGAGGCCCGTGATCGCCGTCACGACGAGGAAGAACGAGCGTCCCATAACGCAATCTTAGTCGGCGTTCCTGAGCACGACCTGAAGGACGTGCTCTGCCGGTCTCGGTGCCTTCCTACGGTCGCCCTGCCGCACAGGGCTCGGTCACGCCGAATCCGACAAATCGGTGGTAGCTGCTGCTTCCCAGGGCGACAGCAACCGTGAGCACCGCTCCGTCCGGAGCGAGAACTCCGTTCGGAAGAATCGACATCGTCCGCTCTTCCAGCGGAGCCGTGTTTGTCACGTTGTCGCAGGCTACGAGCGGCGCATACACACAGGTCGGTTGGCGATTCGATAATCCCTGCGACTCACTGATTGCGTCGAGCTCCGCCGAACCGGCGCCGATCTTTCACGCTGGTTCGGTCAATGGAGACCACCGAACCACGCGGTCTCCGCCGCCGCCTGAACCAAAAGCCACCCGAAACTTCGGACCGGGTGGCTTCAGCGCGCCCAAACAGTGCTCGAAACTTCCGTTTGATCTAACTGAACTTTCGCCCGCCCGATAGACCCCGAACTACCCTTCTCCCATGGCTTCCGGGCCGTTGCGCCGAGTTTCGCGCCACGTTCCGCGCCATCCCCGCCCTCGTAGCTCAGGGGATAGAGCATTGGTTTCCTAAACCATGTGCGGTGGTTCGAGTCCACTCGGGGGCACCACAAACCGAAAGTTGCGTTGCCCCATGGCCAATCTCACAGATGTCGGCGAACACGACGGTTGGCGCTGTTGGTTATGCGATGAGCCAGTTGATTCTGAAATATCGGTGAACGATTCACGTGGTCCCAGCATCGATTCGATGACCACAAAGTCGAAAGGCAAGAACAAGAGTTCAACCGACGTGTTCGGCGCAGAACGACTTGCGCACCGCGACTGCAACACGAAGAAGGGCGCAATCGCCCCGGTTGTCGCATGGCCCGACCATCTGTTCGTCGTCGATCCCGCTCCGATCATCGGAAGTGTCGAGCGGCTTTCGCGTAAAGGCGGTCGAGAAGTCGTTGCCCGTTGCCCTTCTGAACAAGACGCGGCCGATGCTTCGGAGTGGCTGCTTGACCGCCTGGGTCGCCTAACACCCGACGTCCCATTCAGCACGCAGATCAATTCAGGCGGCGGTCAATTCTTGCTCGTTCTCAATTCCTGATTTTACCATCGAACTTTTTGCCAGTTCTGACGAAGATGGCCAGTACCTAATCAGTCCCGCTCAGCAGCGAGCTTTGCTGTTTCCCAATCGCCGATCATGGTTCCAAACGTCATTGGGTTGTAGATGTCTTCTTGGTAGGAAAACTGATTGTTCCCTGCGTACTTCACAAGACTGAAGTTGTAAGCGCGATGGACCGATCCATCTCCAGGGTCAGCCATAACTGACCATGCCTGGAAGACAACCCAACCGCGTTCATCGTCAACGATGTGCCACTCGATGGGAAAGTCTGCGATGCAATTTCCCGGATACTCCTTCACCATTGAACGGGTATAGAACGCTTGGACTTCGTCCCGGCCGTTCATCTCTCCGATCAAGTGCTCTTTATAAAAACAGTCCTCGGTGAAATGTTGAGCGAAGGCAGACCAGTCTCCCGTTCGTGCGCCGTCTTCGGCGGCCGCTACGTACGACGAAAATGCTGCTTCGATTTCTTCTCTACTCCAGATACCCATAATTTCCCCTTTTCCATGCGGACATACTCATGTCGTTGAAAATTCTGCCCAATCGATAACTTCGCTGCGGCGTTTGTAGTCATCCATTGAAAATGGCCACTGGGTAACAACACGCCCATTTGGCGCCCGGTAGTACCCATTGCAGTCGGCATTCCAAACATCAATCCCATCGATTGCCGATTGCACGTCGACGTTGTAAGACTCCATCACCTCGGGTTTCACTTCAAGGGTTTGAATGCCTTCGGCGCCCATGCGATGAAGCAACTGAAGCACGTGTTCGGTTTGATACTCCAGCATCCGGATAATCGAGCCGTTGTTCATATTGGGGCCATAAAGCATGAAGAAGTTGGGAAACCCCACCGTGGTGACACCGAGGTACGCCTGCGCTCCTTCCGACCATGCATCGGAAATCGAGACTCCGTCGCGACCAGTGATGTCAACCGTCGCAGCAAACTTCGTTGCGGCAAATCCGGTTGCCAGAACAATCAGATCAACTTCTCGCTCGACGCCATCGTCAGTAACGACAGCCTTGTTTGTGATTCGAGTGATCTGCTCGGTCACCAGTTCCAGATTCGGCTCATTAAAGGCCTTGAAGTAGTCGTTCGAAAGTAACGGCCGCTTGCAACCAAATGGGTGATCAGGTGTGAGTTTGGCTCGCACCTCTGGATCATTCACCACACTTAGTGCTGCGAGTCCATACTTCTCGCTCAGTTCAAGAAGGTCTTTCAGCGCAAAGGTCATGCCCCGATTCATTCGACCTTCAATGTCACTGCGCATTTCGAGCAATGGCGTCGGATCATTGCAAAACGCTTCGAGTTCAGCCTCGGTGTAAGGGGTGTCCTCCTTGGGAAGGATCCAATTCGGAGTTCGCTGAAAAAGATGGACCTTCCCGGCAGTCTTGCGAATCTCAGGGACAAACTGAACCGCGCTTGCCGCGCTTCCGATAACGGCGATGCGCTCGCCGGCAAAATCATGTGACCAATCCCAACGCGCCGAATGAAACATTGCACCTTCGAACGAATCAATTCCTTCGATCTCGGGCCACACCGGATGGGTCAACATTCCGACGGCGCTTACGAGCACCTCTGCTTGGAAGTCAGCACCTGATTCGGCACTAACCGTCCAGACTGACGACGACTCATCCCAAGACGCCGATGTCACGCGATCGTTGAACCGACAATGCGGTGTCACCCCGTACTTGTCGGCAACATCACGCATGTAGGCGAGGATCTCGGGCTGGCGGCCATAGGGCTTGGTCCAGTCCGGTTTGAATGCAAACGTGAACGAGTACATCGCCGACTGCACATCGCACTCACAGCCCGGATAGCGATTGAGGTTCCACGTTCCGCCGACATCGTCGCTGGCCTCGAGAATGACGAACTCGTCGAAACCTTCTTCAAGGAGACGCTTGCCCATCACGATTCCGCCCGGGCCCGCCCCGATGATTACAACTCGCATTGGCTGACGACCCCCGTGTCATGACAACTCGATTGAGCCTACGCCGGGAGACAATTGCGTGTAGGAAGAGAGCATGAAGCGTTCAGCACGCGCCATGGTGCAAACAGGTCCTGGAGTTCTTGAACTACAGGAGTTCGCCATTCCCGATGCGGGCGACGACGGCGCAGTCTTGCGAGTCGAGGCGTGCGGAATCTGCGGCACCGACCTTGAGACCTATCGCGGGTCGATCCCCCTTCGCTATCCAGTCATCCCAGGACATGAAGCCGTCGGCATTATCGAAACTATTGGCGCTTCGGCATCGCGAGCTTGGGGTGTTGTCGCAGGAGACCGCGTGATTGTCCCTGCAGAATTGGCCTGCGGGCAGTGCGTTTCCTGCACGGAAGGAAACCCCTGTCTCGCTTCCCCCGGAACCCACGGATTCCTTCCCACCACGATCGAACCATCGCTCTGGGGCGGGTTTGGCGAGTACATGTATCTGTCGCCACAGTCGCGCCCCATCAAAATCACTTCCACAATCGACGCGTCGATCGCAGCCCTCTTCAATCCTCTCGGCGCCGGATTCGCCTGGGCAGTCGACGCGCCCGACTTGCAGCCAGGGCAATCAATCGCCATTTTTGGTCCCGGCCAACGAGGACTGGCCAGTGTCATCGCGGCAAAATCGGTTGGCGCATCTCAGATTTTTGTCACTGGCTTCGGTGAACGCGACCGCCACAAGCTCGAACTCGCGGAATCATTTGGTGCTGATCTCG
>JASJMB010000012.1:0-19608 GCA_037620085.1 Acidimicrobiales bacterium | reverse complement strand
CTCAGGCTGCGCCGCCAGGCCAGCCCTGCGCACCTGACTAGGAGTTCTCATGAGGACACGAGCAGCCGTCCTGTACGGCCCGCATACCGAATACAAGATCGAAGAAATCGAACTCGACGAACCAAAGGCCAACGAGGTTCTCGTTCGCTTTGTCGCCAGCGGCATGTGTCACTCCGATGAGCACATGGTCACCGGCGATATGGCCATGGACCCAGCCATCATAGAAATGCTCGGCTGGCAGCAGTACCCGATCATCCTCGGACACGAGGGTGGCGGCATCGTCGAGAAGGTTGGCCCTGGCGTCACCGAACTCAAGCCTGGCGATCACGTCGTCACATCGTTTGTTCCTTCCTGCGGTCGCTGCCCATCATGCGCGAAGGGTCAGCAGAACCTTTGTGACAACGGCGCACATCTTCTTTCTGGTCGTCAAGAGGACGGAACTTCTCGTCATCATCTCCTCGACGGTACCGACCTTGCGACCATGTGCTGTCTCGGCACGTTCGCAGAACACTCCGTTATGAATATCAACTCTCTTGTCAAGATCGAAGAAGATCTTCCCCTCGACAAGGCCTGCCTTGTTGCTTGTGGCGTAACCACAGGCTGGGGTTCGGCCACCTATGCCGCCGAGGTTGTCCCCGGCGACACAGTTGTTGTCATTGGCACCGGCGGCGTTGGCATGAACGCTGTGCAGGGTGCTCACCTTGCTGGCGCTCGTTACGTCATCGCTCTTGACCCGGTTGAGTTCAAGCGCGAACAATCGCAGAACTTCGGAGCGACGCACGTTGCGTCAGATGTGGCCGAAGCTCAAGCACTTCTCGGCGAACTGACATGGGGTCGCTTGGCCGACAAGGTCATCGTCACCGTTGGCGAGGGCAAGGGCGCCGATCTCGAGTCGTACATGGGCATGGTTGGTAAGGGTGGGCGACTTGTCTTTACTGCTGTCGCCAACATGAACGAAAACGATGTGCAACTCAACTTGTTTGCATTCGCTATGCAGCAGAAGCAACTCGTTGGCACCATCTTCGGAAGCGCCAATCCTCGTTACGACATTCCAAAGCTTCTCGGTCTTTACCGGAGCGGACATTTGAAGCTCGATGAGCTCGTCACTCGCACCTACACCCTCGACCAGATCAACGAGGGCTACCAGGACATGCGAGACGGCAAGAACATTCGCGGCGTCATCATTTACTGACCTCTTTCACAATCGGCAGTTTCCGCACTTGGCGGGTTCGCACGGCCAATCGGTCAGCGGACCCGCCGTTGCAGTGGTGCCTGGTGGCAGGCGCAGGAGATGTGCTGATCACAAGGACCAGATCGCCCAATTGGAGCAAAGCGATCTGGGTAGGCGATCCCTCCGTCAACGCGCCCAAAAAACAAACAGCCGCAGTCGCTGCAAACCCAGCCGGAGCGCTCGACGTCAATGAGTTCAACTTCGGGAACGCCAAATGACGCCGCGACAGCTTCTGTGGTGCGCGCCCAACGACCTTTCGCCTCAGATGGTCCGGCGTCGCTCTCTGTCCCCGATGAGGGCAGTGCCTCCCCCGCCATGACCGAGCCGAGCGTTGCCAGTGCGATGAGATCCTCTAGGGCAGCAGCATCTTCATGATCAGCGAACCGTCCCGCACTCGCCGTTTGGTCGAGCCGCTGCAGCGCTGTATGCACGCCCAGTACCAAGGCTCCTTGTGCCGGAGCACGACGCGTATGCCACAACTGACCATCGGCCAATTGTCGTGCTTTGCCTTCGACCGCTTCCATGAGTTGGTCGAGCTGAACGAAACCCCCGCTCAAAATGAACGTGTGTGTGACCGCCGTTGTCACCATCCGGCGCCAGTGATTGCCGATGTCGGTCCGTTTCCCCAACCGAACGTGATCGGTGACCTCGTTTGGCGCCAGATGGTCGACGAGGAGTGCTTCAAAAATGATCCACATCGAATCAACGGCCGTTTCGGAATCCTCAGAGGGCATCCCGATCTGCGCGGAGAGAAACGCTTGGCGCAGAACGGTCACCGCCCGTTCGCGACCGGCATCATCAAACTCGAACTCTCCCGCAGATTCCGTTACGCCCACAGGATGATTCTTGCCCAGCAAGCCGATCGTTTGTCGTATCGAGCATCAAGGAATGTGGCCATGCGCAGATGAACAGGCCATTGTCAGGCCTAATCTCATGAGGTGGAAACCACAGACACGACAACGACACTCGCCGTAACCACCACCACGCTCATTGGCCCAAATGGCACCGCCCCGGGGATGAACTTCATCGAACAACAGCAGAAGCCACTCAATGACTCGAGCAATATGCGTGCAGCAGGATTGCCGTTGCTCTTTGCCGGCATAGTGCTGCTCGTGGTCTTTACGACTGTCTTTGTACGCGCGTGGCGACGCAAACAGCGGTCAACTCCGAACTCGTAATTCGTTTGAAAATGATCCCGAGATCAGCGTCGGAGTAGCGACAGAAGTCGAAGAATTTCGAGATACAACCAAACGATCGTGACCGTGACGCCAAGGGCTGCGAGCCATTCCATCCGGCGAGGCGTCGTGCCCGACGCAACCGATCGTTCGATAAATGCGAAGTCGAGGGCGAGGTTCATCGCCGCCACGATGCAGATCACGACGCTTATGCCTATACCAAGTGGCGTTGGGCTATTCCAGAATGTGATGTTTGCACCGAAGATCTGAAACAAAAACGTGACGAGATACATCACGCCGATTCCCATTGTGGCCGCAATTGTTATGAGGACGAACTTGGGAGTGACTTTCACAATCCGAGTTGCGTAGAGCACAAACATAACGAGAACGACACTGAGGGTCGCGAGCACTGCCTGCACAACGATGCCGTCGTACATTTGGTTATAGAACGCAGAGATGGCCCCCAGCGCCGCGCCTTCGAAAAGCGCATACAGGGGAGCTGTTGCCGGCCCCCAGTTGGGCTTGAAGAACGTTGCAAATGCGAAGCCAAGGGCGACGATCACAGCAACCAGAACCCATGCAGGGAACGTCGTGGAGCTCACGGTGACCATTTGGCCTGTTGTCTGATCAAAAACATCTTGTGTGGTCTGCTGAACCTGAGACCAGCCGAACCATCCCGATGCGCAGATAATGGCGAACAGGACGCCGAGTGCCGAAAGCGTGCCGCCAATGGTCATGGTGCGGGTGACCGGCACGGCGCCATAACCCTCGGCAATGACCTGTTCAAAGCGCTTGTCGTTCAATACTGGATTCGGTGGCATTGCGGTCCTTTCAAGACTGGAATGATCTCATTCTAGGAATGGTGGGTTGCGAAGAGGCGGCACCCAACAACAATCAATCAGGAATGCTGATTTCGATTCGTCCCGCCTGTTCTCGCACCGCAAATATCTCGATTCGGCTCTTTTCGTCACGCCGTCCACTGGCTGACAACTTTGATCCGGCACCGTCTAGGTCGAACCGCCAGAAGTGGCTCAAACAAACGATCTCCTCACCATCAACGGCTCCGGCAGTACCGAGATGAGACCACTGGTGAGGGCAACGGGCATCGCAGGCCACCACCTTGCCGGCGGTGGATCGCCACACAACGATGTCGCCATCTTCCCGATCAACCGTCACTATCTGACCCGAGGCAAGCCGCTCGCTCTCCGTCACGTCGATCCAAGGCATCAATCGACAGTACCGCTAGGAGCGGATCCCAAAGAAACATTCCTAAAATTTCAACAACAAGTATTTCCCCGCCTACGATCCCGGCCGTGGATTCATTTAGAGACTTAGTTGACGGCAACAGGACCTACGCCTCCGCTTTCCCAAATGCCGAGCTTCCCGCGATCCCCCGGAAGAACCTTGCGGTTGTGACCTGCATGGATTGCCGGATCGATCCACTTGCGATCTTTGGCTTCAACGTTGGCGATATCCATGTGATGCGAAATGCCGGCGCACGCGTCACACCCGACACGATCCGCTCGCTTATCAAGTCAGTCAACCAACTTGAAGTTGACCGCATTGCCATCATGCATCACAACGATTGCGGCGCGGCCAAGATCGACCTACCTGGTCTGCGAGCAAAGGTGCTTGATGCCACCGGTTCCGACCCAGAGGATATCGAATTCCATCTCATCGGCGATCAGATCGCCGCGCTCGAGGCCGACATCGAAGCGGTCCGAAGCTGCCCCTACCTTCCCGTGGGAACCGCAGTAGCCGGCTTCATCTACGACGTTGCCACCGGAATCGCCACTCTCCACGATTCGACCTTTGTTTCCTGAATCTTCGCGCTGCGCTGTTCTCTAAAGCGACACAAGAGTTCGGACTCAAAACAAATAATCAGACATCAAGGAATCGCGACACAGCGATGCCGGCGCCGATCGCGCCAATCGCTACACCCACGACGCCAAGTGTCATGAAGATGACAGTCATCTCGCCGCCGCTCACCTGGAAACCGCCAACGAGTGGAATGTCCTGCGCACTTGGGAGCCACTTCTGAAAGAAGGGCTTAAACGCGGCCAACCCAGCAATCGCTAAAAATGCGCCGACGAGGCCTTGTACAAGTCCCTCAAGCATGAATGGAACTCGAATAAACCAATTCGTTGCGCCGACGAGTTTCATAACTTCGATCTCACGTCGGCGAGCAAACATCGCCATTCGAATGGTGTTGAGAATCAGAAGGCCGGCTGCACCCAAGAGGAACGCCGCAATCACAAAAATGCCGACGGTCAGTCGACTCGAAAGCTGTTGAATCAATCGAATGGTCTTGGAAGCAAAAACGACCTGATCTACACCGGATCGACCCTCATAGGTCAGTCCCAACGATTCGACGGCATCAACCTCTTTGTTGACTGGTTCAACGCGGAAAGATGGCGGGAGATCCTTGGCCGTCACGCTGTCAATGAGTTCAGGTGAATCTGCGAAAAGGGTCTGAAACTCTCTGTACGCCTGTTCCTGATCCACAAAGACAATTTTTGATACTTCGGGGCTCTGCTCAAGATCGTTGTTGAGTGAATCGATCTGCTGCTGAGTGGCATCGATACGAAGGAACACCACGAACTCAATGCCGCCCTGCCAACGCTGTGTGGCGTTTTCTACGCCGGATCGGAGCATGAGCGACGCACCCACTAGAGCCAACGACACAGCGACGGTCATGATTGAGGCGAGCGTGATCGTGACGTTACGACCAAGGTTGGAAGTGGTCTCGCGGAGGAGATAGTCAAACTTGACTGGCATCGGCTCGTCCTATTCGTAGACGCCGCGCGCTTGGTCGCGGACGATGGCACCACGGTCGATTTCGATCACTCGTCGACGCATCGTGTCAACGATGCCGCGATCGTGAGTGGCCATAACCACAGTGGTTCCAGTCTTGTTAATGCGATCAAGCAACTTCATGATGCCGACCGACGTTGCTGGATCAAGGTTTCCGGTTGGCTCATCGGCCAGAAGGATGAGTGGTCGGTTCACAAAGGCCCGAGCTACTGAGACTCGCTGTTGTTCGCCACCCGAGAGTTCTGTCGGGAAGCTGTCGGACTTATGACCTAAGCCCACGAGATCAAGAATCGCCGGCACCTGACTGTCGATGACGCTGCGAGGACGACCGATCACCTCAAGAGCAAAAGCGACGTTCTCAAAAACCGTCTTGGTGGGCAGAAGTTTGAAGTCCTGAAAGACGCAGCCGATGTTTCTGCGCAGATAGGGAATTTTCCAGCCCGAGAGCTGTCCAATGTCCTTACCGGCAACATAAATGTGGCCTTTTTCCGGCGTCTCTTCTTTGTTGAGGAGACGGATAAACGTGGACTTTCCAGAACCCGATGCACCTACAAGGAAGACGAATTCGCCCTTAGCGATCTCGACATTGGCGTCGCGCAACGCGACGGTCGAGTTCTTGTAGGTCTTGGTGACGTTTTCGAGCGTGATCATGATGAGGGGGTGGTCCGACGCATGCGAACGGTCACGAGGTTAGACGGCCAACCTGGGGGATTGGTGCCACTCCCCCGTCCCGCCCCAATAAGCCGATTCCGTCGATTTGCGCTTCGAAAGTTGCCCCAATCAACGCCCAATATTCTGTCGAGAACTGGTTCAGTCGTCGTCAGCGCTATGAAGCGCCTCGGCAACTACAGGATCAACAGTCCACTGCGAAGGCGGCAAATGGTGCTCGCGAGCCCACGCAACGGTGAGCGAATCACTCCCGGCTTCTATGAGCATCTGCCCTCCGCCTTCGGGATGATTTCGATAGCGACCTACCGAGCGCTTCCACGACGAGGTTGAGGAACTCCAGCGGCTTACGTCTTCGTATGTGCGAACCAAGGTGGCTCCAAGAATGGTTGCGACTACGCGCCCCGGAGTTCTGAGACCGGATTGCAACTTTCCACAATCGTGGAGAAGCGCAGCTGCCAACACAGAGCGCGTTGCTTGTGGCCCGAGATCCCCCTGCACTCGCCTGGCAACGTTGACCGAGTGTCGACGATCGGGACCAGAGAGCGCACACCAGATAGTCCGTTCTTCGGGAAGAAGCAGCGACTCGGCCCACCGCTGGCCCTCCGCCGAGGGTCCGCCGGGACGAAGACTTCCGAAGAACCGACGGGTGAGGTGGGAAAGTCGGGCCACGAGACGAAGACTGTTCGCTAGGCCAGATGAGCGCTACATGAACGCGCTTGTGGGGTGACGGCTAGAACAGCATCTTCAATGGCATTGCCACACGAATCACAGAGGCCATAGGTGCCGGCATCGAGTTGCTCTAGCGCCCGTTCAACGCCACTTAGTTCACCACGAAGGGCCGCCGCGAGTTGTCGGTCGTCAACCTCTGATCCATCAAGAACAGTTAACGAATCTATGACGAGTACATCGCCTTGAGCATCGGCCGCTACAAGATGGTCTTCGATCATGACATCGCCTTCAGCGTCGACGATCGTGATGACCTCATCGACCAGCACATCGCCGTCTTCATCGAAGATCGCAATCGTTTCATCGATCATGAGGTCGCCTTCGTCATCAGTCACGATCGTTTTGTCGTCAATTACGACAACTCCTTGGCCGCCGACGTCGAGAACGTCGATCGTTTCGACATGCTCACCAATGATCCTGCCGTCATCATCAAGAATGTCTTCGGAGAGAACAATCTCATCGATGAGTTCCACATCTTCGCCCGACAACCGATCCGGGGCACTCCAGTTTCCAGATTCACTCATGGCCGAGAGGCTAGTGGCGAGTCGCCTTCGCCCGTGGATGAGCAGCCTCGTAGACCGCAAATAAACGGTCATTCGAGACCATCGTGTACACCTGTGTTGTCGCGATTGATGCATGCCCCAGCAGCTCTTGAACAGCACGAATATCGGCGCCATGATCGAGCATGTGCGTGGCGCAGGAATGGCGAAGAACATGTGGGGTGAGTCGATCACCCAATCCCGCTAAATCTCCGTACTTCCTCACAATCGCCCACGCCCCTTGCCGACTGAGCCGGCCACCGCGTGCATTCAGAAAAACGGCGTCAGCATCGGTCCGCCGAGCGAATTGTTCTGGGCAGATCGTGGGTCGCCCATCATCGTCGAGCCAACGAGCTAACGCGACTCGAGCCCACCGACCGATTGGGACGACCCGCTCCTTTGCGCCCTTACCAAAGAGCCGGAGCAAACCGCCATCGAGATCAACATCGCCGAGGCCCAGAGCACAGACCTCTGAAATACGAGCACCGGTGCCGTACAACACCTCGAGAATGGCTCGGTCGCGACGATCGAGAGGCGTCTCGCCCACGACCTGCTCGAGCAGCGACGTGACTTCTGCCTCGGTCAGGGCTTTGGGGAGACCGGCGGGAACACGCGGTGTCTCGATAGCTGCGGAAGGATCCGTTGACGCCAAACCCTCATCTGAACGGAAACGATGGAGCGAACGCACCGAAACCGTCGCCCGCTTCACCGAAGAGGGCGCTAATCCTCGTGCCCGCAAGACGCCCACATAAGCGTCGAGGTCGGCGGACCGCACCGAATCAATGGTTCGTTCGTTTTCGGAAAGCCAACGACAGTATGTCGTGAGATCTCGCCGATACGCCGAGAGAGTGTTCGCCGAACGGCCTCGCTCCGCCGCTAACCAAATAAGAAACTCCTCAACGTCAAGAGGAAGTTCCGGCTCGTCGGCGAACTCAGCCACCGCCCACCTTCGGCGCAGCCAAGTACAGACCGACAATGGTCTTTGTATCGATCAGCGTTCCGTCGGCAATCATTGCAAAGGCATCGTCGAAGGTGAACCGCTCGATTCGCATATGCGACTCTTCGACACCTTGCACATCACGCGGAACCTCGACGAGTTCACGGGCGAGATACACCCAAGAAAGTTCGTCGCTAAAACCGGGTGCGTTCGCAAATGTTCCGAGCAGTTCCAACGAGTTCGCACGCTTCCCGACTTCCTCACCCAACTCTCTTTGGGCAGTGAGTTCTGGTGGCTCATTGAGAACATCTCGTTTGCCCGCTGGAATCTCGAGAATGTAGCGATCAAGGGCTGGTCGGAACTGGCGAACCATGATGACCCGACCATCGCTGTCGATGGGAACGACCGACACCGCACCAGGGTGGCGAACGATGTCCCTCGAGAACGTCTCACCTTCCGGAGAGAGAAACTCTGCTCGAACAAGATCGAAGATGTATCCGTGGTGGAGTACGACTTCGTCGACTCTTCGGAACTGATCGCTCACGCCGACAGCGATGACGATTCGATGTCGAGGTCGAGGTCGGGAAGGTGTGGATTTCTACCCTTGGAGTGAGCCAACGCCGTGCCGACAAATTCTCGGAACAACGGGGCAGGTCGCTCGGGGCGACTTTTGAACTCAGGATGAGCCTGCGTACCGATCCAGAATGGATGGTTCTTCAGTTCGATGAATTCCACGAGTCGGCCATCGGGAGAGGTTCCGGAACACACAAAATCTGATTCGTCGAAACGACTGCGGAACTTTGCATTGAATTCGTAACGATGCCGATGACGTTCAGAGACAACCTCGGATTCATAGATCTCTGCGACCCTTGAGCCTGGTTGCAGCTGCGCGATGTAAGCGCCAAGACGCATCGTGCCGCCCATGTCGGTGACATCGCGTTGTGTCTCCATAAGGTCAATCACCGGAAATGCAGTCTTTGGGTCGAATTCGCTTGAGTGGGCGCCAGTCATGTTCAAAACATGACGAGCGAACTCGATCGTCATGACCTGCATGCCGAGACAAAGGCCAAGACAGGGAAGATCGTTTTCACGCGCATATTGGGCGGCAGCGATCTTGCCTTCGACGCCGCGTTCGCCGAATCCACCAGGGATCACAATTCCATCGAGTTCGCCGAGTCGACCATCGGCAGTCATTGCCTCGACGCCCTCGGCCTGCACCCATTCAACTGAAACATCGGCCGCATGGAAGAAGCCGCCGTGCTTCAGCGATTCAACGACGGAGAGATACGCATCGGGCAGGGCGACGTACTTTCCGATAATTCCGATACGAACAGGGATCGTTGAATTTTCGACCCGATCAACGAGTATCTCCCACTCGGAAAGATCGATGTCGGTGTCGGAAAAACCAAACATCTTGCAGACGTAGTCGTCGAGACCTTCGTCATGCATAATGAGCGGAACCTCATAGAGGTTTCGAGCATCGGCTGCGTTCACTACGGCTTCAACGGGAACGTCGCAAAGGTTTGAAATCTTTCGTTTCAAATCCGGAGCAAGGGGGCCTTCGCTTCGACAAACGATGATGTCGGGCTGGATGCCACGGCTCCGAAGTTCAGTTACCGAATGTTGCGTAGGTTTCGTTTTTTGCTCGCCCGACGGACCGATGAACGGCACGAGCGTCACGTGTACATAACAAACGTTCTCGCGACCTACATCGAGACGGAACTGTCGGATCGCCTCGAGGAAAGGGAGGATTTCGATATCGCCGACAGTGCCGCCAATTTCTGTAATCACAACATCGACCGAGTCGACAGCTAATCGCGTGATCCGACGCTTGATTTCGTCGGTGATGTGCGGAATGACCTGCACGGTCTTACCTAAGTAATCGCCACGTCGCTCAGCGGCAATTACTGCGGAATAAATGGACCCGGTTGTTGCATTCGAGTCGCGGCTCAATGGCTCGTCGATAAAGCGCTCGTAATGGCCTAGGTCAAGATCGGTTTCGCCGCCATCGTCGGTGACGAACACCTCTCCGTGCTCGAACGGATTCATCGTGCCCGGATCAACGTTGAGGTACGGATCCAACTTCTGCATGGTGACGCGCAAACCTCGACTCTTCAGCAAACGTCCCAACGATGATGCTGTGATGCCCTTGCCAAGTGACGAGGCCACACCCCCGGTAACGAAGATGTGCTTAGTCATCGGAGGGGCCTCCCGGCGGTAATGAACACGTCGGGATTGCATCGTAGCCTCGTTCTGACCTACCCGTCGCGGATGACGACGTGACGTCAGACCGCAGCGAAGCGTCGACTTAGGCTTTTGCGCTGTCGAGTAGTTCGCGAGCGTGCTGTCGAGCGGTCGAAGATTCCGGGGTACCGGAAAGCATCCGGGCGAGTTCGGTGATCCGATCTTCGTCGATGACAGTGGCAATTGTTGTCGTTGTTGTCGATCGGGCAACGACTTTGTCGACCACGACATGCGAATCGGCCCAACTTGCGACCTGCGCCAAGTGCGTAACGACGAGAACCTGATGACCTGCGCCGATGGCTGCCAACGACCGTCCCACCGCGACGGCAGCAGCACCGCCAATGCCGGCATCGACCTCGTCAAAGACCAGAACCGGAGGACCTTCGGTCAATACAAGGCGTAACGCCAACATGGCCCGAGCCAATTCCCCACCGGAAGCGACCTTTGAAAGCGGTTGCAAGTCCATCCCTGGATTCGCCGCGAAGCGAAACGAAACCTCGCGTCCCGCCCGACCGGAAACCTCGACCTCGAGACGGGCCTTCGCCAACGCCAGATCTGGAAGGTGGGAAACAACGGCAGCTCCTAGCGCTGGTGCGGCGGCCAAGCGTGCTGCAGCAACCGCGGCTTCAGCGTTCTCAAGAACAGCAAGGGATTTGGCGTAGTCAGCGTCGAGGGCAGCAGCCATCTCGTCATGACCTTCGAGTTCAGCCAATCTCGACGCGGCCTCGTCTCTCCATGCCATGACCTCGATCAAGGACTCTCCATACTTGCGACGGAGGTCTTGAAGGACCTTTCGACGATCGCCAATGGCTGCAAGGCGCTCCGGATCGCTCTCGACCTGTTCTGACGATGTCCGCGCTTCGCGTGACAGATCTTCGAGTTCGGCTTGGACCTCGCGTAGTCGGGAAACGAGCGGGGCAAAAAGTTCACGATCGCCGAGAGAGGCCACAGCCTTCCCAACAGAATCACTCGCTCCCCCATCGGCACTCAGGGCATCAAGTGCTGCCGAGGCGGCTTCTCGATATCCACCCGCATCGGCAAGTAGTTCTGCTTCGGAGCGAAGGCGCTCGTCTTCCTCGGGGTCGTCGAGGCTCGAAGTAATGAGTTCCTCGACTTGAAACCGAAGGAGGTCGATTTCGCGTGCACGATCGCGTGGATCGCCACCGAGCGCAGCACGTCGTTCGTCGAGTGCGCGCACAGCAAGACGTGCATCTCGAAGCGGGCCCAGATCAACCGAACCAAAACGGTCGAGCGACTGACGCTGTACCGCCGCAGTCAAAAGTGATTGATGGTCATGTTGACCATGGAGGTCGACCAACCCCGCGCCGACCTCCGAAAGTTCCGCGATTGTGGCCAGATTTCCATCGATGTACGCCCGCGATCGGCCCTTTGCCGGCACAACTCTGCGAATGATGCATTCCCGATCGCCGAGATCAAAACGCCCTTCGACAACTGCTTCCTCGGCTCCGGGTCGAACCATCGATCCTTCGGCCTTGCCGCCAACCAACAACTCGATGGCAGTCACGACCAACGTTTTGCCCGCACCAGTCTCACCAGTGACTGCAGTCATTCCGGGCGCGAGTACAAGCGAGAGTTCCTCAATCACACCGAGATTGCAGACCCGCAGTTCACTCAGCATTGAGATTCCACTCGCCTATCGATCGGACAGACCGAACTTGGCCTTGAGGATGGAGTGAAAATCGCGAGGACCGGACAACACAAGACGAGCGACATGTTCGGAAGCACGACAACGAATGACGTCTCCTGGTTGCAACTCGCCGAGATGGCGACCGTCGACCACAAGCGCCGCTCCGCGGTTACCGGCGACGGTCAGAGAGATATCGGAATCGTCATCGAGGATCAAGGTGCGATCAAACAACATGTGCGGAGAGACTGGCGTGAGTAACAGAGCCCGATGTGTTGGTTCCACGATGGGGCCGCGAGCCGAGAAGGCATAGGCCGTGGACCCCGTGGCGGTCGCAACAATGAGTCCGTCTGCGGCATAGGGCGTGAAGAACGTGCCGTCGAGGGCAACGTCAAGGCGAATCGTGTGACCCGAACCAGTTTTTTCGAGGACCGCTTCATTGAGAGCAAGAACGTTGCGCTCCGAGGTGGCCCCAGAAGGTGCTTCAATATCGATTTCGAGCAGCATTCGTTTTTCAATGAGATGTTTGCTGGCGAGCACGCGCTCAAGAGCTGAGCGAAGTCCATCGGGTTCGATATCGGTGAGGTAACCGAGTGTGCCGAGATTGACACCCAGCACCGGAACTTCGTGCCGCGCCACTAGCGCAACGGTTCGCAACATCGTTCCGTCGCCGCCGAGGCTGACAGCAAGGTCGAGTCCTGCGCCTAACCCTGCCTCGCTCACACCAAGTTCAGCGCGACCAAGACGAGCGGCATCGAGTTCCGGAAGGACAACCTGATGGCCGGCAGCGACGAGCCAGTCGATGGTGTCAAGCGCAACAACAGCTGCTTCGGCTCGGTCCGGATGAAGAACAAACGCGAATGACGCCATCTTCAGACCCCTCCGTCGCCAAATTCCGAAGGCTCTCGCCAACCGGTGACAGTGTGGAATGCTTCGCCCAAAGCTTCGGTTTCGATCATGACGTGACCGGCAACAGCGTCTGCCGATCCGGCGAACCGACCGAAGAGGATGAATTCGACGTTGCCATCGGAACCGGTAATGGGCGAAACCATGACCCCCATGATGGCCGCATTCCTCTCCAAGAGTGCACCCGATACTTCGGAAAGCACCCGGAACCAGATTGCCGGGTTATCGATAATGCCTTTCCCCTTGCTCACTTCGGTGCGACCGGCCTCGAACTGAGGCTTCACGAGCAAGACATAGACCGCCCCTGGCACCGAGGCCGCCGCAAGCGTGTCGAGGACTAACGCCAGAGAAATGAAGGACAAATCGCCCACCACAACGTCGACTGGCTCGCCGAGTAGCGCTGGGTCGGCGGTGCGGAGATTCGTGCGCTCGATTGATCGCACTCTCGGATCGGCACCCAGACGCTCGTGGAGTTGGTTATGCCCAACGTCGACAGCGACAACCTCGCGAGCCCCGTAGTTGAGAACACAATCAGTGAACCCTCCGGTGGAAGCTCCGGCATCAAGCACTCGTGCACCGTCGACGATCGCGTGAAGCCCAAACTGTTCGATCGCGCCTTCGAGCTTGGCTCCCGCCCGACTCACGTATTTCGGCGGAGGCCCATGAACAATGACCGGTTCCGCGGCGTCGACCATTCGCGATGCTTTCGTGGCCGGAGCGCCCCCGACGGTCACGCGACCAGCAGCAATCGCAGCTTGCGCCTGTTCTCGTGAAGGAGCGAGGCCTCGTCGCACAAGTTCTGAATCGAGACGTCGGCGTGCCCCCATGACTTCGACGCTACCGACCGCGTTCGCGATCCGACAGGGCCTCAGAGACCAAGACCTGCAATGACTCGGCGATCATGTCGGGCTCGGGCGTGACAGGCAGGTCTGAACCAGCGGTAACGCCCGTGAGAACAAGTGCAAACTTCCAGCCAAGCGTTAGGGCAAAGAGACCGTCGGTATCGGGACGGTCGCCCACCATGAGCCCCGTCGGCCCGAGTAGGTCATGAACGATGTCGGCGATGGGTTGATGCGGCTTTCCCGCGATCTCGGGTGTGACCCCAGAGGCAACCGCAATCGAGGCCAACAACGCACCTCCGCCGGGCACGGGGCCACTCTTCGTGGGATAGGTGGCGTCGTCGTTGGTGCCGAGCAGACGGGCACCTGCTCGGACAGCGACTGACGCTGCGGTCATTCGCTGATAGTCGAAGGTGGGGTGATAGCCGACCACCACGACATCGACCGATGCGCCACGCGCCCCAGGATCGCTGGCATCGATGACCTCGACATTTCGACGCTGGAGTTCATCGACAACGCCGGGGCCGGCACAGACGAGTGCTCGCGAGCCGGGCGCCACGAGTGCAGCGGCGGCCATGGCAGAAGTGATCACTCCATCGGAGGCATCAATTCCATGTCGTTCAAGTTTCGCGGCAATGTCATCGCGTCGACCAAAGGAAAAATTCGTGACGAACCCCACGTGTTCTCCGGCCGCGCGCAATTGTGCAATCGCTTCGCTCGCACCGGCGATGGGCTCGTCTTCGAGCCACACCACGCCATCGAGATCAAGGGCCCATGCCATAGCGAGAGTCTCCCACCCCTTCACCACAATCGTGACGACCGCCGATTTCGTTCGCGCTGGGCTACACCGTGAGTCTGATAGGACTACACGGTGCCACGCTTTGAACCATTCATTGGTATTCGTTACGACACCACTTCGCTCGACCCTGCGCTAATAACAGCTCCTCCCTATGACGTGATCAGCCCCAGCGATCGTGTGGCCCTCATCGCCAGCGCTCCCGCGAACGTGGTGCGGATCGATCTTCCGGTCGATGGTGACGACCCCTACGGTGATGCCGCGCAACTGTTCAATCGCTGGCGCACCGAGGGAACCTTCGTTGACGACTCCGAGCCCTCGTTCACCGTGTATCGCATGGAGGCTCCCGACGAGAACGGCATCATTCGCCGCACCACCGGCGTCATCGGAGCAATGGAGCTCACTAGACCGGGAGAAGGCGACATTCTTCCCCACGAGTTCACGACCCCAAAGGCCAAGAGCGATCGCCTTGACCTCCTGCGCTCCACACGTTCGAACCTGTCCGCGGTTTGGGGGCTTTCCCCGGCCACTGGCCTCACCGCACTTCTTGACACCACCGATGCGCCACTGTGCCGATTCGAGGCCGACGGCGTCACTCATACGGTCTGGCGAATCACCGATGAGGTTCGTATCAACGCGATTCGGTCGGCCATTAGCTCAGCGCCGATTGTGATCGCCGATGGCCATCATCGTTACGAAACTTCTCTCGCCTATCGCGATGAACGTCGAACCTCCGACGGCGACGGCGGCGCAGCCAATGCGGTCATGACCTTCGTTGTCGAGTTGGTCGAAGACGAACTCAATGTTGCTCCGATTCACCGACTGATCTCTGATCTACCCGACGAGGTTGATCTCGTCGCCGCCTTCGATCCCTTTTTCGAAAGTGAACCATTTCCAGGTTCCGGCCAACCGACAATTCGTGAGTTACAAGAACTAGGCGGTCTTGCACTCGTAACGAGCGAAGGAACCTGGCTTCTACGTCCTCGGCCGAACACCATCGCCGCGACACGCGACCTTGACTCAAGCCGTCTCGATTTGGCTCTCACCGCTCTTCCTGACCATTCGCTCGTCTATCAGCATGGCGTCGATCACATTCACGCAGCGGTCCGCTCAGGGGCAGCACAAGCAGGGGTGTTGTTGCGACCGGTCCGCGTCGATCAGATCATCGAGATTGCCGAGGGCGGCGAAAAGATGCCCCCGAAATCAACCTTCTTCGCGCCGAAGCCTCGAACAGGCGTGGTCTTCCGTTCCATCGACTGAGATTTCTCAGTTCGGGACCAGCACGAAATAGCGAACAACGCAAACGGGCCGACCTCAAGGCCGGCCCGTTTCTTGCTGATTGTCCAGAGCATTACTCACGCAATGGTGATTGACGTATCTAGGTAGACGTCTTGAATCGCATTCAGGAGTGCAACACCTTCAGCCATCGGACGTTGGAAGGCCTTTCGACCGGAGATGAGCCCTGTGCCACCGCCACGCTTATTGATAACGGCAGTGCGGACCGCATCGGCAAGATCGGAAGAACCCTTCGATTCGCCGCCAGAATTAATGAGACCGATTCGGCCCATGTAGCAATTCGCGACCTGCCAACGGGTGTAGTCGATTGGATGCTCGGAGACGAGATCGCTGTAGACGAGTTTCGACGTCTTCCCGAAGCCTTCGAGAGCGTTGTAGCCGCCGTTCTTGGTCGGAAGCTTCTGCTTGATGATGTCTGCCTCGATCGTGACGCCGAGATGATTGGCCTGCGCGGTTAAATCGGCTGCATCGTGGTAATCGACGCCGTCGACTTTGAACGCGTTGTTGCGCAAGTAGCACCACAGCACCGTGAACATCCCAAGTTGGTGGGCACGATGGAATGCCTCGGCCACTTCGATGATCTGGTGGTGCGATTCGGGTGAACCGAAATAGATGGTCGCACCGACGCCAGCGGCGCCGAGTTCGTAGGCCTCTTCCACAGTGCCGAACATGATCTGATCGAACTCGTTGGGATAGGTCATCAGTTCGTTGTGGTTCATTTTCACAATGAACGGGATTTTGTGTGCGTACTTTCGCGACATGGTGCCAAGGACGCCGTAGGTGGTGGCAACGGCGTTGCATCCACCTTCGATCGCAAGCTTGATGATGTTTTCGGGATCGAAGTAGATCGGGTTCGGAGCAAATGACGCCGCTCCGGAATGTTCGATCCCTTGATCGACGGGGAGGATCGAGACATAACCAGTATCGCCAAGTCGGCCGTGACCGAACATCGACTGAAGGTTGCGCAGAACCTGTGGTGAGCGATCGGACTGCATGTAGACGCGCTCGACGATGTCGCCACCCGGCTTGTTCAACTGATCGGCGGTGATGCCCTTACACGTGAAGCTCAGTAACTCTTCGGCTTCGTCGCCGAGTAGTCCTTTGATATCGGTCATGCCTCTCCTCGATCACCTGGTGCGCCCGGGCCCACCAAATCCGTGATGTGCCGAGGCACATCGATCTGTCTGTTGCCTGAGAGACTAGGCCAGTCAGGCCCAACGACTCAGCGCCTCAGTCGAGGTTGAGTCCTGCAACACGAGGCTCGAGCGCAGTGCGGATTCGGGCGAAGGATCGGGCACTGAGAACTTTCTCGGCAAGAACTTCAGTTCGACTAGCAGTAGAGCCCCCTGTTCGGAAGAATCGCCTCCGAACCCGACCGATCACCACCACGTCGTCGCTTTCGGCCAATCTCGCCGCCGAGACGGCAGGATTGAGCCACACGACTGGCACGGTTTCAGCCGGAAGATCCTCTTCTCTGACGGTGAGATCAAACGAGAGCAGTTCGTCACCTGAAGGCAGAGTGCGATACTCGGGATCGCGGCGCAGAACACCACGGAGAACAACAAGGTTGGTTCCGCAGGGAACGAGTTGTGAAGTAGCAGATGCCGGAGCGATTGAGGCGTTGCCTCGAGTAACAGAAGTGGCCATGTGACCTCCCAAAGTTGCGACCGGTGACACCGATCGGTGGACGTTGGGGAAGTGCTTCAGACCGTAGATCTCAGGTGAGACAGTTCACCGAAGCGCACGAACTCGACGTCGAATATCAGCGAAATCGGGATCGACGGCTTCCACACGTTCGAACATTGTTCGGGCCTTCGGGAGGTCGCCACTGCGCTCATAAAGATCGGCCAGCGCATAGCCGCGGCGTAAATGATGGGGCATGGGGCGCTTGGGGAAGTTGAAGCCTTGTTCGAGGAGCGAGATTGCCGCGGCAAGATCATCGCGGTCAGCAAACGAGCCCGCCATGACGATTCGGCCTTCTGTTACCAGTTCGGCGCTCGGTGACGCTTCTCGAAGTTCATTCCAAAGTTCTGCGACCTGCGTCCACTGACGCATCGCCCGATAGCAATCGGCCAGCACTGGGTGCTGATCGGTTGAATTGCTCAATAACCGAAACGCCTCGAGTTCACGCGCTGCTGGCTTCCAGTTCTCTTTCCGATACAGCGTGAGTCCGTATAACTCGTGGACCGCCGCCACGGTCGGCGCCTCGTCAACGAGTTTCTTGAGAATGCGGGCGGCATCGCCAAAGCGATCGGCTTCGAAATGTTCAGCTGCTTCGGTCAAGCGCTTTTCAACGCGTTCGGTACGAGCGTTCCCGACGGCGCGACTCAATTGTTCGCGAACCTCGCCGGCCAGATCTATAGGTGCTGGGTCTCGTCGACGAGATGATCTTCGAGTGGATGCACCCGAAGTTTCGTCGCGCACATCGATGATCAGCGCATCATCTTCCGCGGCACGCGCATCGTTGGCTGCGCGGCGTTCGGCATCGGTTGCTTCGTCGGGAATCGAACCAGGGCCCGCTCTTCGCACTGCGTCGGGTCGGCGCTGGGGTGTCGCTGCTTCGACTGCATCGCGCCAGGCGCGTGATGCACCTACGACACGGCGACCCGTGGCCGCTCCTGCTCCACGACGTGCCACACCGCCCCAAGTACGGGGCGTTTCGAGCGGTGGACCTTCTGCCCATCCGTCTTCGGTCGTTGACCGCCGGGTAGCACGGTCGTCGCCACCGCTGCGAGCCCGACCGCTTGGCGCGCCACCGGAACGGGAACGATCCGAACTCGGCGCACTACGGCTGGGGCGGCCGGTACTCGAGCGGTCGGAGGATCCCGATCGACTTGAGGAACCGGATCGACCCGAGGATCCTGACGGTTTCGACCCGGATCCACCCTTGGCGCCCCCGCTAGAACCGCCCTTCGAACTGCCTCTCGGCGCCCCTTTCGGAGCTCCTCCCTTGGGGGCGGGCCGGGATCCTCCCCGAGGGCTACTTGACTTGCCCGAGCGCGACGAACCGGAGGAAGGGGGACTGGCCATAGGACCAACCTACCGGCACAGGACACCGACCTTGAAAACCTCGAAATCGAGGCGCACAAAGGTTCAGAAAATTGACGGAAGCAAAACGAGAAAAGGACCCCCGAAGGGGCCCTCTTCTTTCTTTAGAAATTCGGCGGCGTCCTACTCTCCCAGGGAGTCTACTCCCAAGTACCATCGGCGCTGGCGGGCTTAACTTCCGTGTTCGGAATGGGAACGGGTGTGACCCCGCCGCCATAGCCACCGAAACCTTTGTCAAAAGGGTGCGCCAGAACCGACCAAAGGTCGGACCTGTCGCGGCCCCTTCAGAACTCCATAGCGAGCACGAACATCTGTGTCGATCCAAGCCCTCGGCCGATTAGTACCGGTCGGCTGAATGCGTTACCGCACTTACACCTCCGGCCTATCAACGTGGTGGTCTTCCACGGGCCTTACCAGATTGACTCTGTGGGAGATCTAATCTTGGAACGGGTTTCCCACTTAGATGCTTTCAGCGGTTATCCCTTCCGTAGGTCGCTAACCAGCCATGCCCTTGGCAGGACAACTGGCACACGAGAGCTACGTCCATCCCGGTCCTCTCGTACTAGGGATAGCCTTCCTCAAATCTCCTCCGGCTGCAGAGGATAGGGACCGAACTGTCTCACGACGTTCTAAACCCAGCTCGCGTACCGCTTTAATGGGCGAACAGCCCAACCCTTGGGACCTGCTTCAGCCCCAGGATGCGATGAGCCGACATCGAGGTGCCAAACCTTCCCGTCGATATG
>JASJMB010000011.1:0-32386 GCA_037620085.1 Acidimicrobiales bacterium | reverse complement strand
CGGGCGTTCGGGTCGAGTGCCATCCAGTTCGCGGCGTTCGTTGTATTGGTTGGACTCAGGATGAGTTCGAAGTTTCCGTCCTCATCGGTGACGAGTTGGTCGTGCCAAAACTCGCCATACACGCCGAACTCTCCGAGTTGCATGTCACCTTGATGAAGCGAGAAAAGGAATCCGTGGGTGTTGGTGCCGTTGCCCGTGATCCGGTAGGTGTCGGTGCCGCGAACGGTTGCTCGCAGATAGCGATTATCGACGTTTGGGCCACCCGACTTCGTGACGTCATCGTCGTATCGATAGAACGAAGGGAAATCAGGGTCGCTGAATTCCAAGGCCCATTGCAGGGCGAATGTCGTGAGGCGAGCGAGGTATCAGTAGCCCTCGGCGGTTTCACGTGTCCCAACAGGAAATGGCTCAGATGCGAGTTCTTTCCCGAGGTGGTCAAGCGCTTGCGCAAAATCTTCCCAAGCCTGCGATGCAAGACCGTCATTGTTCATTGGTTCAATCAGTCCGATCAGTTGGTGATTTTCTCTGGTTACGGTTCATCGGGGAGTCCGTAAATGGTGCGGGCGCCTGCGCTCATAAATCCGACCGCGTCTTTTCTGGGTAACGCTCGCAACATGTCGTAGGTCGCCCGATTTTGTTCGCCGGCCACCCAAGTTGGTCCGTTGGCGAGATTGGCGAGTCCTTCGCGTGCGACATCGTTCGGATCCATGCCCGGAAATTCGGCACTGCCAATTAGCGCACCACTGCGTTCCATCGCCGGCGTGTGAGTGGCTCCAGCGACGAGAGCGAGGACATCGACTCCCAGTGGTTTGAGTTCGGCCCAGAGGCCTTCGGCAAGGTTCACGTCGAATGCCTTTGTGGCGGAATAGGTAGCGGTTCGCGCCGAACCGGAAACGGAGGAGACCGACGAGAGGAGGATGATGCCGCCTCGTCCGCGCTCACGCATCAGGCCGCCGAAATGGTGAGTGAGTTGCACGGGTCCCGTGCAATTGAGTCGGACAAGGCCGAGAGATTTCTCGACTGGTTCATCATGGAAACGCACTGCGCCGTGTGTTGCGCCGGCGTTATAGACAACTAGTCCGACTTCGATGTCGGAGGTCGCGTCGGCGAGCCGGTCGCACATCTCGTCGTCGGTGAGATCAAGGGCTATTGGACGTGTCTGGATATGGAACTCAGACTCCAACGAGGTGGCAAGCGCTGTCAGAGGGTCGGGTCGCCGTGCGACGAGTACGAGATTGATTCCAGCAGCAGCGATCTGTCGCGAAAATGATTCTCCGATTCCTTCTGAAGCACCAGCGACAACAGCCCACGGCCCATAGTTCGAAGTGAATTCCGTCGTGCTCACGGAACGATCGTCTCAGTAGTGCAGAGAAACGAAACGGAATTGTCGCGGTCGACAAAACGCGCTTCGTCTTCAGCGGCTTCGGTGCCGAGTCGGCCACCGCCGATTCCCTCGAAGAACGCATCGAGAGACTCAATCGAAAGTTCACTCACACTGTCAACGACGGTCGTTCCTACGCCCAGGCGTTTAGCCACATCGGAGGATGCTGCTGCATCCACATGAAACTGGGTATACCCAGAAATATTTGGGGTGATGAAGCCAAAGTTCGAATGATTGTGGAAGTAGTAGTCGATGTACGCGGCATGTGTTGTGTGAGCTTTGCGGCGCATCAGGTAGAGGTAGCGCAACGGCGGGGGAGTGCTCTGGATGAGTTTCTGCGGGGCGCCAACTAGTGCTGCCGAAAGATCAAGGTGGGAAAGATCAGCCACTCGGTCGCCGAAATCTTGCATCGCATCAAGAAATGAGTCGAGGCCCGAGATCGAGTCAGTTTCGACCTCAAGCACGACATCAAAGGGGCGACACAACGGATTTGCTGCGGGGAAGGGGTCGTCCTCGACCTCGGTCAACAAGGTGATCGAGACGTTGTCGTCGAGGGTGGCTGCGAGGGAAAGATCGCGCACTCGGGCAGACAACGCTTCTCGACAACCGCCTCTGGCGGCGAGATGAATCTGGAGTCGCAGCTGACTTGTGTCGGGTTGCGCTTCAGGATCGACCGGCATTTGGGTTTCCTTCGTGATTTATAGGCGGTGACAGAGTTCGAGAGATTTCTAGAACGTCGTTGCAGATTGGCATCTCTCACGATACTGTGACTTATGACACCCCTGCGGCTGACGACCAGTCGTTCCATTCGTGATGAATGGGCTAGCAGGGGCCGACCTCAACCGGGGTCAATCGGGATTCAAGACAAGGGGCGTTAATGAGACGATCGTCGACAGTGCGAATGTTGGGGGCCATTGCGTGTGTGATGTTGCTCACAGTAGGAGCCGCTGCATGCAGCTCGAGTAGCGACGGCGAATCATCGGGCGGCGGTAACACCACCGGCGTCACTGACACCACGATCAAGATCGGTGTCGCGGTTTCCGATCTCGATGGACTTCGTGCCGCCGGTATGGCTCTTGCCCCGGCGTTGACAACCCAAAACCTTTCAAAGCGCCTCACCTCATACTTCGATGCGTGGAATGCCGCTGGCGGCATTAATGGCCGCAAGGTCGAAGGCGTCGTGTTGACATGGGATCCGGTCAAGCCCGCAACCGGCCAGAAAGTATGCGACGACGCCACCATCAACAACGAGTTGTTTGCGTTCATCAACGCCAATGGTCTTGGCGCGAAATACATCGAGTGCATTGTCGCCGCGGGGGTTCCGTCCTTCTTCGGCGACGTGGCGCCGCAATTGGCTCATGCCACCGGATGGTTGACATCGACAAAGGCTCCAGTGGAAACCAACGCTGCAGCCGGCATCAAGGCAGCAATCGATTCAGGTCGAATTACCAAGACTGCGGTTGTTGGAATCTTGGCGGGTAACGGACCAGAGCACATTGCTGCGACCGCAACCGCAAAGGCCGCGCTTGAAGCAAACGGCAACAAGGTCACTGTTGCTCAGGTCAATACCCTACAGGGTGATCCGGGTATTCAGAACACCGAATCGGCAGCTGCTGTCAACACGTTCAAGGCAGCGAATGTGACCGATGTGGTTGTTGCCCTTCAGTTCACTGCTTCTGGTGGGTTCTGGGACAACGTCGCTGGCAACAAGTGGAACTTTTCAATTCTCGACGTTGCTTCTTCGATGTGCTCGGCCTACGGCGGTAAGAGCCTTAAGGCATCAGCTGTCGGGAGCGTCTGCTTCACCTCTGATGGCGACTCAACCACGTCTGACGGAAAGTTGCGTCCTGAAACTGAATTCGAAAAGCAGTGTCGTGCTACCTACGACGCACTCATGGTCAACGATTTTGGAGGAGCAAAGTCCTACGCCGGTGTTCCTTCAGGTGAAACCCGAACACTTCCTGACGGCATGAAGGTCAGCTCTGACTATCCGCCGAACGAGTGCATGTTCGCAGACGTCATTAAGAAGGGCCTCGAAAAGGCCGGGAAGAACCTGACCCGTGAGAGCTTCATGAAGGCCGTTCGCAGCCTTGGTGACCTGCCCTACGCGCTGGGTTCCGATGGCAAGGGTTCACAGGCTCCAGGCAAGTCATATCTGGCTCTCTATGTCCATGCTGACAAGTTGACTGCTGCCCCGACCGGTACGGCAAAGAATGCCAACGGCACCTACAACAACTGCCCCGTTGATATTCAGTGCTGGGTGCCCGTCGATGCCAAGTGGTATCCGATTAAGTAACGGCTGCCAAGACAAACGAGTTTCTGGAGGGCGTCGGCTTCGGTCGGCGCCCTCTTCTGTTTTACGCACACGCCAGGGGAGTGACGCGAGGGCCGAGTGTGCGCTTGCTTGTCGACTACACGCTTGGCAGCAATGCTTCAGGTGGTCGCAGATCCGCCGTTGATGGCGATGGTTTGTCCGGTTACCCAAGAGGCTTCTTCGGAAGCGAGGTAGACGCAGGCATAACCGATGTCGGTTCCTGTGCCGAGTCTTCCTGCAGGAACAGTTTTTGCCATCTTCGCAGTGACGGTTCGGTGCTCTTCGTTGATTTCGGGATCATCGCGTTGCATGAGGCCGAGGGCGAGTGTGTTGGCGGTTACGCCGTCTCTAGCGTTCTCCATCGCGATGTGGCGCATGAAGGAAATACCTGCGCCCTTGCCCGCGCCGTAGATGGAAACACCGATGTTCAAACCCTGGGTGCCTGCTCCAGAAGAAATAGTGATGATGCGACCCCAATTCCGCTCGCACATTCCATCGATGACGGCTTTGGTGCAGTTGAGGACCCCGTAGAGATTGACGTCGACGTACGGGCCCCATTCCTCGCGAGGAAGGTCACGGAATTTCACGGCGCGCATCGACGGCGGGATACCGGCATTGTTCACCAGAATGTCGATTGGATCGGCAGCAGCGATCGCAGCTTCGACATCGGCAAAGTTTGCGACGTCGAATGGAAGCGGCCTGGCGTTAGGGCCGAGTTCGTTGGCCGCGGCGATAGCGCGATCGGCAACGAGGTCATTGATGTAGACGATTGCGCCTGCATCGATGAGCGTGCGGGCGATTCCGAGGCCAACTCCTTGGCCAGAGCCAGTGACGAGGGCGGTCTTTCCGGTGAGATCGAACATGGGCGCATCCTGTCACTGTTCAGACGACAGCGCTGTCCTAAGGCAACCTACGATGCCGCGGTGACTAGTCGCAGCCGATCCTTTGCCCCAGACTCATCTGAAACCGTGACCCTTCCGAGTGGGCAGATCGCCCATCGTGACCACGTGGCTCAATCTGAAATCATTGCCCGTCGCTTTTATGAGGTCACCAGCGGCGTGTGGTGTTTCGTCGGGAATGGACTTTCCAACCAAACGTTTATTGAAGGCCCCGAGGGAATCATTGCTATCGACACCGGCGAGTCGACCGAAGAAATGCGCGAGGCCATTGTGGAACTGCGCAAGGTCACCAGTCGGCCGATTGTGGCTGTTCTCTATACGCACTTTCATTACGTCTGCGGAACCGAAGCGGTATTTGAAGATGCTGGCGCTCGCGACATTCCCATCTGGGCCCATGAGAAGGTTTCCTATAACCGCGAGCGGGCAGTGTCGGAAATTGCGCCGGCCTATGGGCGGGGACTTGCCGAACAGTTCGCGATGTTCCTGCCCGAAGATGGTCCTGACGGACGCGTAAATGTGGGATTGGGTCACTTCTATCGGAACCCCTCGCATTTTCCGTTCACCAGTGTGTTCGTTCTGCCCACGAACACATTTGGCGAAAGTGCATCGCTGAATATCGCGGGGCTCCCGATCGAAGTGACGCATGCCCCGTCAGATTCTGACGACTCCGTCACCTATTGGTTCCCGACCTTGAAGGTCGCAGTCAACAACTTGGTGTGGCCAGTCCTATTCAACGTCTTTGCCATACGCGGTGAGGAATATCGCGATCCACGAATCCTGCTCGACGGAATCGATCACCTTCTGTCGCTCGGGGCGGAACACTTGGTGGCCACGCACGGTCCACCAATTGCAGGACGAGAACTCATTAGCGATCGCGTTACCAAATACCGCGACTCGATTCAGTTTCTCTGGGACCAAAGCGTTCGTCTCTCGAATCGGGGAGTGTTGTCGGCCGATATCGGTCTTGAGGTGCAACTCCCGCCCGAAGCCGACGATGACAGCTTGACCTCGGAACGGTATGGAGTTGCCGAACATCATTTCCGTCAGATTCGTACTGGTCTTTTCGGCTGGTTCGATGGTGATGAAGCCGATCTTTTCCCGCTGCCAACGGTTGAAAGAGCGTGTCGGCTCATCGAGGGCTTCGGCGGCCCGGCCACAGTTCGCGAAAAAGCCGATGCTGCGTTGGAATCTGATGACATTCGGTGGGCGCTTGAACTTTCGACCTGGCTTGTTCGTAGCGCAGAAGACGATGATGACAGACGCCGTTTGGCGCAGTGTCTGCGGACTGTTGCGCAGCGCACCTCGGCGGCGAATATTCGAATCTGGTGTCTGACAAGAGCGTTGTCACTTGAAGGCTCAATCGATACCAGTCGCCTGTATCGGCACCGCTTCTCTCGAGCACAGATTCTCGGCTCTTCGCCTGAGCGCTCAGTTCATATCCTCCGAGTGTTGGTCGATCCTGAACTCGCTCATGGTGTCAATGTTCGACTTGGTTGGGACTTCGGAGATGGTGTTTCCACGGGCCTTCACGTTCGTAATTCGATTGCGTGTCCAACCGACGGCACCGATGCTCAGATCGTCGTTCAGTGTTCTCTTGAGACATGGGCCGATGTCCTGACAAATCGGCTTGCTCTCAGCGATGCGATCACAAATGGGAATATCGTGATTGTTGGCGAACGCTCATTGGCGATAAACGTCCTTGGGATTTTCGACGTCGATGGACTGCGTTCGTGACCGCTTCGCTACCGCGTCCGACGCCGCCGTTTGTTGGGAATGTGCAACGGCTCATCAGCGACTCCACGCCCTCGCGTCTTTCGCCGTCGTCGGCGCCGGAGAACGCACCGAATGTCTTATTGATCATGCTTGATGATGTCGGCTTCGGAACTTTTGGGACGTTCGGTGGTCCCATTCCAACCCCTGGACTGGATGCAATCGCTGAACGCGGTCTTCGTTACAACCAGTTTCACACCACGGCGTTATGTTCGCCTTCTCGCGCTGCGTTGTTGACAGGGCGCAATCACCACGCAGTTCATATGGGCGGGATTACTGAGATTGCGAATTCATTTCCGGGTTATGACAGCGCGATACCTCCCGAAGCGGCCACGGTGGCGCAGGTATTGCGCATGTCGGGCTACAGCACTTCTTGTTTCGGGAAGTGGCACCTCACTCCTTCTTGGGAGCAGAGCCCGTCCGGACCTTTCGATCGCTGGCCTACAGGAATGGGCTTTGATCGCTTCTACGGGATCCTCGGGGCCGAAGCATCGCAGTACGAACCACCGGTGTACGACCAGACCACACCGATCTCTCCGCATATCGGTCGTGACGATTACCACCTCACCGAAGACTTGGCCGATCAAGCGATTACGTGGATGCAACGTCAACACGTTTCAACGCCCGGTCGACCGTTCTTTTGTTATTTCTCAACTCCAGCGGTGCATGCGCCTCACCAGGTTGCAAAGGAGTGGAGTGACCGCTTTGCCGGCATGTTCGACGAGGGCTGGGACGCTTTACGGCTGCACATCTTTGAACGGCAACTCGAACTCGGAGTGATTCCTGCAGGTACGAAACTGACTGATCGTCCTGAGGAGATTCCGTCATGGGACGACTACCCGGATCGTTACAAGCCGGTTGCGCGCCGGCTCATGGAAGTGTTTGCCGGATTCCTTGCTCATACCGATGCACAGATTCATCGAGTGATTCAGGCCGTTGAGGACATGGGGGAGATGGATAACACGTTGGTGATCTACATCACTGGCGATAACGGTGCATCAGCTGAAGGAACGATCCACGGCGCGTGGAGTGCTCCAAGTTTTCAAAATGGGGTGCCGGAAGATCCGGAATGGTTACTTGATCACATTGATGACTTCGGAACAGATCGTTGCGAGAATCACTTCAATGTGGGTTGGGCGTGGGCTTTAGACGCTCCATTCCAGTGGATGAAGCAAGTTGCATCGCACTTCGGCGGCACGCGTAATGCAGTTGCGATTTCTTTACCGAAGCGAATCAGTGACACTGGAGGACTGCGCCAGCAGTTTCATCATCTGATTGACATTGCGCCGACCATTTATGAGGTCACCGGCATTGAGCCTCCGAAGACCGTGAATGGTATTGAGCAAATGGAAGTTCACGGTACGTCGATGGTCTATTCATTCGACGATCCCGACGCACCCAGTTCCCGACGCTCGCAATATTTCGAAATTCTTGGCAATCGCGCGATCTATCACGATGGTTGGGTGGCGTCGTGTTTCCACGGACGACTCCCGTGGGTCCGACTTGCGGGTTATGACTTCGATGGACCGCAGGAAGTGTGGGAGCTGTACAACGTCGCCGAGGATTTTTCGCAGTCAGTTGACCTTGCTGAGGAGATACCCGAGAAACTTGCCGAACTCCAGCAGGTATTCGATGAACACGCGCGTCTCTACGGGGTCTACCCGATGCGCGACCCAGGGTCGCCCCGCAATGGGGACTTTGCGGTGCCACATGTTCTCGACGGAGTTTCTTCGATGACCTACACCACCGCACATGTGCGAATGCCGGAGTCATCGGTGATCAACATCAAGAACTGCTCGTTTGCGATTACCGCCCAAATTGAAGTGCCCGCCGATGGTGCCGTCGGAGTGATTGCGTGTCAGGGAGGAGTCATGGCCGGTTGGTCGCTCTATCTCAACGACAAAGGAGTTCCGGTATTCCATTACAACTGGTACGGACATGAGCATGCAGTAATCACTGGTCCCTCGCCCCTTGGGCCGGGCGAACATGTCGTGCAACTGGTGTTCGCATACGACGGAGGTTTTGGCGCTGGCGGACAGGCCTCGTTACTCGTTGATGGAACTCGAAGTGCAGAAGGGCGTGTGGAGAAGACTGTCCCACTGGTCTTTTCGATGAGCGGTGAGACCTTCGACGTTGGGACTGACGCGGGGTCGCCCGTCGGTGACTACTCGCATGATTTTTCCTGCACCGCATCGATCCGGGCGGTCACGATCGAACGTCTTGATCTTCCGTCTGAAGAGGTTCTGGCGATGGTCCGAAATGGAATGTTCCAAGCCGGCCTGCGGGCTCAGTGAGGGATCAACGCATCTAAGGCGGGTTGCTCAACGAACGGCGCCTCATCGCACAGTGGCTGCGCAACCCACTTGCGATTGGGCATTATCGTCGCTGCGTGACCGATATCCCCAATGCGATTTCCTCTATTCCGAGCCGTCTCGGCACGTCTCTCACTCTGGACAACGGTCAATTGGTTGGCCACTTGTCATCACCGAGATCAATAGCGTCCCGCGGTGCAGCATCGATGGCAGCGGTTGCGTTCTTAATTGATGTTGTTGGCGGAATGACGATCGATACCGACCCAAGTTGTTGGGCATTCACATCAGATCTTTCGATACGTCTCCCTCTTGCTAGTGCGCCGGTGTCGATTGAAACGCGAGCGGTGATTCTTCGCAATGGCGGGAGATCTGCAGTTTGCGAAATGCCACTTATGGTCGACGGGGTTGAGTGGGGGAGCAGCCTTATTAGCTTCGCCAAAGTTTCCCGTCGTGATGGCGATCCGGTGAAACCCCCGTTCGATGCGAATGCCGCGGTGACTCGCATGCCTTCGGTGCCGCTTGACGAGACGCTTCGTTCAGCGGCGGGTTTCATCTCGCGAGATCGCTCGCGGGGAATAGTTGCTGCGGAACTGCACACGGAATTGCTGAATCCTGCTGGAGCTATGCAGGGAGCAGTAGTCGCCGGATTGATTGAGGTAGCCGCTGAAGATCTCGCTGACGAAATACTTGGGGGAGGCCATCCGTACGTCGTCACAGAGATGGAAGTGCGTTTTCTAGCGCAGAATCGCATTGCCCCAATTGTGAGCTCAGCGCGTTTTGTCGGTCCACCTTCGGAAGGATGCATTCGAGTGGACCTGTTTGATGACGATGGAAATGGAAGGCGAACAACATCCGGTGTGGTTCGTGTCGCCCCGAGCCCCAGCTAGCGCTGTTCGCCGGGGGTGGTCATGAAGTATCCCTCCGGTATCGTCTGAGCGGTCGAGACGCCGCCTAGGTGCCCGAGAGGATCTCCCCCCGCATGTCGAATGTTCTGTATCGAATTGGTCGCGTCTGTACTCGGCGACGGTGGCGTGTCTTGTTTGCATGGGTCGCAATGGTCATTGCGCTTGTTGTCGTTGGCCAAGTTGCGGGCGGACAGTTCGTGGATCGCCTTCAGATTCCAGGGGTTGATTCACAAAAAGCCACAAATCTCCTCCTCGAAACATTTCCGTCCCAAGCGGGCGGATCGATGCAAGTTGTGTTCCACGTTCCGAACGGAACCATTTCCGATGGACCCGCTGCATCAGCGATTGCCGCGTCCCTTGAAGCCATGGCCACTGTGCCCCACGTTGTGCAACCGGCTCCCGCTCTTGTCAAGCGGGTTTCTAGCGATGGCACGACTGTTCTAGCAACTGTTCAATTCGATGATGAAGTTCGCGCGTTGCCTCGGTCGGTGTATTACGAGGTCGTTGCTACGACGGAAGTCGCGACAGCCGCTGGTGTTCAAGTTGAGTTCGGTGGTCAGTTTCCGCAACTTATGGAACAGCCGAGCCTCGGTGGAACCGAAGGAATCGGCCTACTCGCGGCAATGGTGATTCTGTTGTTCGCCTTCGGATCAGTTATCGCGATGGGCCTCCCGATTGGCACCGCCCTCTTCGGTTTGGGCGCTGGCATTGCAGCGATTACCTGTTTGTCGGCGTTTGTCGACATGCCGTCAACGTCAGAGATGCTTGCGTCAATGATTGGACTCGGGGTTGGCATCGATTACGCCCTCTTCATCATCACCCGACATCGGGCCGGGCTTCATCGCGGCCTCACGGTGGAAGATGCCTCTGGCCGTTCGATCGCTACTGCAGGCCAAGCAGTGCTCATTGCGGGTGGAACTGTTGTTATCGCGATTTGTGGTCTGGCTGTTGCCGGTATCCCGATGATCACGTTCATGGGAATAGGCGCAGCGATCGTGGTGGCAGTGATGGTGACGTCATCACTGACACTCCTTCCTGCGCTCATGGGATTTGCCGGACACAACATCGATCGATTTGGTCTTCCAGGCACAAAACGTGTCAGTGAAGGTTCGATAACAAATATCGATGGGGAATATCACGGTTGGGCGCGTTGGGCCCAACATGTTTCGCGTCATCCCGTGGTGTATCTGTTCGTCGGTCTTGCCTTCATGCTCACTCTGGCTGCGCCGATACTTGATTTGCGGCTCGGTCAGACAGATTCAAGTCAAAGTCCCACAACGTCGACGTTGCGGCGCAGCTATGACCTGCTCGCTGAAGGGTTTGGGCCTGGTTTCAATGGCCCGTTTGTGCTCGCTGTCAACCTTGAGGGAACCACGCTTCCTCCGGAGCAGGTTGTCAAGCAACTAAGTGCCGCGCTCACCGCTGATCCAGATGTAGCCGAAATCGCACGTGCAGCCGTCGGTCCCGATGGCAATGCGGCAGTCATTCAGGTCATTCCAAAGAGCGCCCCGCAGGACAAGGAGACCAGTGAACTTATTGCTCGGCTTCGGTCGTCGGTTCTCCCGGATGCTGTGGCCGTAACTGGCGGCACGGTCTACGTCGGTGGGCAAACTGCGACATTCATTGATCTCAGTAACCGTGTTGCAGATCGTCTCCCACTTTTCATCGGTTGTGTTGTCGGGCTTTCGTTTCTGTTGCTGATGGTTGTCTTTCGCTCAATTCTCGTTCCGTTGAAAGCAGCAATCATGAATCTGCTCTCAATTGGCGCGGCCTATGGCGTCATCGTGGCCGTCTTCCAGTGGGGATGGGGGGCGGAACTTTTTGGTGTGTATCAATCGTTGCCAATCGTGAGTTTCATCCCGATGTTTATGTTTGCAATCCTCTTTGGATTGTCGATGGACTATGAAGTCTTCATTCTCAGTCGCATCCGTGAGGAGTACAACCATTCGGGCGACAACACCGAATCGGTCATCGTCGGAATTACGGCGACGGCTCGCGTTATTACGTCGGCTGCGCTGATCATGATTTCGGTGTTTATTAGTTTCGTGTTCGGCGGAGAACCAACCATCAAGATGATGGGGCTTGGTCTGGCGACTGCAGTATTTGTTGATGCAACAATCATTCGAATGGTGCTGGTACCGGCTTCAATGCGCCTCATGGGCAACGCCAACTGGTGGCTTCCAAAATTCCTTGATCGAATCATCCCCAATCTCGACATCGAGGGTGAAAGTCGTTTGCCGGAAGCGGAGTACGAAAATTCAGATCACCGCACCGAAGAGTCTGTTTCGAACTAGGCGAGGTTCAAGCTGCCGTATCGACAGCACCGATTTTGCCCCTCGCTCAAGACGTCGTTTTGATTTAGATGTCGTAGTCAACGACCACAGGAGCATGATCACTCCAGCGCGTGTCGTACGATGGCGCTCGATCGACGCGAGCGTTACTTGCCAGCTTTGCGAGTTGAGGGTTGACGATCTGATAGTCGATCCGCCAGCCAGCGTCGTTATCGAAAGCTTTACCGCGGTAGGACCACCACGAATAGGGGCCGGAAACATCGGGATAGGAGGATCGAACTACATCGACCCAACCGAGTTCATCGAACCAACTGTCGAAAAACGCCTGTTCTGCGGGTAAGAAACCGGCGCAACCGATGTTGCCCTTCCAGTTTTTGAGGTCGGCTTCACGATGGGCAACATTGAGATCGCCAGTAAAGACAACGTGGCGACCATCGGCGCGAAGTTCAGTGAGCCGTTCGGTGGCCGCGTCGAACCAGGCCAGCTTTTCTTTCATCTTCGCCGGGGATGTTTCGTCGCCGGTGTGGGCATACGCCGAGATCACCGTGAACACCTTGCGCTTCCCGGTTTTGATGTCGGCTTCGATCCATCGGCCTTTGTCGGCGAAGGAAACGGAATGTTCACCGCTGCGGGAATCGGTGATCGGAAGTCGGCTGGCCACTGCAACACCCGCTCGGCCTTTGACCGAGCATTCCGCGTGCACGATGTTCCAGCCCTCTCCCATCAGGTCGGCGACGAGCTCATCGGGTGCCCGAACTTCTTGGAGAGTGACGACATCGGGATGGCTCTCGGTCAGCCAGTCGTGCATGCCCTTACGGGTGGCGGCTCGGAGGCCATTGACGTTGACAGTTGCGATTCTCAGCACCCGTCGATCGTGTCACGTTCTGAGTTCGGACTGGTGCGTCCCGGTCGCTAGTCTCATGACATGACTTCACGTGGAATCAAGGTGTTCGTCGCAGCCCTGGCCCTGAGTGCTGCTGTTGTGGCTGGCTGCTCGAGTTCGAAGAAGCATCAGACCCCCATTACTGGCTCAATTCCGCCGGCAACGATGGCAACGACAACGACAACTGCTGGATCGGGTTCAACCACCACGGTGATGGGCACGATGTCAGGTATGTCGAGTTCACCGACCACCGCTGCGAAGTAAGTCGAGTGCTGGGGCTTCCCAGTCTCCCAACTGAATGTGGCGTCGGTCACGCCGATGAGGGAGAGTGTCGCCATGGAGACCGACCGCAATCCTCACGCTGGCATTCCGTTTCTCGATGACGATGCCGCCATCGTCGCTGCGCTTGAAGAGGTTTGTATTCCGGCGTTGATGTGCTCGTTGGTGCATATGACCGGCGATCATTCTTGGATCCGGGGAGAGACGCGTCCTCGTTTCGCGATGCTGAATAACTATGAGAGCGGATTGACGGTCGAGGAACAGGCCGAGGTTCGCAAGCTCGCAGTCCCTGTCATTGCACAGTGGCGTGATGCGGGTTGCCCTCAACCAGCGGTTCCTTCGCCAGAACTCGTGAAAGAACTCATGGATTTCATGGCTGCTGCACCTGTGGATCCCGCTGTCGTCGGAATGTTTGCCGATGATCTTCATTTTGATGGTGCCGATAGCGGCGCGATCACGTGGAAAGACGAAATCCCGTCCAATATCCGCGACGCGTTCCATGTTGTCGTGATTGGTTGTGGCGAGTCGGGGCTGTTGACGGGGATTCGTCTTGACCAGGCCGGCATTCCCTACACGATTATCGAGAAGACCGATGGTCCCGGTGGGACTTGGCGCGATAACCGCTACCCAGGTGCGCGCGTCGATATCGGCAGTCACTTCTACTGTTACTCCTTTGAGCCATCAGATCATTGGAGCGAATACTTCTGTCGGCAACCGGAACTTCGCGACTACTTCGAACGTGTCATGCGTAAGTACAACGTCGATGAAAAGTGTCGATTCAATACCGAAGTTGTCAAAGCGGTGTGGAATGAGGAATCGTCAACATGGTCAGTTGAGGTTCGCACTCCCGATGGTGCCACCGACGTCATCATCGCAAACGTGATCGTGAGTGGAACCGGCGCGTTGAATGCCCCTCGAATGCCCGACATCCCCGGCATGGAAGATTTTGAGGGGCCGTCGTTTCACTCGGCGCGTTGGCCAGAGGGTCTTGATCTTGCTGGAAAACGAGTTGCTCAGGTTGGTGCGGGAGCAAGTGGTTTCCAAATCGCTCCGACCATCGCCGATGAGGTTGAGCATCTTGATATTTTCCAACGCACTGCGCAATGGATGTTCCCGAATATGAACTATCACCGCGAGGTCCCCTCGGGCGATGCGTGGGCGATGCGTCATCTTCCGTTTTACGCACGATGGTTTCGATTCCTGATGTTCTATCCAGCGTCAGGCCTCAGCATTGAGGGATCACGAGTCGATCCAACCTGGCATGACCCTGAAGGCAGATCGATCAGTCAGGCAAGCTTTGAGCGGCGCAGTGTTTTTGAAGGATGGATCACGAGTCATCTTGAAGGTCACCCTGATCTGATCGAAAAATCCATGCCGCATTACCCGCCCTCTGCCAAGCGCATGCTGCAGGACAATGGGTCGTGGCTGAAGTGCCTCTTGAAGCCGAATGTCGAACTCATTCGCACCGGCATTGAACGTGTCACGGCCGACGGAGTTGTAACGGAAGACGGCGAAATTCATGAGGCCGACGTCATTATTTATGCGACAGGCTTTCGTCACAACGATTATTTGTTCCCGATGACGATTATCGGTCGCGACGGAATCTCGCTTCGCGAACAGTTTGGTGAAGAGCCCACGGCTTATCTCGGAATCTCAATTCCGAACTTTCCTAACCTTTTTTGTCTCTACGGTCCCGGAACAAATCTGGCCCATGGCGCAAGCTTGATTTTCCAATCAGAATGTCAGGTGAATTACGTGATGAGTGCGATTCACGAACTACTGACCACTGGCAAACGGGCAATGGAGCCAAAGGTTGAAGTTCATGACAAGTACGTCGCCACCTACGAATCAGAAATTGGTCAGATGGTGTGGGCTCATGAAACGGTGAAGTTCTCCCATTTCAAGAACAAAGACGGCAAGATCTACACCCTCTCGCCATGGCCAATTCCCGACTATTGGGCGTGGACCCGCGGCGTTAACTCCGACGACTATCAGTTCGTGTGATCGACCGTTCTCTGTAAACGGAACGATCAGTCGTTGGTTGGACATCTGGCGGAAGGATTGTCTTGTGATGGCAAGTAAAGGTTCCCAGGTCTCATCGAAGAAGGGTGATACCGGCTTCCTGCGCGGTCCACGGGTTCGGCGTCGTGAACTCGGAACGATCTTCCGAGTAGGCCGCGAACTTCTCCATGGATTCCGGCGCCTTCATTTTGTCGGGCCTTGTGTCACGGTTTTTGGATCTGCTCGAATTGCAGAAACTGAACCTGCCTACGTGATGGCTCGATCGACCGCTGCCCTGCTCGGTGAACTTGGTTTCACGATCATGAGCGGGGGAGGGCCGGGAATTATGGAAGCAGCCAATCGCGGGGCAAAGGATGTCGGCGCGATGAGTGTGGGTTGCACAATCGAGTTACCAAACGAGCAGTCGTCAAATCCATACCTCGATCTCGAAGTTTCGTTTGATCATTTTTTCATTCGAAAAGTGATGCTGGTGAAGTACTCCTACGCCTTCGTTGTTATGCAAGGTGGTTTCGGTACCGGCGATGAAATGTTCGAAGCCCTAACACTCATCCAAACAGGAAAGATCGAACATTTTCCTGTGGTGCTCATGGGGGTGGAGTACTGGGGCGACCTCGTTGAGCAACTTGAGGAAATGGTCGTGTCTGGAATGATCTCGAGCAGTGACTTAGACCTCCTGCTCGTTACCGACGACCCTTCGGAAGCAGCTGCTTACATTCAGGAGCAGACAGTGCAACCGTTTGGATTGGCCGAGCGGCTCAGGCCCTTGCGGGTCCTTGGGGAGCCGGCAACGAGAAGTCGCCGCAGGTGAATCTGGCCCCCAAATAGGCGAAAAGCCGCCTTATTGGCCGCCGAGACTGGCGATGAATGAGGCAGACTGGTGGCCACGACCTCGTACCCGAGGCGTTCCTCAGACGGGTAGTTATGAACATCCTGGTGATCGGAGCAGGCGGTGTTGGCGCATCAATGGCGTCCATTGCTGAAGATCGTCCCTTCTTTTCAACATTCACACTCGCGGATATTTCGTTTGACTCCGCGCAACGTGCAATCGATGAGCTGGATGACCCTGGGCGATTTCGGGCGGCAGCCATTGATGCTCGAAGTGAAGCTGACATCGTCGCATTGATCACAGAGACAAAGGCCGACATCGTTGTTAACGCCTGCGACCCGCGACTGAACGAACCGATCTTCAATGCCTGTTTCACTGCCGGTACGAATTACATCGATATGGCCATGAACCTCAGTGAGCCGCACGCGACCGACCCCTACAACCAGGTTGGTATTCCGCTCGGTGCAGCGCAGCTCGCGGCCGATGAGGCGTGGCGAGAAAAAGGATTACTAGCGATTGTCGGTATGGGTGTCGAACCGGGGCTATCCGACATCTTCGCCCGCTACGCCGCAGATCATCTCTTTGACACGATTGATGAAATCGGAATTCGAGACGGTTCAAATCTTTCAATCGATGGATACGACTTCGCTCCGACATTCTCGATCTGGACAACCATTGAAGAATGTTTGAATCCGCCGCTCATTTGGGAAAAAGACCGCGGATTCTTTACGACGGAATGTTTTAGTGAACCTGAAGTGTTCAACTTCCCCGCGGGAATTGGTCCGATCGAATGCGTCAACGTGGAACACGAGGAAGTTCTCCTTGTTCCACGAGAAGTTGATTGTCGCCGAGTCACATTCAAGTACGGCTTGGGCGCAGAGTTCATCGATTGGCTCAAGACATTCGCCTACCTCGGACTCGATTCCACAGAAAAGATCAAGGTCGGCGATGCAAGAGTCGCTCCGCGCGATGTTCTCGCTGCGCTGTTACCGAACCCAGCAGAACTCGGTCACCTCATGCACGGAAAGACATGCGCGGGTACTTGGGTGCGCGGAACGTTCGATGGTGCCCATCGCGAGGTGTACCTGTATCACGTTGCCGATAATGAAACGACAATGCGCGACTGGGGTTCACAAGCAGTGCTGTGGCAAACGGCGATTTGTCCCGTGGTCGCTATCGAACTTCTTGCCAGCGGTGGTTGGGTAGGAACTGGTGTGCGTGGCGCCGAGGCATTCGATGCTGCTCGCTACCTGAATCTGCTGGGCGAATACGGCTCACACCACGGCATTCTTGAAATGGGCCCCGGTCTATGGCCGAGCCCGAAGTCCACGGGGCAGCCCGGCTGGGATCGGCCAGTGAAGCGAGCGATCAAGCCCTAGATAGTTTGATCTAGCGGCCGTAGATCGTGGTTGGAGTCGATGACCGCGGAACTCCGAGAGCATCAAGGGCAGTCCACACCCAGTGGAGTTCCCTCTGAGATTCGGGCACCGCCAATTCAGATCCGCGCTGGTCGTAAACGAACACGATTCCGAAACCATTCCGAGATCGATCAACCCATGGGTAGAAGCCGTACGCTCCGTTGCCACTCGTGATGATCCCCACATCGTTGGCGGTGACGACATCTCGCCAGGTTCCCAATCCGTAGGTTGGAATGCCGGTGGTCCGGATGGCAGAGTCGGCGCTTGTGTTGATGCCAACAACTGAATCGGTTTCCATCTCAAGCACTGAATGTTCGGAGAGGACCCGAATGCCATTCGCCAAACCTTTATTGAAGATCATTTCAACAAATTTTCCGTAATCATTGAGGGTGGATTCAGCAGAAGCAGCAGGAACGGGATTCGATTCGGTGGGGTAATAGTTCCCATCGAAGCGTGTGTGTTTCATTTCGAGAGGAAGAGCGATACGGGATTCAAATGCTTTCTCGAATGATTGGCCGGTAACGACTTCGATGATTCGTCCCGCAACGGAGAAACTGGTATTGCCGTAGGAAAATTTCGTTCCAGGTTGGTAGGCTGCTTTCTGTGTTGCCACTTCGTCGATGCAGTCGGTGAGCGATAGTTGCTGCTCCCAGATGCAGTTCGCTTGAGCAATGCCAGCGGTATGCGAAAGGAGTTGTCGGATCGTTGCCGACCGGACTGGTTCGGTGAAATTCGGCAGGAATTTCGAAACCGGATCGTCGAGTGAGACCTTTCCGGCGTCGACGAGACTCATCATTGTCGCAGTGGTTAGCCATTTGCTAGCCGATGCAATCGGAATGACTGTTTCGCTGTTGTAGGAACCGTAGAAGGTGTTGCGGTACTCAGTTCCACTCGCGACGACGAGTAACCCAGCTCCATCGAGATGTTCGCTGGCGACCCTGAGCGCCATTGCTGAATCAATTTCGGGAAACGTTGACGGACTTTTCGGGTTGGACGAATGCGACGTCGAACCGCATCCAGCGGCGACAAGACTGAACGTCAAAATTGTCAGGATCATGTAGCGGCGAATTGTCGTGACAACTCGGTGATGAGGGTGAGCGAAGTCGATGTACTGAGTCTTATCGCTGGCCGGTGCACGCGGTGGCGCCTGCGATTTTTCTTGACGTTAAAGTGCTGGATGTGGTCGCCATTCCCGGCGAATTGACGCCAAGAAGCGCTGGGCCTCGTGTCCATGACGGCGTCAACTCCGCTTTCGGAACTCGTCTCTAATCACGGCTGACGCTTAACGAACTCTCCGTCCACGATGTCGTAGACGACATCGGCATGAGTCAAAGCGTCGATGTCGTGGGCGAGGATCACGGTGGTTCGGTTCCTGCGTGACCGGATGACTTCGTCGATTACCGACGAACGAAGTTCGGGCTCGAGGTGTTCTGTGGCTTCATCAAGTATGAGGATCGGAGAATTGGCAAGAACGGCGCGAGCGATCATCAGACGTTGACGCTCGCCGCCGCTGAGTAATTCTCCGTTTGCTCCGATGGGAGCATCGAGACCGCCGGGTCGAGCATCGAGAAACGGCAGAAAACCGGCAATTGCACAGGCGGCAAGGAGTTGTTGATCTGATGCATCGCCATCCCCAACGAGCAGGTTGTCGCGAACGGTCGTGTCGAAGACGTGGTCGTCCTGCATTACTGCAGTGATGCAGGGGCGGTCCAAGTCTCGGAGTTCGGTGGTTTGGTGGCCCCCGATTGACATAGATCCTTCTGGGCAGGGGAGCAGCCCAACGAGGAGTTGCAAAAGTGTGGATTTCCCTGCCCCTGACGGCGCGGCGATGGCAACAGTCGCACCGAAGGGGATAGTGAGCGAGGCATTCCTGAAGACGGGAGGGTGATCTCCGTAAGAGAACGAAAGGTTTGAAATCTTGATTTCTGGCTTTGCTGGAAGGTGGTTAAATGACGGTTGCTCTGTTGTAATTGGCGGATCAATGGGTGTTGTAGTTGCGGCCATCAGAAGAATTCGGCCCGCAGCAGCATCGGTCTGGGCCCGATAATCGGGAGCAGTGAGCAGTGGGCCAAGTGCTTCAAAAGACGCAAGGGCGATCAATGGGGTTGCCGTGATCCACCAGATGTTGGGCGTCGAAGCATCGGTAGTTCTGAGTGCAACAACAATTGTGAGAACACATACGCCCGTAAGGCCCACGACTGCGACATCGAGAAGTGAGCGTGTCCGCGCCAGTTTGCGTGTGAGTTGGATTTCTTGTGTATCGAAGTATGCGATTGATTCAGAGAGTTGATCGGTTCTCCCCCAGATCTTGAGAGTCTCCAAACCATCAAGCAATTCAGTTGCCTCGGCGAGTCGATTGGCACGCAGCCCGATCAACTGAGCAGAAAGCTGACGGGTTTGTGACCAGAGCAGCGGCGGGATCCCCAACGCTCCAACAAGAAAAAACAGGGCGAGAATGACGGCGCTGCGAACATCGATCGCAAGCAACGCGACAAGAGCAATAGCCAACGTACCGAACGCCACGAACGGCGGGCTAGAGACTCGTAAAAGGCGATCCTGCATTGTGTCGACATCGTCAACAAGTCCAGCGACGAGGTCACCTCTGCGCTGATCGGCGAGAATGATTGAGTCGGTTTCGATGAGATGTTCAAATAACCAAACGCGAAGCCGACTGAGTACTCGGAACGTTCCAAGGTGTCCGAGGTAGCGCTCGCAGTAGCGGCCGACGACTCGCGTCAATGCGAAGAAGCGCACACCCAGAATCGTGAGCGAAAGCGATGCGGCCGTTCCGAGAACCGCTGAACGCGTCAAAAGATAAATCGCCATGGCGAGTAGCCCGATGCCAGAACCGATCGTGATGATTCCGAGGAGTGAACTGAGCGCCACCCAGCGACGAGTCTTGCCAATACGTTGAAAGAGTTCACGGCCCGAGGACTTCGATGTCATCGCGGCACCTCTTCGATACGTCCGTTTTCGAGCCGTAACACTCGATCGGCAAGCGTAAGTGTTGCCTCCCGGTGAGCGACGATGACAACTGTTCGATCCTGGAGAAATGGATGAAGCGACGAGATCAGTTCGAGTTCGGTCTCGGGATCGAGGTGGGCGGTGAACTCATCGAGCAGAACAAGTGGGGCATCGCGAAGCAGGGCTCGGGCGATTGCCAAACGTTGTCGTTGGCCCCCGCTGAGGGTCGCTCCCTCCTCTCCTATCGGCGAGTCGATTCCAAGTGGGAGTTCTGCGACGAAATCTGAAGCGAGTGCAAGTTTGAGAGCAGCGCGGAACTGATCTGTGGAGGCGTCGCGATTTGAAAGGGCAACGTTCTCGTGGATGGACGAACTGAACATGAATGGGTTTTGGGGGACTGAGGTGATGTTTCGCAGCCACACCTCGGGGTCGAGATCAGCGAGGGGTGTGTTGTCGATTGTGATTTTCCCCGCCGATGGCTTGAGTCGGCCATGGAGAAGATCGAGAACCGTGGTTTTCCCAACTCCACTCGGCCCGAGAAGAACGACAGTCTCGCCAGCCGCGACCGAGAAAGAGACGCGATCGAGAGTGAGGTGTTCGGTCCCCGGATACTCGAACGAAACCTCCTCGAATCGGAAAGCCGGTGGTTTGAGCGGAAGCGTCAACCGAGGTTGTGCGTCTGATGATGACCGAGGAATGAGTTCGGCAAAATCCGGGAACTGAGCGAGGGCAGCGTTTCCTGTCTGCCCGGCATGGTACTCAACCGCCAAATTTCGTAGGGGAGCAAAAAATTCCGGAGTGAGCATCAAGACGGCAAGGGCTGTAGCAAAACTGATGTTTCCATCCATCATGCGGAAACTGACTTGAACGGCAACGAGCGCGGTTGCTGCAGTGGCGGCCCATTCAATGACCAGTGATGTCTGGAAGGCAGTACGTAGAACACTCATCGTGGTGCGTCCAAAACGATCGCTGATCTCTTCGATGGTGACGACACTTTCAGTCGCTCGCCCAAACACCTTGAGCGTCGGAATACCGCGCACCATGTCAAGGTAAAAGGAACGAAGCCATCCAAGTTCGCGAAAACGTTGGTCGGCAAGAGCGCGAGTTCGAGAGCCGATGACAGAGAGCAAGAGAATCAGCATCGGCCCAGCAAAGAGCAAGATGAGCAACGTCCATGGGTCAAGAACGCCGATCGTCAGGAAGACAACGAGCGGGATGACAGTGGCGAGCGACCGAGCAGGCAGATATTTGGTGATGTAGTCATCGAGCGAATCGATGCCGGGGCCCAAGAGGGTGCTATCGACGCCGGTTGATACCGATGTCGACGAGGTTTGCTCGGCTCCCCAAAAGTTGGTGAGGGCTGATCGGACGCCCACGCGGAGGCGACTGCTCGAGGTCGCGAGGAGTTGTGCGCTGGCGAACCGGAATCCGATACGCAATGCGAGAAAGCCTGCGAGTCCGAGAAGTGCCGGTGTTGGCGATCGATGTTCAAACAGCTCAGAGATTGATCGTGCCAGCGAAAGGGTCCAAGCGACGAGAGCGATGGAGCCGAGAACACCCGCTAAAACGCCGAGTCTGTGGAGGCGTTGAGCACTTGGAACTTGTGACAGCAATTCCCGCGGGCTCATGGGGTGTGACGGTACCGCGTTGATCGTCGGCGCGGTCTCAGTAACTGTCGTCGTCGAGTTCCACTTTTCCGCGGAAGAAGTAATAGACGCCTGCGGTATAGAGCAACACGAATGGCATGCCGATCAGGGCGATCACAAACATCACCGCGAGTGTCTCCTTGGCGGCTGATGCATTTTGCACCGTGAGGTCGTAGGCGCTGTTTGTTGTCGAGCGCAGCATGACGGGATACATCCCGCAAGCAATGGCACCAATAAGGAGGGCGATCATCGTTGCTGAAGCGAGAAAGGCGCTGAGGTAGGCGCCTCGACGAACGAAAAGCCACGCCGCAGCGATCGACACGAAGGCCAAGAGCGGAAAGATCGCCGTCCATGGTCGATCCTTGAAGTTCTGTGTGAATTGCTCGTCTCGCAGGAGCGTCCAGAGGATGAGGGCGGTCATGAGACTAAAGAAAGCGATGAGCAACTTCGGTATGAGCGCCTTGATGGTAATGAGAAGCTCGCCTTCGGTCTTTAGCGTGAGGAAGATTGAGCCGTGAAGGCAAAGCATCGCGACAGCAACGAGACCGAGAGCAATCGAGTATGGGTTGAGTAAGTCAAGGAGACTCACGTTCAAGTTGCCGCGTTGATCAAGACTCACTCCTCGAATCACGTTTCCTAATGCAACGCCGAGAAGAATGGTGATTCCAAACGAGGAAATCGTGAAGGTCCAGTCCCAAAGAGAACGCCACCAAGCTTCTGGACGCTTCGAACGAAACTCGATGGCCACGGTGCGCATGATGAGGACGAGAAGTACAAGCATCATTGCGAGGTAAAAACCACTGAACAATGACGCGTAGACAATTGGAAATGCAGCGAACAGGGCACCACCCCCCAGGACGAGCCACACCTCGTTGCCGTCCCAGACTGGCCCAATGGAATTCAGCAGGATCCGACGGTCGTGATCGTTGTGGGCAATGAACGGCGAGAGCATGCCGACACCGAGGTCGAAGCCATCAAGGATGACGTAGCCGCTGACGATAATGACGTAGAGGACAAACCAGGTTGTTTGGAGCCACATGATCAATCGCCTCCGCTTGAGACGCGTGAACGGCGCCGGAAGATTTCGCCGAAGGAGTCGGGGAGTGAGGATGTTTCATCGGGATCAGTGGGCGGTGGTGGCCCCTCTTTGATGTGCCGATCAAGAAGCCGGATGAACACCACGAACACGATGGCGTAGAGCAGGATGAACATTGCAATCGAGAAGACAACCTGACCGAATGAAACATTCGGTGAATATGCATCACTTGTCTTGAGCACTTGCCAGACGATCCAGGGTTGGCGGCTGAATTCAGCGGTCCACCAACCGGTTGCTGTGGCGATTTCGGTAAGCACTACGGAGGAAACGAGAATCCACATAAGCCACCGTTGATTCCAGATCTTGCGTTTCCAAACCCAGAATCCACACGCGACCAAACCGATCAGGACAAACAACATTCCGAGATTGATCATCAGGTGGTACACCTGAAAGACCAGGTTGACGGATGGCCACTCGTCGCGAGGAGTGGCTTCGAGGCCTGTGACGGTTGCGTCAAAACTTTTGTTGGTAAGCAAACTCAGGAGACACGGAATATGGATTCCGCTCGTTGTTTCCGTGTCGGGGCTTGTCCATCCCAAGAGATACATGGGTGCGCAGGATTCGCTTTGGTACAGACCCTCCATCGCCGCCAACTTCGCAGGTTGGTATTGCGCCACTTCAGTTGCTTGGTTAGCGCCGAATACGGCGACCTGAAGTAGTGCGACCACTGTGAAAACAGGAAGTGAAACGCGGATCATTGTCTTTGCAAGTTCCACATGGCGTTTTTTCAGTATGTAGAACGCTCCGACGCTCAGAACAAGTGACGATCCGACCATCCAGCACGCAGCGATCACATGAAGGATTCGGGGGAGGAAAGACGGAGTGAACACAACGTCTTGGAAACTCGTCATGAATGCTTGCGGACCCTGCCCAACGTCTTTGACTTCAAACCCTCGTGGAGTTTGCATCCAGGAGTTGGCCATCACGATCCAGAACGCGCTGAACGTCGCCCCGGCGACGACCATCGTTGTGGCGAAGAGCCACATGCGATTTCCAAGTCGAGTTCCACCAAAAAGCATGAGGCCTAAAAAGCCGCCTTCAAGCATGAACGCGAAAATTCCTTCAGCGGCCAGAAGGCTTCCGAAGATATTGCCAACGAACCGTGAATACTGCGACCAGTTCGTGCCGAACTCGAATTCCTGCACGATGCCGGTGGCAATTCCCATGGAAAAGATCAGCCCGTAAATCTTCACCCAGAACATTGAAAGCTGGCGCCACTTTGGGTCCTTGGTTCGGACCGATTTGATCCCGAAAATGACGAGGATCAGGCCGACACCAAGGGAGAGTGGCGGAAAGATGAAATGGAACGAGATGGTGAGAGCGAACTGAATACGGTGAAGGACCTCGACGCTCATTTGGGTGTTCTCATTCCATCTGGTTCAGACCGCATGGGATGCAGCGATCGTAGTGATCCCGGGTCGCCCCCATGAGATCCCCATTTCATGGGATAACTTTTGTTCTTTTCCGCCCTGAGTCGTCTTGAATCCTGGAGGTTTGGTCCCACGAAAAAAAATCTGCAACTGATGTAACAACTGGGTACTCCCATTCGGTGACGTATTCGTTGGACTCTCCATTAGGGGGATTCCTCGAACGCAGGAGAACCGAATGAACCGCATCGCAATCCGCATCATCACCGCCATGGACGCCATCAAGAATGAGGACCGTGGTGGCGTTGCCGCCGAATACGGCGTGCTTCTCGCTGGCATCGTTGGCGTTGTCGCTATCGCCGCTGCAGCACTTGGCGGTCGTATTAGTGGCCTCTTCGACGCGATCCTCCCGTGAGTCGGCGGCGCCGAGGCGCCGTCTCGAAAGAACAACAAGGCGACGGAGGACTGGCAGCAGTCGAGTTTGCGCTCATTCTGCCGGTCCTGGTCGCGATGTTGTTCGGCATCGTGGTCACGGGACTCGTATTCATCGGCCGGATGCAAGTGCAGGCGGCATCTCGAGAAGGAGCCAGAGCGGGCGCTGTTGCGCCAGGTCAGGCTTGTGGAGCTGCGCGAGACCAACTTTCGAATTTCTCAGCGAGCTCAGTGAGTTGCACCGAGTCTCGCGATTGCGCAGTTACTGGAAGCCGAGTGCAACTCCATGTGACGCAGTTGGTGTCGATCCCCGTGCTCGGCGATCGAACAGTTTCTCTGGACTCGACATCGGTGTACGCATGTCAATCTTGACGAGCCTTATGACGCGTGCTTTTGGCAACTGTCTGAGTCGCAGGTTCTCGGGCGATCGTGGCGCCGTGAGCGCCCTCGCGGCATTGGCCATGGTTCCTATCATCGCGATCACCGCTGTGGGGGTGGACGGTGGACGAGTTTTCGTCGAGAACCAACGAATCAAGACCGCTTCGGAAGCGGGGGCGATGGCGGCTGCGGCAGATTGGGTTCGCTCAGGCACTGCCTGTGGCGTTTCCGCCTCCTACTACGTGGCGGCGAATGCCGATTCCTCGGCTTCCTCTAATTGCTCCGCGGCCGGATCCAGATATGAGGGCGTGACAACTGTCGATGCGTCCAAGATCGTCTCCGCTGTGTTTGGGTCGGTCATTGGCCACGAAAGCACAACAGTTGAATCCTCGGCATCTGTTCGGGTCCTTCCTGTGGGGAGAGTCTCCGGCCTCCGCCCGACCGCTCTGTGTCAAGACTCACCAGCGTTGGTCGCGTGGCGAGCATCAGGGTTCAGCACTTCGCAGATCTTCTCGGTGGATTTCAATGACAACTGTGGGGGCTTGCCGGGGAACTGGGGGGTGCTCGACTTCGACGGTGGTTCAAATCGAACAATCGACCTCCAGGAGTGGATCGAAAGCGGGTATCCGGGGTTCATTTCGGTCGGGCAGGAGATAAGCGGAGACCCAGGTATTCCGTCCCCAGCACTCCATATGGACAGTGTCGTCGGCAGATCAATAACTGTTCCGGTCTATGACACGGCGCGGCTGCAAGGCTCCATCGCGATCTTCCGAGTCTCATCGTTTGTTCGGATGGATGTGATTTCAGTATTTCTCAGCGGTGCGGCTAGTGCGAGAAATGTTGCGGTTCGTTTCAGGACTGAACCAATCGCGGGGGCCAAAGGTGTTGAGGGAAATATAGGTAATGGCGTCGTCACTTGGGCGCCATGTCAGCTCGATGGACGAGGAGCATGTTCATGAACACCGGAATGTTGAAACGAATTGGGCCGGCGATGGCAGCGTTTGTTCTCGTTGCGCTCGGAGTGCTTGTACTCACCAATGGGGAGAAGAAGAGCGTGGATGCATCGGGTGAAGGTCTTCGGGCCACCTTGGTAGCTGTGGCGCCTATCGGGGCAGGAACAGCGGTTGACCAACTCGGTTCTAACGTCGAAGTACGAATGCTGTCTCCGGATGCGAGAGCAGAAGGCGCGGTCACCTCAATCGGAGACCTTCCAATTGGAGTCGTCGATTCTGATCTTGTGATCGGTCAGCAACTCCTGGCCGGGTCAGTGGTCGATGACATACGCAAGAGTCTCGGTAACGGTCGCGTTGCGTTATCTGCTCGACTCGACCCAGCCCAGTGGACCGGTCCACTGGTGACCACGGGTAATCGTGTTGACATCTATGCGATCGGGGGTGCCAATGCCGAATTGATCGCGACCGATGTAATTGTGCTTGATTCGCCGGACCCAACGGCTCTATCGCCGCAGCAGGAAGTGGTCGTAACGCTTGGTGTCAATGACGCGCAGGTGTCCCGAGTGATCGGTGCAGTGTCAGGTGCCGGAGTCTGGCTGGTGACCGCATGATGAGGAATCCAGTTGTTGCTGTCGTCTCGCCGAAGGGGGGGAATGGTAAGACAACGATCTCAGCAAACCTTGCCGTCGCCATGGCGCGATTGTCAGCTCCGATCATCATCGATCTTGATGTTCACTTCGGTGATGTCGAATATGCGTTTCGTCTCCACCCCTTCCACCGCCTCGACGGTGCGGTGATTGCATTACGGGAACGACCACAAGATGGTGTCGAGCATCTACTCACGGCGCACCCCGCCGGAGTCGCTGCATTATGTGCCCCGGCCGACCCAGTTTCTGCAGATCATCTAGGAGCTGAGGATGTATTCAAAGTCGTTGACGCGTTGATTGCTCTGGATAGACCCGTGATCCTCGACACGGCGGGAGGGATCAGCGATTTCACACTCGGCGCTCTTGATCGAGCAACAGAGGTGGTCATGGTTTGCGGGACCGACGTTCCTTCTGTTCAGTCGGTGAAGAAACTGCTTGAGACGATGGAACGACTGGGAATGGACACGACTCACGCTCATCTTGTTGTGAATCGAGCGACAGCTCGGTGCGGTCTTTCGGTGAATGATGTTGAAGAGGCAGTGGGTCGAAGAGCTGCTCTGGAAATCCCTGAGCATCAGAGTCTTGCCGCAGGGATGAACCAGGGATGCCCAGTGACCGAATCGGATCCGGGTTCTTCGGCAGGTGTGCCGTTCATGAAGTTTGCCAAGACGCTTTTGGGAGTCGACAAGGATCGTTCCTCAAAGTTCGGCCGTTTCGCCAAGGTCGACTCATGAGTCTTGCTGCCCGACTGCCGCAGGGGATCGAGGGTGAAGCCCCGGTCGTTCCGCTTCATCCTCACGTACCGCGGGTCCGTGTCGCAGAGTTTGACCAGTCGATTTTCCGCCCAGTTCTCGATGAAGTTCGTCGGCGTCTCTCTGAATCGGCGAGCACGGCGACACTTTCCGACGCCGCGCTCCGCGTGCGCGTCGAAGCCGAACTCGGGTCGGTCTTGTCTGACCCCGAATTTGGCGTTGCTTCGGGCGATTTCGAGCGAGTTCGGTCGGGGGTGGTCAACGAAATCCTCGGATTCGGTCTTCTTCAAGATCTTCTCGATAATCCAGATATTTCCGAAATCATGGTGAATGGCACGGCAAACGTTTACATCGAATCTCTCGGTGTGGTCAGTCGTCTCCCTCGTACGTTCGATTCGGACGATCAACTCATCGGTGTCATCAATCGGATGGTTCGACTTACTGGTCGACGTATCGATCAAACAAGTCCGATGGTCGACGCCCGCCTACCTGATGGCTCTCGTTTGAACGCGGTGCTTCCTCCGTTAGCCGTCGATGGGCCATCGGTAACGATTCGAAAATTCACGGCAAATGACCTGACGGTGTCCCGACTCACCGAACTGGGCTCGTTGAGTCCTGAAGCAGCAGAACTTCTACAGCTCGCTGTTGAGCAACGTCTTAACATTCTTGTGAGCGGCGGCACGGGCACTGGAAAAACCACCTTGTTAAACGTTCTCTCGTCGTTTATCGATCGGGATAATCGCGTGATCACAGTTGAAGATGCCGTAGAGCTTTCGCTTGATCTTCCGAACATGATCCGGTTGGAAACGCGCCCGGCAAACATCGAAGGCGTCGGCCAAGTGACAATCCGAGACCTCGTGCGCAATGCGCTTCGTATGCGCCCTGATCGAATCGTTGTCGGTGAAGTCCGTGGCGCTGAGGCGCTCGACATGTTGCAGGCGATGAACACTGGCCATGAAGGCTCGCTATCGACGTTGCACGCGAATTCTCCTCGTGATGCATTGAGCCGTCTTGAAACGATGGTGCTCCTCGGCGGTGTCGATCTTCCCCTGCGAGCGATTCGAGAGCAGATCGGTTCCGCAATCGACCTCATCGTTCAAGTCACCCGCGATGTGAGTGGAGCGCGATTCGTTTCCACTATCACTGAGGTTGTTGGTCTGGAAAGTGACGTCATATCGACAGCTGACCTGTTCACCCGCAGTCCGATCGGTGGCGTTGCGGCAGGGACGCCTCTTGGCGCTGATGGACGTATGTCGATCGCGACACCACTCGTTACGACGGGGATTGTGTGCGCCAAGCTTCATGGCGTCCGATCGGGGCCAGTGGCATGAGCGCGCTTCTTGCTGCGATCTGCTTTGGAGTAGCCGCGGCTCTCGCCGTTCTTGCCTACCGACAGATTTCCAACGAACGGACGATTCGTCAGCGGTCGCTTGAACAACTGGGACTTCGCGCGCCGGTTGTAAAAAAGTCGCATGCGAACTTGGCTGACCGTCGAACGATTGTGTTAGTCGGAGTCGGTGGAGTGATCGCTGTTATCGGTGTTTCGGTGGTTGGTCCGCTTGGGTTGCTCTTAGGGGCGGGTCCGGTGGTCGGTGATTCAATAATCAAGAAGCGCGCAGCCCGGCAACGGGCCGCTGCGCTTGCTGCTGGACTCGCGCCAGCGCTTCAGTTACTCGTCGACAACCTGCGTGTTGGTCGAGATCTCGTTTCTGCTCTCGCTGAAGTTTCGGATTCTGCCGATGAGCCAGTGGCTTCGCTCTTTGGAACGGTTGTATCTGAAGTCCGTCTCGGCGCTCGAGTCGACACGGCCTTTGCCGATGTTGCCGAAGCAGAAGGAGATCGCCACCTTTCTGTTATTGCTTCAGCTGTGGGTCTCAACATTGAGTTCGGTGGAAACCTCATAGAGATTCTCGGCTCGGTGATTGAGTCGCTTGAAGAAGAAGATCGTTTGCGACGCGACATTGACAGTCTCACTGCAGATGGTCGGTTGAGCAGCACCGTGCTTCTCGCCCTGCCGGTGATCACGCTCATTGTTGTTTCGGTATTGAGCCCTGGATACGCCTCTCCTCTCTTAGATGAGCCAGCGGGACGACTGATGTCAGGTGCGGGTGTGGTGCTTGGTCTTGTGGGATGGATATGGCTCCGGGCGCTCAGTAATCCGGAGGTTGTGGCATGACCTTTTTCGCAGCAATCTTGTTGGCTTCGGGTGCAGCTATTTTTGTTCTTGCATTTCGTAAGATTCCGCAGCCCGCAGTCGCAAATGCGGAAACAACCTGGAATCGAGTCAGTGCGCGACGGAAACCAGCACTTCTTGAAGCCGCCGGTTTGGTCTATGGGACTGATCGCGAACTTTCGAAACTTGCCCGGCAACAAGTTGTTGCAACGCTCACTCTCGGCGGTTTCGCTGCACTTCTCATTGCCTCATCGCCTTCGCCGACCACAGTGTTGGCGGCAATCCCAATGGTCTTGCTCGGGTGGAAGGGCCCGCTCATGATCGTGCGATCACGCGAAAAAAAGCGACAAACGCACGTCGATCTTGGACTTGTGGATGCATTGGGAGAAATGGTGATGGGCGTTGAAGCCGGCCTCACGCTCGACGTCGTCATGATGCGCTATGCACACGCGAGCACCACTCCGTTAGCAGAAGAGTTTCGAACCGTCCTCGACCGTATTCAACTAGGAACGCCTCGCTCTGAAGCGCTTTCAGTAATGGCTGATCGAACGCCAACCCCAACGGTGCGAATGTTCTCAACAGCTCTGACGCAGAACCAACGTTTAGGTACCCCGCTGGCCGGAGTTTTGCGACAACAAGCCACGACGGCGCGCAGGCAACGGCGTCAGACTGTGGAGGAGAAGGCGGCCAAGGTGCCGATGAAGATGATCTTCCCCACGGTCTTTTGCATCCTCCCTGTTCTCATGATTGTCGTTGTGGGTCCGGCAATCATCCGTTTGATCGATGTTCTGCCATGAGATTGCGAGAACAAGGCGGAAACCTGCAGGGCGACGACATGTCGAGTCAGCGAACCCGTAGTCTGAGTCATCATCGAATCAAAACGTTGCTGAGTGATCTACTTCTCGCTGACACTTTCGGCGATACTCGCCGCGGCCCTCGTGCCCGTCACGGTAAAGGTTGTGTCGCGGCCGAAATCGGTCGTCCCGTGGCTCGCTGTTCCGCTCGCGATCACAATTTCAGCGGTACTTGCGTGGTCGGCCTCTCGATTACTGAATGTCAATCTTGTCTTTGCCACCGGACTTGCGGTCGTTGGCGCTATTTTGTCGACACAGGTGGTCGTCGATCTCTGTGTACGCAGACTTCTGCGCCAGCTCAGTTACGCCGGTCTCGCCGTTTTTCTGGTGTGCGGATTATTTGTGGAACCACTCCGGGCTTCGGGAATCTCTGGCCTTCTTGTGGGCGCGCTAGCGATGACGGCGATCACTGCGTTGCTCGTGGTGGTCTCTCGAGGCGCTCTTGGCCTTGGCGACCTTCATTTCTCGCCCCTCCTAGGAGCGTTAATCGGTTGGTTCTCGCCCGGCGCGGTACTTTTGGCGTGGATGATTACTGCGATTGCGGGCGCGCTCTTCACGTCAGTGGGTTTGGCCACGAAGCGTTTGTCGCGCACCGCAATGATTCCGTACGGACCATTCCTGGTTTTCGGAACTGTGGCATCTGTCGCAGTGATCGCGATTCGTGCATGAGGTCGCGTCCGAGCATTGCGCAATTGAAGAGTGGAGACTCTGAAGCGTGGGTGTGGTTCTTCACGGAGTTTTCTGGGCAGATCGCGGGTTACGCGCGACGAATGGGAGTTTCTGACGCGGACGATGTAACAGGAACGGTCCTTGAAACGGTTGCGCGAAGTATGAGCAACTTTTCGGGATCGCATAGCCAATTTCGCTCGTGGGTATTTTCCATCGCCCATGCTCGAATCGTTGACGACCACCGTCGTCGCGATCGTCGACCAGAAGTCGAATTCACTGATACTCATGACCGCACCCAGGTCGGAGCCGATAACCTCGTGGTATCAGGAGACCCAGAGCTTGAAGTGGCGATGACGCAGCTCACTGAAGAACAGCGATCGTTGCTGCATTTGCGATTCGTGCTCGAATTAAGCACGAAAGAAATTGCTCAAGTCACTGACAAGTCTGAGGTTGCGACACGAGTTGCTCTTCACCGATGTTCGAAGAAATTACGCGAGCTTCTTTCGGGCGGAGAACTGGAAATGGCGGTTGAATCGTGATTTCCAAATATGAACTTAAAGATCGGATGCAGCGGGCGACAGACGAGTCCTTCTCGTCCCCTTCGAGCACACTTATGGAGAGGTTGCCAGATCTCGTCAAAGCGGGTGCCTCGACGGCCTTGCCTGTTCACGTGCGAGCCGGTCGTCGATTTGCAGTTGTGCTCGGTTCGGTCGGAGTTATTGGCTGGCTCACAATGGCAAGTGCTGGCGCGCTGGTCGGTATCTCGGCGGTTGGAAAGCTTCCGGACCCCATTCAACAGTTTGTTGCTGATGTCGTTGGCACCGTCGGCGTTGATTTGCCTGATCCTGCGCAAGCACGTGCTGACAACGAACGACGGCAAAGTGAGTCAACTGGTTCGACGACAACTTCTAGTGTGGGAGGAACCACGACACCGAGTTCTCCGAACGGAAATACAACGGCGCCTGGTCAGAGTGGCAATGCACCGGGTCAGGGTGGGACTTCGCCTGGTCAGAGTGGCAATGCACCGGGTCAGGGTGGGACTGCTCCGGGTCAGAGTGGGACTGCTCCGGGTCAGAGTGGTAATTCTGTGAACAACGGTAATTCTGGGAACAACGGTAATTCTGGGAACAACGGTAATTCTGGGAACAACGGTAA
>JASJMB010000010.1:0-8691 GCA_037620085.1 Acidimicrobiales bacterium | reverse complement strand
CAGAAAGTCGTCCGTCGGCATCGGCCAACGCGATTGCCGCAGCCTCAGATGTGACAGGAATGAGCGCAAGGCCTTCGAGTGCGTCGAGTCCGTGACCTGGAACAGCAAACGCTCGAGTCGCTCCGGCTGCGCGCAAACAGCGCGAAACAAGCGAAGCGACTGACTCAGATGTGGTCACGAGATTAAGCGTCGAGCAATAGGTGAGCCACACGACGGCGATGCCATGCCGCGTCACCCCAACTTGATGCGAGCGCCCATGAACGCTTCAGCCAGAAGTGCAGATCGTGTTCGGTGGTGTAGCCGATGGCGCCGTGATTTTGCAGCGCCTTTCGAGCAACAAGCTCGGCGGCATCGGATGCGAAACATTTCGCCATCGACACTTCACGATCGACATCAGCAGAACTGTTGGCAAGGCCATAGGCAGCAGCCCAAACCGCTGGACGAGCAAATGACACCTTAAGTTCGGCATCGGCCAAGTGATGCTTCACAGCTTGGAAGCTTCCGATCGGCACACCGAACTGCTTGCGATCAACGACATAGGCGACGGTCATCGCAATCATTTGCTCCGATAAGCCGATGAGCTGTGCGGCTGTCGCGGCAGCACCGCGGTCAAACGCCCGGTTCACCGCTTGCAGAGCGGCATCGCCCGAAACGATGAGTTCCGCGTCGGCTTCGTCCCATTCGACACTGAACACACGACGTGCGCCATCGACGGACACCTGTGGAGTCGAGCGAACCTGTTCGGCGGGAATGGCAAAGAGTTGACCGCCACGCTGCGCAATCAAAAGGTTGGCGATGTGCATGTCGTTCACAAACGGCTGACCATCGAGTTGAACGGTTGCGATAACGGAACCATTGGCGATTCCGGGTAACCACTTTTCGGCAATTGCCGCGGGAGCGGACTCGGCAAGAAGCGGAGCCACAACGGCAACGGTTTCAACAAGGGGCCCCGGGTAGGCGTAACGCCCGGCTTCGGTCAGGATCGGCAGCAGATCGATCTCATTCATTCCCATGCCACCGAAGGCTTCAGGAACAGTGAGGCCAATCACGCCCATTTCAGCAAGAGCGGCCCAGATCGACGCGTCGCGACCGACCTCATCGTTCCAGGACCAGCGCACCTTTTCTGGCGGGCATTCGTTGGCAAAAAACTCGGCGACTGCGTCGCGGAACAACAGTTGATCGTCAGTGAAAGCGAAATTCATCTCGGCCTACTTCCGGGGCAGACCGAGCACGCGCTCGGCGACAACGTTGCGTTGGATTTCGTTTGTTCCTGCGTAAATAGGGCCGCTTAGAGCGAACTCGAAACCCTTCATCCACGCTCCACCGTCAACAGCTCCGGCAGAAGTTTCGATGAGTTCGGCAGCCGGGCCCAACAAACGAAGCGCGGTCTCATTGAGTTTCACATCAAGTTCCGACCAGTAGATCTTTGTGAGACTCGAACGCGCACCTTGTGAAACGCCCTTCACGAGACCAGTCACATCGGCAAGTGTGGCGAGTCGATAGGCCTCGGCTTCCATCCATGACTGCGCGACATCGTTGCGCAGCGAATCGATGCGCTCTGGATGTTCGCCGGCAGCAGCCTGACGCTTCCAAAGATCAACAAGCCGGTCAGCAGCAGCACAGAAACGACCAGGCGAACGCAGAGTGAGGCCACGCTCAGAAGATGCAGTCGCCATGGCAACTCCCCATCCTTCGTTCACGCCACCCAGCACCAGATCATCGGCAACAAACACATCGTCGAAGAACACTTCAGCGAAACCTTCATCGCCATCGAGACGCTCGACACCACGCACCGTGACGCCAGATGCATCGAGCGGAACCATGAGGTATGTCATGCCGCTGTGGCGCGCCGCTTCTGGATCGGTGCGGAACAAACCGAACACCCAATTACAGAACGCACCGCGGGTTGTCCACGTCTTTTGTCCGTTGATAACCCAGCCGCCGCGCTCGTCGTCGCGAGCAGCGCGGCTCTTGATGCCAGCAAGATCGGAACCGGCATCGGGTTCAGACCATCCCTGACACCACAGGTCATCGGCCGCTGCCATGCGCGGAAGGAAACGCGCTTTCTGCTCGTCGGTTCCAAACTCAAAGATTGTTGGTGCGAGAAGGAAGATGCCGTTCTGTGTCACGCGCTGAGGACCACCGACCCGGTAGTACTCCTCTTCAAAAATCAGCCATTCCCACAACGATGCACCGCGTCCGCCGAATTCCTCGGGCCACGACACCACTGACCAACGAGCTTCGAACAGTTTCTTTTCCCACTCGACATGAAGGGCAAAGCCCTCGGCGGTATCGCCGGAAGGAAGGCCGACAGGAACATTGGCTTCGAGCCATTCTCGGGCTTCAGCCCGGAAGGCCTCTTCGGCCGGTGTGAAGGTCAGATCCATGGGGACTCCGTTGGGGGAACGTTCGCTCCGGAGGGGCGATCGTACGCCCTGAACCATCGTTCGGTCAGGTTGAGCGACCCCAGCGACAAAGGTCACGCTCGGACATTGGGCAAAACCTGACGGGTCGTCAGGTTTTCTTCTAAAGTCAGGTGAGCGGGGACAAGCCCCGGCACCAGCACCCTCGAGGAGAGCCATGACCATCACCGCTCCCAATCCCGCTTCGCCCGATACCAAGCGCGTCATTCCGAAGATCGTTTCGGTGGATGACCACATCATCGAACCGGCCGATGTCTGGACCAGTCGCCTCCCTAAGAAGTACCTCGACGTTGGTCCTCGCCTCGAGCGCTTGCGCGTCGACAACCTCAAATTCGACGGCATGAACTATTCGTTCGACATCGTTGGCGACAACAGCCCCGGCGGAAAGTTCGCCGACTTCTGGTGCTACGAAGACCTCAAAGTCCCGATGCGTCGCATCATCACCGCCGTTGGCTTTGATGTTGAAGAACGCACCATGCTTCCGGTCACCTATGAAGAAATGCGCAAGGGCTGCTGGGATCAAACCGCTCGCCTTGCCGACATGGACGCAAACCACACCGAAGCATCTCTTTGCTTCCCCACCTTCCCTCGTTTCTGCGGACAGACTTTTGCTGAAGCCAAGGACAAGGAACTCGCTCTTCTCTGCGTGCAGGCCTACAACGACTTCATGGTTGAAGAATGGTGTGGCGGCGCAGGCAAGGGCCGTCTTATTCCGCTCATCATTGTTCCGATGTGGGATGCCGAACTCGCTGCTGCAGAGATCTACCGCAATGCCGCGCGCGGCGTGCACGCAGTGTGCTTCTCCGAAGTTCCGCACTTCCTCGGCCTGCCAACCATTCACTCGGGCGAATGGGACCCGTTCTTCCAGGCATGTAACGACACGCAAACCGTGATCAATATGCACATCGGTTCTTCCTCACGGATGCCGGCAACCTCGCCTGATGCTCCGGCTGCTGTTCAGGCCACACTGAGCTTCAACCAAGGGATGGCCTCATTGGCCGACTGGATCTTCTCCGGCATTCTCCCCCGGTTCCCCGACATCAAACTCGCCTACTCCGAAGCGCAGATGGGTTGGATTCCGTACTTCCTCGAGCGCGCCCAGAACGTGTGGTCGGAATTCCGCGGTTGGGCGTTCGACCCCGAAATCGTCAGCGAACCGCCGGAGTTCTACTTCCGTCGTCAGGTCTATGCCTGCTTCTTCCGCGACAACTTCGGTCTGAAGAATCTCCAGGACATCGGCGTCGACAATGTCACGTTCGAAACCGATTACCCGCATTCAGACTCAACCTGGCCGCACACCGAGCAGTTCGTTCGCGACATGGCAGTCGACCTTGACGACGAGACGCTTTACAAGATCGTTCGTGGCAACGCCATCAAGATGCTGCATCTCGATCTCGACTGAGCCGCAGACAACCTGGAGACTCCAATCGATGGGGCTACGGTTCTTCCGTGGCCCCCTCGTCGCGTTCTCACAAAAAGCGATCGAGCACCTTGCGTGCCTACGGCTCGCCGTTCTGGCGTGATGTCATGTTCTGGGTTGCTACAGGGCTGTCTCTTCTCGTCGGAGTCGTCATTGTCGTGGTGCTGTTCATGCTGCTCAGCACACCACGGACTGATGCCGGCTGGGCGTGGACTATCGGACTATTCGTCATCGGCGTATGGATCGGCTTCGTCATAGTTTCTCTCGGCCTCAATACCGCACGTGGGATCGACCGCGGGGCAGAAGAGGCCGACGCTGCTCGGGGCGATCGATTCGAGGAACAAGGACGCAAAGCGGGCAAGGTCGTCGGCACTGGCCTCGCCAAAGTTACGGGTCGTTCCAAGCCACAGCCCGTAACCGCGAACGATCCAAAGGAAACCGCTGCCGAATCAAAACCAACCGTCGACGACGCAGCACGATCGCTCGGGATGATGGTCGGACGACGCCTCGGCGCCCGGAAGGACAAGTCATGATTCCGCATCGGATTGAGCCCAACGAGTATCGGGTCAAACCTGGAGCCAAAGTTTCCCTCAGGAAATGGTCAACGGGTGCCACTGATGGGTTTGATGGCGACAAAGAACAGGGCGCAGCATTACTCCCCGCACTCAACGAACGACTCGCCGAGTTGCAGGAAATGCTGTACGCCGAGTCCAAACACAAGATGCTCATCATCTTGCAAGGCATGGACACTTCCGGCAAAGACGGAACCATCAAGCATGTATTCCGCACCATCAACCCAGTGGGCGTAAAAGTCAAAGATTTCAAGCGCCCAAATGACGTTGAATTAGCGCACGATTACCTGTGGCGCGTGCACGAACACACGCCCCGCAACGGCCGTATGGTTGTTTTCAATCGCAGTCATTACGAAGATGTACTCGTTGTACGCGTCAACGATCTGGTTCCGAAGAGTGTCTGGGAACAACGGTATGAACACATTCGTGGTTTCGAACAAATGCTGGCCGATGAAGGCACGACCATTGTGAAACTCTTTCTTCACATCTCAAAAGATGAACAACGAGCGCGGCTGCAGGAACGACTCGACAACCCGGCGAAACATTGGAAGTTCGAACACGGTGATATTGCCGAACGTGCGCATTGGGATGCCTATACCGAGGCTTACGAGAAGGCGCTTGCCGAAACTTCCACCAAGAGCGCTCCGTGGTACGTCATTCCGTCTGACCGCAAATGGTATCGAAACCTTGTGATCTCACAACTCCTCATCGACAAGCTTGAGTCGCTCAATATGACCTATCCCGAACCGGCAATCGGTATCGAAAACATCGTCATCGGCGACTAATAGTCAGGCTCGCATATCAACGAATATTGACAATTACTGCCGCAGGTTTCGGGGCTCTCGAGTCACTCGAACCCGCAACCAATCGATACTCCCCGCCAGGTAATGCCGGCATCCGACTGCCGACACACGGAGGAATGTACGCCACACCCGAACCTCCGCACCATGGATACGTTGCGCTTGCCGTAACTGGCCAACGAGACTCGCCCATGGGGATTTGCTGCGGCAGACCCAGGCACGTCAAGAACGAAAGGCCAAGCCGAATCGTGTCGGACTCGAATCCCGCGCCATAGATCACGCCACATGAAGCAACGGTGATCGGCGACCCGGAACGATTGACAACCACAACCGTCGCCGCCAGTTCGCTGCCGGCATCAATTGTTGTAGATGCCACTTCGACCCAAGCCCCGGCCGACCCTTCGGCCACCGTAGGAATTGTCGTGGTCGTCGAAGGGGTTATCGGCTCGGTCGATCCCGAAGTTGAACCACATGCAGCCAGCACCATTCCGAGCATCAGTGCAGTGAGTACACCGAGCCTCCAGCGCATTTTAGTGGAAACCCTCGACCGTGGTGAGTCGAGCGGTGGCTCGAGCCAGTGCCGCGGTGACATCGGCATCGTCGCTGTTTTGCGCAGCAGCCTGAGCTTTTTCCTGCGCCTTGCGAGCACGTTCAACATCGATTGTCGATGACAACTCGGCAAGATCGGAAAGGATCTTTACTCGGTCATGGCTGACCTCGATGAAGCCACCATGCACCGCAGCCTTTTCACTGCCACCTTCGGCCAACGTGATTTCAACGGTACCGATTGCCAATGCCCCTACGAACGGAGCATGACCGGTAAGAAACGCGATATCGCCGCCGCCCACCGTGCGCGCACGCACCATGGAAGCGTCTCCCGAGAACAGTGTGCGCTCGGGCGAAACGAGTTCGACAGCCAGAGGCATCAGGAGTTGGCCTCGAGTTCGCGTGCCTTGGCGCGTGCGCCGTCGGCATCGCCAACATTGAGGAACGCCTGCTCGGGAAGATCGTCGAGGTCACCATTGACAAGTTGTTCAAACGACTCAACCGTGTCTTCCACAGAAACGAAGATGCCGGGCATGCCAGTGAAGACCTCGGCCACGAAGAACGGCTGCGAAAGGAAACGCTGCACCTTTCGGGCACGGTCAACAGTGATGCGATCTTCTTCAGAAAGTTCGTCAAGACCAAGAATGGCGATGACGTCCTCCAGTTCTTCGGCTCCTGCCGATCATTGACCCAACTTTACTTTCGGGTTACTTTCTCGACACCTTGAGTCGAAGGTGGGCGGAATGTCTCAAAGCAGTCGCGGTTCTTGCGGCAGGCGTTCTCATCGGATCGTCGCGACCGTGTTCATCTCGATGACGGTGATCGGTTCGGTCCTGTTCACACCATCGTTCCGGTCGGGCGCTCTTGCCGACCCGGCCGGCCGATCGACGCATGTCACCACGATCGATGAACCTCCGACCACGGAGGAGATCGACAACTCTCGTGCCGCCACGAGAGTCCTCGGACTCCCGTCCGATCTGGGGTCGCGGTTCCCGAACGCCTATGGAGGAATGCGCGCCATCGACAACTCGACTCTGGTCATCTTGATCGTCGAATCGTCGAAGGAGGAGAGTTCGATCCTCAAGGAATACGTCGGCTCGGTCGTCGACGACTCCGTCGCGACGGCCGGGAAGACCATCGCCGTCACGTTCGAGACGGCTTCCGTCAGCTTCCGACGCCGCCAGGAGGTCGCTGACGAGATCGGTACGTCGATCCGGTTTGGCGGAGAACTCGTCGGCATCGGACTAGCCGGTGTCGGCCTCGACGCAGCAGGGGTCGTCGTGGACACCACTCGTCCCGGCGACGAGTCACTCACGACGATGCTGCGAAACAAATACCCCGACATCCGGTTCTCGGTGCGACGAGCCCAAACCTCGACACTCACGGCCACGAGATACGCCGACTACGCGCCGTGGAACGGAGGTGATGCACTCGCATTCGACTTCTTCGGCAGCGCCGTGATGTGGTGCACGAGCGGACCTGGAGCACACGACGCTTCAGGGAACAGATTCCTGTTGTTCGCCGGCCACTGCGGCTCCACGACCTACTACAACACCAATTTCGGAGCTCCGTCGCTGACGAACCCGGTTGGACCCGTCGCTGCACTGATCTTCGCTGACAACTATCCGGACATCGCCCTCATCGCGGCGAACTCAAGCCGGTATTTCTGGCAGGGAGCGGGCAATGGCGTCCGCCAAACGACAGTCGCTCCTGTGGACCCGGTCGTCGGTTACTGGGTGTGCGGACAAGGCGCAGTGACCGCGGCGTTGGGCGGCACGAACTGCGGAACCATTGGTTCCATCAACAATCAGAACTGGCTCTCAGACGGGTTCACCCTCACGTTCTTGGTGGGATGGTTCATCTGGGATGGCTCGGCATCGATGCGTGGCGACAGTGGAGGTGCCATCAGCATTTCCACCATCTACGGCTTCGGCTCAGTGGGAACAATCACGGCCGCGCACTCATCAGGCTCGCCTCCGTACTCGATCGGCACGCCAACCGCATTCCATCGATACATCTGGGGTCTGACACTCAACACCCCGTCCACACCGTGAGGAGCACGACCATGATGTTGAACTCGAGACCCTCCATAGCACGGTCGACCAGTTCATCGATCGCGATCACGGCGGTTGCTGCGACTCTGCTGCTCAGCGCGTGCACAGGTGTGTCCTCTGCCAAGAGCCAGCCCGCAATCTCGACGACGGCCACGATCGAAAGTTCTCCGCTGTCGGCACATTTCGAACTGACCAGCACCGATACGGTCCGCGGCAGTCTTGCGAGCGCCACCATCGTTATCGGGAATCTGACAGGCCATGAGATCGTCACATCGGTTTGCGGCCCGTTCGTCGCAGGCCTAACGAAGATGGGCGAGCCACTCTCGCTGCCGGTGCTCACGTGTGCAGGCCGCTACGTCATCCCAATCGGCGAGACGCGCGTGGTCGTGAAGTACTCGACCAGAGTCAGCAGTGGGTGTTCGACCGATCCAAATCCGAAGATTCCGTTGTGTGGCCCAGACGGTCCGCCACTCCTCTCCACTGGCGACTACGAACTCAAGGCAGTACCGGTAGCCCCCGAGATCCCGGTTCCTTCCCCCATCCTCATCCGTCTCGTGGACTGACGAAGCAGTTAGCGACTCGACTCGGCCGAAATCCAGTCAGCGCCTCGGGTCCGCACCACGGCTGGTTTTCGCATCGATTACGCCGGTGTCTATCCGTCACGTCGCCTGATCCGATCCGTTCGAACGGTGAGGAACGACGAATGAGGCGCCCGCAGGCGCCTCATTCAAAGATTCAGATTGTTGGCGCTGCAGGCTTAGTGGAAACCCTCGACCGTGGTGAGTCGAGCGGTGGCTCGAGCCAGTGCCGCGGTGACATCGGCATCGTCGCTGTTTTGCGCAGCAGCCTGAGCTTTTTCCTGCGCCTTGCGAGCAC
>JASJMB010000009.1:0-33181 GCA_037620085.1 Acidimicrobiales bacterium | reverse complement strand
GTGACGAAGCCCTTGCAATCGGCGACGCGGAACTCGAAGGTGAGCGACACACGGGTGCGAGGAAGCTTCTGACGGATCGGCTGGTAAACGATCTTCTCGACGACACGTTCGATGACTTCGACCGCACCAGCAACCGGATCATCGGCGCCTTCAACATCTTTCTTCGATGCCGACAACGGCTGAGCAACCTTGCAGTTGTCACGGTAGATCGCAACAGCCTTGATGCCAAGCTGCCAGGCCTCGATATGAATCTTCTCGACCTCTTCAACCGAAACATCTTCAGGCATGTTGACGGTCTTGGAGATGGCGCCGGAAATGAACGGCTGCACCGCACCCATCATGCGGATATGGCCCGTGTAATGGATGATGTTGTCGCCCATCGAGCAGGCAAACACAGCGATGTGCTCGGCCTTGATGTGCGGTGCACCGAGGATCGACATGTTCTCGTTGATGTAGGCAACGATTTCGTCCATCTGCGCATCGGTGTAACCAAGCTTGGTGAGGGCACGAGGAATCGTCTGGTTGACGATCGACATGGTGCCGCCGCCAACAAGCTTCTTCATCTTGACTAGACCAAGGTCGGGCTCAACGCCAGTGGTGTCGCAGTCCATCATGAGGCCAATGGTGCCGGTCGGTGCGAGTACCGAAGCTTGTGAGTTACGCACACCAACTTCAGCGGCAAGTTCACATGCGGTGTCCCATGACTGCTGTGCCGCCGACAGCAACGCCGGAGGAACAAGCTCTTCGTCGATGGTGGCCGCTGCGGCTCGGTGCTGATCAAGAACGCGAAGCATGTGCTCGGCGTTTTCGGCGTAGCCAGCGAACGCACCCATGCGAGATGCGGTACGAGCCGAAGTGGCATAGGCGTGACCGGTCATGAGCGAGGTGATCGCACCGGCAAGGGCACGGCCTTCATCGGAGTCATACGGAAGACCGAGGGCCATCAGTAGAGCGCCGAGGTTGGCGTAGCCAAGACCGAGCTGGCGGAACTTGTGGGAGTTCTCGCCAATCGGAACGGTCGGGTAATCGGCGTTACCGACAAGGATTTCCTGGGCGGTGAACATGATTTCGATCGTGTGCTTGTAGGCCTCGATGTCGAACACGCCGTCTTCGCCGAGGTAACGGAGAAGGTTGATGCTGGCGAGGTTGCATGCGGAATTGTCGATGTGCATGTATTCCGAGCACGGGTTCGAACCATTGATACGACCGGTATTGCTCGCGGTGTGCCAGTGGTTGATCGTGGTGTCGAACTGCATGCCGGGATCGGCGCATTCCCAGGTGGCCTGAGAAATCTGACGCATGAGGTCACGAGCGCGGATGGTCTTGACGATTTCGCCACCGTGCACGGCACGCAGGTGCCAATCGGTGTCGTCGACCACGGCCTGCATGAACTCGTCGGTGACGCGAACTGAGTTGTTGGCGTTCTGGTACTGGATCGAGGTGATGTCGATGCCATCGAGATCCATGTCGAAGCCAGCGTCGCGGAGGGCACGGGCCTTCTTCTCTTCACGGGACTTGCACCAGATGAACTCTTCGATGTCGGGATGATCGACATTGAGGATGACCATTTTGGCGGCGCGGCGGGTCTTACCACCGGACTTGATGGTGCCAGCGGACGCGTCGGCGCCACGCATGAAGCTCACCGGACCGGAAGCGGTGCCGCCGCCCTTGAGGAGTTCCTTGGAAGAACGAATGCGGGAAAGGTTGATGCCTGCGCCCGAGCCACCCTTGAAGATCGTGCCTTCCTCGACGTACCAATTGAGGATGGAGTCCATCTTGTCGTCGACCGACAAGATGAAACAGGCCGATGCCTGCTGCGGCACGCCTTCGACGCCGATGTTGAACCACACCGGCGAGTTGAACGCAGCGCGCTGGGTGATGATGATGAACTTGAGTTCGGAGCGGAATGCCTCGGCCTCTTCATCAGTGACGAAGTAACCGTCGCGGATGCCCCATTCGGTGATGGTGTCGGCAACACGATCGGCGACCTGCTTGAGCGACCACTCGCGCTCATCGGTGTCGGGGGTGCCGCGGAAGTACTTCTGGGACACGATGTTGGTGGCGTTCAGCGACCAACCCAGAGGGAATTCGACGCCGAGCTGCTCGAAGGCAACCTCGCCGGTCTTCCAGTTCGAGATGCGGGCGTCACGACGTTCCCACTCGACCTGGTCGTAGGGGTGAGTGTCGGCGCTTGTGTAGTGCCGACGGATGCCGATGCCGGCCTGTTCAGGTGCCAGGGCCATGAGAAGTCCTCCGCGTGGGTGATCGATGAGTTGTGGTGGTGGCGAGTAAGGGACGGGGTGCAGCGGGTGCAGCGGGTGCAGCGGGTGCTGCGGGTGCTGCGGGTGCTGCGGAAGCGGTTACCTCGGGGGTGGCCACCAAATCGAGTGACCCAGCAGGACTGCTGAGGGGAATCCACCACACCAAGGATTCGGTTCCTGGCAGATCTCTTCAGAGAAGAAGGGCTGCCGGGATTCGAAGTTTGGGTCTTGTCGTGGTCTCGGTGCGGGTTTCAGGCCTTTTTGGGGTCCCAATTCCTGCCCACCACAAGATGTTGTGGTTACTTCGGCCCCCTCACCATCCGGGCCACAAGATGTGTTGGAATTACAGCAGAGTAATTCCACCCGTGTCAACGATTGCCAAGAATCGTTCCTGACGTGGGAATTCGAGTGGTTGGGTGCGCCGCGACACGAGCGCCAGGTAGAGCAGGTCACGCGGACCCACGCCCTAGGAGCCGCCCTGCCAACCGAGAACGCACAGAACGTCACACCACCGTCCGTCGCTCGCGCCGCAGCACTGCACCCAGGTGAACCGTACGACTCATGCCTGTGGGTTGGAAGGGGAATAACCCTGTGTATTTGTGGTGGATAGCCGGTGGATTACTTCAGAGTTATCCACCGTTATCCACAGAGTCCATGGGCCAGCCGTCCCCGCGTCCCCCTATCGTGGCGCTGTGCACCAGTTGCTGCCCACATTCATCAACGATGTGAACCCGGTCGAACTCGTCGCCGACGCGCCCCGAGCTTCCCCTTCGAACCGGCCCTGGGTCGCGGTCAACATGGTGGCAAGCATCGATGGAGCGATCGAGATTGAAGGGCGCTCGGGGGCGCTCGGCAGCCCTGCCGATCGAGCGATGTTCCATGCATTGCGCGAGATGCCCGATGTCATCCTCGTCGGAGCAGCGACTGTGCGCGCAGAGAACTATGGGCCCGTACAACTCGACACTGCTGCGCAAGCGCGACGCGTTGCACGCGGACAAGAACGGTTCCCGCGTCTCGCAGTAGTGAGCGGACGCGCCCGTCTCGATCCAACGGCACGTTTGTTTAGCGATGCAAAACAACGACCGATCGTCATCACCACGGAATCTGCATCTACCGACGCTGTGGCAAATCTTCGCGAGGTTGCCGACATCATCGTTGCCGGTGGCGATGGCGTCGATCTGCGCGGTGCACTCGCACAGTTGCATGCGCAACGAATGACCACGCTGTTATGCGAAGGCGGACCAACGCTCAACAATCAGCTTCTGGCCGACGACCTCGTCGACGAATGGTGCCAAACAATTTCGCCAGTCCTTGTCGGTGGCACTGCGGCGCGCGGCGCGCATGGACCAGCGATGGGAGCCGCCAACACTCTGAAGCTCACGCGAGTTGTTGTTGAAGAAGATGTGCTGTTACTGCGTTACGCGCGCGAATCGTGACGCTTCGGTTCTGTGGCTTTCGTAAGCAGTGTGATTTCTCTTTGAAAATCAGCGGCGTCATCGAAACCTTTGTACACACTGACAAAGCGCATGTAGGCAACATGATCAAGCTCACGAAGATGTTCAAGCACGGCGAAGCCCACTTGCTCGCTGGTGACTTCAGGACCCACTAACCGCAACTCTTCCGCTATCGCAGTAGCAGTCAGAAGAATCGTTTCTTCTTCGATTGGTCGGCCCTTGGCTGCCGCGGCAATGCCTTCATTGATCTTGTTTTGCTCGAACGGCACGCGATCGCCTGATCGTTTCACCACAACCATCGGCACAAGTTCAAGGCGTTCGAAGGTTGTGAACCGCGCCCCACAGGCCAGACACTCACGCCGTCGACGAACGGCTTCGCCGTCATCTGACTGACGTGAATCGACGACTTTGTCATCGAGATGAGCACATGTGGGACAACGCACGCCTCAAAACTACTGCGACCGCTGTGATTTTCAGTGTCACATCTGATTCAGACGCTTCTCACGCACCAAGAGAAGTGCGACGACACCCGCGAGTTCTCAGTCGAGAAGACCACTCACGTTGATGTGTTGCCCGCGAGTAACGCTGGTGGCACCGACGCGCTCGATCAGACGATCGACGAGGCGACGAAGATCGCCACGGGGCTGTAAGCGGCGAGCGACGCTCCAGAGAGAATCGCCCGATTGCACGACGATCTCGACGGGAGCAGCAACCGACGGGGCCGCAACCGGTGCTGGGGCGCGTTGGGCGTCGGCACCGGCTGGGCTCGTCGAGTCGGCGGACGAGGCCGGCGTTGAAGCAGCAGCATCGGCACCGAGGAAGGGAAGGACACCCATTGCCGCGAAGGCCACCAGCACAGCGAGACCCAAACCGGCGACGAGAACACGCATTGGGCTCCGGCGGGCTTTAGCGGTCGCTGGGGATGGGCCTGCGACCAACTGAAGGTGACGGACCGGACGACGTGGTTCGAGGTCACGATTCCAGGGAGCCAGCGAGCTCGATCCTTCGAAACTCGAGCCCTCGAAAAGGGACTCGGGCACAATGAACTGAGCTGGGTCGGTAGGGGCGGATAGGGCGGTGGGATTCAGGATTGCAGCCATGAGGGAAGTCTCCACGAGGGGTGTGACAGTCGAAAGGACAACGAAAGGACAAAGGGGGAACTGGGATATTGGAGAACGGATCGAACGCCCGTTCGGATAGAGCAATAGAAACACGAACACCCGTTCGATGTCAAGACCCAATCGAACGGATGTTTGCTTTACCCTCCTCGAGCCGGTACTGTCGTACAGAGGTTCGAAGGCGTAAGCGACTCAAGCGGCCTCAGTTCCTCCCGTTCTCCCCACCTCTCCTCAACGATCCGGAGTTCCCAATGAGTAGTGACCGTCTCACTCCCCGCCAGCAACAGATCCTCGATGTGATCGATACCCACCTCAACGAGCGTGGCTATCCCCCGTCTGTCCGTGAAATTGGGAAAGCCGTCGGGCTCACCTCGCCATCAAGCGTGCAGAACCACCTCAACACTCTCAACGAGCTTGGGTATTTGCGCCGCGACCCAACTAAGCCCCGGGCCATGGAAGTTCGCTACGACCCCAACTCCGGCGCCTCAGGTGAACGTCGCCCGTTCCGTCACGTTCCGCTTGTCGGCGATGTTGCTGCTGGCACCGACGTTCTGGCTGAACAAAATGTCGAAGAAATCATGCCTGTCCCAACTGATCTGTGTGGCGACGGCGAGCTCTTCATGCTCCGTGTCCGTGGCGATTCAATGATCGATGCAGGAATTTTCGACGGTGACTACATCGTGGCCAAGGCCGGTCCCAACGTGTCCAAGGGCGACATTGTTGTCGTCGGCATCCCCGGCGGCGAAGCCACGGTGAAGACCTGGTCGCGTTCGGGCGAAACCGTCACGTTGCTGCCGGCAAACGAACGACTCTCACCAATGGAATTTCATTCCTCCGAAATCACCGTGTACGGCAAAGTCGTCACCGTGATGCGCAAACTCTGAACCACAACCACCTCGGTTTAAACGTGGCGCGTGCATCAGCATGCGCCACGTTCGCGTTCAGGCTTCCGTCAACAACCCAAGCAACACTGCATGCACTCGCTCAAGCGGCGCTCGATCGAGGTACTCCCCTGCGGTGTGGGCAATCGTGCTGTCACCAGGCCCAAAGTTCACTGCGGGCACTCCGTGGGCGGCGAAACGAGCGACATCGGTCCAGCCCAATTTGGCAAGAACCTGCGAACCGCTCCGTTCAACGAGTGAGGTCAGCAGCGGATGATTAAGTCCTGGAGCAGCGGCATTCGCACTATCGAGCACTTCAACAACATCGCCTTCTTCGAGGAATGGTGCGAAGAGTTCACGAATATGGGTTTCTGCATCGAGCGCTGAACGATCAGGGGCGAAACGGAAGTTCACTGTGATGCTCGCCGAATCGGGCACGACATTTCCCGAGACGCCACCTTCGATCGAAACCGCCTGCAGCGCTTCGCGAAACTGACAGCCGTCGATGATTGGCGATCGGGCGTCGTATGTTTCCAGCGCGGCGAGAACACCCGCTAAACGATGCACAGCGTTGCGCCCCATCCAGGGCCGAGCGGTATGGGCTCGAACCCCTTGCAATTGCACACGCAGGCGCAGCGTTCCTTGACATCCGGCTTCGATGCGAGCATCGGTGGGCTCACCCAAAATGGCGATATCGCCGACGAGTAAGTCGGGTCGGGCATCGAAGAGTTCGCCTAAACCGCTTTCCGCGCTAGCGATTTCTTCACGGGCATAGAAAACGAACGTGAGATCGACAACAGGTTCAGTGAGCGTGGCCGCGAGTTCGAGCATCACGGCGAGCCCGCCCTTCATGTCGGCCGAGCCAACGCCGAAGAGTCGGCCGCCCTCGATGCGAGAAGTGCCGTTATCGGCAGCGGGCACGGTGTCGGTATGGCCGGCGAGGATGACCCGTTGAGCACGACCAAGCAAGGTTCGCGCCACCAGGTTGTCACCCACGCGAGTCACGTCTAGATGCGCCTGTGCGCGAAGTTCGGCCCCGATGAGATCAACGATCGGCCCTTCGGCGCAACTGGGCGACGCAATGTCGACAAGCGCGGCCGTGCGGGCCAGCAGATCGGTGAGACCGTTGGTGGCCATAATCAGGTCGCTGCGCCGTGATCGCGAAGGACATCGTTCAGCGCGGCTTTGTCGTGGCGTTCGCCTTCATTGAGGCGCTTCAGTACCAGCACACAGGGAAGACCGAATTCGCCTCCGGCGAATGTACGCGGTCGAGTGGCGGAAACGGCAACGCTCCACGACGGCACCACACCACGACTGAGTTCTTCACCCGTCTCGGCATCGATCACCGGAATCGAAGCAGTGAGAATGGCCCCAGCACCAAGCACCGCTCCGTTACCGACGCGAGCGCCTTCGGCCACGATGCAACGACTTCCGATCAATGCGTCGTCACCGATGATGACGGGCGCGGCCTGCGGCGGCTCGAGGACTCCGCCGATTCCGACGCCACCAGACAAATGCACGTTGGCGCCGATCTGCGCGCAACTTCCGACCGTGGCCCACGTGTCGACCATCGTGTTGGCTCCAACACGCGCGCCGATGTTCACGTAACTCGGCATCATGACCACACCACGATCGAGAAACGATCCGTAGCGTGCTGATGCACCGGGAACCACGCGTACGCCCGACGCCGCAAAGTCACGCTTCAGCGGAATCTTGTCGGCGTATTCGAACGGCGCAAGCTCAATCGTGGTCATTTGCGAAAGGCGGAAGTACAGAAGAATGGCGTGCTTGAGCCACTGATGAACGATGGGTTCACCGTCGGCCCCCAATTCAGCAACCCGCGCCTCGCCTGAATCGAGCAAAGCAATTGCTTGCCCGACAGCGGCGACCGCGTCGCTATCGGACGCGCTCAGCGAGTCGCGGTTGTTCCAGAGTTCATCAATTGTCGAAGCAAGATCAGCCATAGCGAGAGAGGCTACCGCCCGACCCGCTGTGGCTTGACCTGCATTCTTTCGTGCGGGCTTGAGCCCCCAGGAGACGTTTCTGTGCTCAGCCAGTGAACGCCGGCCGCACAACGCCCGGTGTGACGACTCCGTCGATTCGTTCGACCATGTTGTTGCCGGAGTCGGTGACGTACATCTGTCCTGCAGCATTGAGAGAAATGCCAGTGGGTCCGTTCAGTTGCGTGTGCGTCGCTTGACCCAGAATCTTTGGCGAGGTGACCCCGCCTCCGGCAACAACGCTGAAGATCGAACACGCGATCCGTGCAACCACGTTGTTCCCCGTATCAGCGACATACACAATGCCCGAGGCATCGACGGCAATACCGCTCGGGCTACTCAAGCGAATGTTCGTGCCAAGTCCGAAGTGCGTTGCCCAATCGGTTGATGCCTGAGACTCTTGAGGACTCATGGTTCCTCCACCGGCCAGGACATTGATCTTGCCGGAACCAAGAGCGCCTGTTGGCGTTACTTCGAGATCAACTACTTCAACGAGATTGGCACCAGTGTCGGCGATATACACGTTGCCGTCAGCGTCGACCGCAACACCTTCTGGAGCCGTGAGTTGTGTTGAGGTGGCGAGACCGCGGACGGTTGGTGACGATGCACCACCACCTGCGATCACCGTCAAAACCCCAGCAGGTGTCACTCGTTCAATGACGTTGTTTCCGGTGTCAGCGATGTAAACGTTCCCGTTGCCATCGACTGCGAGTCCATGGGGTTGATTAAGCGCCGTGGCGGTCGCCGTCGTCGGTGTTGTCGACGGGACAGTCCCGCCACCACCCGCGATCACGCTCAACACACCGTCAGGGGTCACTTTCAGTACAAGATCATGTCCGGTGTCAGCGATATACAGATTTCCTTGAGCATCAATCGCAACACCACTCGGGCTGGAAAGACTGATTGTCGTTGCTTGTCCGCCAATTGCCGGCGCGATCGCGCCGCCGCCTGCGATCACACTCAACTCCCCGGAGGGGGTGACTTTTTCGATGACGTTGTTGCCGGTATCAGCGATGTACACATTTCCGTCGCTATCGACCGCTGAAGAAGTGGGCTGTGAAAGCGCGGCATCTCGTGCGGGTCCGGAAACCGGCGCAGACGTTCCCTGCGTTCCGTCTCCTGCAATCACTTTCAGAAGTTCTTCGTAATTCGGAAGCTGAGATTCATAGCTACTGAAATCGACTTTCCCTTGTTCTGCTGCCGGACGAACATCATCCACATCGGCCTCGAGGGCTGCCGCGATGTCAGCCGGGATAGGGGTCCACAGTGACGGCATCTGAGCGCCGAACTTGGGGTTCAACGTGTACAACAAAATGAAATTGACGAGCCAGATCGACGGAGACATCGACATACCGACATAGGCGGTCGATCCGTCCTTGGTGTTCGTCACAAGTTGGACTGGCTTCTGGTTCTTCTGCGCTTCATTTCCGAAAATGACTTCAGCGGTGTACGCCGACAGATAAAGCTGGTCAATAGAATGCTGGCAACCATTGGCCCGGCACCACACACCCATATATCCATTCGGGCCAGGCGCAAGATCTTGATTCACCGCTTTTGACGGAGAAGATTCGTTGGCGAGACTTTGCAACTTTCCCTTTGGATCCACCATCAAACCGAAACTGGAAAGGGCATAGGTTTTCGTCCGACCATTCACCGTCGTGTACAGCGGAAAGCCATAGTTGTTAATGAAGAGTCCTACCGATTGACCAAGGAGAACTGCTCTCGCTTGATCCCCACCGACGCCCCCGCCAGAAACGAACTCGAGGTATTGCTGGTTCGTTAAGGAATCGGTTTTTGAGAATCCCATTCCTGTTGCGATTTCATCGGCTAAGGCCGCGCCAATTGGTTGGCTCAACTTGTCAAGATCAACGGTCTTCGGCGCCGAAAGATACGCGAGTCCTGGTGTTCCTGAATCAGGGAGCGCAAACCCCGTGTTGTTGTCCTCGCGCGGCGTGAGTCCACCTGCGGTCTGACTCCCCACGATGCTCATACCTGCCAGCAAGACAACTGTGCTCAGAACGATGACACTTAAGCTGCGGAAGAATTTCATTCGACGAACCTAGCAGTACGACTCTTAAAATTGCCCAGAACCTGTCGAATTGGCTCAAAGAACTCCGAGACGTCGACCAACCAGTTCAAGACGCTCAGTTGGTTGCACAACGGCGACGCGAATAAATGGGCTTCCTTCGGGACCGTAAAACTCGCCTGCTGACACCAATGCCCCGCCATCGGCAGCGAGACGCTCGACTAACGCCCAAGAGTCACCGTTGGGCGCGGGTGCCCAGAGATAAAACGCGCCGCCGGGCATTGGAGTATCGACGCCGATGCCTGTGAGCACTGTTCGGAAAAGTTCAAGACGTTCGAGATAACGCGCTCGCTGCGAATCGACATGTACCTGGTCATTCCAAGCAGCAACAGCTGCAGCCTGAACGGGGCCCGGCACCATGAACCCAGCGTGCTTTCGCAGTTCCGACAGGTAGTGAACAAGATCGCCATCGCCCGCGTAGAACCCTGCGCGCACACCCGCAAGGTTCGAACGCTTCGAAAGTGAATGAACAGCCAACACGCCGTCGAGACCGTGTTCGAGAATTGTCCGACCGGGCCCGTCCCATGTGAACTCGACATAACACTCGTCAGAAATCACCGGAACGTTGTGCGCCCGTCCCCACTTCGCTGCTGCTTCAAGATCATCAAGGTGTCCGGTGGGATTTCCGGGTGAGTTCACCCATAAACACAACGCTCGAGCAGCGTCTGAAGGATCTATCGCATCTAGATCGCTGCGACCGTCGGCAGTGATCGGAACGGGAACAGCGCGCGCTCCAGCGAGTTCAGCGCCCATGGCGTAGGACGGATAACTAATGGCGGGATAGAGCACGGTGTCGCGTTCTGGGGTGCGGAGCCGCAACCAATGCGGCAAACCAGCGACGAACTCTTTCGTTCCGATACACGCGGCAATTTCTTTCGCGCCAACGCTGACGTCGAGTTTGCGTTCCATCCAACCAGCTGCCGCGTCGCGATATGCGGGAAAACCGATCGAGGCCGGATAACTCCGTTCGCTTGCCGATGATGCGAGCGCTTCGACAACGACAGTCGGAGGTGGATCACACGGGTCGCCGATCGAAAGATCGACTATTCCACCCTCGTGCGCCGACGCGATCGATTTGAACGCATCGAGACGGTCATAGGGATAGGGCGGCGGTACGAATCCTGCAGTCATGAGCGCAGAGTCTGACCGCTCACAACGAATTCGTGAAGACGGCTCACCGAAACCTCGTCGAGGCGGGCCCGCACCAGCATCCCGTCTTCGGTCGCGGTCTCAACGAGCACCTCCCCTTCGCGATGCAGGGCAGCCAAGAGATCCCCTCGATCGAACGGAACAAGAAGTTCGGTAATCGTTGAGAGACCCCGCAACCGATCGGCCAATGTCCGCAGCATTTCAGCCACCCCTTCGCCGGTGCGAGCGGAGATCGCCACCGACCCTGGGTGATCGACGAGAAGTTCCTTGGCGCCGTCTGGATCGATATCGATCTTGTTCACTACAAGCATCTGCGGAACGTCAGCTGCGCCGATTTCGTTGAGTACACGATCGACCGCCTCGATATTCGATTCGGGGTCAGCAGCAGAACCGTCGATGACGTGCACCAAGAGATCGGCATCAACCACGACTTCAAGGGTCGACTTAAACGCTTCCACTAATTGCGTTGGAAGCTTGGTAATGAACCCAACGGTGTCGGTAAGTAATACCGCTTCACCTCCGGGCAGCTGCAACCGCCGCGTGGTGGCGTCGAGCGTTGCGAACAATCGATCTTCCACAAGCACGCCAGCATCGGTGAGGTGATTTAAGAGCGTGGATTTACCCGCGTTGGTGTAGCCAACGATGGCGACACGATGCAGCCGAGAACGTTGTCGGGATTTCGCCTGCGTGTCACGCACACGTGAGATTTCTCGAAGATCGCCTTCGAGTTTGTGCATGCGTCGCTGGAGTCGCCGACGGTCTACTTCGAGCTGGGTTTCGCCGCCGCCTTGACGGGCGCCAATACCGCCACCCTGACGTGAAAGTTGATTTCCCTTTCCTCGCAGACGTGGCAGCCGATAACGGATCTGTGCGAGTTCGACCTGCGCCTTGCCTTCAAGGCTGTGAGCGTTCTGCCCGAAGATATCGAGGATGACTGCGGTCCGATCAATTGCCGAACGTCCGAGAAGTTTTTCGAGGTTGCGTTGCTGCGCCGGAGACAGTTCGTTATCGAACACCACCGTGTCGGCATCAACTGCTTCACAAAGTTCGCGCAGTTCCTCGACCTTGCCGCTGCCGAGGTAGGTCGCCGGATCAGGAGAATGTCGACGCTGAACAACACGGGCAATGCTGTCGGCGCCAGCGGTATCGACCAACAGAGCGAGTTCGTCGAGATGACGTTCCGTGTCGAATTCATCTTCGGTTGGAAACGTCACCCCAACGATGACAATTCGTTCACGGAAGGTTCGGTCGATAAGACCGGAACTCTCACCAGCGAAGGCGCCGAAACCACCGCGGTGGTCACCGACGATTGGTGAGGTGGGTTCAGGCATCCGGGATCTCGATGGTGGCGATGTGTTGAGAGGGACCAATAAGCACCGGTTCCTCGTCAGGACCCGAAGCAACGATGACCTCGGCCGAACCACCCGGCATCACGACACGAACTTCACGTCCGACGAGCCCCCATTGATGGGCCAGCGTCGCGGCCGCGGTCGCGCCTGTTCCACATGCTTCGGTAACGCCGGCGCCGCGTTCCCATACCAGGAGGTCAAGCGAATCGGCTTCGCTTCCTACGGCGATGAACTCCACATTGATGCCAGCATCAAATTGCGATTCGATCCACGAACCGGTGCCGACAAGGTCGACCGAGGAAAGGTCGGCGACGAGAACCACAATGTGTGGGTTCCCAAGGTCAGCCGTGGCGTGGCGATCGCCGTTCAATCGTTCCGACACAGCACTTGGTATCGCAGGACCAGCGCCAACCAGTCCCATCGTCACGCTGACCGTCGCCAGACGATGAGCAGCATCGTCATGAACAACAAGTTCGCGAAAGCCGCCATCGGTGTACACGGCGTAGGTCGCCTCATGATCGTCGCGGGCCATCGCCAGCGCCTGGCCAAGACAGCGGATGCCATTCCCACTCATTTCTGCACGACTCCCATCGGCATTCCACAGCCGCATCACGACATCGATCGGTCGTCCATTCGGAGCGGTTGCGCCATCGCCTGAGCGCGACCCAATGATGAAACCATCGGCACCGAGTCCACGGCGGCGATCACAAAGCGAGCGCGCCAATGTTGCGTCGCCCCGCAATGGGCCATTGACCTCCTCGAGGGCGATCACGAAATCGTTTCCTAGTCCGTGGTGCTTTGTGAGTCTCATGAGATGTTCAGTCAACCAGCCCACGGGCAAGTTCGGCGACCAGATTTTCCGAAACGTTGCCATCGGTGGTCAACCATGTGATGCGAGGGTCTCGACCAAACCACCGTTGCTGGCGACGGGCGAAGCGTCGAGTGCGCTGAACCGCAGTCTCTAGGGCGGCGTCGAGTGGCAGGCCATGTTCGATGTAGTCAAGGAGTTCGGTGTATCCGAGGGCCTGACGAGCGGTCCGACCCAATCCTGCGGGCCGAGTTACCAGTGCCTCGACCTCGCCAAGAAAGCCTTCGGCCATCTGCTGCTCGTAGCGCTGAGAGATCCGCTCATCAAGAAGGTCGCGTTCTATCGCCAAACCAATGATCGGAAACGGGGAGACGGGATAGTCCTCTAAGCCCGGCCCAAACGAGGAGAACGGCCGACCGCTCCCGAGTGTCACTTCAAGGGCGCGCACCACTCTGCGACGATTGGTTGCTTCCATTCGCGATGCCGCAATCGGATCGAGTTGCTCAAGTTGTGCAAAGAGCACTGCCGTTTCGGGTTCCTGTTCCACCTCGACGCGCACCTCGGGAAACCTCGCGGGTATCTCGAGGTCATCGGTGATGGCCTGAAGATAGAGACCGGTGCCGCCAACAAGGAGAGCTCGTTTGCCGCGAGCTTCAATGTCGGCAACGACAGCCAAACACTCACGCTGAAATCGAGCGACGGTGTAGTCGTCATCGGGATCGCAGACATCAAGCAGATGATGGACCACTTCGCCTTGTTGGGCAGCGCTTGGTTTCGCCGTACCGATATCCATCCCGCGGTACACCTGCATCGAATCAACCGTGACAATTTCGATGTCGTCACGACTACAAGCGAGTGCGAAAGCCAGCGATGATTTCCCTGATGCGGTAGGTCCGACGAGCGCGAGATGCCGGCCGTTCGGGTGAAACCGGGCCGATGCGTTCACCCTGCAGTAACCGCGAAACGGGTGCGATGCTGCGAAACGGAAAGGACCTCGACCAACTCGCCACGGAGGAAGTGCGTCGATGCATCGGTGATCAGCGCAGTAGCCAGTGTTCCTGCGCGTAATGGGCGATCAGAGTTGAAGTGCACCAGTTTGTTCTGTTCGGTTCGACCGGTGAGCACCTCGGGATCGCGCTTCGACGGACCCTCGACCATGATCGTTTCAGTACGACCAATGCGGGCCAAGTGCTTGGCCAGCGCAGACCGTTCGACGACAACACGAAGCCGTTCGAATCGGTCACCCACTTCAGCCGGGTCGCAGAACTGATCGACCATCAACGCGGCTTCGGTGCCTTCGCGCGGAGAGAAGATAAATGTGTAGGCCGAGTCATATTCGGCTGCCGCCGCGACTTCGAGCGTGCGCACAAAATCTTCTTCGGTTTCTCCGGGGTAGCCAACAATGATGTCGGTCGTGATTGCGAGATCTTCAATGCCGGCTCGGGCCGCCACGACTTTTTCTAAATAGCGCTCGGCGGTATACCCACGATGCATCAGCGCGAGAACTCGATCGCTGCCCGATTGCAATGGGAAATGAAGATGCGAACAAACGGCGGCGTTGTTGCCCATTGCAGAAATTGTGTCGTCACGCAGATCTTTTGGATGAGGACTGGTGAAACGAACTCGGTCGATTCCATCGACCTTGCTGACGGCAATCAGAAGATCAGCGAAAAGCGGACGGGCGCGCCGGTCGGCCAGCCACTGCTCACCGGCTATGTCGATGTCGTCGTGCGCAGGGTCGAGTGCCCGACGCGCGCTTGTGAGGTCGCGGCCATAGGAATTCACGTTCTGACCAAGCAAGGTGATTTCCCGCACACCATCGGCAGCCAGTCGTTCGACTTCGCTTACCAGTTCACCAAATGGGCGACTGATTTCGCGACCGCGAACTGCGGGAACGATGCAATAGGCGCAGGTGTTGTCGCAACCAACCTGAATCGTGACCCAGGCCGACCAATCGACTTCGCGACGGACGGCGAGAGCCGAAGGGAAAGTGTCTGCGTCGTCAAGCGCTTCATCCCAAATTTCTGTGATGGGACCGTTGCGACGCGATTCGTGGAGCAGCTCCACGGCGCGATGAACATTGTGCGTTCCAACCACAACATCGACATGGCCCGCTCGTTGCGCGATCTGCTCGCGATCTTTCTGAGCCAAGCAACCGCTGACAATAATTTCCATGTCAGGACGAGATTCTTTGAGCGTCTTAAACCACCCAAGATGGCCATAGAACTTGTTGTCGGCATTCTCACGAATACAACAGGTGTTGAACACCACGACATCGGCGTTCTCATCGGAATCGGCGAGCACGAGCCCGTCCGCTTCGAGCAGGCCCGCTATGCGTTCAGAATCGTGCTCGTTCATCTGACACCCATAGGTGCGGATGGCATAACTGCGGGGTACGGAACCCGGCGACGAGGTCGAAGTCACTGAGCAAATCTACCAGCGCCATCCCAAGTCCTCTTCGAACTGCCTCCTATGGTCTGTCCCGATATCAAAAAAGGGGGCGTACATCATTGTTGGACTTCTCGCGTCAGCAGCCTTTTGCAGTTCGCTTGCTCTAGGAAACCTGTTCTTCGAGAACCTCTCACTAAACAATGACGAGGCCGTCTACGTCCTCCAGGCCCAAATGTTTGGCCAAGGCGACGTCACCCTTTCCGATTCCGCACATCGAGATGCATTCCGCCCTTGGATGTCGGGCCGAGTTGAAGGCGACCGCCTCGTGCTGGTGCAGCAGCCGACTCTTCCGGCACTTATGGCGTTGAGTGAGGCGCTGTTTGGAACGATGCGCATCGCATTGGCCGCCATTGCCGCCGCCGCTGTTGTAGCTATGTATGCATTAACCAACGCTCTTTTACGTGATCTCCGAATTGCAGTAGTCGCATCTGCGTGCTTCGTCCTCAGTCCGCTCGTCATGGTGCAGAGCGCGATGTTCGTTTCGTACGTGCTCGCGGTGAGTCTCACTGCCGCATCACTTGCGCTTCTCACGCGCGGACTTGATCGACAGACTGAGGGGCTGGCCTTCCGGCGTTGGCTTGCTGGCGCTGGACTTTTCGAAGGATTACTGCTTTGCACCCGACCCCTCGAGGGGATCATTTTTGGGGGCGTGATCTTTGCATGGGCGTTTCTGCGGTCAGCAAACGTTCGAATCGCAATTCGGGCGATGATGTGGGTCTATGTGGCGAGTACGCCACTTCTCATCGTTGCGCTGGCCTACAACTTGTTCACCACCGGTGATCTATTCACGTTCGCATTGTGGACGATCGGCGGCGACGACTCGTTCGGGTTCGGGATGCGCTCAATTGCCGAACACTCTCAATTCATTCACGTTGGACCGTGGGAGGCCTGGCTAGCGTTGCGGGTAAATCTCCGCGCTTTCCCGCATTGGATCGTCGGAGGCGTGGTTTCGGTGCCGCTCGCACTTTGGGGGGCCTCACGCCTCTGGACCATCTCGCGTTCAGTGTTCTGGCTCGCCATCGTTCAGTTGTGCCTCACGCCGTTTGCCTATTTCTTTTATTACGGCAATTACCTCATCATCGGCGGACGCAACCTCTACGGGCCGCACTATTACTTATCACTCCTACTGCCCACGATGGTGCTGTTATCAGTTGGAATCATCGACCTTGCCGACCGTCGTCGCGTGCTCCTTCCTGCCCTCATCGCCACCATGGCACTCGGGATGGCCATAGAGATTCCGGACAAGGTCAACGTCAACATTTCGGCTCGCGATGCAATCGCTGCGGAAGTTGAGCTTGTGGAGTCAATTGTTGAAGGACCAGCAATCGTGCTCATCCCAAAGGGGAAGGATGGGCCCTACATTCTCCATCCCTGGGGGGCATTTTCGAATCCACCCAGCCTTGATTCAAACGTGCTCTTCGCCGTTGACCTCGGCCCCCGCTCAATCGAACTTGTCGAGCGATTCCCGAATCGACGTTTCTACCGATTCGGAATCTCACGCGAGGGTGACTCGGCAGATCCATCGGCACCACATTCGGGCCCATTCATTGAACCGCTCTCAATCGGCCAGTAGCAGACGTAGCAATCTTTGCACGCTCGCATGACACGTCTGTCGTTGCGCGGAGAGTCCCGAGGGCCAGGGGCGCCTCGGGACTCTCCGGGATGACAGCACGGGATTACCGCACGGGACGACAGGAACTGTCAGAACTGCAGAGGATCAGTCGTCGAGCGAAATCGGGACGTCATGCTCGGCGGTCATTTCCTCGCCACTTTCGAGAGTGTCGAGATCTTCGCTCTCGCCACCCTCACCGATTCCAACACTGGTGAGGATGCGCTCAGTGATTTCCACCATGACCTCGGGATTCTCGAGCAGATAGGTCTTGGCGTTTTCGCGACCCTGTCCGAGCTGTTCACCCTCGTAGGTATACCAAGCGCCTGACTTCTTCACGAAGCCAAGATCGACACCAATGTCGATGGTGGAACCTTCGCGGCTGACGCCCTTGCCGTACATGATGTCGAATTCCGCCTGCTTGAACGGCGGGGCCACCTTGTTCTTGACGACCTTGACTCGGGTGCGGTTACCCACAACCTCAACGCCATCTTTGATGGACTCGATACGACGAATGTCGAGGCGCACTGAGGAGTAGAACTTCAGCGCACGCCCACCCGGTGTGGTTTCGGGAGAGCCGAACATGACGCCGATCTTCTCGCGTAACTGATTGATGAAGATGCAGACGGTGTTGGACTTATTGAGATTGGCCGTGAGCTTGCGCAATGCCTGGCTCATAAGACGAGCTTGCAAGCCAACGTGACTATCGCCCATCTCGCCTTCGATTTCTGCACGAGGTGTCAGTGCGGCCACCGAGTCGATGACGATGACATCGAGGGCACCGGAACGCACCAACATGTCGACGATTTCGAGGGCCTGCTCACCAGTATCGGGCTGAGAAATCAGCAACTGGTCGGTATCGACACCAATGGCCGATGCGTACACCGGGTCCATCGCGTGTTCGGCATCGACGTAGGCGCAGATGCCGCCATTGCGCTGGGCTTCGGCCACAACATGCATGGCAAGCGTTGACTTACCGGATGATTCCGGACCGAAGATCTCGACGACGCGGCCGCGAGGCAAGCCGCCGACTCCGAGAGCAAGGTCGAGGGCAAGGGCGCCAGTGGGGATCGTTTCGATCTTCATGCTGCCCTTCTCGCCCATTTTCATGACCGAGCCCTTACCAAACTGCTTCTCGATCTGGCCGAGCGCCATCTCGAGGGCCTTATCGCGTTCCTGTGGGAACGTCGGGCGGTTCGATTCCTTTGCCATCGTCTACTTCTCCTGGGTATGTGGCCCGGTCTGCCCGGGACGCTTCTGGGTGATCCGCTTCCACCTGAGCGGGAGCTCCGGTGGCCCCACCAGAGCCGAGGCCTTGGTGGAGATGGATCGCAACCTACGGAGGGGGTGTGACAGGCCCCCGGTGTTCGAACGACATGACTGTAACTTCGAACACCTGTTCAGTCAATGACCCTTGATCCCTAGCCCCCGTTGGCCTCTCCCCCAAGGGATCTCGGGGCGAGGTCGGTAGACTCGATCCCGCCGGAGCAGGCCGTCGTCCCTGATCGACAGGGCCGAATGACGGAAAGGTGCCTTCCAATGAGTGACTCACTTCCCTCTGATCCCACCGAACGAGCCGAGGCCCTCCGCCAACGCCTGAGCGAGGAACAGTTCCAGGTCACCCAATGCAGCGCAACGGAACGGGCCTTCACCGGCAAGTACTGGGACTGCCACGACGACGGCACCTATCACTGCATCGTGTGCGACGCGCAACTCTTCAGTTCTGACACCAAGTTCGATTCAGGAACCGGATGGCCGAGTTTCTTCGATCCGATGACCAACGACGCTGTTGCCACGGTGGTCGACGCGTCACACGGGATGGCGCGTACCGAAGCGATCTGCGCGGCATGCGGCGCGCATCTTGGTCACGTCTTCGATGATGGCCCCGGCCCTACGGGCCTGCGCTATTGCATGAACTCCGCATCGCTCGATCTCAAACCTGCGCAGAACTAGCGCAAGCTCGCGAACAACGAACGGCTAACCGCTCTCAGCGAGCGAGTAGCCGACGACGAAGATGATCGAGCACGGTGATGACCGTGAACTGTCGAGACTGTTCACGGTTGAATGGAAACTTCGCCATTGACGTTTCGGTAACGCCATCAAGCGTGGTGGCCATAAACACCGTCCCAACGGGCATGCCTTCTTGTTCATCGGGACCAGCAACACCGGTAACGGCAATGCCAACGTCGGAACCAAGTACACGGCATGCGCCTTCGCTCATAGCGCGAACCGCCTCGTCGCTCACTACGGGACCAACCGGAACGCCAAGTAGGGCGAACTTCACTTCACTGGCGTAACTCACGACAGAACCACGCAAAACGTCGCTCGCCCCAGGGATGGAAACCAATCGGCTTGCGATCAACCCACCAGTGAGTGATTCGGCCAGCCCAAGGGTGAGGCCACGTTCGCGAAGCAGATCGAGAACGACCTCTTCCATCGTTTGATCCTCGGTCGAAAAGACGTAGTTCGCAAGAATCTTTGCCACTTCACCAACCTCGGCAGCAACGACGGCATCGGCCTCTTCGGCGGAATCGGCCTTGGCCGTAACGCGCACTTTGAGCCCCTCGATGCCGCTGGCCAGAAAGGCAATCGTGGCGGTACCCGTACGATCGAGTTCCTCGAGACGATCGCCAAGCATCTCGGCAATACCGGATTCACTGTGACCCCAGGTTCGAATCGTTCGACTTCGAATGACACCGGTATCGCCCGCGCGCCGACGAAGTTCAGGGATGACCGTCCCTTCGACCATTTCTTTCATCTCATACGGAACACCCGGAACAGCAAAGATGACCTTGTCGCCTATCGGGCATATGAGTCCGGGAGCGGTGCCGGGCATTTGTGCAATACGCGATGCTCCCTCGGGCACTTGTGCTTGACGAAGATTGTTCATCGGCATATTCCGCCCGCGTGAACCAAAAATTTCATGAAGCCGTTCGATCACTTCAGGATCTTCGACAAGTTCGACGCCCATGACCTCGGCTATCACGTCGCGCGTGATGTCATCTTGCGTTGGGCCGAGGCCACCGCAGACGATCACGGCATCGCTGCGATCGAGTGCAATCTGCAGAGCATCGCGGATTCGATCCCAGTTATCGCCCACCTTCACCTGCAAGAAGCAATCAATGCCTGCGAGCGCGAGTTGTTCACCGATCCACGATGAATTGGTATCGACGATTTGGCCCAGAAGAAGCTCAGTTCCAACAGCAACAACTTCGCAATTCATTGGTTCTCCTCGTCGTAGGAAATCTCGATCACCGATTCACCAGGAGCGATCCCCGAGTGCATCGGAACCGTAGTGCTTCGTTGAAGAAATTCATCGATGAACGCATGGGCCATCGCTAAGACCATCAGAAAGATCACATAGACAACCGGCGACACGACTGTGCCGTACCAAGCCACGAACGCTCCCCCGACCGCAAGCACAATTGTGACAACCCGAAGTACCAACAATGGTTCCTTAGGCGTCCGGTTGCCCAATAGACCAATCCCAGCCAGTCCACCGAATATGCCAACAAAAGCGACGCACAGAACGATGATCGCATAATGCTGTACGTGACCTTGATCGGCCACCTGGAGATACTTCGACATGCCGATCGCGAACGCGATAACCCCCAACTGCAGGACGAGGTGCGAAAGCAACCACACTTCACCAGCAAAGATCCCCGATCTAATTCCTGCTCTGGGAATATCGTCAAAATAGATACTGAAGAGCGCAAAAAGGATCGCAAACAATACGACGATGGCAGAGATATCGCTCCAGTCCATCGAACCTTCTGAAACGACAAGTGCAACTTTCACGAATGCTTCGCCAATGACGACAAGGGTCAGTAGTGCTGCTCGTTCGGTGAGGTGATGTTCATCGAGTGCTTCGGTGGGCAAACCGCGTGAATGTGCCCCTGACGTTGGAACGATTAGCAACATGATTGCCACGCCCCATATAATGGAGGCAGCCCGATCGGGGATGATGAACGCCGCGATCATCAAAAAGCCGGCGAGGATCAGACGATTGCGTCGCCCTCTGGCCCAGTCTCCGGTGCCACCTTCTTTGTTCACCACTCGGTGATATGCCAACGCAAGAACGAATACTGCTGCGGTATAGATGAGTCCAACAAGATCAGGGTTTGTAACCGAGCGGTCAACAAACTCAAGCGTCAGAATGAAGATAAGGAACATCTGAAGAAACATCAATGCGCGTTGCGTGATGCCGTCGCGACGATCGATGTTCATGAGGACCGTGGTGTGAAACCACAACAACCACACCAATACGAACATCAGTGAACAGAGGCCAGCAGATTCCCAAGTCGGGTGCTGGGAAAATTTATTCGACAGGACCATCGTCGAAGCAACAAACACGAGGTCGTAAAAAAGTTCAAGGAATCCGACCGGCGAAGAGTTCTTGACATGGGGAAGTTTGCTACCTATCGGCATGAGAGCCGATATTAGGTGCCACCTAGGAAGCGTCGCTGATCTCGGGTGTTACTTCCATCGTTGTAGCCGCGCGACTTCCATCCCAGACGTATTGAAGTGCACTGAAGACGGCAAGGAAGGTAGCGAGGTAGAGCAACCCATCTCCGAGCCACAGCAGGTTCGTCGTGAGTGGCAACAGCACGGCTCCGACGGCAAGCGACTGCACAAGCGTCTTCAATTTCGCTGACTTCCGGGCAGGCATCGCCAGGCCCCTTCGGCCCCACCACATGCGATACACACTGATGAAGACCTCGCGCACCGCGATGACGACAACTGGCCAGACCGGGAATCGATCAACGGCAACGAGAGAGAAAAGTGCTCCGAGTACGAGCACTTTGTCGGCCAACGGATCAAGAAACGCACCACTGCGCGTGGTTCCGTGGCGACGAGCGATCCAGCCGTCGACACCGTCGGTGAGCGCCAATGCTGTCCACAGCGCCCAAACAATCCAGCCACTGGGGTTGTCGCTGATCATGGCAAAGAGGAGTGGCGACACCAAGATCCGAATCATGGTGACGTAATTCGCGGGGGTGGCGATTGCCGATGGGCCGTAGGAGGGATCGCTCATGACTGACCGTCTTCGGTAACGGTTGCACCTTCAGCGACAAGGTCGGGGCCAAGCGCATCGACGATTTTCACCGTTGCGAAACTGCCTTGCGAAAGGGCAGTCGGCAGGTTGACGATGCCATCGATTTCGGGCGCTTCGCGCCACGTGCGACCAACTCCAGGGCTATCCACGAGAACTTCGACCACCGAGCCGATCATTTCGTCACGTTTTGCCCACGTCATTCGATCTTGCAGTTCGGTCAGCTCCGCAAGTCGCTCGGCGACGAGCCCATCGGGTACCTGATTGTCGAGGGTGGCGGCGTGGGTCCCCTCCTCTCGAGAGAACGGGAAGAACCCACACCAGTCAAGCCTCACGGATTCGACAAATTCGAGCAGCTGATCGTGATCGTCTTCGGTCTCACCCGGATACCCAACAATGAAATTGGACCGGAACGCAGCTTCTGGCTCGCGCTCACGAATCGCCGCGATACGGGAAGCGAAGCGGTCGCCGTCACCCCATCGTTTCATCGCTCGCAAGAGCGGCGGAGAAACGTGTTGTAAGGAAAGGTCGAAGTACGGGACTCCGCTCGAGCAAATTGTGTCAATAAGTTCATCGGTGAGGTCAGACGGGTACAGATACAGCAACCGGACTCGATCGACTCGATCAGCAACCGCATTCATTAACGGAACAATGGCACGTTCACCTACGCCTTGATCGCGCCCGTAGGCAGCAAGGTCTTGGGCGACAAGAACGATTTCGCGCGCTTCGAGCGCGTCGACTTCGGCGAGGATGTCATCAATCGAACGCGAGCGTTGTTTGCCGCGAAAGGTTGGAATCGCACAGAACCCACACGCTCGATCGCAGCCTTCCGCGATCTTCACATAGGCCCATGGCGATTCCGATTTTGGACGAGGAAGATTGAGCAGATCGAACGGTGACGACTTTGAACCGCGTGTCGAACCGAGTGTCACCGGCACACCAAAACCAGCAACCGAATCGATCTCGGGAAGAGCCTGGGCGAGTTCTTCCCCGTAGCGTTCGGCCATACAGCCGGTGACCACAAGGCGCGCCCCGGGGGCACGAACGGAGTCCAGACCAAGAATGGTGTCGATCGATTCCTGACGCGCCTGTTCAACAAAGGCACAGGTGTTGACGACAACAACGTCAGCCAATGCAGGGCTATCGGCCGGCACCAAACCGTCGGCCAGCATCGTTCCGACCAACTTGTCGGAGTCGACCTCGTTCTTGGGACAGCCGAGCGTCTCGATCCAGAAACTCTCGGTCATATGGCCATCGTAGGCGTCAGTCTGCGCCGTCGAGTTCCTCAGGCGTCATAAGCACGACCCGCGCCTTCGATCCTTCAGAAGGACCCACAACGCCACGTTGCTCGAGTAGATCCATAAGACGGCCGGCGCGTGCAAAACCCACGCGAAGTTTTCTCTGAAGCATTGACGTCGAACCAAGTTGCGATCGAACCACGAGTTCCATCGCCTGGACCAATAAATCGTCATCGCTATCATCGCCGCCGGCCATGGCTCCTGCGCCACTACCTGTCGATGAAGCCTCGGATCCTTGGACTGTCTCGTCATAGATGATGTCTGACGACTGTTGACGCCAGAAGGCAACAACAGCGCGAACCTCGTCTTCGGTGACCCATGCGCCTTGAATGCGCTGGGCGATGCTCGATGACGGACCAAGCAGCAACATGTCGCCACGGCCAAGAAGTTTTTCGGCTCCACCTTGGTCAAGGATGACTCGGGAGTCGGCGAGGCTCGAAACCGCGAAGGCAAGACGGGCAGGCACGTTGGCCTTAATGACGCCAGTGATGACGTTGACCGAGGGACGCTGCGTGGCGATCACCAAATGGATGCCGACCGCACGTGCCATCTGCGCAATTCGACAGATGGAGTCTTCGACGTCGCGCGCCGCAACCATCATGAGGTCGTTGAGCTCGTCGACCACGACAAGAATGTACGGGAGTCGGTGGAATTCGAGTCCCATGTCGGGATCATCGATCACTTCGCCCCGGTCAAATGCAGCGTTGTAACCGTCGATGTCTCGGAAACCACGATCGGAGAGAAGGTCATAGCGACGCTCCATCTCTTTCACCGTCCACGCCAGCGCGTTGGCGGCCTTCTTCGGGTTGGTGACGACCTGCGTCAACAAATGAGGAAGACGGTTGTACTGGCCGAGTTCCACTCGCTTTGGGTCGATGAGGATGAGTCGCACCTGATCGGGCGTCGATCGCATCAAGATCGACGTGAGCAATGAATTGATGCACGAGGACTTGCCTGCACCCGTAGCGCCAGCAATCAGAAGATGAGGCATCTTCGAAAGATCGGCCAACACCGAACGTCCGTTGATGTCACGACCGATCGCAACTTCAAGTGCATTCTTCGCGGCCTTGGCTTCGGGTGAAGCGAGAATGTCGCCAACCGCAACCAACTGCCGATTGTCATTCGGTACTTCAACACCGATGGCCTGTTTGCCAGGAATCGGGGCAAGAATGCGAACATCGGGCGAGGCCATCGCGTACGCAATGTCCTTATGAAGACTCGTGACTTTTGAAACCTTTACACCAGGCAGAAGTTCAAGTTCATAACGAGTAACCGTCGGACCAACGACCATTCCGACAAGCTTTGTTTGCACCCCGTGCTCGGCAAGTGCCGCCTCGAGAAGGCGGCCACGATCTTCAACCATCTTCTTATCGACTTGTTGCGCAACAGTGCGGTCAAGCATCTTGAGAGAAGGAAGCTTCCAGTTGACCTTGCGCTCTTTCGGAAGTGGCATCCTGAGTTGTTCTGACTTGGCCGGGGGCTCATCGCCAGTTGGTACATGGATATCGAGTTCATCGGCAACTGGGTCATCATCAGACCCAGCGACAAACAGAAGAGATTCTTCGTCGAATGCATCGGCTGGTTCGCCATCGGGATCGATGAGTTCTGTGAGCATCGGCTCGGCGTCGTCGCCCCAGTCAGCCTCAACAGTGGAACTGCCGTCATACAAAATGGGAACGACGGGCTCATCATTCGTGACACCGTCAGCATCTTCACTCTTGAGTTCAAACAACGAACCCATGCTGCGCTTCATTGCTCCCTGCACGGGCTTAACGCCATCAGCAGTCTTTCGAGCAGCAACTCGCACCGAGACACCGGTAGCAACGACAAGCCCGACAACGATCAATGCAACGAACACCAAGGTGGCGCCCCAAACTGCAAGCGCTTTTTCGAGCGGGGTACCAACAAGAGCACCGATGTAACCGCCCGCCGCAATGAAATCCTCGAGTGGCATTCCAAATTCAGGACGGCCTTTGGTCAGATGCAACAAACCGGCGATTGCCACAAAGATCAAGGCAACGCCGACGCCAAGACGGCCGGCGGAGAAACGCTGAGTTCCCTGATCGTCACGAGGACCACGTAACAACAACGCACCACCAACGACAAGCACTGGCGGAAGGAAGACTCGAAGTCCCCCGAAGAGTGCACCGGCAACCTCCGCCAGACCGCGGCCGAGCGGACCAGCGAGGTTGCCGTAGACGCCGAGGGCGGTCAACAACCCAAGAGCGATGAGCGCGACCCCCCATACGTCATGACCATGACCAGTGAATGCTTCACGGACTGGACCAGGGGCCGAACGGTGAGTGGCCGCCGCTGAGCGACCCTTGGGCGCAGCCGAACCTCGTTTGGCCCTGGGCTTTTTCGCCGAGGCGCTGCGAGAAGGCGCTTTTCGCGACGATGACGACCGTGAACCGGCTTTGGCCGAGGATTTGGTGGTCGATCGTTTGGGAGAACTTTGTTTTGTGGCCACAGGCGTACGCGTTCCTGACGTGGCCCCTTCTCCGCTCGCCGCCCACGAGGATACCCAAACCATCGGACATCGGTGTGGATAAGGCCCATGAGCCTCGGAAACCCCCCTTTGACCGCTTCTCGGAGGTAACGTCGCCCCAATCCAGTGGGAAGGGGCCACCCATGGCCATCAAACGTTCACTCGCTTTTTTCTTTGTCGCGGTTTTAGGACTCGCAGCCTTCGGGTGCTCATCGGGGTCGTCGGGTTCCACGTCCAAAGCGCCCACAACCTTTGTAAAGGGTTCGCCTGACCTCCCCGACTTCTATGGCGTGCCCGACCCGTTGCCAGCGGGCAAGCCTGGCGAGCTCATTAATTCCGAGAACGTCGATGCTCCGGGACTCAACGGTTCCATGTCGCGAGTCATGTATCACTCGACCAACATCAACGGTCAAGACATTGCGGTGACCGGACTCATCCTCATCCCCAAGGGCACTGCCCCGAGCGGCGGTTGGCCAGTGATCACGTGGGCGCACGGCACAACTGGTATTGCCGATGCGTGTGCCCCGTCGCTCAAGACCGCTGATGCTGTCAAGCAGGCCAACGGCTTGCTCGACGCTGGCTACCTCGTTGTCGCAACCGATTACGAAGGACTCGGAACACCAGGACGCCATCCCTACATCGTTGGCGAAAGTGAAGCCCGCGGAACACTCGACATTGTTCGCTTGGCCCAATCATTCCCTAATGCAAACGCTTCGAAGCGTTACGCAGTGTGGGGACATTCCCAAGGTGGCCATGCCGCGATGTTCGCTGGTCACATTGCCAAGTCCTATGCACCCGAAATCGAACTGGTTGCCGATGTCGCCGGCGCTCCGCCTTCCCAATTGCTTCTTGTGAACGCGGCACTCCAAACCAGTCCGTACAAGCACTACATAGCGATGGTTGCGGCAGCGATGAACGCCGCATACGGAGATCAGAAGGCTGACCTCACTCAGGTCCTCACGCCCGAAGGTATTGAATTCCTGAAGAACATGGACACGATGTGTTCCACCGAACTCGGTAAGGCCGCTGCCGGCCTTGATTTCACGAAACTTCAAAAAGCCGACCCTTCAACCATTCCCACATGGAACCAGCTCTTGAAAGACAACGACCCAGGAACCTTTGCTGCGCCAATTCCTGTTCCGCTCTTGATCATTCACGGAGGAAACGACGAACAGATCCCCGTCGTATCGTCAGCTCTTCTCTTCGATCAATTGTGCAAGATCGGTCAGGTGGAACAGCGCTGGGTCTTTGCTGGTCAATCACATGCAGGTGTGATTGCGCCCTCGTTCAGCTCGATGATGACTTGGATTGGTGATCGATTCGCAGGCAAGCCCATGCCCGACGCGATTCGTCCCGATGGCGCCGTTGTGCAGTCCTGCCCCAGCAGTTAGTCGAGAAGCGGTCCGTGGTCGCGACACGCGGCCTCATAACCAGCGGTATGCACCTTCACGCGTAATCGTCGACCGCATTCGGGGCAGAACCGCGGTGGATCGAGTTCGCGTCGACATTGAATATCTGGATGTTCGGCTAGCGCGGTGCCGCACCAACGGCAATACGCGTCGGTCACGTTCAGATGGCCTTGGACAGCGCGCCGATCGGCATCTGAAGATCGGACAACATCTGCAGATCTTCTTCGGGCGAGCGACCCAATGTCGTCAGGTAATTGCCGACGATGAGGGCATTGATTCCCGAGGTAAGACCTAGAGCTTGGAGTTCGCGCAGCGTTACCTCGCGACCACCGGCGTAACGAAGAATGACTGATGGCAGCCCAAGCCGGAACAGCGAAATCCAACGAATGGCTTCGAGCGGTTCGGTGAGCGGAAGGCCGGCGAATGGGGTGCCCGGGCGGGGGTTGAGGAAGTTCAGTGGGACCTCGGCCGGCTCGAGCGCACGCAATTGACCGATGAGTTCAATGCGCTGGTCGACCGATTCGCCCATTCCGAGCAACACGCCACAGCACAGTTCCATCCCTTGATCTCGAACGAGCTGACAGGTGTCGAAACGTTCGGCCCAGGTATGCGTGGTCACGACATTTTCGAAAAATGATTCAGCGGTTTCAAGATTGTGGTTATAACGATGAACGCCAACTTCGGCCAAACGCTTTGCCTGCGCTTCAGTGATAATTCCAGCGCTCACCGCAACATTGAGACCCACTTCTTGCTGAACAAGAGGAACAAGTTCGCAGATGCGATCCATCGTTCGTTCATCAGGACCACGAATCGCCAACACGATGCAGAACTCGGTTGCACCAAGCGCTGCGGTTTCGCGCGCAGCAGCGAGAACATCAGCGGTATCAAGAAATGGCATGGCCTGCACCGGCGATTCGAACTTCGCCGACTGACTGCAGAAGTGACAGTCCTCGGGGCAGCCGCCCGTCTTGGCCGAAAGAATGCCTTCAACTTCAACCGTGTCGCCGCACCACTCAAGTCGAACCTCGTGCGCAAGTGATGCAAGCGTGGGAACCGCCGAATCGGGAACGTCAGCGAGTTCGGCGAGTTCGGCGAGCGTGAGCTGACGACGTTCGTCAAGAAGGGCGACTCCGGCAGCACGAATCGCGGTTCGCGCTACTTGGGGGGTCAGCCGTTCACGAACTTCGACGGGGGCTTTCGGCGTCAGGGTGACGGAGACATCAGGCATGGGAGAAAGGGTACGCGGCCGAACCCCATTAGGCGAAAGCCGGTCAGGCTTCCATCACGACGGGCACGATCATCGGCCGGCGCTTGGTCTTATCGCTCACGAATCGGCCCGCGGCCCGACGAACGACCCGTTGCACATTTTCGATATCGGTAGGGCCATTGCGAAAAAGGTCGGCGATGGCCGTTCGGACGACTTCGGCGCATTCGTCAAGGAGGTCTTCGGCCTCAGGAGCATGGACCCAGCCCCGAGTAACGATTTCCGGTCCGATCATCGTGGTGCCGTGTTCGATGTCGACGCCGACGATGACCACAACCACGCCCTCTTCGGCCAGAACCCGTCGATCACGCAAGACACTGCTACCCACATCGCCCATGATGCCGTCGACATAGAGGTAGCCCGATGGGACCTGCGCAGTTGGACGCAACCCCGTGTCGTCGAGGGTGACCTGGTCGCCGTCGGTGCAAACAATGATCTTCGAGGCAGCGACACCCATCTGGCGAGCCAACTTCGCATGGGCAACAAGATGGCGGTACTCGCCATGCACGGGTACGAAGTGCTCAGGTCGAGCGATGGACAAAAACATCTTGAGGTCTTCTGCTTTGGCGTGACCAGAAGCGTGCACATCAGAGATGCCTGAGTGAACAACTTCAGCGCCTGCCCGCACCAAACCATCGATCACCTTCGAAACATCGGTTTCGTTTCCGGGAATGGGGTGCGAACTCATGATGACGACGTCGGTGTCGCTCAATGTAAGCCAGCGGTTTTCATTCGCCGCCATGAGCGCAAGCGCCGACATCGGTTCACCTTGCGAGCCCGTGGAGATGACACATACTTTTTCGGGAGGAAGGTCACCGACATCGGCGATATCCATGAGGCGCGATTCTGGAATGTTGAGAAGTCCCATTTCGCGAGCCATGCGAACGTTCTTCTTCATCGACATTCCCATGGTGGCGATAACCCGATCGAAGGAAATCGCTGCATCGGCAATTTGTTGCACACGGTGAATGTGACTGGCGAAGCAGGTCGTAATGATGCGGCGACCCTCATAACGATGGAACAAGTCGTAGAGCACGGCACCCACCGAAGTTTCTGATGCTGCGTGTCCGTGCTCCTCAGCATTTGTGCTGTCGGAGAGAAGGAGACGAATGCCTTCGATGGAAGCAATTGCGCCAATTCGAGCGAGGTCAGTAAGGCGGCCGTCGACCGGAGTCAGGTCGAGTTTGAAATCGCCGGTATGAAGGATGACGCCCTGAGGCGTACGAAACACCGTTGCGATGCCGTGGGGAACAGAGTGCGTCACTGGAATGAATTCGACGTCGAACGGGCCGATCATGCGGCGTTCGCCATCGACGATCGGGATGAACTCGGTGCGATCGAGCAGTCCTGCCTCTTCGATGCGGTTGCGAGCAAGGCCAAGCGTGAGCGCTGACCCGTAAATCGGAAATTCAAGTTCGCGCAAGAGAAACGACAGCCCGCCGGTGTGGTCTTCGTGCCCGTGTGTGGCAATACACCCGATAATGCGGTCAGCGTTCTCGCGCAAATACGTGAAATCAGGAAGAACGAGATCGATGCCCAGCATGTCGAGATCAGGGAACATCAAGCCACAGTCAAGAAGAAGGATTTTCCCCTCGACTTCTACACACGCACAGTTGCGGCCGATTTCACCGAGCCCGCCGAGGAAGGTCACTGACACTGGAGTTCCCTGGGAGTCGCGCACGGCCGGCGCCTTTGATGACGTGTCGCGCTTTTTCGCCTTCGTCTTGGATTTGGGCTTCGTTCCGTCGCGACTCACGCGTACAACCGTCGATGCACTTCAAGAGCGCGTTCTTCGAGATCGTCGGGACCAAAGCCCATTGGCGGACGACAAGGCCCAGCCGGTTGACCAATCGCTCGCAACATGGCCTTCGTCGGCACCGGATTCGGATTGAGATCTCCGGTTTCGAACTCGTAACTCTCGATCATGCGCTCGTTGAGTTGCTGCGCACGAACAATGTCTCCCGACTGAAACGCGCTAATCATTTGTGTCATGACCGGAGCAGCCCAATGCGTTGCGACGCCAACTACTCCGACGGCGCCAACGGCGAGCAACGGCAACGTGAGTGAATCGTCACCACTAAACACCTCGAACCCCTCTGGAGTCTCAGCGATCACTCGAGACGTTGCGCCGGGATCGCCGGCAGCGTCCTTGAGGCCAACGACATTCGGAATCTCTTTGGCCATACGCACAATGAGGTCGGTTCCGATCTTGCGTCCAGTCCGGACGGGAATGTCATACATAATCGCGGGCAATTCGGTGGCCGCACACACGTAATGGAAGTGCGCCTCGATGCCGGCCTGAGAAGGACGGTTGTAATACGGGGTCACAATCAGAACAGCGTCCATGCCGGCGCCTGCCGCTGCAGAAGTGAGTTCCGCCGCATGACGAGTGTCGTTTGTGCCCGAACCCGCAATGAGCGGGACATCGACGGCCGCACGAACCGTGCGCCACAACGCGATTTGTTCCTCGTCGGTCAGACAGGCGGCTTCTCCGGTGGTGCCACTGAGAACAAGTGCTTCGTTCCCCTGCGCGACAAGCCAACGGGCCAGCTCGGCTGCGCCTTCATGATCGAGTTCGCCATCGGCGGTGAATGGGGTGACCATGGCGGTGATCACCGAACCGAAACGTGCCATGACGTTCACCGTACCAGCGCACCCCGCCGAACCCGGACGGATTCGGCGGGAAACGGTCGGTCTGTCTCAGCGAACCCCAGCAACTTCGCCGTCGGCGAGGGCAAAGGTCTCGTATTCCTCTTCGGTATCGGGCATGTGTTCAAAGTCGATCACACCGAGTTCGGTGAACTTGGTACGCAACCAACCATCGCCGGCGTCGAGCAAACCGAGCTTCTTGCAGTTCGGAACGATCTTGGCAAAAAGCATCTGCTGAAAGAGGATCTGTCCTGGATCGTGCATAACGACGTTGACGGCTTCCTTCACGGGGACACCCATGCGATCCCAGACTTCCTGCTGAAGGAATCGATCACGCATACGCACGGCTGCTTCGAATGCGAACTCCTGGCGCTCACGAATTTCGTCCTGCGTGAGCTCCTGGTAGTACTCCTTGAGTGACAACACGCCGAATGCAACGTGACGGGCTTCGTCGCTCATCACATAACGAAGGAGCTGCTTGAGCAGGGGCTCGGTTGTCATCTGATGCATGAATCCAAAGGCCGCAAGCGCAAGACCTTCCACCATGATCTGCATTCCGAGGTAGGTCATGTCCCAACGGCTGTCGGTGACAATGTCGTCGAGCAGCATCTTGAGGTGTGCATTAACCGGATAATGACCTGACAACTTCTCATCGAGGTACTTGGCGAAAACCTCGACGTGACGAGCTTCGTCCATGACCTGGGTGGAGGCGAAGTACTTGGCATCGATCCACGGGACGGTCTCGACGATCTTGGCCGTACAAAGAAGGGCACCCTGCTCGCCATGCATGAACTGACTAAGCGTCCAGTTCTGCGACTGAATACCGAGCTCTATCCATTCCTTGTCGCCCCACTTCTCAAAACACGTGCCAGAGACATCAAGGCCTGCGCCGCGACTATTGGCTGCCATATTGGCAACGACAACTGCCTCTTGATCGACGTTGATCGACCAGTCGAGATCTGTTTCGCCGTTCCACTGCGAATTCTTCGCCTTTTCGTAGAGCTTGTTCAGAGCCGGGCGCGCACCCTTTTCGTAATCCCATGTGAAGATCGCGTCGGCGTTGTCTTTCACCGCATGGATCGCCGCATCGACGTCAGTGTTTGAGATCATGAGGATCTGTTCGATGTCATTAATATCGGCGCGGCCGATGATGCCTTCGGTGCTGGTCATGATGTCTCCTTCTCAGTAATTTCGAGTCGTTGTTAAGTGATCCGCGAACGTTCCGGGGATCAAGGTTGGAATAAGAAACGTGTCAACAAGCGTGCGGGCAACCGACGCATCTGTGATGTCGACAATCGGCGCTGGGGACCGCAGGTGGTCGGTAACGACCCGCACACACCATTCGCCAACGTGCGCAGCAATCGCTGGCTCGAGGAAACGAGAGAAATGTTCTGCGCCCCACTCTGACGCTCGCTCGAACAGGGGCTCGATGCGCATCGGCGAAATGAGCGTCGCAATTGTGTCGGGTTCGTCGACCAACAACTGCTGCACAACCGCGTCGTTCGAAAGTTCGAGCACCGCGATGTTGATCGTGCCTGCGACTGCCTCGGCAAGAGAAGCTGCGTTATCGGTCACTTGAGCGCACAAGGCAAAGATGCGGTCGACTCCCTGACCGAGGGTGACCTCAAGTAGTTCTGCGCGACCACCGGGGAAATATCGATAGACCGTGGCCCGACCACAACCTGCGGCAGAGGCAATGTCGTCAACACTTGTTGCTCTGAGCCCTTGCGCCGCAATGAGTACGGCAGCAGCCACGACAATTCTCTCAGGAACCGCTATTGCGAGTTTCGGCGAAGTTACCGCTGCCGTGGACATGGGTGAGACAATAACGAATCATCTGTCTCACTGTCGGAT
>JASJMB010000008.1:0-125435 GCA_037620085.1 Acidimicrobiales bacterium | reverse complement strand
CGGAAATGTGTATTCCTGGTGATAACACCGAGATGACTGTTGAACTCATCCACCCCATCGCGATGGAAGAAGGCTTGCGCTTCGCCATCCGTGAAGGTGGTCGTACCGTCGGCGCCGGCCGCGTCACCAAGATCCTCAAGTGATCGGTCGAAACTGAACATGGCTGACAAGCAGAAGATCCGCATTCGTCTGAAGGCGTATGACCACGAAATCGTCGATCAGTCGACGAAGAAGATCGTGGAAACCGTCATTCGCACGAGTGCGACGGTTCGTGGCCCGGTGCCGCTTCCAACCGAGAAGCACCGCTACACCGTTATTCGCGGTCCTTTCAAGGACAAAGACTCACGCGAGCACTTCGAGATGCGTATTCACAAGCGTCTCCTTGACATCGTTGATCCCACCCCGAAGACGGTCGATTCGCTCCAGCGTCTCGACCTCCCGGCCGGTGTCGACATCGAAATCAAGATCCAGCAGGTCTGATTCGTTCAGAACTGAGAATCTGAGAAGTGCCCTCGCTCCGGCGGGGGCACTTCTCGTTTTGCGGTGGCATCAGCGACTCGTGGTGTCGCTACGCGATGTAGGTTTCGAACATCACCGATCGCAGAAAGCGATCGCCGGATCTTTAGGGGAAGTCATGGGTCGTTTTGATGGCAAGGTCATTTTGGTTACCGGTTCGTCATCGGGCCTCGGTGCAGCAACGGTGGAGCGGTTCCTGGCCGAAGGCGCAATCGTTGCTGGCTCTGACGTGCAGCCTCCAGTGGCAGGAGCGGCGCAGCCGACCACGTTCACCCACGTCGATGTGACCGATGAAGCGGCAATCGCCGCGTGGGTCGATGAAGCCTCGAAGCTCACCGGCCGAATCGATGCCGTGTGCACATTTGCCGGGATTCCTGCTGGTGGCCCAGTGCACCTTGTTGATGTTGAAACGTTCACGCGCACGCTTGATATCAATCTCACTGGCACCTTCACCACGTGTAAGCACGTCATCATCAAGATGCTTGCGCAAGAGCTTGTTGACGGAGAGCGTGGGAGTGTCATCACCGTCGCCAGTGTTGAAGGTCTTGAGGGAACAGCAGGCGGCAGTTCGTACAACGCGTCAAAGGGCGGCGTTGCGATTCTTACGAAGAACATGGCTATTGATTACGGCCGTCAAGGCATCCGCGTGAATTCTATTTGTCCTGGATTTATCGACACGCCGATGTTGCGTGGTCTTGGTGATCCCGAGATGGATGAAATGCTTATGGAGATCAAAGAAGAGCACAAGCTGCGTCGTCTTGGCCGCCCTTCAGAAATCGCAGCAGTAGCTGCATTTCTTGCATCGCCCGATGCGTCGTTCGTAACCGGACAAACAATCGCAGTCGACGGTGGTTACACCGCCGGACGCGATCACGGCGTTACAAAGCGAATGGGTCTGTAACTACCGATCAGATTCGAAGTGCGATAACCGGCGCAGGATCGGCGACGCGCAAAATGTCTTCGGGATCACTTGTGAGAACGATTACGCGCGTGTCTCGAGTCGCGTGTTTCTGACAAAGCACGCCAATGTGCGCGTCTGCGGGCGTAACTGAATGCTCGGCGACGATGCGCGCTGCGGCGTCTGCGGTGGAAGCGTCCAGCGGGCTGATCGTGATGGGGTAGCGGTTGAGCCTGGACGCTCTCGGGGAGGTTCGGTCCCAACCGGCTTCTACCTGCACGGTCGTGGGAACATGAAGGGAAACCTGGGTGTGATTCGCCGATCTCCATCGCGCCGCCTCAACCCGGGCAGCCACACTGCGGAACTTGGGGTGGTGAGGTAGCAGAATGGCCTGAACCGCTTCGTTGTCCAAGATCACTAGGGTCATGATCGGATCACGAACTGAGCTTCGGCCCAGAGGAGGACCTCATCGGGAGTCGCACTCGGATGGGTGGCCACGATTTCCGCAGCGGCTTTCGTGATGAGGTCGGGTCGCCGGGCGAGGGGATTGGCATCGATTTCTGCCACTCCGAGTGTGATTTCGGCGAGGGAGGGTCGATCGGACGGCTCTTCTTGGTAGTGGGCCTCGAGAACGGCGGCCAAGAGCGCTGCCTCGATGTCCGAGCGAAGGAGCTGAGCGGTGTAGGCCGTGGTGGAAGGGGCCACTCTGAGGTGCTCGGTGGCAAGGGCAGCGGCCTCACGAAGGGTGACAGGAAGGCGCATCGAGGTGTTGATGGTGGTGTCGTCGGGGCTGTGGAGAAGTGCGCTGATTCGATCTAAAATCTCATGGCTGGCCATGAGTCATTTGTACCACATAAGCGTGGTACATGAACAAGAGCTGATCGACCTCTTTCTCAGAAAATCCGGGATTTGGTCCGAGACCGCCGAACCCCTAGAGTTTCACCTCCGTGCAACAGGGGTCTTCTCCGGAAGATCGCCAGCCGCACCTCTACGTCGATCGAACCGACGTCTGCGACGGTCTACTTCGGTAGATACCCCGCAGCACAACCGACAGGCGCTCGGCCGGGTTTTCCCGTGCCGAGCGTTGGCATGAAGGGCCCGTCCCCGCATGTCCGACTCGACGCAAACCACAACAGAAAGATCGTTGCCGTTATGGCGAACAAAGCAGTAGTCGGCGAAAAAGTCGGCATGACACAGGTATGGGATGACGCCAACCGCGTTGTACCCGTGACCGTGCTGCACGTCGCTCCAATGCGCGTGGTGCAGATCAAGACCGTTGAACGCGATGGGTACAACGCGTTGCAGGTGACCTTCGGTGAGAAGGACGCTCGTAAGCTGAATAGCCCCGACCGCGGTCACTTCGAAAAAGCTGGCGTTGCTGCCGGTAAGCGCGTGCTCGAGCTTCGTCTCGACAACGTCGACGACTTCGAAGTTGGACAGGAAATCAAAGTCGACACGCTCGCTGCTGGCGAGTTTGTTGATGTCACTGCCGTGAGCAAGGGCAAGGGTTTCGCCGGAACGATGAAGCGTCACAACTTCAAAGGCCAGCGCGCATCCCATGGTGCCCACCGAGTCCATCGTGCTCCTGGCTCGATCGGCGCCTGCGCCACCCCCGGCCGCGTGTTCAAGGGCACGCGCATGGCGGGTCGTATGGGTGCAGAGAAAGTCACCACGCTGAACTTGCGTGTTGTGTCTGCCGATCCCGAAAAGAACTTGCTGCTCGTGCGCGGCGCGGTGCCTGGCCCCAAGGGCGGCATCGTGGTTATCCGCGACGCAGTGAAGATCCACACGAAGGGTGATGCGTGATGGCAACTGTGACCGTTAAGACTGCAGCTGGCACCGATGCTGGTTCTCTCGAACTCGATGCCACAACGTTTGGTATCGAACCCAACGTCTCGGTGATGCACCAGGTCGTGACCGCACAACTTGCGGCACGTCGTTCTGGTACCCAGAGCACCAAGACCCGCGCTGAAGTTCGTGGCGGCGGGGCCAAGCCTTGGAAGCAGAAGGGCACCGGTCGTGCCCGTGCTGGCTCGATTCGTTCCCCCAACTTCATTGGTGGTGGCGTTGCGCTCGGCCCGAAGCCACGCAGCTACGCCCAAAAGACTCCGAAGAAAATGATCAAGCTCGCGCTTCGTTCGGCACTGTCCGACCGTGCGTCAGAGAGCAAGGTCATCGTCGTCGATGAATGGAACTTTGCTACTCCTTCAACGAAGGGTGCGGTTGCGGCACTTGCTGCTCTCGGCATCGAAGGCAAGGTTCTGTTGGTTCTCGATCGTGGCGATGTCGCTGCCTGGAAGAGCTTCCGAAACCTCGGCGAAGTTCACATCATCGAGACCGCTGAACTCAACACCTACGACGTCCTTGTTTCGGACTTCGTTGTGTTCACTAAGTCAACCCTGCCGAACGTGGAGGCATCGAAGTGAAAGATCCTCGCGATGTCATCATTCGTCCGGTAGTGAGCGAGAAGAGTTACGCCCTTCTCGACAACAATGTGTACACGTTTGTTGTTCACCCCGACGCTTCAAAGCCCGAGATCCACGACGCAATCCAGTCGATCTTCGGTGTCAAGGTGCTCAACGTCAACACACTCAACCGCAATGGCAAGCGCAAGCGCAATCGTCGCAACGGAACCTTTGGTTCTCAGACAGGCCAAAAGCGCGCCTTCGTCACTCTCGCCGCTGGCGACCGCATCGAATTGTTCGAGGGGTAAGGAACCATGGCTCTTCGTAAACGCAAACCGACTAGCCCCGGCCGTCGTTTCCAGACTGTCTCCGATTTTGCGGAGATCACAAAGGACACGCCGGAACGGTCGCTCCTCGTCCCCAAGCACCGCACTGGTGGTCGTAATAGTTACGGCCGCAAGACAGCTCGTCATAAGGGCGGCGGTCACAAGCAGCGTTACCGTCTTGTCGACTTCCGTCGCGTCAAGGATGGCGTTCCCGCCTCTGTCGCTGCGATCGAATACGACCCGAACCGCACCTGCCGTATCGCGCTGCTGCACTACCACGACGGAGCGAAGAGTTACATCCTCGCCCCGAAGGGTGTGCAGGTTGGCGACATTCTGCAAAGTGGCCAGGGTTCAGACATCCGTCCGGGTAACGCGCTTCCGCTGCGTTACATCCCGGTCGGTACCGTCGTGCACAACGTCGAACTCAAGCCCGGTGGTGGCGGAAAGATGGGCCGTAGCGCCGGCATGAGCATTCAGCTCGTTGCCAAAGAGGGCGATTACGCCACTCTTCGTCTTCCAAGCACCGAAATGCGTCGAGTTCCGATCGACTGCCGCGCCACTGTCGGTGAAGTTGGTAACTCCGAACATGAACTCATCAAGATCGGTAAAGCCGGTCGTAACCGTTGGAAGGGCGTTAAGCCTCAAACCCGCGGTGTGGCCATGAACCCGGTCGACCATCCACATGGTGGTGGTGAAGGTAAGACCTCCGGCGGTCGTCATCCCGTGTCTCCTTGGGGCAAGCCCGAAGGTCGTACACGCGACAAGACCAAGCCGTCTCAGAAACTCATTGTCCGTCGTCGTCGCACCCGCGGCTCGCGGCGTTAGGAGAGGACGAAATGCCTCGCAGCCTCAAAAAGGGTCCGTTTGTCGACGACCATCTTCTCAAGAAGGTCGACGCACTCAACGAACTGAACGAAAAGAAGGTCATCAAGACCTGGTCACGTCGTTCCACGATCATCCCCGAGATGGTCGGTCACACGATGGCCGTTCACGATGGTCGCAAGCATGTCCCGGTGTATGTCACCGAGGCCATGGTTGGCCACAAGCTTGGTGAGTTCGCGCCGACGCGAACCTTCCGGTTCCATGCTGGTCAAGAGAAGAAGGGACGCCGCTGATGGCCTTCGGTGCGAAGACCAATGAGCGTCCCGGCGTCCGCGCCGAGGTTAAGTACGTCCGTTCATCGGCGTATAAGGCCCGTGAGATTCTCAATCTCATCCGCGGACTCCCGGTAGCGCGAGCACTTGAGGTGCTCGAACTTGCTGAACGCGACATTGCTCGCGTCGTTCTGAAGTGTCTCGAGTCGGCTATCGCCAACGCCGAGCATAACAACCAAATTCCTGCTGACGAATTGTTCGTTTCCGCATGCTTCGCCGACGAAGGCCCGACGCTTAAGCGTTGGCGTCCCCGTGCTCGTGGCCGTGCGACGCGCATCCGTAAGCGCACCTGTCACATCACGATCATCGTAAGCCGTCTGGCTGCCGACGATCTTGAGAAGTTGCGTGAACGTGAAGCCGCAAGCGGTCGCGCCTCTGGTGGACGCGCTGCTGCTGACGCTCGCCGCGAACGCGTTGCCCGCAGCCGCCAGGCCAAGGCCGAGCGCAAGGTTGAAGAAGATCATGACCACGAACATGATCACGATCATGACCACGAACATGATCATGCGGAAACCGACGATGAGGTTGTTGCTGAAGCAGTGACCGACGAAACGGTCACCGAAGAAGTAGTGACCGACGAAACGGTCACCGAAGAAGCAGTGATCGACGAAGCCGTCAAGACTGACGGGAAGGAAGACTGATGGGTCAGAAGGTCAACCCTTACGGGTTCCGCCTCGGCGTGACCACCGACTGGAAGTCGCGTTGGTTTGCCGATCGTCGCGAGTATTCCGACAATCTCATTCAGGATTGGCAGATCCGCGATTACCTCATGACGCAGTTGCCGCACGCGGCAATCAGCCGTGTTGAGATCGAGCGCACTCGTGATCGTCTTCGTGTCGACGTGCATACCGCTCGTCCAGGCATCGTCATCGGTCGTCGTGGTGCAGAAGCCGATCGCCTTCGTGCCGGTCTCACCAAGATCTCCGGTAACAACAAGGTGCAGCTCAACATCCAAGAAATCAAGCAGCCTGAACTCGACGCTGCGCTTATTGCGCAGGGTGTTGCCGATCAGCTTGCTGGTCGTGTTGCATTCCGTCGTGCCATGAAGCGCGCAGTGCAGAACGCACAGAAGGCTGGCGTTCTCGGCATTCGTGTTCAGTGCGCAGGTCGTCTTGGCGGCGCTGAAATGTCACGGACCGAGTGGTACCGCGAAGGTCGTGTGCCGTTGCACACGCTTCGTGCTGATATCGATTACGGCTTCCGCGAAGCAAAGACCACCTACGGGCGTATTGGCGTGAAGGTCTGGCTCTACAAGGGCGACATCCTTCCTTACAAGAGCGTTCTCGATGACAAGGCCACCCGCGAAGCGGCGATGGCTGTTGGCGAAACCTCAGGAGACGCTCGTCCCCGCAAGGTTGTGTCTTCAGCTGCTGGTCGTAAGCGCGATGCCGATTCCGAAATCATCGAAGATCTCGAAGCAACGCCGCTGGTGAAGGAAGCCGATCCGGAACTCGAGCGACTGCTTGCCGAGGAAGAGGAAATCGAGCGTTCAACTCGTCAGCATCACGAGACCCCGCACTTCCGTCCCGGGGATGGTGACTGATTATGTTGATGCCAAAGAAGGTAAAGCACCGCAAGCAACAGCGCGGTCGCATGAAGGGTCAGTCAAAGGGTGGAACCGAAGTCACGTTTGGTGATTACGGCATCCAGGCACTTGAGCCGGGTTGGATCACAGCCCGTCAGATCGAAGCCGCCCGTATCGCGATGACCCGTCATATCAAGCGTGGCGGAAAGGTCTGGATCAACGTGTTTCCGGACAAGCCCGTTACCCAAAAGCCAGCGGAAACCCGCATGGGTTCTGGCAAGGGCAATCCTGAACGCTGGGTTGCTGTTGTGAAGCCGGGCCGCGTCATGTTCGAACTTTCCTACAACGACCCCGAGGTTGCCCGCGAGGCAATCGACCGGGCCATCCAGAAGCTGCCGATCAAGGCCCGCTTCGTTGCCCGTGAGGAGGGCTTCTGATGGCAAAGACCAAAGAATCACTCCGTGACATCAGCGACGGCGAACTGCTCGACAAGCTGGCGTCTTCGAAGGAAGAACTTTTCAACCTTCGTTTCCAGCACGTCACTGGTCAGCTCGACAACACCGCTCGTCTGGGCGTTGTTCGCAAGCAGGTTGCACAGCTCAATACCGAGTTGCGCAGTCGCGAAATCGCGGCAGCCGAAGCGCTGTCGAAGAACGAGGAGAACGCCTGATGGCTGAGGAAACCACGGCCACCGAGCGCGCCAATCCGCGCAAAATCCGTGAGGGCATGGTCGTTTCGACTTCCATGGACAAAACCGCAGTTGTCGCAGTGACAGACCGCGTGCGTCACCCTCGTTACAACAAGACCGTTCAGCGCACGAACAAGCTGTACGTCCACGACGAGAGCAACGATCTCAACGTGGGTGACAAGGTCCGTGTGCAGGAGACCCGTCCGCTTTCTAAGACAAAGCGCTGGCGTCTCCTTGATGTCCTGGAGCGTGCACGATGATCCAGCAGGAATCCCGACTTCGGGTTGCCGACAACAGTGGTGCAAAAGAAGTTCTTTGCATCAAGGTTCTTGGTGGCACGCGTCGCCGCTACGCCTCGATCGGTGACATCTTTGTCGCCACGGTCAAGGACGCCATTCCCGGCGCCGGCGTAAAGAAGGGTGACGTCGTCAAGTGCGTCGTCGTTCGCGTCAAGAAAGAAAAGCGTCGTCCCGACGGTTCGTACATCAAGTTCGACGAGAACGCTGCTGTGCTCATCACTGACAACTTGCTGCCTCGTGGCACGCGCATCTTCGGCCCAGTTGGCCGTGAACTGCGTGACAAGAAGTTCATGCGAATCGTTTCACTCGCCCCGGAGGTGTTGTGATGAAAATCCGCAAGGGCGACCGCGTCCAGGTGCTGTCTGGTAAGGACCGCGGCAAGACCGGTACCGTCACTCGATCCATTCCCGAAAAGGGAAAGGTCATCGTCGACGGTGTCAACATTGCCAAGAAGCATCAGAAACCTGTCAGCCAGACCAACACCGGCGGCATCATCGACAAAGAAATGCCAATTCCGGCATCGAACGTCGCCATCGTGTGCAACTCATGCGGCAAGCCGACTCGTGTCGGTTATCGCTTCGAGCCCGATGGCACCAAGGTCCGGATCTGCCGCAAGTGTGAAGGAGACCTCGCATGAGCACCGCAACTGCGACCATTCCCCGACTGAAGACCCGCTACAACGATGAGATCCGTGGCCAACTTAAGGACACGCTCGAATTCGGCAACATCATGCAGGTCCCGCGTTTCGAGAAGATCGTGATCAACTCTGGCGTTGGCAAGGCCCTCGTTCAGTCATCGCTGATCGATGGCGCTGTGCGCGACCTCGAACTGATTACCGGCCAGAAGGTCATTGTGACCAAGGCCAAGAAGTCCGTCGCCGCTTTCAAGCTGCGTGAAGGCAATGCCATCGGCGTGAAGGTCACTCTTCGCGGCGATCGCATGTGGGAATTCTTCGACCGGCTCATCAGCCTGGCGATTCCCCGCATCCGCGATTTCCGTGGGTTGTCTCCGAAGTCCTTCGACGGACACGGCAACTACACCTTTGGTCTTCCCGAACAGCTCATGTTTCCGGAAATCGATTACGACAAGATCGACGCCCCCCGTGGCTTCGACATCACAATCGTGACCACTGCCAAGACCAATGCCGAGGGCAAAGCCCTGCTCGATGCTTTCGGCTTCCCGTTCAAGCGTGAGGGGCAGCAGTAATGGCCAAAAAGGCGCTCGTTAATAAGCAACGTCGCACCCCGAAGTTCAAGGTGCGGGCATATTCCCGTTGCCAGAAGTGTGGACGGCCACGTGCCGTGTACCGCAAGTTCCAGCTGTGTCGTATTTGCCTACGCGAACTCGGACACGCTGGCGAAATTCCTGGTCTCAAAAAGGCCAGCTGGTAGGGGAGGCGACGACATGACAATGACAGACCCCATCGCCGACATGCTCACCCGCATCCGCAACGCGAACACCGCGATGCACGATGAAGTACGCATGCCCTCATCCAAGGTGAAAGAAGCACTCGCCAAACTCCTCCTTTCCGAGGGTTATATCGAGAGCTTCACCATCGCTGACGATCCGAACCGTCCCGGTTCAGTTCTCACCGTCACCATGAAGTATTCGCCCGAACGCAAGCGCGTCATCTCTGGTGTCAAGCGCGTGTCGAAGCCGGGCCTCCGCGTCTATATCAAGGCCGACAAGATCCCTCGGGTTCTCGGTGGCCTTGGAGTCGCTGTCCTGTCCACCAGTCAGGGTCTGATGACCGACCGTGAGGCGCGCAAGCGTCGCATGGGCGGCGAGATCCTGTGTTTCGTTTGGTAAGGGGCTGACATGTCACGAGTAGGACGCGCTCCTATCCCGGTACCTGCTGGCGTTGAGGTTTCAATCGCTGGTCAGCACGTCACCGTGAAGGGTTCCAAAGGAACACTTGAACGCGACATTCCCGGTGAGATCACCATCCGTCAGGAAGGTGCAGTACTCATCGTCGAACGTCCCAATGACGAACGTCAGAACCGTGCGCTACATGGTCTTGTCCGTTCGCTAGTGAACAACATGGTCGTTGGTGTGAGTGAAGGCTTCGTCAAGGAACTTGAAATCATTGGTGTCGGTTACCGCGCCACAGCGAAGGGCGACACTGCGATCGACCTCGCTCTTGGTTTCAGCCATCCCGTGAGCATTGTTGCTCCGGCTGGCATCACTTTTGAGGTTCCTGTCCCAACGCAGATTTTCATCAAGGGAACCGATAAAGAAACTGTTGGCCAGGTGGCCGCAGACATCCGTGCAATCCGCAAGCCCGAGCCTTACAAGGGCAAGGGCGTCCGGTACAAGGGCGAGTATGTCGTCCGCAAAGCCGGCAAGGCAGGTAAGTAGGCATGAGCGACAAGGCACAGCAAAAGCGCGACGCGCGGATCCGCCGTCACCGTCGAGTTCGCAAGCAGGTGCGTGGCACCGCAGCGCGTCCCCGCATGGCGGTCTACCGATCCAACCGTCATATCAATGCACAGATCATCGACGACATCAGCGGTCGCACAATTGTTGCTGCATCGTCCGTTGAGACCGGTGTCACCACTGGTGGCACCAGCAACATCGCCGCCGCAACCGCAGTGGGCAAGCTCCTCGCTGAGCGCGCCAAGGCTGCTGGCATCGACAAGGTCGTCTTCGATCGTGGTGGTTTCCTCTACCACGGTCGTGTCGCCGCAGTTGCCGATGCCGCCCGAGAAGCTGGACTGGAGTTCTGATGGCCCTCAACGCTGACGCTCTCGCACTTCGCGAGTCACGCGTGATCAACATCAACCGAGTTGCCAAGGTCGTCAAGGGCGGTCGTCGATTCTCGTTCACCGCTCTCGTGGTGATCGGTGACGGTGCCGGCCACGTCGGTCTCGGTTATGGCAAGGCCAAGGAAGTTCCGCTGGCCATTCAAAAGGGCACCGAAGAGGCTCGCAAAAACCTGTTCAAGGTGCCGTTGGCCGGATCAACCGTGACTCATCCCATCGTCGGACGCATGGGTGCCGGACGCGTGCTTATTCAGCCCGCGGCTCCTGGTACCGGTGTGATCGCTGGTGGTGCTGCACGCGCCATTCTCGAAGAAGCTGGCATCCACGACGTTCTGTGTAAGTCGCTTGGTTCCTCGAACCACATCAACGTGGCTCGCGCAACCATCGCTGGTTTGCAGGGACTCAAGGATCCCAACGAGGTCGCTCGACTTCGCGGCCTTGCTCCTGAAGAGTTTGTTCCCAAGGGCATGCTCGAAGCATTCAAGCTTTCCGAGCGTGGCCCGCACGTCCCCAATGAGGTCGCGTGATGGCAGAACTTAAGGTCACTCAAATCAAGTCGTCGATCGGCACCAAGCCCAAGCACCGCGGAACGCTCCGTGCCCTTGGCCTTCGTGGCATTGGCAAGACCAACACCCTTCCCGACCGTCCTGAAATCCGCGGCATGATCGCTCGTGTCCCGCATCTCATTACTGTCGAAGAGGTCGAGCCCGGCTCGACCAGCAAGTGAGGACATCGTGAAGATTCATGATCTCAAGCCCGCTGAGGGCTCCAACCGTCGCCGCAAGCGCGTCGGCCGCGGCATTGGTGGCAAGGGCGGCAAGACCGCAGGCCGCGGTACCAAGGGCCAGAGCGCGCGTACGACCATTCCCGCTCGTTTCGAGGGTGGTCAGAACCCGCTGCATATGCGTGTCCCGAAACTTCGCGGTTTCAACAACCCCTTCCGCGTTGAATACCAAGCGATCAACCTCGACACCATCCACGAGTCAGGTCTCGACATTGTCGATCCGGTCTCGCTGCTGGGTAAGAGCCTCGTTGGTAAGGGCTCGCTCGTGAAGGTGCTTGGTCGTGGAGAACTTTCACGCCCCGTCACCGTGCGTGCGCATGCAGTCTCAAAGTCGGCCGAAGCGGCAATCACCGCAGCTGGTGGCACCGTTGAAATCATTCCTTTGCCATGGGGCGATCGTCGTCCTCCCGCAAAGGGAAATCAGTTCACAAACCGCTGACGATCGTTGAAGAGCTGCTGGCCTCATAGCCGGCGGTAGGAGTGACCTCGGTGCTCACCAACCTGAAGAACATCTTCAAGGTCCAGGACCTTCGTAACAAGGTTCTGTTCACGTTCCTGATGATCGCCCTGTATCGACTGGGCGCTCATCTCCCCGTTCCCGGAATCGACACCGCCGCGCTTAAGGACTTGAAGTCGCAAGCCGACTCAGGTGGCGTACTTGCGTTCTTGAAGTTGTTCTCCGGCGGTGGACTCACAAACTTTGCGATTTTTGCGCTCGGCATCATGCCGTACATCACTGCTTCGATCATCATGCAGATCCTCGGTGTTGTTATTCCCAAACTTGAGGAATGGCAGAACCAGGGCGCAGTTGGTCAGCGCAAGATCACGCAGTGGACCCGCTATGTCACGATGGGGATTGCGATTCTGCAGGCGACCGGTCTGGCCTATCTGTTCCATAACGGCGGTGGTGGACTTACTCAAGGCAACGCTTCCGGTCTTGACCTCATCCCCGATTTCACTGTCGGGCGCGTCCTTCTCATTGTGTTAACGCTCACCACCGGCACCGCACTCCTCATGTGGATCGGCGAACTCATGACGCAACGAGGAATCGGTAACGGTATGTCGTTGCTCATTTTTGCGTCGGTTGTTTCTCTGCTGCCTAGTCAGATGGCCACTATCAAAGCCAATGGCGGCTGGGTTGCTGTTGGCATGGTGCTTCTTGGATACGGATTCATCACGGTGGCAATCGTCTATGTCGAACAGGGTCAGCGCCGCATCCCTGTGCAGTTCGCGAAACGCGTCGTTGGTCGTCGCCAGTACGGCGGCCAGAGCACCTATATCCCGCTCAAGGTCAACCAGTCGGGTGTTATCCCGATCATCTTCGCCAGTTCGGTCTTGTATCTCCCGCAGTTGCTGAGCTTTGTGCTTCCGACCGACGGATGGGGCAAAACCGTGCAGGACTGGGTGAACTCAAACCTGGTGAACCCGAGTGCTCCGATCCACATGATCGTCTTCGGTCTTTTGATCATTGGCTTCGCCTACTTCTACACAGCTATCACCTTCGATCCGGTGAAGCAGGCCGATCAGCTTCGTAAGCAGGGTGGGTTCATCCCCGGTATTCGTCCCGGTCCCCAAACCGAGCGCTATCTGGCCAAGGTTCTTTCTCGCATCACGCTTCCAGGAGCGCTCTTCATCGCAGCCATCGCTCTTATTCCTTCCTTCGTCCTGACCTCGTATCTCCCCGGCACGCAGGTGTCGTTCACTGGTATTTCGATCCTTATCGCCGTGGGTGTTGCCCTCGAGACGATGAAGCAGATCGACAGCCAGCTGATGATGCGTAACTACGAAGGATTCCTGAAGTAATGACTGCTCGTCTGCTTATCTTCGGACGGCAGGGGGCGGGCAAGGGCACACAGTCCGAGCGGCTTTCAGCGCATTACGCAACGCCACATATCTCCACTGGCGACATGTTGCGCGCCGCGGTAGCTGCTGGCACTCCGCTGGGCATCGAAGCCAAAGCCGTGATGGATGGTGGCGGTCTCGTCTCTGACGAAATCATTCTTGGTGTTGTCGAAGCACGGCTCGCCGAAGCCGATGTCAAGGCCAACGGATTTCTTCTTGACGGCTTTCCGCGCACGGTTGTGCAAGCAGAAGGCATGGCGAAGTTTGCAACAATTGATGTTGCAATCGATCTCGTTGTTCCCGAAGAGGTTGTGCTCGAGCGCATTTCTTCGCGTCGCGTGTGCGCAAAATGCGGAGCGATTTACTCCGTTGCTGCACCGCCCTCAACGGAGTGGGTCTGCGACAAGTGTGGCGGCGAAGTTCAGCAGCGCGCCGATGACACTCCCGAATCAATTGCGAAGCGACTTGCTGCGTATACGTTAGAAACCCAGCCAACCATTGATTTTTATTCAGCCTCAGGTTTACTGGTTGGCGTTGATGGTCTCGGAACTCCCGACGAGGTTTTCGCACGTCTCTTGGGCGCTATCGACGCTCAACTTTCAAAGTAGAAGCGCGAAAGCCAACGATCATGAAAGCGCGATCGAAAGATGAACTGCGCCACATGCGAGCCGCTGGTCGCGTTGTTGCGGAGATGCATGAAAAAATTCGCGCCGCGATTCGTCCAGGCGTGACGACTTCCGATCTCGATGTAATTGGCCGCAAAGTGATCGACAGCAGGGGAGCATCTTCGAATTTCCTCGGGTATCACGGCTTTCCAGCGGTGATCTGTGCGTCGCCGAACGATGTGATCGTTCACGGCATCCCCGGCCCGATTGTTTTGAATGAGGGCGACATCATTTCGGTGGACTGTGGCGCGGTGGTTGAGGGATGGCATGGCGACGCGGCGTTCACCGCCGGCGTGGGCACGATTTCCGTCGAGGCCGCGAGACTGATCTCGGTGACCGAGGCCTCTCTGGCCGCGGGCATCGCTGCGATGGTGGATGGCAACACTCTCGGCGACATAGGCGCCGCTGTGCAGGCAGTGGTCGAGGCGGCGGGTTTCTCTGTCGTTCGTGACTATGTCGGCCACGGAATCGGTCGTCGCATGCACGAGGCTCCCGAGGTGCCCAATTACGGGGTGGCAGGCAAGGGCGGAAAGCTGAAGACGGGGATGACTCTGGCGGTCGAGCCCATGGTTACCATCGGGGACTCCGAAACCTTCCTGACCGAGGACGGCTGGACCGTGCTTTCGGCCGACGGATCTTGGGCCGCCCACGCCGAACACACCATCGCTATTGGCCCCAATGGGCCGGAAATCCTGACCCAGATTTAACGGTGTCAGTCCCCGGAAACCCAGCATTTGGAGCCAGGGGGCCGGGCCGGTAGGGTCTTCAGTCCGCCCTCGTCCGGGAACCCGCCTTCGCGCGGTCCTGAGCAGGGGTTTTCAGATCCAACACACAGGAGTCAGTGTCCTGGCTAAGCCCAAGGAAGACGCGATCGTTCTGGAAGGAACGGTCACCGAGCCGCTGCCGAACGCAATGTTCCGCGTCGAACTCGAAAACGGCCACAAAGTTTTGGCCCATATCTCTGGGAAAATGCGGATGCATTACATCCGAATTCTGCCCGGCGATCGCGTCCAAGTTGAGCTGACGCCTTACGACCTCACTCGTGGCCGGATCACCTATCGGTACAAGTAACACCCACAACTGAACACAAGCGAGTGTCTGATCAGAAGGATCAGGCCCATCGGAGGGGTTTGGCTTCGGCCGACAACTTCGCTCCGATGTTCCCGGCAGAGTCCGGGCGAAAGGAACAAACGCAGTGAAAGTACGCCCAAGCGTCAAGAAGATCTGTGAGAAGTGCAAAGTGATCCGCCGCCATGGTCGCGTGCAGGTCATTTGTGAGAACCCTCGTCACAAGCAACGGCAGGGCTGATCCATGGCACGTATCTCCGGTGTTGATATCCCGCGTGAAAAGCGCCTGGAAATCAGCCTTACCTACATCTACGGAATCGGTAACACGATCGCTAAGCAGATCTGTGAAGCCACCGAGATCAACCCAAGTACTCGAGTTCGCGACCTCACCGATGAAGAGGTCAACAAGATTCGTGGCTACATCGATGCCAGCCTGAAGGTTGAAGGCGATCTGCGTCGCGATGTCGATCAAGACATCCGCCGCAAGATGGAAATCGGTTGCTACCAGGGTCTGCGTCACCGTCGAGGTCTTCCCGTTCGCGGCCAGCGCACTCATACCAATGCTCGTACCCGTAAGGGTCCCAAGAAGACCGTTGCCGGTAAGAAGAAGGTGGCGCGCTAATGGCAAAGCCAGCAAGTGGTGGCCGTCGGCCCCGCAAGAAGGAACGCAAGCACGTCACGCATGGCGTCGCTCACATCAAGAGCTCGTTCAACAACACCATCGTCAGCATCTCCGATCAGGACGGCAACATTCTTTCGTGGGCATCGGCCGGCAATGTCGGTTTCAAGGGCTCACGTAAGTCGACACCGTTCGCCGCGCAGATGGCCGCTGAGCAGTGTGCAAAGCGAGCGATGGAGCACGGAGTCCGCAAGGTCGATGTGCTCGTTAAAGGTCCAGGCTCGGGTCGTGAAACCGCGATTCGCAGCATCCAGAGCGCCGGCATCGAAGTAACGGGAATCAAGGACGTCACTCCTGTCCCGCATAACGGTTGTCGTCAGCCCAAGCGTCGGAGGGTCTGAACATGGCTCGCTATACCGGCCCTAAGGCACGCGTCTCGCGTCGTCTTGGCACCAACATCTTTGGAACGAAGGGCGAAACTGTTGCTCTTGAGAAGCGCCCCTACCCGCCGGGTGAGCACGGACGTACGCGTCGTCGTGGCAACCCCAGCGAGTACCTGCTCCAAATGCAGGAAAAGCAGAAGGCGCGCTTCACCTACGGGCTTTCCGAGAGGCAGTTCCGCAACCTCTACGAGGAAGCGAATCGCCGCGAGGGCGTGACCGGCGAGAACATGCTCCGGTTCCTTGAACTGCGTCTCGACAACGTTGTCTACCGCTCAGGTTGGGCAGCGACTCGTCCGCAGGCTCGTCAGTTTGTCGGTCACGGACACATCAATGTGAACGGCAAGCGCGTCGACATCCCGAGCTATCGGGTTCGCAAGGGCGACATCATCACCCTTCGCGACAAGACACGTGAACTGGTCGTTATCCAGTGGAATCGCGAAGTTCTCGATCGCACGCCTCCGGCGTGGCTCGAGTCTGGAGACGGTGGCTTTAGCACCACTGTTCTTGCGATTCCCCTCCGCGATCAGATCGACGTGCCGGTGCGCGAGCAGCTCATCGTCGAGCTCTATTCCAAGTAAGTGTCCCGGGGCGGGACCATCCCGACCCTGTGCAAGTTCACGAAATCGAACGTACGGATCCGAGGTAGGAACACATGCTGGTTATGCAGCGACCGAAGGTTGAAGCGCTTGACGACGCCGATGGCGATCGTCAGTTGTTTGCAGTGGGACCGCTCGAGCCTGGCTTTGGCCACACGCTTGGCAACTCATTGCGTCGCACCCTTCTCTCATCAATCCCCGGCGCAGCCGTCACTCAGGTGCGGTTCGACGAGGCTCTCCATGAATTCGACACCATCAAGGGTGTTACTGAAGACGTCACCGACGTCATTTTGAACCTCAAGGACCTCGTCCTTCGGGTGCACAGTGACGAAGCCGTGACGCTTCGCATCGACGTAAAGGGTCCGGCCGAGGTCACCGCAGGTGACATCGTGACGACTTCCGACGTCGAGATTCTCAACCCTGAACTTCACATCGCCACCATCAACGAGTCAGGTCGACTTGCCGTCGACGTGACCGTTGAAAAGGGTCGTGGCTATGTGTCGGCCGAGCGGAACAAGTCGACCAACACCATTGGTGTGATCCCGGTTGACTCGATCTTCTCGCCGGTGCGTCGCGTGACGTTCATTGTGGAACCAACTCGCGTTGAGCAGTCGACGGAGTTCGATCGTTTGGTTCTCGACATCGAGACCGACGGCACGATCACCGCTCGTGAGGCGCTTGCCTCTGCTGGTTCAACACTTCAGGCACTGGTCACACTGGTTGCCGAAATGAGCGATGAGCCTCAGGGTCTCGAACTCGGTGAAGTCAGCATTACTCATGCCGGCTCACCCGATCTCGATCTCCTCATCGAGGACCTCGATCTTTCCGAGCGTCCCCGTAACTGCCTCAAGCGTGCCCAGGTCAACACCGTTGGTGAACTTCTCCTCAAGTCAGAGGACGATCTTCTTGCGGTGACGAACTTCGGTCAGAAGTCGCTTGACGAGGTCATTCTGAAACTTGACGAGCGCGGTTTGTCGCTCAAGAACCGGGACTGATCCACCATGCCAGGAACTCCACGTAAGTCGAAGCGATTTGGCGGTAGCGCCTCCCACCAACGTCTCATGATGGCCAATCTCGCAGCATCGTTGTTTGCTGCCGAGGGGATTGTCACCACCGAGGCGAAGGCCAAGGCACTTCGTCCGATCGCAGAAAAGCTCATCACGAAGGCCAAGAAGGGTGGCGTTCATCGCCATCGTCAGGTCGTGTCATTCATGGGCGATAAGGAAATGGCCTCCAAGCTGTTCTCCGACATCGCACCGCGTTATGAAGGACGCCCCGGTGGCTACACACGCATCCTCAAGCTCGGCCCGCGCCAAGGCGACAATGCGTCGATGGCTCGTATCGAACTCGTCTGAATCGTCTTCGTCCGGATCGGGCTGTTATGAACGTGATCTCGACCGACCCACTGTGGTCGGTCGGTTCGCGTCTGGACACTGATTCACCAACCGATAGCGCGAGTGGTTGCGATAGCGAACCGCATGCAGAACGTGCCGCTATCGATATCCCCGCGCCGGCTGCTGGTTTCACGCGGGTGCGTATGACCGTCGCGTATGACGGTTCAAAGTTTCGCGGGATGGCCGAGAACGAGGGTGTCACAACTGTCTCTGGCACCATTCGTACTGAGCTGGAACGCTGCGTTGAACATCCGGTGGTGCTTTCGGTTGCTGGTCGCACCGATGCAGGAGTGCACGCGTGGGGACAAGTTATTTCGTTCGACGTTGATTCCGATCTCGTCGCTTCTGGAAAAGGTTCGCCGGCTCGTTTAGCTCGCGCGATTAATCAGCAGTCAGTCCCGTCGATTGTTGTTCGCGACGCGGAACTCGCGGACGCTGATTTCGATGCCCGTTTCTCTGCGATGACGCGCTCGTATCGCTACACCATCGTGAATCGGCCAGTTCCTGATCCATTTTTGGCCGCCACCTCCTGGTGGGTTCCGCAAGATCTCGACCTTCATTCGCTGCAGTTGGGCTGTGACGCCCTCTATGGACTTCATAATTTTTCAAGCTTTTGTCGCCGGCCCAAGCCCAATCCGGTGACCGGATTCGAACCCTCGCTCATGCGCCGGGTCCGAGAGGCCCGCTGGCATGAGGCGGGTGATGGCATCCTGCGGTTCGATATCACCGCCTCCTCCTATTGCCACCAAATGGTCCGATCCATTGTGGGCACGCTGATCGAAATGGGCCGGGGCCTTCGCCGACCCGGGGAAATGGCCGGAATCATCCGGTCCCAGGACCGATCGCGGGCCGGGGGAGTGGCCCCGCCGCAGGGGCTTTGTCTCTGGGAAGTCGGGTACTGAAATCGGCGAGTTGCCTCAGTTCAAGGGCTCCCCGTAGGCTCTCTCCTCCGCTCCGGTGCGCAGTTCATCTGCCGACGCTGGGGCTTTCGTTCGAAAGCCACCTTCGGGTGGACCCAAGCAGAAGGGCTGCGCCGTGCGCACCTACACCCCAAAGGTCAGTGAGATTCAGCGCTCGTGGTACGTGGTCGATGCCGAAGGCATGGTCCTCGGTCGACTCGCTACCGAAGTTGCAACCATTCTTCGTGGCAAGCACAAGCCCACGTACACCCCGCACATCGATACCGGCGATCACGTCATCGTGATTAATGCCGAGAAGGTTGTGCTGACCTCGAACAAGGGCGACAAACTCTTCGTGCATCGTCACTCCGGTTACCCGGGCGGTCTGCGCACAAAGTCCTACGGTCAGTTGATCGCCGAAAAGCCCGATGAAGCAGTTCGTCGTGCGGTGCGCGGCATGATCCCGAAGAACCGTCTTGGTCGTCAGATGATCAAGAAGCTCAAGGTGTATGCCGGTCCCGTGCACAATCACACCGCACAGGATCCGCAGACCATCGAATTCGCCCACGCCAAGGCTCGCTGAGCGGCAAGGAACAGACAATGTCGAACCCTCTCGTTCAATCAACCGGTCGTCGCAAGCGTGCAGTTGCACGCGTCATGCTGCGTCCTGGCTCAGGCACCATCACTGTGAACAAGCGTCCAGTTGCCGACTACTTCCCTTCGGAAACTCACCGCATGGTTCTCACCGAACCGCTTCGTCTTACAAGCACCGACGAGGTCTATGACATCGTGTGCAACATCGACGGTGGCGGCGTTTCGGGACAAGCCGGCGCACTTCGTCATGGCATTGCCCGAGCGCTTATCGAACTCGATCCCGAACTGCGCGGCGAGCTCAAGAAGGCCGGCTTCCTTACTCGCGATGATCGTAAGAAGGAATCCAAGAAGTACGGCCTCAAGAAGGCTCGTAAGGCTCCGCAGTACTCGAAGCGCTGACCTATTCGTTCTCGCCTTGTTTGGCGAGTTCGTTTCTTCCTAACTCATGACTCTCCGATTCGGAACCGACGGTGTACGCGGACCCGCATCTGAGTTCACTGACGCGCTTGTTGTTGCGTTAGGTCAGGCCGCGGCGCAGGTTCTTGGAATCTCAGGATTTGTTATCGGTCGCGATACCCGTGAATCCGGCGAGCGTCTTGAAAATGCCTTGGCCGTTGGACTTTCTCGTGGCGGCGCGCAGCCACTGAGCATGGGAGTTGTCCCCACTCCTGCAGTTGCATGGATCTGTGCGCAACGCGAACTACCAGGTGCAGTGATTTCCGCATCGCATAACCCGTGGTCGGATAACGGCATCAAGTTCTTTGCTGCTGGCGGCCGCAAGTTGTCCGACGATCTTGAAACGGCGCTTGAACAAGCGCTCGACGCGGTTGTTGCCCGTGCGGAAGCCGGCGTCGAAACAGAATTGATAATCGGAATCGAGACAGACGTCAACGCTGTCGCCGAATGGTGCGACGCGGTCGCGTCATCAGTTTCTGCAGTGGCCCCCATGCGCATCGTGATCGATTGCGCGAACGGCTCGGCCTCTTCAGTAGCTCCTGGGATCTTTCGCGGTCTCGGTCTCGATGTCGAAGTACTGCATGCACAACCAGATGGGCGCAATATCAACGACGCGTGTGGATCGACACATCCGGGAGATCTTCAAAAAGCCGTCGTTGCGAGTGGTGCTGCACTTGGGCTTGCTTTCGACGGTGACGCCGACCGCCTTCTGGCAGTTGATGAACGAGGTGAACTCGTCGATGGTGATCAACTCATTGCACTGTTTGCGCGTGATCTCCGTGATCGGGGTCAACTCGCCGGAGATCGTGTTGTTGTCACGGTGATGTCGAATCTTGGGTTCCGTTTAGCTATGGACGCGCAAGGAATTGAAGTTGTCGAGACTCCAGTGGGCGATCGCCACGTTCTCGGAGCTCTTGCTCGCACCTCGAGTTCGCTTGGTGGCGAGCAGTCTGGCCATATCGTTTTTGCCGATCGGGCAACGACTGGCGATGGTGTGCTTTCCGGTGTCCAACTTGTTGATCTCGTAGGCCGTGCCCAAACCCCGCTTTCGGTCTTGGCTGACGCGGCAATGGAGCGATTCCCGCAGGTGTTGCGAAATGTTCGACTTGAAAATCGTCGCGACGATATTGCCGAGGTCATCGCTGACGACATTGCTGCGGTCGAACAGTCGTTGGGTGACCGAGGCCGTGTCCTCATTCGACTCAGCGGCACCGAACCCCTTGTGCGGGTCATGGTCGAAGCCCCCACCCTGGAGCAGGCCGAGGCCGCAGCCGACAACCTCGTTGCAGCCGTCATCAGCGCCTGCTCGGCGTAGGCTGGCCACCTCATGTGCGGGATTATCGCCGTCGTTCGTCGACCATCGTTGCGCCAGCCACCAGGAGCCGCCGAGGTCATTGACCGCCTCGAAGCAGCATCACAGGCGTTGGCGGGTGTTGTTGCGTCTCAATCAGTTGTCGTTGTTCCAATTTCCGATGCCGCGAAAGCGGTAGCCGCTGCCGATCAACTGCTTGGCGGAGTCGCAGGTGTTCGGGCCTTACTTGAAGTCCCTGGGCTTCACGCGTCGATCGTGACGCTCATCGATGGTCTTGCCCGGCAGGTTGTCGAACTTGAGAACCATCTCGACTCTGATGCGAATGGGCACGTTGCTCTGGTTGGGATCGAACTCGAGCAGCTCAACGCGGCAGTCGTTAATCTCAAAGATGCCGTATGGGCGGTGCAACGTGATCGCCTCCGAGCCGCTGAGGGAGTGGCTGCACTTCTTGACGGTGTCGCTACTGCGGGGGAGCCATTAAGTCCATCCGCGGTAGGTGTTGCCCTTTCGATACACCAAGCACTCTCCGCACTCGATCGTCTCGAGGTGCGCGGGCGCGACAGTGCCGGATTACATCTGCTTGTTCGCAATCACGGCATCGATCTGCAGTCGCCGGCGATCAGCGCGGTAATCGCCGATCGCGCTGCGGATCCATTGTTTGGTTCAATGGCGGTGCGAACCCCAGAAGGACATTTGAGTTTCGTTTATAAGGCTGCCGCAGAAATCGGCGAACTGGGCGACAACACTCGCGCTCTTCGCACTGCGATTGTCGGTGACCCTTTGCTTCGTCATGCCCTTGGCGCGACGAGTGTCGAGGCCGTTGTTCTTGGACATACCCGGTGGGCGAGCGTTGGCATCATCAGTCAACCCAATGCTCATCCGTTGAACTCAGATGAGACCGACGAAAACGGCGGGGCCTACGTCACGGCAGTTCTTAACGGCGATGTCGATAATTTTGCGGACCTCAAAGCGGCCCAAGCACTTCACATCGCAGATGAGATCACCACCGATGCCAAAGTGATTCCAACGCTGACATCGCGTGCGATGGCTGATGGAACAGGTGTCCTCGAGGCCTTTCGTTCCACAGTGAATGAACTCGAAGGTTCAGTAGCGATCGCGGCCAGTGCTGCCGACGCCGCTGATTCCCTTTTGCTTGCACTTCGCGGAAGCGGGCAGGCGCTCTACATCGGCCTGGCCGAGGATTCGTTCATCGTGGCGAGTGAGCCCTATGGCGTCGTTGAAGAAACGGTTTCGTATCTTCGACTCGATGGCGACATCCCTGTCGACCCAGCGAATCCCGCAAGTAGCGGACAGGTTGTGCGACTCGTTGGCTCGAAGGCGGGCGATCGCGATGGGATTGAACGTTGGGCCTACGACGGAACGCCAATTCCAGTCCTTGCCGACGATCTTGCTGAAGCGCAGATCACAACTCGCGACATAGACCGCGGCGATTCACCTCATTTCCTGCTCAAGGAAATCGGCGAGGCCCCAGGATCTTTCCGCAAAACACTTCGTGGAAAATTGGTAGATATCGACGGACGCGTTGACGTGAGCCTCGGCGACGATGTTCTGTCGCCGGTGCTCCGTGGCGCACTTGCTGATGGTTCCATCAAGCGAATTCTGGCGATCGGTCAAGGAACTGCTGCAGTTGCGGCTCGAGCGTTGCTCGAAGGTCTTGCTGCATTTGCTCCGACTACCGAAGTTCGAGTGGAAGCTGTCCTGGCAACGGAACTCAGCGGCTTCCATCTCACCGATTCGATGGCGGACACCTTGATTGTTGCGGTGAGCCAATCGGGAACGACTACCGATACCAACCGCACGGTTGACTTGGTCCGTGCACGCGGAGCGTATGTTGTCGCGATCGTGAATCGCCGCAACAGCGATCTCACCGATCGAGCTGACGGCGTTCTCTACACCTCCGATGGGCGCGATGTAGAGATGAGCGTGGCATCAACTAAAGCGTTTTACGCACAGATTGCTGCCTGTTTCTTGTTGGCTGCTGCACTGGCAGACGCCATCGGCGCAACGTCAACGGAACGCACTTCTGTTCTTGAGGGTCTTCGTCAGATTCCCGAGGCGATGGAACGCACGTTTGCCCTGCGTGACGACATTGCCGCAGCGGCACAGCGGGTTGCGCCCTCGCGTCGCTACTGGGCGATCGTTGGCAATGGGGCGAATCGCATTGCGGCCGAGGAAGTCCGAATCAAACTTTCAGAGCTTTGCTACAAAGCGATCGCCTGCGATGGTACCGAAGACAAGAAGCACATCGATCTCTCATCTGAGCCGATGATTCTCGTATGCGCAGCGGGACTCCAAGGTTCAACCGCCGATGATGTTGCCAAAGAGGTGGCGATCTATCGCGCCCACAAGGCAGCCCCTGTCGTGATTGCGACTCAAGGCGAGGAACGATTCTCGTCTGCTCTCCAGGTAATCGCAGTGCCCGAGGTTCATCCTCGTCTTGCATTCATTCTTTCGGCAATGGTCGGCCATCTCTTCGGTTACGAAGCGGCATTAGCTATCGATGCGCAGGCTCGTCCGCTCCGCGAAGCGCGTGCTGCGATTGACAGCGCGGTCGCTTCTGGACTCCCCGGTGACGGTGAATCGTTGTTGTCCGGTTTACGCCCCTTGCTCAATTCACTCGCTTCTCGGTATTTCGATGGGTTGCGCAATGGTGAGTACAACGGACATCTCGAAGCAAGCTCGGCGGTGCGATTGGCCACCGTCTGGAGATTTGCTCTGGGTTCCGTACCGCTTGAGTCGTATCAACTTGAATACGGCAAGGTCGGTACGCCGGCAGTTGTCCTTGAAGATTTAGCGGCGGCGCTTACTTTTGCGATCGACGAACTGACCCGCCCTGTCGACGCGATTAAGCACCAGGCAAAGACCGTCACGGTCGGCATTTCTCGAAGCGACGAAACGCTCATGCAGGTGCCGTTGGTGAAAGAGGTGCTTAGCACCGGTGTTTCGCGCGACCGGCTCACCTATTCGACATTGCGGACGCTTGCAGCACTCGAACCGCTAATCGATGAAGTTCTTGGGTATACCCGTTATGCAATTGAGGGTCATGTCGACCCCGGAGGTCGTGATGAAGCGCGCGTGGTTATTGTCGATCGCGGCGGGTTAGCTCGTGATCTGCAAAGTCGCACCACCGACGATCCGCAACTACGTGGGACAAAGCGATTAGTTGCGGTTGAACACACCGTCCTTGTGGCCAAGGGTCGTAACGATGGACGAACCGTCGTCATCGTTCCGGAGATCAAAGATGGTGAGCCGACCGGGTTGTCCCTCTTGCATGTTCGGTTGAACGACAACCTTTCACTTGTTGCGTTGCGCTCGGTCTTGCAGGGTTATCGAAATCGCTACGCCGCTATCAAACATGCAGTCACCGAAACCGAGCCGGTTTTCCGTGACGACCTTTTGACCGATGTTGCAGTTATTGACCTCATGACCGAACCTGTGAACCTGTTGGCTGAACACTGGCGATCATGAGTGCGGTCCCCGCATGATCGTCGGTATTGGAAACGATCTTGTTGATCTCGACCGGTTCCGTCGTGTGCTTGAGCGTCGTGCTGGGTTAGTCGAGAAACTCTTCACCGAGTCTGAACGCGAGTACTCACTTCGTCGGACCGACCCAACCGAACGCTTCGCTGTTCGCTTTGCGGCGAAGGAAGCTGTTCTCAAGGCAATGGGCGTTGGTATCGGTGCGGTCGATTGGCATGACATCGAAGTTCGTCGTGACGAAGATGGTCAGCCATCAGTCGCACTGAGCGGTCGAGCATCAACGCTCGCGAATCAGTTGGGAATCGAAAGTTGGCGACTCACGCTCAGCCATTCAGCGATCGTTGCTCAAGCCGTTGTTGTAGCGCTTGGTCAAGAACGTCTGGTGGCTGCGCTTGGTCCTGTTGGCGCACAGCCGCTTCCGCATCCCGATGCCATCGACGGCGGGGGACTGGTTCCCATAGTGACGCCCAGCGAGATGAATGAGATCGATCGATTGGCTCCGGAACCGGTGGAGGTGCTGATCGATCGGGCTGGTGGAGCGGTCGCGCGAGCTGCGCTCGAAATGCTGGGTGGGGCCTACGGGCGTCGCGTCGTTGTTTTGGCCGGCAAAGGCAACAACGGAAACGATGGTCGTAACGCCGCTGAACGACTGCGAACGCATGGCGTGCGCGTCACCGTGGTCGACGTCGCCGATGCGCCGGAGATTCTTCCTGATTGCGATCTCGTAATCGACGCGGCCTATGGCACTGGATTCCGCGGCGAGTGGACTGCTCCCATTGCCGCGCCCGGTTGTCTCGTGCTTGCGGTCGATATCCCTTCGGGTGTTGACGGACTGACTGGGTCGTGTGTTGGAGATGTGCTTGACGCCGATGCGACGATCACGTTCGCGGCGCTTAAGCCCGGCAATGTCTTCGGCGATGGACTTGCGTGTAGCGGCGAACTGACCGTCACCGATATCGGGCTCGACACTCGAGCAGCGAGTGCGTATCTCGTCGGCGCCGCGGCGGTTGCCTCGTGGATTCCCGAACCAGCAATCGATGCCCACAAGTGGCAGAGCGCGGTGTGGGTTGTTGCTGGCAGTCCCGGCATGGGTGGCGCCGCCGCGCTCAGTACCGGCGCTGCCGCGCGAACCGGCGCTGGATACGTGCGAGTTTCAACGCCAGGCGGTGCAACAACTGAGATGCCGTTAGAAGCAGTGCGCATGGATATCTCGGCTGAAGGGTGGTCAAGCGAGGTGATCGCGGACCTGGGTCGTTTCGATTCACTTGTTATTGGCAATGGTCTTGGTAGCGGGGATTCAACGAAGGAACAGATTCGTCAGGTTGTTGCCGCCGCGACGGGCCGAGGTTTACCCACGGTCGTTGATGCCGATGGTCTGACAGCGCTTGGCACGGATGTTTCGCGCTTCGTATCCGAGTTCACAGTTCTCACTCCGCATGATGGTGAATTCGCTCGCCTTGCTGGACACGCTATGGGAGAAGATCGAATCGCTGAAGCGCGCACACTTGCCGCTGAAAGTGGCGCCGTCGTTCTTCTGAAAGGCAGAACCACTGTGGTTGCTGCACCCAACGGGGAAGTGCTTGTCTCAATCGCCGGCGATCAGCGTTTAGCAACTGCGGGGACAGGAGATGTTCTGGCCGGGATCATCGGCGCATTGCTTGCGTGCGGTGTTGATCCGCTTCGCGCCGCGGCCGGCGGGGCATTCCTCCACGGACGGGCCGGAGCCCTAGGCTGGCGGCGCGGTCTGGTAGCTGGCGATGTGATCGCTCATCTCCCGGCTGTGCTTGACGACTTGACCTTTCTGCGGCCTTAGTCCCAGATAGGCCGCTTTCCGGTCCACGGCCGGATCCTGGAGGAACGATGCTGCGAGAACTGCCTGTTCGGGACGTAATGGCCAGCGATGTCCTGACCTTTGCTCCCGAAGACAACGTGATGGACGCTATGCGGGCCATGCTTACGCGCCATGTCGATGGTGCACCAGTGGTTGATGCCGCCGGTTCGATCGTTGGCTTGCTTTCCACCGCTGATCTCATCGTTGAGGAAGCACGAGTCCACCTTCCCACCGTGATCACATTGCTTGGTGCCTATATCGAGTTGCCTTCGTCGAAGAAGAAGTTCGATCACGATGTTGAAAAGGCACTCGGCTCGACCGTTGGCGAAGTGATGGGCGACGCGGCACCGACACTTGCTCCTGACGACACGGTTGAATACGCGGCAACGATCATGCATGAGCAAGGCGCTGATCGCCTGCCAGTTCTTGACGAGTCCGGAACGATTATCGGCATCGTCGCCCGCGGTGACATTGTTCGCGCCATCGTGAGCGAATGGGACTCGCAGGATGGCTCTTCTGGCGTCGGTTCCGCCGGAGCGGGCGCGTAGGACTATGCGCGCCGCACGCGCTGAGGTTGACCTTGGAGCGGTCGCCCACAACGTGGGTGTTCTGCGTGCGTTGGTCGCCCCGTCATTGGTGTGCGCGGTCGTAAAGGCTGACGGCTACGGCCATGGCGCCATCGCTGTGAGTGAAGCCGCGCTTGATGCGGGTGCCGATTGGCTTGCGGTTGCACTCATTGAAGAAGCGGCGGTGCTCCGAAAAGCAGGGATCACTGCGCCGATTCTGTTGCTCTCGCAGCCCCGACTCGGCGATCTCACGGCTGTCGTTCGCTACGACTTGCGCGTGTGCATCACGTCGCCCGTGGCTGTCGAGTTGCTCGCTAATGCAGCCCGTGAACAAGGAAAGATCGTTCCTGTCCATCTAAAGGTCGATACCGGTATGAATCGCATCGGTGTTGCGCCCGCCGATGCCCTCGCACTTGCGCGCGACGTGGTGAAGCGCCCAGAACTGCTCCTTGAAGGCATCTTCACTCACTGCGCTGTTGCGGACGAACCCGATAATCCATTTACCGACGAGCAACTCGATCGGTACGAAGCAGTTCTCGCAAAACTCGGTGATGCCGGAATCTTCCCGTCGATTCGCCACTCTGCGAATTCGGCGACTGCAATTGCCCACCCCCGCGGTCGCTACGACCTCGTACGTGTCGGAATTGCGGTGTACGGCATTTCCCCGGCGCCTGGCCTAGAGGGAACTCCCGACCTTCGGCCTGCGCTTTCCTTGCGAGCTGAAGTTTCGTTCGTGAAACGAGTCACCGCCGGCGAGGGCATTTCGTATGGCCTTCGCCATCGTTTCGAATCGGATGCCACTGTGGCCACTGTGCCGATTGGATACGCCGACGGCGTTCCTCGCCGACTTGGCCTTGTCGGTGGAGAGGTACTTATCGGCGGCAAAAAGCGACCGATTGTTGGTGTGGTCACCATGGATCAGTTGATGGTTGATTGCGGCGACGATCACATCGAAGTGGGCGATGAAGTGGTGCTTATCGGAACCCAGGGCAAAGCGACGATTACCGCCGAAGACGTCGCAACGCACCTCGACACCATTGCTTATGAAATTGTTTGCGGAATTGGTCCTCGAGTTCCTCGTTTTTATCCGCGAGGAAACGACTGATGATTTTTGCTCGCACGACCTCGCCGGCAGAGACGAAGGAACTCGCTGCGGCACTTGCCGAATTGGCGCGCCCGGGCGACCTCGTACTTCTTGCCGGTGATCTAGGCGCCGGCAAGACAGCGTTCACGCAGGGTTTCGGCGCTGCGCTTGGCATCGACGATCTCATTACTTCGCCCACCTTCACATTGGTCAATACCTACGAGGGTCGTCTCGAGCTCAACCATCTCGATGTCTATCGGCTCGAGGGCCTCGGCGAAGTTCTTGATCTCGGAGTTGCAGAAATGCTCGATGACGGTGGCGTCACCGTTATCGAATGGGGTGACTCGGTAGCCCCTGCGCTACCTGCTGATTATCTCGAAATCCGGTTTTCATTTGATGAGGTAGCAATCTCACTTGATCAAAGCGGTGCAGCCGATGATGTGCGTGTCCTTGAACTCGTTCCTGTAGGAGCGCGCTGGAGCGCGCGCATTCGAGCAGTCGCCACTGCGGTTTCTCCGTGGATTCACGAACCCGAAAGAGACGACTGATGCTGATCATCGGAATCGATACGGCAACAATGCAGGTGAGCGTTGCTGTTGGTGGTCACGAAGGTGTTCTCGCCTCAACACAATCGAGTCGTGGTCGGCAGCATGCGGAAGTTCTTACGCCGTCGATCGAGTTCGCGTGCAAACAGGCGCGTATTGAACTTTCAGAGATCAGTGTTGTCGCGGTTGATCTCGGCCCCGGACTTTTCACTGGGCTGCGCGTTGGTGTTGCCGCGGCCAAGGCCATGGCGTATGCGCTTGATGTGCCAATGATTGGTGTACCGAGTCTCGATCTTTTGGCATTTCCCGTTCGGTTTACTCCGCGACTCATCGTTGCGACGATCGATGCGCGGCGTGGTGAGTTGTTTTACGCCTTTTATCGCCAGGTGCCCGGCGGCATTCAACGAATCTCTGATCACCAGGTTGGGTCTCCCGATGACTTGGCGTCGGAACTTATGGCCTCGGGCGAGGAATGTCTTCTCGTCGGTGATGGTGCCATTCGATACAGCGAAGTGTTCGAAGGTCTGAAGAAGTGCGAAATCGCCGAGGAAGGTTTTGCTTATCCAAACGCGACGTCGCTGGTGATGTTGGCCCACGCCCAGGCGCTTCGAGAGCAATGGGTGAAGCCGTGGGACCTGCAGCCGCTTTATCTTCGCAAGCCTGATGCCGAAATCAACTGGGCGACGCGGCCGGGTGTGTGATCGTGGCCACCGTTGCATCTGATCGAAAACTCGGCGACGCGCAGCTTGAACCTGTCGTCATCACGACGATGCGTCGTCGTCATCTGCGCAATGTTCTTCGTATCGAGGAAAAGACGAGCACGACCCCCTGGTCACTCGGTTTGTTTCTCGCTGAGGTTCGCCGTGAAGAACGCGAGTACCTCGTTGCCCTTTCTGGTTCACAGGTAGTTGGTTTCGCTGGGCTTCTTTATGTCGTCGGCGAAGGCCACATCACGACCGTTGCGGTAGATCCCGACAAGCAAGGCGGCCGTATTGGTACGCGACTCATGTTGGTTCTCGCGCGTCGAGCCATTGTCCACGGCGCCGATTCGGTGACGCTCGAAGTGCGGGCATCGAACGCGCCGGCCCTCGCGCTCTATCGACGATTCGGATTCGCCCCATCGGGGGTGCGTAAGGACTATTACAAAGACCCCACCGAAGACGCGCTGGTGTTATGGGCCCACGATGTTGACACTCCGGCCTACGCCGATCGGCTGTCAGCGATCGAGTCGCAACTGCCAACACCACTTGTGCTTGAAGACCCCACAACTCCCGACGTATCAAGTGGCGACACAACGGAACTGGACGCACTGTGACGACGGAAGAAAATCCCCGGCCGTATCCTGCAGGTATGCGCATTCTCGGCATCGAAACAAGTTGCGATGAAACCGCCGCTGCCGTTGTTGTCGATGGTCACCATGTTTTGTCCTCGGTTGTCTCAAGCCAAATCGACATTCACGCGCGCTACGGCGGAGTCGTTCCGGAAATCGCTAGTCGCGCACACGTTGAACTCTTGACACCAGTGATTGCTCGTTCGCTTATCGAGGCTGGCATTCAAGACGATCATGTCGACGCAGTTGCAGCAACGGTCGGGCCTGGCCTTATCGGCGCGTTACTTGTTGGCGTGAGTGCAGCAAAGACACTCGCGCTGGTTTGGGATGTTCCGTTTATCGCGGTGAATCATCTTGAGGCTCACTTGTATGCGGCGTTGCTTGAAGATCCGGAGATTGAACTTCCGGTTGTCGTCTTGTTGGTGTCAGGTGGCCACACGCTTCTTGTGCTGATGGAAGGACACGGCAACTACCGTGTTCTGGGTTCAACTATCGATGACGCTGCCGGCGAAGCGTTCGACAAGGTCGCGCGCTATCTCGGACTTGGCTATCCCGGTGGCCCAGCCATCGACGCCATTTCGATGGAAGGCGATCCGCAATCGATGCAGTTCCCTCGGGCCATGCTCAACGAGGGCTATGACTTTTCGTTCTCGGGCCTCAAGACTTCGGTCGTCAATTACGTTCGTCGCAATCCTGAAGTACACACCGCTGATGTCGCGGCGGCGTTCCAAGAGGCTGTGGTCGACGTCCTTGTCACCAAAGCTCGTCGGGCCGCTCGTGATCACGGGGCCAAGGGTTTGTGTCTTGCCGGGGGAGTGGCGGCCAATTCGCTGCTCCGTGAGCGATTGCTCGATGCCTGCGTGGCCGATGGGCTGCGGGCATTCCTGCCCAGCCGGGCCATGTGCACCGATAATGCCGCCATGGTCGCCGCGGCGGGCTGGTACCGGCTGCAATCAGACGGGCCATCGCCCCTCGACACCGGCGCCGACCCCAATCTGCGCCTGGTCTCGACCCTCTCCTGAAATACTCGATCTCAGGTTGTGGCCTCAGGGGTCGCGGGCCTATCGTTAGCAGTCCCATGCGGAGAGTGCTAAGCGCTCGCAACCCGCAAGTGTCACTACCAACTGCCTTACGGAGGCTCCAGCTATGAACCTTCAGCCCCTCGAGGACCGCATTGTGGTCCTTCCCGGACAGAGCGAAGCAACGACCGCTAGCGGTCTGGTCATTCCCGATACCGCCAAAGAAAAGCCCCAGCAGGGCGAAGTTCTTGCCGTCGGCCCCGGCCGTCGCAGCGAACAGACCGGCGACATCATTCCTGTTGACGTCAAGAAGGGCGACACCGTCGTCTATTCGAAGTACGGCGGCACGGAAATCACCGTCGATGGCCAAGACGTGCTCATCCTCAACGCCCGCGATGTCCTCGCGGTCATCAAGTGATCGGAATCTGACACATGGCAAAGATGCTTAAGTTCGACGAGGACGCACGACGCGCCCTCGAAGCCGGTGTGAATGCACTGGCTGACGCCGTCAAGGTGACGCTCGGCCCGAAGGGTCGCAACGTTGTCCTCGACAAGAAGTTCGGTGCACCGACCATCACCAACGATGGTGTTTCCATCGCTCGTGAAATCGAACTCGAAGATCCTTTCGAGAACATGGGTGCACAGCTGGTCAAGGAAGTTGCAACCAAGACCAATGACATCGCTGGCGACGGCACCACCACCGCCACCGTTCTTGCTCAGGCTCTCGTTCGCGAAGGTCTTCGCAACGTTGCTGCCGGTGCGAGCCCGCTTGGTCTCAAGCGCGGCATCGAAAAGGCTGTTGCTTCCGCAGTGGAAAGCATCAAGAAGCAGGCCAAGGAGATCGACGACAAGTCCGAGATCGCTCAGGTCGCCAGCATTTCTGCTGCAGACACCGTTATCGGTGGCGTCATTGCTGACGCAATCGACAAGGTCGGCAAGGACGGCGTTGTCACCGTTGAAGAGTCCAACACCTTCGGTATGGATCTCGACTTCGTAGAAGGCATGCAGTTCGACAAGGGCTACTTGTCCCCGTACTTCGTTTCTGACCTTGAGCGTCAAGAAGCAGTGCTCGAAAACCCCTACATCCTCTTCGTGAACTCGAAGATCTCGTCAGTGCAGGACATGCTTCCCGTGCTCGAGAAGGTCATGCAGTCGGGCAAGCCCCTTCTGATCATCGCCGAGGATGTCGACGGTGAAGCGCTTGCGACTCTCGTCGTGAACAAGATCCGTGGCACGTTCAACTCTGTTGCCGTCAAGGCTCCAGGCTTTGGCGAGCGCCGCAAGGCGATGCTTGCTGACATGGCCATCCTCACCGGCGGCCAGGTCATCAGCGAAGAGATTGGCCTCAAGCTCGACTCGGCCACGCTCGACCTCCTCGGCACCGCCCGCAAGGTTGTTGTGACCAAGGACGAAACCACCATCGTTGAAGGCGCTGGCGAGTCCGCCGACGTCAACGGTCGTGTTGCGCAGATCAAGCGTGAGATCGACGACACCGATTCCGATTGGGATCGCGAGAAGCTCCAGGAGCGTCTTGCGAAGCTTTCGGGCGGCGTTGCGGTTATCAAGGTTGGCGCAGCTACCGAAGTTGAACTCAAGGAAAAGAAGCACCGCATCGAAGATGCACTCAGTGCAACACGTGCAGCTATCGAAGAAGGTGTTGTCGCCGGTGGCGGTACCGCACTTCTCCGTGCTCGTGCAGCGCTGAAGAAGACCATTGAGTCGCTCGAAGGCGACGAAGCAACTGGCGCACGCGCTGTCTACCGTGCACTTGAAGCTCCGGCCCGACTCATTGCTGACAACGCTGGCCACGAAGGTGCCGTCATCGTTCAGCAGGTCGAAGCCCAAAAGGGTTCGATGGGCTTCAACGCAGCAACCGGCGAAATGGTTGACCTTCTCAAGGCTGGCGTCATCGACCCGGCCAAGGTCACCCGCGCCGCACTGCAGAATGCAGCGTCGATTGCGGCTCTGCTCCTTACCACTGAAGCTCTCGTCGCCGATAAGCCCGACGACGGTGGCGGCGCTGCTGCCGCTGCCGCCATGGGCGGTATGGGTGGCATGGGCGGAATGATGTAATCAGCCCTAACGGGTTGTTCGCTACGGCCGGTCCTTCGGGGCCGGCCGTTTGCGTTTTGTCACGATGTCTCGAATTTCCTCTCATAGAGAGTCGCCACGAGACCGCATGTCGCTACCCTTCCGTGCATGGACATGAGTGCAGGACCACCACCGCCCGATCCCGAGAAGTTGCTTGCCGCCTGGACGGAATGGGAAACCGGTGAAAACACACCAGGTCGCGTCATGGCCAATCTAAAAACTGCGGGAATGCCTGAATTGCTCCGCGTCCTTGTTGAAAAAAAGCAGGCAGGCGCGTCCTGAAGCCGGGAGGGGCGCAGCAGATTCCCCGTCCTGCGGGCACCGTCGAAGGCGGACCAGCTCCTTGGGCACACCTTGCCTCTGAATTTCGCCGCCCAACGCTGGCCGAGATTCGTGGCGCCATGGCGACCTCGGCATCGCCTCGAACCAAAGACGCGGCCGATGGTGCGCTGCGGTCTGCTGTTCTTGCGGCGTTCTATGACGATGGTGCTCGAGACGGTCGTGCCACCGTCGTTCTGACCCGTCGGTCGAAGAACCTCCGCAATCACAGTGGCGAGGTCAGTTTCCCTGGCGGCCGTCAGGAACCGGGGGAGGAGCTTTGGGTCACAGCGCTTCGTGAAGCTGAGGAAGAGATCGCGCTCGATCCGACAGCGGTCGTGCATCTCGGCGAACTCGATCACCTCCGGACGGTGACGAGTCGATCATGGATCGTGCCGTTCGTGGCAGAAATCACTGACCCGCATGTAGTGATCCCAACGCTGCAGGCAGCACCCGATGAAGTGGAGCTTGTGCTTCACGTGGGGCTTGATGAATTGCTAAAAGATGGGGTTTTTCGCGAGGAATTGTGGACATTTGGCGAGTACACGCGCCCGGTGTTCTTTTTCGAAATCGAGGGCGACACGGTCTGGGGGGCGACGGCAGCGATGCTTCGCAACCTGCTTTCGATCGTCACTGGCACCCACGATCCGAACGCTGAAATTTCACATTGGGACGCACCGAACGCTGTCCTCCCGCCCGGTCTCGGCGAGTAGAGTTCTCTCTTTCCAGCGGAGTGGGGCCCTTGCGGTCCAGTTCCGCCATTCCTCCCCCGGGGTTTCCCCGACGGATTTGAGCGAAGGGATCAGCAATGGCTGAAGTCGAGATCGGAATGGGTAAGTCGGGTCGTCGGGCCTACGGCTTCGATGACATCGCAATCGTGCCGAGTCGTCGTACTCGCGATCCTGAAGATGTCGAGATCACTTGGGAGATCGACGCGTTCAAGTTCCAACTCCCGCTTATGGCATCGGCGATGGACGGCGTTGTGAGCCCCGCAACCGCTATTGAAATCGGTCGAATCGGTGGCGTTGGCGTGTTGAACCTTGAAGGTTTGTGGACTCGTTACGAAGATCCCGAATCATTGCTCGAAGAAATCAGCAAGCTCGATGTCGAAAAAGCCACGGCGCGTATGCAGCAGATCTACATGGAGCCCATCAAGCCCGAACTCGTGACCCAACGGATTCGCGAAATCAATGCAGCAGGCGTTACCTCGTGTGCTTCCGTGACTCCGCAGCGCACTGAATCGCTGACGAAGGCCATCCTCGACGCCGAACTCGATCTGCTTGTCATTCAAGGCACTGTTGTTTCGGCTGAGCATGTGTCGAAGACGGCGGAACCGCTCAATCTCAAGAAGTTCGTGCGTGAAATCGACATCCCCGTCATCGTCGGTGGCTGCGCCTCCTATCAAGCTGCGCTGCATCTCATGCGCACCGGTGCAGCCGGTGTTCTTGTTGGTGTCGGTCCCGGTCACGCATGCACGACTCGCGCGGTGCTTGGTCTTGGTGTTCCACAAGCAACAGCAATTGCTGATGCTCGCGCCGCACGCATGCGTCATCTCGATGAAACCGGTGTCTACTGCCAGGTCATCGCCGACGGCGGTATGGGAACCGGTGGCGACATCGCCAAGGCCATCGTGTGCGGTGCCGATGCCGTCATGATCGGTTCACCGCTTGCTGCAGCATCGGAAGCTCCTGGCCGCGGTTATCACTGGGGCATGGCCACGTTCCATCCCACGCTTCCTCGCGGTGCACGCGTGAAGACCGCCATTCGCGGAACGCTCGAAGAAATCCTTATCGGCCCCGCCAACGAAAACGACGGGCGCATGAACTTGTTCGGCGCGTTGCGCACTTCGATGGCCACCTGTGGCTATCAAACGGTCAAGGAATTCCAAAAGGCCGAGGTCATGGTTGCACCTGCACTGCAGACTGAAGGAAAGGCCCTGCAGAAGGCGCAGGGCGTCGGGATGGGTCACTGATCTTGAGCCCTGAATCGGCGGTAGGTCCCGTTCTTGTCGTCGATTTTGGCGCGCAATACGCGCAACTCATTGCTCGGCGCGTGCGTGAAGCGCATGTGTTTTCCGAAATCATCAGCCACAACCTGACTGCGGCCGAAATTGCCGCAAAGAAGCCCGCCGGAATCATCTTTTCTGGTGGTCCGGCCTCGGTGCATGTCGAAGGGGCACCCTCTATCGATCAAGGCGTCTACGAACTCGGCGTGCCGATTCTGGGCATTTGCTACGGCGCACAGTTGTTGGCTCGAGATCTCGGTGGCGAGGTCTCTCGCACTGACCATGGCGAATACGGTCGCACCGAACTCACCGTGGCGGCCGACGACGTGCTGTTCAGTTCGGCTCAGCCCCGCACGCAATCGGTATGGATGAGCCACTTCGACACCATCACGGTTCCGCCCGTAGGCGCAACGGTTACGGCATCCACACCGGAAACACCGGCGGCGGCCTATGAAGATGTGAAGAACCGCCGCTACGGCGTGCAGTTCCACCCCGAGGTTGTGCACACGCCGCATGGCCAAGAACTTCTCGAACATTTCCTTTACGACGGGTGCGGTCTAGATCCGTCATGGACAATGTCATCAATCATCGACACGCAGATCGAACTGATCCGCGCCCAGGTCGGTAGCGGACGCGCAATTTGTGGGTTGTCCGGCGGTGTCGATTCCGCGGTTGCGGCTGCGCTGGTGCACAAGGCAATCGGTTCGCAACTCACATGTGTGTTCGTCGACACCGGTCTTATGCGTCTCGGCGAAGGCGAACAGGTTGTTGAAACATTCCAGCGCCATCAGGGCATTGAACTGATCCACGTGCGGGCGGGCGATCGTTTCTTCGAACGCCTCGCCGGTCTTACCGACCCAGAAGAAAAGCGCAAAGCAATCGGCGAACTGTTCATTCGCATTTTTGAAGATGCCAAAGGCGGCCTTGACGACGCCAAGTTCCTCGTTCAAGGCACGCTGTATCCCGACGTCATCGAATCGGGCACGAAGGACGCAGCCAAGATCAAGAGCCATCACAACGTGGGTGGACTTCCTGACGATATGGACTTCGAACTCGTTGAACCGCTGCGAGCGTTGTTCAAAGACGAGGTTCGCAAAGTCGGAACCGAACTCGGTCTTCCTGACGAAATCGTGTGGCGCCAACCATTCCCTGGACCGGGACTTGGTGTGCGCATCATCGGCGAGGTCACTCCCGACAAAGTTGAGATGCTGCAGAAGGCCGATGCCATCGTGCGCGAAGAAGTGAAGGCCGCCGGCCTCGAACGTGAAATCTGGCAAGCATTCGCCGTCCTTCCCGACATTCGTTCAGTGGGCGTCATGGGCGATGAACGCACCTACGGATTCCCGGCGATCATTCGTGCTGTCACCAGTGAAGATGCCATGACCGCCGACTGGGCTCGGCTTCCCTACGAATTACTCGAGCGCATGTCATCGCGCATCATCAACGAGGTGCCCGGCATTAACCGAGTGGCCTACGACATCACGTCGAAGCCCCCCGGCACCATCGAGTGGGAATAGTCAGGAACCTTCAGGTTTAGGTTCCGGCGAGGCGCTCAACAATCGGCGCAAACGATTCGACGGCGTCAGCACCAACGGTGATGTACGAAAGTCCCCATCGTTCGCGGCGGTCGATGATCGTTTCGCACAACTGATCAACGGTTCCGGCCAACGCGTGCGGCGACTGCAATGCCTGTGCGCCAGTGAGCCCCAGTGCGGGCGCCACCATTTCGGCGATTCCTTCGCGATCGTCGGTCACGACGGCGAGATGCACTCGAGTTTGCAGTTCAAGGTCGTCGTAGCGATCGCCAGCAGCGTCGGCGATCCACTGCAGTTTCTCTTCGGTGGCTTCTGCGGTTGCATTCGGACCGGCTGATGCATCGATGACGCCAGCTGTGAGTGCAACGTTGATCCCGATGATGTCAGCCTCGCGGGCCGCAATCGTGAGCACTTTCTTGCCGCCGCCACCGATAAGGAATGGAACTGGCGATTGCAATGGTTTCGGCGTTCCTTCGTGACCAGTGATGTTGTAATGGTCTCCATGAAAATCGACGGGACCTGTGGCGAACAAGCCCTTGATGATGGTGATGGCTTCGGCCATGCGATCGATGCGAATGCCTGGGCGATCAAGCGGAATGCCGGCTTGCTCGTAATCGGTGGTCATCCAGCCGGCGCCAATGCCGAACTCGAGGCGACCACCACTTAACAGGTCGATCGTTGCTGCTTCTTTCGCGAGGATCACTGGGTGGCGGTAATCGTTGCACCACACCAACGTGCCGATCTTGAGTGTGGTTGTTGCTTCCGCGGCCGAAACAAGTGCTGGCGTGATGGCGAACTGCGAATCGAGATGGTCGGCAATGGTGAGTGAGTCGTAACCGAGCGATTCGACCTGACGGGCAAGTGCACGCCACCGATCGCCGTCGTCAGCGCTACCGGTAAAACCACCGGGTGGTTCACTGGCCTGAATGCTGAATCGAAAAGGCTTTTGCCGGGGAAGTCGAATGCTCATCGCATTGCCGCGCCGGCATCGATCGGCAGTGTGATGCCGGTAACCATGCGGGCTTCGTCAGAACTGATCCAAAGCAGCGCGTTCGAGATGTCATCAACTTTCTGCGCGCCGCCATCGAGTGGACGCTGGCCGGTGTAGGCGCCGGTGGTGCGCGGATCGTCGGCGATGATGCGCGGCACATCGGGGTCGTGGCCCATCACGGTGTCGACCGCGCCGGGATGAATGGTGTTGACGCGGATGTCGTACTGGCCGACTTCCAGCGTGAGCGAACGCATCAGACCAACGAGTCCATGCTTCGTGGCGGCGTAATGACCGAGGTAGGAATAACCACGAAGGCCAGCAGCAGAACTGATGAACGTGATCGCGCCACCGTTACCGGCTTCGATCATTGCGGGTAGTCCTGCTTTTACCGTGCGCCACACACCAGTGAGATTCACGTCAAGCACGATCGCCCAATGCTCTTCGGGAACTTCCCAGGTGCGGTAGTAACTCGCGACACCAGCATTGGCGACAATGACATCAAGGCGTCCGAAGCGGTCGACGCCTTCAGCAACGGCTGCATCGAGCGCGGCCTGATTTCGAACATCAGCCACATGGGCGACGATCCCGCGACCTTCCTTCTCGACCATTCGAGCGGTCTCGTGCAGGTCTTCCTCGGTTGCTGCTTCGTAGGCAACATCGGGAAGGATCGGTGCGCAGGCATCGACGGCGATGATGTTGGCGCCCTCGGCGGCGAACCGCCGGGCATGGGCTCGCCCTTGGCCGCGTGCGGCCCCGGTAATCAGTACGACCTTGCCCTCAAAGCGGCCTTCGTTCCTGCTCACGCTTCCCCCTCGGTGAATGTGTCCCTCTTTCCTACTACCTAGAGGGCAGGTGGGGCAGAAGCGTTCTAGCGTTTGCTCATGGCGCCAGAGATTGCAGACCCACTCGCTGACTTCACCCGCGGATCATTTACGCACCAGGGCGAGACCCACGAGGTCTTTCGCAGTGGCACCGGACCAGCGGTCATTGTGATGGCCGAGATTCCCGGCATCACGCCGAAGGTGGCGAACTTTGCCCGTCGAGTTCGTGAGCTCGGTTGCACGGTGTACCTCCCGGTTCTTTTCGGAACGCCCGGTCGAGCCGCGAGTGGCGGCTACATCGCCAAGTCGATGGCCAAGGGTTGTGTGTCGAAGGAGTTCGCGGCATTCGCCACAGGAAAAACCGAGCCGCTGTCGATCTGGTTGCGAGCTCTGGCCCGACATGCACACGCTGAATGTGGAGGCCCTGGAGTCGGAGCGATTGGCATGTGCTTCACCGGTGGTTTCGCGCTGGGTATGACGGTTGAACCTTCGGTGATCGCTCCGGTGTTGAGCCAACCCTCGTTACCGCTTCCGGTCTCAAAGAAGGCGAAAGCGAGCATTCACCTTTCACCAGAGGATTTACGCGTAGTCAAAGAGCGCGTTGCTAATGACGACATTTGTGTGCTCGGAATGCGTTTCACCAACGATCATGCGGTGCCCGCTGAACGCTTCGCAACGTTGCGCCGAGAACTTGGTGACGGATTCATTGGCGTCGAAATCGATTCTTCCCAAGGCAACGAGTGGGGCAACCCCAAGAACGCACATTCAGTCGTGACCGAACATTTGGTTGACGAACCCGGTCATCCGACTCGGGACGCACTCGATCAGGTACTTGCGTTCTTCCATGATCGCCTGTTGAACCCGGCTTGAGACTGCCCAGACCGTCACAAGGCGCCGGTAGGGTGACCGAGCCATGACTTCCCTTTTCGACGATGGTTCGTCGCGCCCGAACTCCGACCTCCTCGAGGGCCTCAATCCCGTCCAGCACGAGGCCGTGATCCATTCCGAAGGCCCGCTGCTCATCATCGCCGGGGCCGGTTCGGGCAAGACTCGTGTGCTCACCCAGCGCATCGCCCACCTAATCCGCGATCTCGGCATCTCGCCGTTCGAGATCCTCGCCATCACCTTTACCAACAAGGCAGCGGGGGAGATGAAAGAGCGTGTTGCTGCGCTCGTCGGTCCTGTGGCCGAGAAGATGTGGGTCTCCACCTTCCATTCGGCTTGTGTGCGCATTCTGCGTCGCGATGGCAGCCGACTTGGCTTTCCGTCTTCGTTCACGATCTATGACCAGTCCGATGCCGAGCGGCTCACTGGTTATTGCGTCCGCGACCTTGGCCTCGACCCGAAGAAGTTCCCTAGCCGTTCCGTACACGGTGCCATCTCGGCGGCGAAGAACGAAGGGCTCGACCCCGCGGGTTTCGCGGCTCGTGCCGGTTCAATCTTCGATCGCAAGATCGCCGAAGTCTTTGTCGACTACCAAGCGCGCCTACTCAAAGCCGGTGCCATGGACTTCGACGACTTACTTGTCAACACCGTCAAGTTGTTCCGCGAACACCCGGATGTTCTCGAGACCTACCAACGTCGTTTCGGTCACATTCTGGTTGATGAGTACCAAGACACGAACCATGTGCAGAACGAAATGGTTCTCATGCTCGGCGCGCAGCATCACAACGTGTGCGTGGTTGGTGATGGCGATCAAAGTGTCTACGGGTGGCGCGGCGCCGACATCACCAACATTCTCGACTTCGAAAATGCGTTCCCCGACACCACCGTGCTGTTGCTTGAACAGAACTATCGGTCAACGCAAACGATTCTCGACGCTGCGAATGCGGTCATCGACAACAACATGTCGCGTCGTCCGAAAGAACTCTGGACCGAAGCAGGTGCTGGTGAAGCAATTATTCGCTACCACGCTGATGACGAAGCCGATGAAGCGCAGTGGGTCGCGAATCAACTGAGTCATCTGCACGACAGCGGTCGCCGTTGGGGCGATTGCGCCATCCTCTATCGCACCAACGCGCAAAGCCGTCTTGTCGAGGAATACCTCATGCGCGTTGGCATTCAGTACAAAGTCATCGGCGGTACGCGCTTTTATGATCGCCGAGAAGTCAAAGATGCACTGGCGTATTTGAAGGTCACGGTGAATCCGGCCGACGAAGTCAGCGTGAAGCGCGTCCTCAATGTTCCCAAGCGCGGGATCGGTGAATCATCCGTTGGTCGACTCGACGTCTATGCGCGCAGTCACGAACTCACATTCTTTGACGTTCTGCGCGAGGCATCTGCCGCAGGCGTTACCGGCAAAGCGCTTAAGGGAATTGAACAATTCCTTAAAGTCATCGACGAACTCGCGTTGTTCGTCGACAAGGGTCCAGCGGCCGTGATCGAAGCTGCGTTGCAACGTTCGGGATACATCGAAGAGCTCGAGGCCGAACACTCGATCGAATCGGAAGGTCGTCTCGAAAACCTTGCCGAACTGATTGGCGCGGCGCGAGATTTTGGTTCCATCGACGAATTTCTTGAACAAGTCAGCCTTGTTGCCGACACCGATGCGCTCGATGAAGACGATTCAGCAGTTGTGCTTATGACATTGCATTCGGCCAAGGGACTCGAATTCCCGTGTGTGTTTCTCATTGGTTTGGAAGACGGAATCTTCCCGCATATGCGCACGCTCGGTGACCCCGATCAACTCGAAGAGGAACGGCGTCTCGCGTATGTTGGCATCACGCGCGCTCGCGAACGTCTCTATCTGAGCCATGCCTGGGCTCGAACCATGTTCGGAAGTACGCAGTACAACCCGCCGAGTCGATTCCTCGATGAAATTCCCGCCGAACTCGTTGAGTCAGTGCAGGGGAGCCGTCGTCCATCGAGAAGTTCTTCCGACAGTTCCTCTGGTCGAACATGGGGAGCGAATCGTGGTTCCGGTGGTTCCGGTGGCGGGGGCATTTGGGGCAGTGGTGGGCGCTCCCAAAAAGACAACGACGATTGGTCGGGTTCGGTCATCGGTGGCGGTGGGCGGTCACATCGTGATGACGTCATTGATGCGGCGCTGAAGCCTGCCCCTCCGGCTCCTAGTGGGGCCGATGCCATTGGGCTCAAGACCGGCGACGATGTCCGCCACGGCAAGTTCGGCGAAGGCGTGATTTTGGCCATTGAAGGCGCAGGCGACAAAGCCGAGGCGGTCGTGAGATTCCCCGGGTTCGGCGAAAAGCGGCTCCTGCTGGCTTGGGCGCCGCTGGAGAAATGCTGAGGTCAGGGGTCATTTTGGGAACTCCTCCGAAAATGTTTCTGACGACTTGTCAGATCCGTTAGGGTGCCCTAACATTTTTCTTGTAAGGCATACCTAACACTCGACTCTCCCGAGGTCCACCATGTTCTCCAACTTCCTTATCGGTCTTCGCGAAGGTCTTGAGGCCTCGCTCATTGTCGGCATCCTTGTGGCGTATCTCGTCAAGACGCGCCGCACCGAACACCTGCGCTTCGTGTGGATCGGGGTCGGCATTGCGGTAGCTGTCAGTCTCGGGTCCGTTGCCATTCTTCAGATCACCTCGAACTCGCTGAGCGACACCGCCGAGGAAGCTTTCGCCGGCATCATGTCGATCCTCACCGTCGTGTTTCTCACCTGGATGATTTTCTGGATGCGTAAGACCGCGCATCTCATCAAAGGTGACCTGCACGAGAAGATGGATTCAGCTGTGGACGTTGGTGGCGTCGCTCTCGCAGCTCTTGCTGCGGTTGCGGTCGGTCGTGAAGGACTTGAAACCGCGCTGTTCCTCTGGACGAATGATCAAGCATCTTCGGGAGCTGGTCACCCCGCTATCGGAGGACTGCTCGGCATCATCGTCGCTGTTGGTCTCGGCTATCTCATCTACAAGCGTGCCGTGAACTTCAATCTTTCAACGTTCTTCAAGATCACCGGTGTCCTGCTCATCGTGGTCGCAGCGGGTGTTCTCACCTACGCAGTGCATGAGTTCCAGGAACTTGGTTGGCTTCCGGGAGATGAATCGAAAGCGTTCAATATTTCATCGTGGTACGACGAATCAGCTTGGTATGGCTCGCTACTTCGTGGCCTGGTCAACTTCCGAGCGGAAATGTCGGTGCTTCAGGTCTTGGCATGGTTTGCCTACCTAATTCCCACAATGATCCTGTTCTTCTTGCCATCTGGCTCGACGTCCAAGTCGCGGTCGAAAATCGTCGAAGCTCAGATAACTGCCTGAAGTCCCCGGGGCCGCTGGATCTTTCCGTCGGCGCACCCTGCAGTCTTAGCGAAGCACAAAAGCTGTGTTACCTCGGAGTTGTTGACGCGCCTTCGCCTCGAAGGTCAACGATGACTTTGCCTTTGTCGGTGATTGTCACCGGATAGGCGGGAAGACTGGTTCCGTCGCCGGCGATGGTTGCGCCATCGCAGGGGTCGCTGAAACTGGAGAGCGATGGCTGCCAGGTGAGCGTGCAGTTACGCGCTTGGCCCGGGCGACGAGCATCGAACGCGTACCAACCGGTTGTCACGTCGTCACCGACGTGCTGCAAGTAGATGTCGCGCTTGCCGCTGGAAACGTCGGAGAAGAGCAATGGACCGCCATCGGCGATGTTCTGTGCGCGCGCCGATGCTGAACCCGCGTCGTAGGTGTCGGACCCGAGTTTCACCTCGACCTTGCCGGATTCAGTCAGGGCGGGGATGGCGACTACGAAGAGAAGGAGGACGAGGCCGATTCCAAGCGCTACGCCAGCGACGGCCATCACCACCGACCGAGATGTTCGTTTGCGGCGTTCCTGCACTGGCATGGATCCAGTATCGCCCGATCTGGGATCGAAACCGATCACGCAGTGGGCCCGCTCATGCGAAGCGCGCCCGATGTCACTTCCATCGTTTGGGTATCAACCCCAAAGAGTGACTACCTTCTCAGCCGTGGATCTACTCGAATATCAAGGCAAACAGTTCTTCGCCCAGTTCGGCATTCCGGTGTCCGACGGGCGTCCGGTAACGACCGTCGACGAGGCCGTTGCCGCTGCCGAGGCAGTGGGCTATCCCGTCGTCGTCAAGGCCCAGGTGCATGCCGGCGGTCGCGGAAAGGCGGGTGGCGTCAAACTCGCCAACAACGCCGATGAAGTCCGTGAGCACGCAGGCAACATCCTCGGACTCGATATCTCCGGACACATCACTCGCATCATCTGGATCGAGATCGCTTCGGACATCTCCGAGGAGTACTACGTGTCGTTCACACTTGATCGCTCAGCCAAGAAGCATCTCGGCATGCTTTCGAAAGAAGGCGGCGTCGAGATCGAACAGGTCGCTGTCGAGAACCCCGACGCGATCGCCAAGATCTGGGTCGACCCGGTCGATGGCCTCACCGAATCGGTGTGTCGCGAGTGGGTACTTGCTGCCAACCTCAACCCGTCGGTCACCGACGGTGCGGTTGCGTTGCTGCTCAAGCTCTACACCGCGTACACCGATGGCGACGCCGATCTCGCAGAGATCAACCCGCTCATCGTGAAGACCGATGGCAAGGTGCATGCACTCGATGCCAAGGTCACTCTCGACAACAACGCTCAGTACCGTCACGAATGGGACGAATACGAAGCCACGCAGGTTCGTGACGAACGCGAAGAAGCTGCCCATGCGAAGGGCCTGCAGTACGTGGGTCTCGACGGAACCGTCGGCGTTATCGCCAACGGCGCTGGTCTCGCCATGAGCACACTCGACGTGGTCAACCAAGCCGGTGGCAAGCCCGCCAACTTCCTCGATATTGGTGGCGGTGCCAATGCTGAAGTTATGGCTGGCGCACTTCAGGTCATCAACGACGACCCGAACGTGAAGTCAATCTTCATCAACATCTTCGGAGGCATTACCCGAGGCGAAGAAGTTGCCAAGGGCATCATCGGCGCACTCGAGATGGTCAACATCGAAGCTCCGATTGTCATTCGTCTCGACGGCACCAATGCCGAAGAGGGCCGTGCGCTTCTTGCACCGCATCTCTCCGACAAGCTCGTCAGCAAGCCCACGATGCTCGAAGCCGCTGCGGCCGCTGTCGAACTCGCGAAGAAGAACTAGAGGAACCCGTGAGCATCTTCGTAGACGAAAACACAAAGGTCATCTACCAGGGCCTCACCGGTTCGCAGGGACGTTTCTACGGTCTGCGCAATCGTGATTACGGCACCAAGGTTGTCGGTGGTACAAACCCCAAGAAGGCTGGCGAAAACGTCGACGGTATCCCGGTGTTCGCATCGGTTGCTGACGCGGTTTCTGAAACTGGCGCCAACGCATCGTGCATCTTCATTCCGGCTCCCGGCGTTCGTGACGCAGTCATGGAAGCAGCCGAGGGTGGGATCGAATTCATCGTGTGCATCACCGAGGGTGTGCCCGCACACGACGAAGCGTGGTTCTTCAACAAGTTGAAGCGCGACTTCCCGAACGTTCGTCTGCTCGGACCGAACTGCCCCGGCATTATCAGCCCCGGAAAGTGCAACATCGGAATCACCGCCGGCGAGATCGCCAAGCCCGGTGGCCCGGTGGGCATTGTGAGCCGCTCCGGCACGCTCACCTACCAGGCGCTGTACGAACTGAAGCTTCAGGACATCGGCGTCACCACATGCGTCGGTATCGGTGGCGATCCGGTTCCCGGAACCTCGTTCATCGATTGCCTTGAAGCATTCGAGGCTGACCCCGACACCAAGGCCGTCATGATGATCGGCGAAATTGGTGGTTCGGCCGAAGAAGAAGCAGCCGAGTTCATCAAGAACAAGATGAGCAAGCCGGTTGTTTCCTACGTCGCTGGTGTGACCGCACCTGCCGGAAAGAAGATGGGCCACGCCGGCGCCATCGTCTCCGGCGGCAAGGGCACTGCCGCCGCCAAGATGGAAGCGCTTCAAGCCGCTGGTGTTCGCGTGGGCAAGAACCCCACCGAAGCTGGCGAACTTATGGTCGAGGTTGTTCGGGAGAACGGCTGGGCCTGAGCCCCATCACAGTTTTTTTACGAAGGCCCGGCCATTGCGCCGGGCCTTCGTCGTTTTCTCTAGCGTGTTGCGATGGCCGATGAAGGACCTCCGCATCTTGTTGCTGGCGAATTCGAAACATTGCGGGCGCTCTATGACTTCCAGCGCGATTCGTTCGTTCGAAAAGTCTCAGGCGTAAGTGATGCAGATGCATCACTTCGGTTACTTCCGTCGGACACCACGCTGGCCTGGCTTGTGAATCACTTGGCGTTTGTCGAGGAGTATTGGTTCCTGCACTGTTTCGCCGGACAGGAGTTAGCGGCACCCGATTACGAGCGTGGGCCAATCGGCGTTTCGCTTGAGAGTTATGCGCTGGCGCGAAAGCGCGTCGATTCGGTGCTTGATGCGGCGACCGATCTCAATGCTGAGTGTGTGCAGGTGGGCAGGGGAGAGATGGTGAACCTTCGATGGGTGCTTGGACACATGCTCGAGGAAGTCGCCCGTCATGCGGGGCACGCCGACATCATCCGAGAATTACTCGACGGCGAGACGGGCCGCTGAACTTCCCCGTCATGGGTACCGACGGAGCGGTACTGTCGACCCATGCATGATGTGGTGATCAGCGAGGGACTGGTCGTCGATGGTTCGGGGGCCGAACCGCGACGAGCCGACGTAGCGATTGATGGCGACACAATCGTGGCCATCGGTTCCGACGTGGGGGCAGCGAAGCGCACACTTGATGCCGACGGCCGTCTGGTGACGCCCGGCTTTGTTGATGTGCATACGCATCTCGACGCGCAATTGGCGTGGGATCCAATTGGAACGTCGACCTGTTGGCATGGCGTCACGTCGGTGGTGATGGGCAACTGTGGTATGACCTTCGCTCCAGTAAAAGACGGCGACGCGGAATTTCTTGCAAAAGCGATGGAAGCGGTGGAAGACATCCCCGCTGCTTCGATTCTTGAAGGCATGCCGTGGACTTGGACAACCCACGGTGACTTCTTGCGCTGGTTAGACAGCGCTCCAAAGGGAATGAACTACGGCGGTTTTGTTGGTCACGGTGCTGTTCGCTACTGGGCCATGGGCGATCGCTCGCTCGATGCAGGCGCCGATCCCACTGATGAAGAACTCGCAGTGATGGTCGATCTCGTTGATGAAGCAATGCGATCGGGAGCAGTGGGGTTTTCCACATCGCGCACTGGGCGTCACGTCACTCGCGACGGCCGCAACGTGCCTGGTACCTGGGCCGTTGAACGCGAACTTGTTGCGTTGTCGTCGGTATTGCGGGCGCACGGCCGCGGAGTTCTTGGTTGCGCGCCACGTTTTGATGGCGAAGGTCCTGGCACCGATCGTGCCCAAAGCGAAGTGGCGATCATGGCGGAAATGAGTCGCGCCGCTGGCCGACCGTTCACTTTCAACCTCACCAACGTGCTCTCGGCTCCCAATCAATGGCGTGAAGTTCTGGATTTCGTTTCAGAAGCGAATGCAACGGGTGCAAACCTGCGGCCACAAACAACCTCTCGCGGCATCGGCGTGATCTTCTCGCTTGCCCATCACACGCCGTTTGGTCGCTTACCCGGCTGGAAGATTCTCGAAGGAAAGACGCTCGAAGAACGTGTTGCGGTGTTGCGTGACCCTTCGGTGCGCGCCCAACTCATTGCTGGTGGCGATGGCTCGGCTGAGCTCCGAGGTTGTCGCGAATATTTCGTGATGATGCCCGATCGTGGCGGGCGTTACGACTGCAATCCCGCGGAAAGTTTGGCGGCCTATGCCGAACGTGGCGGCACAACCGCGGTCGAGGCGTACCTCAATCTGATCGATGAATCGAACGGTGCGGTCACACTCAACTGGCCAATTCTTAATCAGGACTTTCCGGCAATTTCGGAAATGCTCACCGATCCGCGCGTGATGCTCGGCCTCGCCGATTCGGGAGCGCACGTGGGTCAGATCCTCGATGCCAGCCAGCCCACGTTCTTCCTCTCCTATTGGATTCGTGAACGCGGGCTCATGTCGATCGGCGAGGGCGTTCATCAGCTCACTGGTCGACCCGCCGATCTGTTTGGATTCGGCGACCGCGGCCGTCTCGTCGAAGGCGCGAAGGCAGATGTCAACGTGTTCGACCTCGATTCGTTGTTCCTTCCGCTACCGACGTTCGAGCATGACTTCCCCGCAGGCGCGGGTCGGTTCGTGCAGCGATCCGAGGGCTATGGCTGGACACTCGTCAATGGCGAGGTCTTCATGGAGAAGGGCGAGCACACCGGTGCTCTGACGGGAAAGCCTCTTCTCTCGTCCTGATAGGTTCGGCGAGGTATGCGACTCGCCGTATTGGCTTCAGGAAGCGGAACCATCCTCGATGCCATTTGCGCGGCTGGTGTGCCTGTCGCCGTCGTGGTGCTCGACCGTGAATGCGACGCCCAAGAGGTTGCCGCCCGCAATGGTCTTCAGTGTGAGCTCGTAAAGCGTCGCAGCTATGGCAACGACTTTGACCGAGACGGCTACACCGCCGAACTTCTTGGCGTGCTGTCGGGATGGGATGTCGATCTCGTTGCTATGGCTGGTTTTGGCACCATTCTTGGCAAGGGAATGTTCGATGCCTTCCCAGGTCACATTCTCAATACCCATCCGGCGCTTCTGCCGTCATTTCCTGGCTGGCACGGCGTGGAAGACGCACTCGCTTATGGCGTCAAGATCACCGGGTGCACGGTGCATATCGCCACTGAAGAAGTCGATACTGGTCCGATCCTCGCCCAAGAAGCGGTTGTGGTGGAACTCGATGACACCGTCGAGTCACTTCACGAACGCATCAAAGCAGTCGAGCGCCGCATTTACGTTCAAACCATTTCCACCATCATCGAAAGGGAAAGTATCCAGTGAGGGCTCTTCTGTCTGTGTACGACAAGTCCGGCATCGTCGAGTTCGCTCGAAAGTTGAATGAACTCGGTTGGGATCTTGTTTCAAGTGGCGGCACGGCACGCGTCATCGCCGAAGCTGGCATTCCTGTTACCGATGTCGCCGATCTCACTGGTTTTCCTGCGATCCTCGGTCACCGCGTCGTCACGCTGCACCCGAAGATCCATGGCGGCATCCTTGCCGACCCCACAAATGTGGAACATCGCGCTGATATGGAGAAGTACGGCATCGAAGCAATCGACCTTGTCGTTGCCAATCTGTATCCGTTCTCGGTGGAACCTTCGATTGAACTGATCGATATTGGCGGACCAGCAATGGTTCGTGGTTCGGCAAAAAATCATGCGCATGTCGCAATCGTCACCGATCCGTCGCGATACGGCGCAATCGTTTCTGAACTGAAAAGCAGCGGTTCGTTATCGCAAGCAACGCGCACGCAACTCGCGCGCGATGCATTTGCACATACCGCGGCCTACGACGCGGAAATTCTCGCTTGGTTCGATGCAGGTATGCCGGCCAAGGGTGAAGGTGCCGAAGCTGCGGCAGAGCTTCCTGAAACGCTCAAAATTGAACTCAAGCGCGAGCAGGTCCTTCGTTATGGCGAGAACCCGCATCAGATTGGAGCGCGTTATTCATCCGCGGGCGAGCGTGGCTGGTGGGACAGCGCCCAGCAGCATGGTGGCAAGGAAATGTCGTATCTGAATGTGTACGACACCGAAGCAGCATGGCGTCTTGTGCATTCCATAGGCGAACGCCCTGCGGCTGTCGTGATCAAGCATGCCAACCCATGTGGCGTCGCTGTTGCCGACGACATCTTCACCGCCTACACCCGCGCCCACGAGTGTGATCCGGTCAGTGCCTTTGGCGGCATCATTGCGTTGAATCGAGTGGTGACCCTCGAGGTTGCGAAAGCGATCGCTCCGGTGTTCACCGAAGTTCTCGTTGCGCCTGGTTATGAACCTGACGCGCTTGCAGCGTTGCAAGACAAGAAGAACTTGCGCATCCTCACCGCCGTTGCACCGGGCGCGCCCGGACTTTCGCTGCGTCCTATCGATGGGGGCTACTTGGTGCAGACGCCCGACCCTGTCACTGATGACAACGCTGGTTGGACGGTTGCCACTGATCGTGCGCCGACCGATGCTGAGTGGATCGACCTGATCCTTGCATGGCAGGTCGTTGCCAAGGTCACCTCGAACGCCATCGTTCTCGTGAAGGACGGGCAAGCGATTGGCATCGGTTGCGGTCAGCAGAACCGTCGCGATGCCGGACACCTCGCTGCGGTGAAGGCCGAGGGTCGAGCCAAGGGTGGCGCCTATGCGTCCGACGCGTTCTTCCCGTTCCCCGATGGTCTCGATGCCGCAATCGAGGCGGGTGCCACGTGTGTGATCCAGCCCGGTGGCTCAATTCGCGACGAAGAAGTCATCGCTGCCGCAAACGCCGCTGGGCTTGCCATGGTCTTCACCGGCGAACGTCACTTCCGTCACTAAACCTCATCGACATGAGAGAGTTTGCGTAATGAGTTGGATGACCTCGCTGCCGGTATTGGCGATCTTTTTTCTTTCACTATTGATCGTTGGATCGGTTTCTGCCGTCTCGTATCTGATCCTGCATTCCAAGACAGGAGACCACCGCGAGCGCACCGGCATGGCGGCCGCTGCGTATATGACTGCCCTCGGAAGTCTTTTCGCAATCCTTACGGGCTTCTTGATCAACTCGGAATACGCAACCCTTCGTCAGGCCCAAAGCCTTGTTGGCAAAGAAGCGGCCGCAGCAAGCCGTCTTGCTTGGTCGTCGGAAACGCTTCCTTCGGTTGACACGGCATTGGTCCAACAGCGACTGGGTGTCTATCTCTCGGATTCGAGGACCTCGGATTTCAAAGCGTTTGGTTCCTCTGATGAAGAAGCGACACAGAACTCAGCTGCTTTTGAATCGTTGAGAGAACTCCAATCGATTTCGTTCACAATCGCTAGTCGTCCATATGTCGACTCGGCAACTTCGAATGCAATGGAAGAGTCGATGGCGGAACTGACGAATATTCGTCGTGACTTACTCTCAATCGCTGGAACTGAGATGCCCATCGAATTGTTACTGTTGAGCACAATCGCCGGGTTTGCTCTGATTATCAACGCGCTGTTTGTTGCACTTCGTTCGGGTGGGAACATCGTTTACGTTGCGTTCGGGATCATCCTTATTGTCGCCCTCGATCTTGCGCTGGTCGTCGGCATTTCGGCGCCGTTTCGAGGTCCTTTCAAGGTTGATGCTGGCCCGGTGGCAACAATGGCATCTGAGGTTCAGTCGGGCCTCTACCTTCCTTGGATTGGTCCCGGCGACACGATGAGACCGAGCGACGACGTTTGCAAGGGCGATGATTCAGATTGTGTCCATATCGGCCCGGAAGATCCGGTGCAGTTGGCCGCGTTGTTGCGACTCGGGTCATCTGATGCATCTGGTGTCGATGCCTATCGCGGAATTGAACTTGCAATTGATTACCTCGACGGTGTCTTTGACGGATCCCCGGGACAATTGCTCAATCGAGACGTTGCGGTTTGGAAACTTGATGATCGTTGCTCCGCTGAAGGGGGCCGATCAGGGGCCGGTCAGTTATTGAACGACAAGTTGCTCGTTGCGGCAATCGGGACAACATGTTCGGGGGCGGCCTACCAGGCTGCTGAACCGCTCTTCTCAGAGGCGGGGGTTCTTCTTGTTTCAGCGCAGAACACCGCACCAATTCTGACGGCCACTGCTGATGAAGATCGCACCTACTTCCGAACCGCTCCGAATGATCTCATTCAGGGGGCGGTTGTAGCGGACTTTATTGGTGGAGATCTTGGCCTCGATCGAATTGCAGTTGTCTCTGACGGAACGGTGTACTCCGATGAACTGGGAACGGTTTTTGAGGCGAAAGTTGGTTCGTACGGGGTCGAACTGACGAAGTCGTTTTCCGTTACGTCATTGAGTGACTTCTCGTCACTCGCTTCACAACTCATCGCCGGTGGTTACCAGGGCGTGTATATGCCGGTGAACTCACCTGTCTGTGAAGATCTGATGAATGCCATTGCAAACGCGCCAGGGGGTAACCAGTTGGCAGTGGTGACAAGTGATGCTTGCCTCGTGGCGTCCTCTGTCTCTGCAGCGAATCGGGTCAATGCCTACGGTTCGGGTCCTGATGTCACTGTTTTAGCGAAGAACCCTTTTTATGAGACGGAATACAAGGTGGCGTATCGGTCCACGTTCGGAAAAGAACCTCTTTCGGTTTGGAATACGTCGGCGTTCGATGCAGCAAATCTTGTCTTCGACGCTATTCGCAGAGCCGCGATTGTGCAGCCGGATGGTTCGCTCGTGCTTCCAAGACGAGCGCTCGTTGAGGCAATGCGAGTCGTCGACAGGTACGAAGGTGTTTCAAATCTTCTTGCCTGTACACCAACGGGTGACTGTGCACAGTCGGCCACAATTGGAATTTTCCGGTCTCCAGCCTGGCCGGTCGGTTTGGGTGCGCAGTTTGCGCAACCTGTCTTCTCAAAGACGAAGACCCTGGCGTCTGTCGTTCGTGGCAAGTAGTCCGACCGAGTTTGGCGAACCTTCGACGTCAGTCGGCCAATGAGGTCAGACTAGGGAAATGAAATCTCCGGTCCTTGGATTCAGTCATGTGCAACTGAGTGTCCGCAGCGTTTCTGCATCGGTCGAGTGGTACTGCGCGGCGCTTGGTATGGAAGTCATGTCGGAACACGGCGATGTGGTTGCGCTTCGTCATCGTGAGGCTCGGCTTGTCATCGTGGTGTCATCAGGCGAACCCGATGTTGCCCATTCACCGATTGATCATCTGGCGTTTGCGGTGGCCGATGGTCCGACGCTTGAAGCATGGGCCGCGCATCTTCGTGCCAGCGGCCTTGATGTTCCCGATGTCGTCGAGGAATTGGGTAAGCCGTCGCTGCAATTGCGCGACCCCGATGGCAATGCCGTCGAATTAGTAGCGCCTGCGCCTCGTTAACTCGAGAAGGCAAACAAGTCGTAGCCCAGTTGGGCGACGAGCGACGCGGTTGCGTCGAGGGGGAGTCCGATGACGTTTGTGGGACTGCCATCGATTCGGTGCACGAAAATCGCCGCAGAACCCTGCATTCCATAACCGCCGGCTTTATCGAAAGGTTCGCCAGTGGCGATATACCAGTCGATCCAGGCGTCGGGCACGGGGGCGAAGGTCACGGCGGTGGTTACAACGGTTGACTCTTCGCGGCGAGTTCCGTCGGCATCGATCAACAACGCGCAGACGCCGGTGTGCACGTAGTGCACTGAATCAGAAAGTTTGCGCATGAGGGCGCGCGCATCGTCTTCGTCGACCGGTTTGCCGAGTAATTCGCCGTTCAGGTCGACGGTGGTGTCGGCAGCGATGACGAGTTCGCTGGTGCCTGCAACTGCTGCCGCCTTTTCGCGTGCGAGTCGCCGCACATAGTCGGCACCGGCTTCGCCGGCATGAACGGATTCGTCGATATCGGCCGGCCTCACAGCAAAGGACAAGCCAAGATCAGCGAGAAGTTCTTGGCGGCGAGGCGAGCCCGAAGCCAGTACAAGTTTCATGGTCACAGTGTCATCCACCGCTCACCGACGCATCGGCAAGCGCGTCGGGTGGGGCAGTGGCTTCGGCATCAAGCCAGCCCTCGGGGATGATGACTGAGTGCGGGCCGGTTTGCGTGCCGCGTGGGCGAGCGGCAGTTACTGCATCAACGGTGAGTGAATGATCAAGAGCGGCGAGCTGGTCGTCGAGCTCGGCAAACGATGCAACCAATGTCAGTTGACGGCGCGCCACAGAACCAACGGCGTACCCCGTGAGATACCAACCGAGGTGTTTGCGCATCATCAACATGGCACGGCGTTCGCCAACGGATTCCGCCAAGAGGCGTGCGTGTTCTGCTGCGATCACTGCGACTTCACCAAGTGGTGGTTCGGGCCGCACGGGGCGATCGGCGAAGACATCAGCGAGTTGACCGAAGAACCACGGGCGTCCCAAACAGGCGCGACCAACAACGACACCAGCGCAACCAGTTTGTTCCATCATCAACACCGCATCCTGAGCGGTCCAGATATCGCCATTGCCAAGAACAGGAACATCGGGAACGGCTTCGACGAGCGCGGTGATTGCATCCCAATGGGCGCGACCGGAATAACGCTGAGCGGCGGTGCGGGAATGGAGCGCAACTGCTTTCGCTCCGCTATCGGCGGCGATGCGACCGGCTTCGAGGTAGGTGAGGCGATCATCGTCGAGACCCATGCGCATCTTGACCGTGACCGGCACTCTGCCGCCCGAGGCAGCGTCGGCGGCGTCGACCGCAGCCGCGATGATCGCGGCCAGCAAGCGCGGCCGAGTCGGCACCGCAGCACCGCCACCATGGCGCATGACCTTGGGGGCGGGGCAGCCGAAATTAAAATCAAGATGATCAACCCGACCCTCGCCGATCAGTCGACGCACCGCTTCGGCGACAACCACCGGGTCGGTGCCATAGAGCTGCAGCGACCGAGGAGATTCATCGGGAGCGAACGAGGCCAACTGCCAACTCTTCTCGCCGCCTTCGAGCAGGCCGCGAGCGTTCACCATCTCACTCACGTACAGCCCGGCGCCGTAGCGGCGACACAGGCGACGGAAGGCGCTGTTGGTGACACCGGCCATCGGCGCAAGCACGACGGGCGGGTCGACCGTCAGGGGGCCGATGGTGAGAGAGCGCTGCACGAACCGTCACGATAGCGAGGCCCGGTAGGGTCACCTCTATGACTGCGCAGGTGCTTGATGGGGAACTCGTAGCGGCCGGAATCAAGGCCGATCTGGCCGGTCGGGTCCAGGCCCTCATCGAACGAGGCATCACCCCGGGTTTGGGCACGGTTTTGGTGGGCGACGATGGCCCTTCGTCCAACTACGTCTCGATGAAGCACCGCGACTGTGAGGCCCTCGGCATCACCTCTCACCATGCTCATTTGCCCTCCGATGCGACTCAGCAGGACGTTCTCGACGTCATCGCCCGGTTCAATGCCGATCCGGCGGTCGACGCCTATCTCATGCAGTACCCGTTCCCGAAGCATCTCGATTTCGAAGGTGCGCTACTTGAGGTAGACCCCGCAAAAGATGTCGACGGTCTGCATCCAGTCAACCTCGGCCACCTGGTGCAAGGTGTCGATGGTCCGCTTCCGTGTACACCGGCAGGCATTCAAGCGTTGCTGGCGCATTACGGCGTGCAGATCGAAGGACGTCACGTTGTCATTGTTGGTCGCGGTCTCACGATTGGTCGACCGCTGGCGAATCTGCTCACGCTCAAGCGACCGAACGCGAATGCTGCTGTCACTGTCGTGCACACCGGCGTTGCCGACTTGGGCGCGTACACGCGTGAAGCCGACATCATCGTTGCTGCCACTGGTTCACCTGGGCTGATTACACCCGAGATGGTGAAGCCCGGCGCTGCGGTTGTCGCTGCTGGCGTTTCCTTTGAAGGGAAAAAGTTGGTGTCCGATGTGGCCGACGAGGTTGCTGAAGTTGCTGGCTGGTTGTCACCGCGTATCGGCGGCGTTGGGCCAATGACTCGTGCCATGTTGCTGGTCAATACCGTTGAGGCTGCAGAACGTCGCGTGGAGCAGCGCTGACTATGGCCTATATCTCCGATCTTCTTGCCGCGGGCCGCACTTGTTCGTTTGAGTTCTTCCCACCGAAGACCGACGACGCGGCGCGTGCGCTTGAACAAACCATTGCTGAACTTGCGCCGCTTGATCCGTCGTTTGTTTCGGTTACTTATGGCGCAGGTGGTTCGACTCGTGAACGCACTCGCGACGTTGTGATCAACATCGAACGCGATCTCGGAATCACTGCGATGGCGCATCTCACCTGCGTTGGTCATACCCGGGCACAACTCGATTCATTGCTCGACGAATACAAAGCCGCCGGTGTGTCCAACATCCTTGCGCTTGCTGGCGATCCGATTCTCGACGATGACGGCGTGGTGGCTCCGAGTGAATTTGAGTTTGCCATGGAACTCGTGGAACTCATCAAGGAAAAGGGGGACTTCTCGATCGGCGTTGCCGCCCATCCCGAGGGTCATCCTCGTTCCGAAGATCTTTATTCCGACCGGCGCCGCTTGGCCGACAAATTGAACGTGGCCGATTTCGCTATCACGCAGTTCTTCTTCGAGGCCGAGCCCTATCTGCGCCTTGTTGAAGGACTCTCCGCATTCGGCTGCGAGAAGCCGGTGTTGCCGGGCATCATGCCGGTCACAAACGCTGCGCAGGTTGTTCGTTTCGCGCAACTTGCTGGCGCAGAGTTTCCGCCACACCTCGCTACCCGCTTCGATGCCATTGCTGACGATGGCGATGCGGTTCGTGCGCTTGGTGTGGAGTTGGCCAGCGAATTGTGTCAGCGCTTGCTCGATGAAGGTGCGCCGGGCTTGCACTTCTACACACTCAATCGTTCGACGGCTACTCGCGAAATCGCAGCAAATCTCGGTCTCGGCGACGCTTCGTCTGCTGGCGCGTAACTCCTCATGGCCTCAGGTGTTCCCGGACTTTTCCGTCGCGGTGCGCGACTCCTGACGAGGTACGTCAAAGCCCACCCGGTTCCGTTCATCATTTCGATCTTTGGTGCCGCGATCTATGCCGGTGCTGCAGTCGGCGCCACAATCATCCTCGGACGCATCACCAACAACGTGATCGTTCCGACGTTTGAAACAGGTCGACCCACTGCGAAGGCCGTATGGATGAGCGGTCTCGCTCTGCTGCTGGTGGGCTTGTTGAGAGCATCGACAATCATCCTTCGCCGCTACTTTGCTGCACTGCTTACGTTTCGCACGCAGCGCGATTGGCGAAGGCGCCTTGCTCACACCTATCTGTCGGTGCCGTTGAAGTATCACCGTGAAACACCAACGGGTGAACTCTTGGCTCATGCCGACGCGGACATCGTGGCGTCAAGCGAAGTCATCAACCCACTTCCATTCAGCATTGGTGTCATCACCTTGGTGATCTTCGCCATTATCAGTTTGGCAACGGTTGACTGGTTCCTCATGTTGGTCGCGGTGGTTTTGTTTCCACTATTGGCGATCATCAACCGCATGTACACCACCCGAGCGGAAAAGCCGCTCGGTGAGATTCAAGAACGAGTTGGCCAGGTCAGTCGGATCGCGCATGAATCATTCGATGGCGTTCTGGTTGTTAAGACCCTGGGCCGTGAGGACGAGGAAGTCGATCGACTCGAAGTTGCGGCTGATCAGTTGCGAGCATCACGAGTTGGCCTCGGTCGCATTCGTGCAGTGTTCGAACCGATGATCGAAGCGTTACCGAACCTTGGAATCATTGCGTTGCTGCTTATCGGTTCGTGGCAGGTATCGATTGGCCGCCTCAATACCGGCGACATCGTGCAAGCCGCGGCGTTGTTCGGATTACTCGCCTTCCCTATGCGGGTGTTCGGATACTTCTTGCAGGAGCTTCCTCGAGCGGTGGTCGTTAGTGCGCGCTTAGACAAAGTTGTTGCTGCGCCACATGAACCGGGTTCAGCCACTGACTCTCCGCCTGCCGTCGCTGATGGCCCGCTTTCGGTGTCGTTCGAAGACGTGTCTTTCCGTTATGGCGATGATCCACCGGTACTCGATGGGCTCAACCTCAACATCGCTGCCGGATCAATCGTTGCGCTCGTTGGCGTTACCGGTTCGGGAAAGTCCACCTTGTGCGAATTGATTCCTCGCTTGGTTGACCCCGATGGCGGCACGGTGTCGCTCGATGGTGTGGACATTCGAGAGTTTGATCCCATCGCCGTGCGGTCTGAAGTCGCACTCGTCTTCCAGGAAACCTTTCTCTTCGCCGATTCCGTTCGAGAGAACGTGACGCTTGGAGATCCCATTCCCGACGATGAACTCGAGCGCGCCGGTTCGATTGCGCATGCCAGCGGTTTCGTCCATCGTCTTCCCGAAGGTTGGGACACAGTGGTGGGCGAGCGCGGGGTCACGCTTTCTGGCGGTCAGCGTCAGCGGCTTGCTCTTACCCGCGCGTTGTTACGCGGTCCTCGTGTCCTCATCCTCGACGATGCCACGAGCGCGGTTGATCCGGTCATTGAATCGGCGATCCTCCGAGATCTTCGGACCTCGTTAGAAACGACAACGTTGGTCGTTGCTCACCGAGTGTCAACCATTGAACTGGCCGATGAAGTTGTCTTCCTCGACGAAGGCCGCATTGTTGCTACTGGTTCGCATTCTGAACTTTTGGCGAGCAATCCCGACTATGCACGCCTCGTGCACGCTTATGTCGATCAAGAATCGATGGCCGAAGACCTCGATCATGATGACTCGGCGACTGACGAAGGTGGGCATTCGTCATGACCGAAAAGCGAAACCGCGGTCTCAGCAACGACGGCTCTGCTGATCACGATCAATTGTCAGTAGAAGCCAACGACGAACTTGCAGTGATGGAGCATGCGTCGGCCTTCGACGATCCGATTGCACTCGAACACGAGGCACTTGCGTCCTTGGCGGAAGAAAATGCCGCGAGCGAACGCCGCTTGCGGGCGATGTCGGTTCTTCGGCGTGGGTTTGCTCAAAGCCCTGAACTCGGTCGTGGGCTTCGACTCACTGTGCTGTTTGCCATCATCGGCTCTGTTGGCCGATTGGTGATTCCGGTTCTCATTCAGCAGGTGATCGACAAGGGCTTGTTGGCCGACGAGGGATTCCGCCCTGGCTTCACGATCACCGCGTGCGCTGCGGCTGCAGCGATCCTCATCGCCGTCATGTTGTTGGGGCGTGTTACCTATGTCCGTTTGGTGACCACCGCCGAAATGATGTTGCGCAATCTGCGAGTGCGCACCTTTGCTCATATTCATCGCTTGCCAATGGCGAACCACGAGTCAACGCGTCGTGGCGAGCTCACGTCAAGAGTTACAAGCGATATTGAAACTATTGCCCGCTTTGCTCAGTACGGCGCCGTGGCGTGGATCATTGATTCAGTTGTTGTCATCGGAACGCTGGTTGTCATGAGTTTTTACGCATGGCAGCTGGCGGTCATCACGATCGTGGCTGCGTTACCGGTGCTTCCGTTGTTTCGCTTGATGCAACGCCGTCAGCTGAAGGCGTACACGATTGTGCGAAACCGAGTGGGCTCAACGCTTTCTGAAGTGAGTGAAGCAGTGCAGGGCGCTGCGCCAATTCGGGCTTACGGACTGCAACGTCGATCGCGAGCTCGTCTCGATGAAGCGATTCAGGCCCAGTACAAGTCCGAAATGAGCGCCGCCCGCTGGTTCGCCTTCATGTTCCCGCTCGGCGATGCGTTTGGTGGTGTTGCGCTGGCCTCGGTGGCCATGGCCGGCATCTGGTTCGGAGAGTCGTGGGGGTTGAATGCCGGCAGTTTGGTGGCCTGTTTGTTCCTCGTGCAGTTGATCCTCGGGCCAATTGCCGAAATCGGTGAGATCCTCGATCAGACCCAGACTGCCATTGCCGGTTGGTCGAAAGTGCTCGATGTTCTCGATACTCCAATTGATCTGGTGGAACCCGAACCTGGCGTGCCATTGCCGGAAGGCCCGCTCGAAGTACGTGTTGAACACCTCGGATTCACGTATCAAACCGGCGGGCCTGTTCTGCAAGATGTGAATATCATGATTCCGGCGGGAATTTCTGTGGCAATCGTGGGCGAAACGGGCTCGGGCAAGACCACGTTTGTGAAGTTGCTCGATCGTCTTGCTGATCCGGTCGAGGGGAAGATCCTCATCGGGGGCCTTGCTCTGGAATCGGTGAATCGTCAGTCGCGAACTGAACGCATTCGCATGGTGCCCCAAGACGGATTCATGTTCGACACCTCACTGGGTGAGAACATCGCCATGGGTCGCGTCGGAGCCACCATTGAGGATGTGCGTACTTCGATTACCGAACTCGGGCTGGAAACCTGGGTGGCAGGTTTGCCGAGAGGGCTCGACACCGAAGTGGGGGAGCGAGGCGAAGGTTTGAGCGTCGGCGAACGCCAACTCGTGGCTCTGGCTCGTGCCCAGATGGCCGACCCCGGCTTGCTCATCCTCGATGAGGCCACCAGCGCTGTTGACCCGCGCACTGAACGTGCACTTACGACTGCATTGCATCGTTTGGCTGAGGGCCGCACCACCATCAGCGTGGCCCATCGTCTGTCGACTGCCGAACAGGCCGACCTTGTGTTGGTGTTCGACGCGGGCGTGATGGTCGAGCACGGCTCACACGATGAATTGGTGGCACTTGGTGGTCGGTACGCCGAGCTCTACCGATCATGGTTGGGCAACACCGGACAGAAGGCCGTGTAAAAAGTTTCCGAGAACGACGTATTCCTGACGTACGACGCTCTAGTGTCAGCGCATGGCCAGCAAAGAATTTCACGCAATGCAGGAAGCAATGGCAGCTCGACCCGTTCCGCCGCCCCCTGCCGACATCGCCGAACAGCGTTCGCGCATCGACGAGGCCATGGCGCAGTTACCGCTGGCCGAAGGAACGGTTGCTGAGCCGTTCGTTCGTAGTGGCGTCCCTGGCATCGAGTGCCGGCCAGTTGAGTTGGCCGACGACGCGCCGATCGTCCTCTATTTCCATGGCGGCGGATTCCGAATCGCATCCGCGCTGGCCTATCGCTCCTACGGCTCGCACCTTGCCGCGGTTCTCGGTGCTCGAGTGCTGTTGGTCGAGTATCGACTCGCTCCCGAGAACAAGTTCCCCAAAGCGGTCGACGATTGCTTCGCTGTGTGGGAATCGCTCCTCGCCGAAGGAATCGACACTGGCCGCATTGTGATTGCTGGCGATTCGGCCGGTGGCGGTCTCGCCGCATCGGTGACCATGCACGCGCTTGCCGATGGGGTGCTTCCCGCGGGCGTCATTTGTTGTTCGCCGTGGGTCGATCTCACGATCACCGCCGACACCTACGACACCAACGCCGAATCCGACAAGTTGTTCTCGCGCACCTCGGCGGAAGAAGCAGCACCGGCCTATCTCGGTGGTGCCGACCCGAGGAACCCCATTGCTTCGCCGCTATTCGGCGATTGGGACGGCGCGCCGCCGTTGCTGATTCTTGTGGGCGATGCCGAGGTGTTGCTCGACGACTCACGCAAACTTGCCGATGTTGCGAAGGCCGCAGGTGTTGACGTAACGCTCAGCATCTACCCAGAAATGCCGCATATCTGGACGATGAGCTACCCAGCATTCCCCGAAGCCGTCGAAGGCGTTACCGAAATGGCCGAGTTCGTCGCCCGCGTCACTGCCTAAGGATTACGCGTTTGGTGGCGGTAGATCAGCAACATCGGCAAGATCTCGGAGGCGACCGGTAGCGGACTTATTTGTTCGCAGGTCGTCAACCGAGATGAAAGGGACTTCAAGGTCACCGATCGAAACAAGCGTGCGATTCGCAAAGGCCTGACCGAATTCAAGGCCCGTGGCAAAGGTCAAGAGATCGATTCGCTGAGGTTCGCGACCAAGTTGGACGATAACGCCCGGTTCAAGGAAGTCGGAGTTGCTGAGGCCAAGAGAGCCGAAACCAAAATCCTCAAGTGACGCGAGGATCCGATCAACATTAGCGGGATCCGGCCAAACCCAGACATCAAGGTCTTTTGTATAGCGAGGGTGACCATGAGCAGCAAGCGCATAGCCACCAATTATGAGGAAGCGAACGTCATGCGTGACGAACGATTTCAAAAACTCTTGGAAGTCCTGGTTCAGTTCCATCTGCCCACCCGTGATGTTCTCGACGGAGTTCTTCGACTGCGTCGATGCGTTCTTCGATGGGTCGCGTCAGCCAGTAACGCCAAGGTTCGTCTGAATCTCCGACGATCTTCTTCGTTACAACTCGCTCGACCGAGGTCATGCAGCAATTCTAACGGTGGTGTCGGACGATCAGTCGCTCTTTACGGCCGTATGTGGGGGCTGATGGGCTCGAGTTACTGCTCCTCCGCCCGAACAATGTTGGGGTAGATCGTGAATCTCGCCCGGCCCATGCAGCAATCTGAGTCGCCAAATGATGATTCGACAGTTCCTGAAGCAATCACGGCGCCATCGAATCCGTAGCCGCGAAGCGTGAGTGTTGTCGTTGATCCCCCCTCGGGTACTTGTAGAGAGAACGAGTGTGACTCCACCAACTCTGACCGTGGTCCGAACTCCTGGCGCGTGCATACATTGGCGCTATCGCAAGCTTTGACTGCGGCAATCGACGAACCGGCGGTGATTTCGGCGACTGGTCCAGCGCATGACGCGTAGCAACCGGAGGAGCAACCAGATTCGACCATCACCGTCGCCGCTAGGGCGAGAGCGATGAAGAAAATGCCAAATCTCTTAGCGAATCTGTTTGAAAGTGAAGCCGGCGTAGTTAGCGCCCGAGTCGCCGTCGATGAGAGAATCACATGGTAGGCAGCGGAATCGCTAACTGCATAGGAACGGTTCCGTTCGCCCTATTGCCGTCCTCGATCAGACGAGTCGATGATGAGCAATGCTTCGTGATGTTCAGCTCCGAACCTGTGCATGCGCTCTTTGTTGGCATGCAGGAGTAGTTCGATCTGATCTGTCGATGAGTTCCCAACTCGCAGCCAGATCGCTTTCGGTGGTGGAACCGAGGATGCAGCGAGATCGCGAAAGTCAGAATCTTTAGAAACGATTGAGAAGTCGTGCTCACCTGCCCAATCCCAGATTTCGCGATCAGTTGCTTGGTCAAGACCAAGTTGGATGACGTGAAGACTTCCTTTGAATGCGTCACCAACGCGTTCAACAAGAAACCGCGAAAGGTTCTGGTCGAAGAGCAGTCTCACGAAGCACTTGGGGTGCGACGCACGCGCACTGACTCAAACTCAACCGCAGCATTCACGAGTTCTTCAGTCAGTTCTGGGAAATCGGCGACAATCTGTGCGAACGTCATTCCCGATGCGAGGTAGCCGAGGACGTCTTCGACGGTGATGCGTGTGCCCGCGAGGCATGGCTTCCCGCCACGTACTCCAGGGGTTGTCACGACGACCGTAGAGAGATCCACAGAAAAAGGCTACCGACCGGGGTGAATCAATGCCACGGACTTTCGGACTATCCCGGCTCAACGTCGGTGATGAAACTGGGAAATTGTCGTCAATCGGAGGGAAATCGGCCACGGGATGACCTTGTGGCGATTGCGGCCGCATCGCGGATTTTGGTGCCGGCGTTGATCACGGTTTCGGCGTCAAGGCCGGGCGGAAAGCCGGTTGCAGAAATTGCAGCAATGACTTCGCCATCGGCACCGAACACGGGTGCGGCAATTGTGCTGACATCGAATCGGCGGTTCGAGTCGAGATCGACGACGGGGTAGTTCTCGGTTGCCAGCACCGCAAATAATTCGGTGACGTCGTTGCGAAGTTGGGTGTTGCTGGGGGAGTCTGACAACGAATAGGTGCGTTCTCCGAGTTGTCGTTGCGTGTCAGAACCAGCGGTTACCGCAAAGCCTCGTGTGCGTGCGAGTTCAAGCGCAGCAACATTTCGTTCAATCGCCGCGGGGCTGGAATCAGGTGAACGCAGAAGCCACTGCTTCACTTCTGGTTCTTCGGCCCATGCGAGGAACACGGCACCAAGGGGCGGAACGAGGGGGACACGTTCGCCTTCGCGCACTCCAGGACCAAATGCGCTGTGTTCGCCAGCTCTGGCGACAAAAATGATTTCGTCGACGGTCCGTGCTGACACAACGACTTCAACGCCAAGTTCTGTGGCCAGCGGTTCGATTATCTGACGTGCGGCTTCAATCGCTGGGTGATGCTCAAGAGCTACGACCCCGGCTACGACAAGCGCAGGACCGAGTGCATAGGCACGGGTGGTTGCATTGCGCGAAACGTGTCCGCTGCCTTCGAGCACTGCGAGCGTCGCGTGCGCCGACCCCAAACTCATGCCGGTGCGTCGCACTAATTCCGTCAGCGTGAATCGCTCGGTGGGGTGGGTGACAAGAAGATCGAGAATCTGGATCGCTCGGCTGGCAGCCGGGGCGGGACGGGCCATGACAGCGCCTTCGGTTCGATTGACCGGGTGTGACCGGTGTCCTACGGTGGCCACACCATAGCGAAGAGTTCTTCGCAATAGCGAAAATAGATGCAGATCACCTGTGTCGCTGACGCTCACGAGAGGAACCGAGCAATGACCTCGAATACCGACGGCCGACCAGCCCTCTCGAACGAACTCATCGAACAGTTCTCGCTGCACGGCCGCACCGCAGTCATCACTGGTGCCGCTGGCGGCATTGGTCGCCAAGCCGCCATCACCTTCACCCAGGCCGGTGCCAACGTGCTCATCGCCGATGTCGGTGTCGCTGGTCTTGAAGAAACCGCCGAGATGGTTGTGGCTGCGGGCGGCAACGCCACGATCGTTCCCACCGACGTTTCCGATCGTGATCAGGTCAACGCACTAGCCGACGCGGCAATCAAAACTCACGGCCGTCTCGATATTTGGGCGAACGTCGCTGGCGTCATTCGCTACATGAATATCGTCGATGCAACGCCCGAAGATGTTGAGTTCATCACCAAGGTCAATCTTTGGGGCACCTACTGGGGAGTTGCTGCCGCAGGTCGCACAATGACCAATGGTGGTTCGATCATCAATGTGTCCTCGGCCGGTGGTGATATGCCCGCACCGACGCTTTCGATTTACGCAATGACCAAAGCCGCTGTCTCGCACCTCACCCGATGTGCGGCCGTTGAGCTCGGAGCTAACAACATTCGCGTGAACGCGATCGCTCCGGGTTTCACTGATACGCCGATGGTGCAGTCACGCTGGACAAACGCAGACGGATCAACCAACGAGGCTGAGCGCGAGTCCTACACGGAAACTCGTGCCGCTCAATCTCCGCTCCATATAATCGCCACACCCGAGGACCAATCCTGGGCAATGCTCTATCTTGCGAGCGACGCATCACGGTTCATCACCGGACAGGTGATCCGCCCTAACGGCGGCGTGGTGATGGCATGACATTCTTTCCAAACGATCAACTCAAGAACGGAACACTTCGATGACAACCGGTGACAACACTCCCGTACCCGATTTCCTTTCACGCCTTCGCGTCGATGGCCGCACGTTTGTGGTGGCCGGTGCCGGCGTTGGCATGGGACGCATGACTTCGCATGCACTCGTGCAGGCGGGCGCAAAGACCGTGGTGTGTGTCGATGTTGATGCCGACCGTGCCGCAGAGATTGCCGCCGAAATCGGTCCAGCCGGTGTTGCTTGGGTGGGCGATGTCACCACTCGTGAGGGTGCCGCGAGACTTGCTGCCGATGCCGAAGCCATTAACGGCCGGATCGATGGCCTTGTCGACATCGTTGGCATGGCTCGTTGGGAATCCATTCTCGACATGACCGACGAGACCTTCGATTGGGAAATCGACATCTGCCTTCGCCACGCGTTCTTATTGTCACAAGCCTTTGGTCGACTCATGTCGAAGTCCGGTGGCGGCACGATGGTGTTCATCGCCTCGGTGAGCGGGTTCACGGCAGCTCCGATGCACGCGGCCTACGGAGCGGCCAAAGCCGGACTCATGGCATGGGTGCAGACCTTGGCCATCGAACTCGGTGGCTTCGGCATTCGGGCCAACGCCGTTGCTCCCGGCACGATCCTCAGCCCTCGCATGGAAGCGGTATTCAACGATGAGCAGCGTGCGCTCAACGCGGGTAATGCTCCCTTGCAGAAAATGGGTGCCACCTCCGATATCGCATCGGCAGCGCTGTTTTTCTCCAGCGATATGTCGGCCTACGTGACCGGGCGCACCCTGGTGGTCGACGGCGGAGTGGACGCAAAATTCCCCTATCCCGTCACGCTCTAAGGCATTGCGAACCAAGGTGGTCGATTGACCATCGGCAAACAGTTCTCGCGGTTTTTTCAGCGGTTCAGCGGCTGACTAGTGTCGGCTCGTCAACCTGACGTCCCTGTGGAGGACCCCCCTGTGAAGACCCCCGTTCGCGTAGCTGTCACCGGTGCTGCCGGCCAGATCGGCTACAGCCTTCTGTTCCGTATCGCTAGCGGTCAGATGCTCGGAGAAGACCAGCCGGTCATCCTCCAGCTTCTCGACATCACTCCGGCTATGGACGCGCTCAAGGGCGTTGCGATGGAACTCGAAGACTGTGCATTCCCGCTGCTTTCGGACATTGTGCGCACCGATGACCCCGACGAAGCGTTTGGCGACATCTCATATGCACTTCTGGTTGGTGCTCGTCCGCGTTCGAAGGGAATGGAGCGCAAGGATCTGCTCGAGGCAAATGGTGGCATCTTCAAGCCGCAGGGCAAGGCGCTGTCCGACAACGCCGCGTCAGACGTGAAGATCCTCGTTGTCGGTAATCCCGCCAACACCAATGCGCTTATCGCGATGAACAACGCGCCCAACATTCCGAACGAGCGCTTCACCGCAATGACTCGTCTCGATCACAACCGTGCAATGGCGCAGATTGCGGCCAAGACTGGCACCACCGTTTCGGACATCACCAAGATGACGATCTGGGGTAACCATTCGTCTACGCAGTACCCCGACCTCTTCCACGCAGAGGTGAAGGGTCAGAACGCAGCTGCACTCGTCGATGATCAGGCTTGGCTCGAAAACGACTTCATCCCGACCGTTCAGCAGCGCGGGGCGGCAATCATCGAAGCTCGCGGACTTTCCAGCGCCGCATCGGCCGCGAACGCTGCGGTTGACCACATGCGCACTTGGGCACTTGGTTCGGCCAAGGGCGATTGGGTCTCGATGGCTATTCCGTCCGATGGTTCCTACGGCGTGGCCGAGGGCATCATCTCGTCGTTCCCCGTCACCTGCGCCAATGGCAAGTACGAAATTGTGCAGGGTCTCGACATCGATGACTTCTCACGTGGTCGCATCGACGCTTCGGTTGCCGAACTCGTTGAAGAGCGCGACGGCGTGAAGGAACTCGGACTCATCTGATTCCGTTTGCACCTTCTGGCCGCACCACTTAGTGCTGAAGCAAAAACTGAAACTGTTTGGTCTCGGCCCGTTGTGCTTAGCGCAGGGGGCCGAGTACGTCATCAAGCGCTGCGAATAATTCGGCGTGCGCTAACAGCGAATGAATCGAACCCTCGACGAGCAAAGCGCCATCCATGAATGCAGCCTGCGCGCTTTGTTTGCCGCTGCGAATTCCTTCGGCCGTTGCGACATCACAGACAAAAACGACATCGGGTTCGTCGGCCGGACCTTGGGTCATCGAAACGGTGCCGTCGGCAAAGCGCACGTGCCACACCGTTGCGGTATTGCCCTCGCCAACTCGTTGTTCGAGCACCAGATGCACGCCCTTGGACTGCGCGCTCAGGACCTCGCTCGAACGAAGAAGCGAATCGGCCTCGGTAAACCACGTGGGGGAGAGGTACTCGGGCATCGCTCGGACCGTAGTCGGTGCAGGCAGGCAGTCGGTGAGCGGAAGGAAAGGTCCGTTACGCTGACGCTCCGTAACACCTCCGCTGCTGCAGGCCATGAGAGAGGGCGATTGACCGTGCTTCGAGTGCTTAGCCATGTGGGTCGACTCGACACGATCCACATTCCCGACGACCTCGCTTCCCGGGTCGAGGTCATCGCCATTCCGATGGATGGCGAGATCGACCCCGATGTTGTCGGCGATGTGCTCATCACCACGCCCACAAGCGTTCCGACGCTCGAAGAAGCACTCAGTCGTGGCGTGAAGTGGGTGCATCTCATTGGCACCGGCATCGACAAGTTTCCGCTCCACCTCATTGGCGATGAACTGATCCTCACCAATTCACGTGGTCTCAGTGCTGTTCCCATTTCCGAATGGGTCATGGCCTGCATGCTGTCGTTCGTAAAGCGTATGCCTGGCTCGTTTGTCACTGAGCAACCCAAGCAGTGGAACATCCCTTCTCCGTCGTTTGCAACGCTCGACAATGCGAACCTTGCCATTCTGGGTTTAGGCGGAATCGGAACGGCAATCGCTCAGCGAGCGCTCCCGTTTGGGATGAATATCACCGCAATGCGTAATAGCGACACGCCGAGTCCAATCGACGGCGTCCGCATGGTTCGTTCTGTCACCGAACTGGTGGCCGATGCCGGTCATGTCGTGCTTGTTGCACCGCTCACCGATGCCACCCGCGGCTTGTTCAACGACGAACTCTTCGCCGCTATGAAGCCTGGGGTGCAACTGATCAATGTGGCTCGCGGCCCCATCATCGACGACGATGCACTGCTGCGTGCACTCGATAGCGGCATCGTGGCCTGTGCCGATATCGATGCGACTGAACCCGAACCGCTTCCCAACGGGCATTGGATGTATTCACATCCGAGTGTTCGTCTCAGTCCGCATGTGTCGTGGAACTGGTCGGGTGCCTTTCAGGCGATGTACGCCACGTTCGTCGACAATCTGCGTTTGTATCTGAACGATGAACCGTTGTTGTCGCTCGTCAATCCCGCCGACGGCTACTGACATACGTCAGAAGTTTCGTGGCTGATGTGCCACGGCGGTCGCAGGACTCACTACTAGGGTTCCCTGAATGTTCTCCGCCATGACTAACGCAATTTTCGCTGTCGGCATTGACCCACAAAAACTTCTCGAGTCGATCGGCCTTATCGGCTTGTTCATCGTGATTTTCGCCGAATCGGGCATCCTCATTGGTTTCTTCCTCCCTGGCGATTCACTGCTCTTTACGGCGGGACTGGCTACGTATGGCATCAAAATCTCCGAGGATGGCGAGGTTTTCCAACTCGCCGGCGGCCACATCTGGATTGTCATGCTGGGAGTAACCCTTGCGGCGATCGCCGGAGATCAGGTGGGTTATCTCTTTGGGAAGAAGGTCGGACCTTCCCTTTTTAAGCGGCCTGAGTCCCGGTTGTTCAAACCGGAATATGTCGAGAGCGCCGAGAAGTTTTTCGCTAAGCACGGTTCGAAATCCATCGTTCTTGCCCGATTTGTTCCGATTGTTCGAACCTTCACACCAATCGTGGCCGGCGTTTCGAACATGCACTACAGGACGTTCGTGAAATTCAACGTCCTCGGAGGAGTCTTGTGGGGCGCTGGACTCACGCTTCTCGGGTACACCCTCGGCCGCGCCTTCCCCGCCATTGGCGACAACATCGAGATTGCAGTTCTCGTCATCGTGTTCGTGTCGTTGCTCCCAGTGGCAATTGAGTTCCTTCGCCACCGCCGGAACAACCCCAAGGGCAAGCACTTTGCCGAGTAGCGCCGCAAAACGACGACCGGCGCCGCCTACTCCCATAAGGAAGTGGTTCGACGCCGGGCGAGAATGCCGCAGGCGGGCGACTCAGAAACTGATCAGCGCTGACCCTGCAGCTTGCGGTTCTTGAACTTCGACTTGAGGAAGTCGCGATTCATCATGGCGATGAAATCGATCGGAATTTCCTTCGGGCACGCTTCTTGGCATTCGCCGTAGTTCGTGCATGATCCGAAGAACATCTCCATGGTTTCGACCATGTCCTCGGTGCGCTTCCAGCGTTCGGCCTGACCCTGCGGCAGCAGGTTGAGGTGAGCGAGCTTGGCCGAAGTGAACAACTGGGCAGCGCCGTTCGGGCAGGCCGCTACACATGCACCACAGCCGATGCACGCAGCCGCGTCCATGGCGGAGTCGGCCGCGACCTTCGGTATGAGGATCTCGTTGGCATCACGAGGGCCACCGGTGTCGGCGGTGATGAAACCGCCGGACTCGATGATGGCGTCGAACGCACTGCGATCGACCATGAGGTCCTTCAGCACCGGGAACGCAGCAGCACGCCACGGTTCGATGGTGACGGTCTCGCCATCGTGGAACTTACGCATATGCAACTGGCAGGTTGTGGTGCCCTTCTGGGGACCGTGGGCCTGTCCGTTGATCATGAGGCCACAAGTGCCACAGATGCCTTCACGACAATCGCTGTCGAACGTGATGGGCTCGTGGCCGTCAGCGATGAGGTTCTCGTTGACGACGTCAAGCATTTCAAGGAAGGACATCTCGTCCTTCACGTCGGTTGTTTCGTAGGTCTCGAAGTGGCCGGGATCGGTAGGACCGCTCTGGCGCCAGACCTTGAGTGTGAGATTCACAATAGCTCCTGGTTACTTGTAGCTGCGCTCGACGGGCTTAACGGTTTCAAACACAAGTGGCTCTTTGTGAAGGGTCGAGGTTGTTCCCGTGCCTTCCCATTTCCATGCGCCGACGAATGAGAAGTTCTCGTCGTCACGCTTGGCTTCGCCTTCTTCGGTCTGATGTTCAACACGGAAGTGACCGCCGCATGATTCCTCGCGCATAAGCGCATCGCGACACATCAATTCGCCAAGTTCGAAGAAGTCGGCAACGCGACCGACCTTTTCGAGCGACTGGTTGATGCCATCGGGATCGCCAAGTACACGAACGTTCTTCTCGAACTCTTCGCGCAATGCGGGGATCTCGGTGAGGGCCTTTTCAAGACCGTTCTTGTCGCGGGTCATGCCGCAGTAATCCCAAACGATCTTGCCGAGTTCACGGTGGTAATACTCCGGTGACTTGGTGCCACCAACAGCGATCCAACGACGCATGTCGTCTTGTACCGCAGCCACTGACGTGCTGAATGCGGGATCGTCGGTGCCCACGGGGGTCTTGCCGAGCAGACCAGCGAGGTAATCGCTGATCGTGTTCGGAGCAACGAAGTAACCATCGGCCAGACCCTGCATGAGAGCGGAAGCGCCAAGACGGTTTGCCCCGTGATCGGAGAAGTTGGCTTCACCGAGCGCGTACAAACCAGGGATGTTGGTCATGAGGTTGTAGTCGACCCACAGACCACCCATTGTGTAATGCGAAGCTGGGTAGATTCGCATTGGCATCTTCATCGGGTTCTCATCGGTGATGCGTTCGTACATGTCGAACAAGTTGCCGTAGCGCTCGAACACAACGTTCTCGCCAAGACGGCCAATTGATTCGGCGAAGTCGAGGTACACGCCGTTCTTGATCGGGCCAACACCGCGGCCTTCGTCAACAACCTGCTTCGCGTTACGTGACGCAATGTCACGCGGTGCGAGGTTGCCGAAAGACGGGTACTTGCGCTCGAGGAAGTAGTCGCGGTCTTCTTCCGGAATGTTTTCCGGAGCACGGTTGTCGTCGAACTGCTTCGGCACCCAGATGCGGCCGTCGTTACGAAGCGACTCAGACATAAGCGTGAGCTTCGACTGGAATTCATCGCTGGCCGGGATGCAGGTCGGGTGGATCTGTGTGTAACAAGGGTTCGCGAACAGTGCGCCCTTCTTGTGTGCTCGCCAAGATGCCGTGACATTGGAGTTCATGGCGTTGGTGGAGAGATAGAAGGCGTTGCCGTAACCGCCGGTGCACAGCAGCGTTGCGTGACCCGCCCAGCTGCGGATGTCGCCGGTGACGAGGTCGCGAGTGACGATGCCAGCGGCAACTCCGTCTTTGGTCACGACATCGAGAAGCTCGGTCTTGGTGTGGAGTTCCACATTGCCAAGCGACACCTGCTGCATAAGGGCCTGATAGGCGCCGAGCAGAAGTTGCTGACCGGTTTGCCCACGTGCGTAGAACGTGCGGCTGACCTGCGCGCCACCGAATGAGCGGTTGTCGAGAAGACCGCCGTATTCGCGGGCAAAGGGAACACCCTGTGCCACACACTGATCAATGATGTTGACGCTGAGCTCGGCGAGACGGTGAACGTTTGACTCGCGTGAACGGAAGTCGCCGCCCTTGACCGTGTCGTAGAACAAACGATGAACGCTGTCGCCGTCGTTCTTATAGTTCTTTGCACCGTTGATGCCACCCTGCGCAGCAATTGAATGCGCACGACGCGGTGAGTCGTGAAAGGTGAAGCACTTCACTTGGTAACCGAGTTGGGCGAGTGTCGCCGCAGCGGCTGCACCGGCAAGACCGGTGCCGACCACGAGAACCGTGAACTTGCGCTTGTTCGCGGGGTTCACGAGCTTCATGTTGAACTTGTGGCTCGTCCAACGATCCTCGATGGGACCTGACGGGACCTTGGAGTCAAGGGTAATTGTGCTCATCTGATGCTCCTTCAGCCGACGACGCCGGTAAGCACGGCGATCGGGAACGTGATGTTGACGCCGGCCACAAGAATCGCGAATCCAGCAGCGAAACCACGGCGAAGCGGATTATGTCGGGGGTTAAATCTTGCGCTCATCGAGCCAAGGCTCTGGAAAATGCTCCAGGCGCCGTGGTAGAGGTGAACGCCGAGTGCGAGGTTGGCGAGGATGTACAGCACGGCAACGGGTGCACGGCCAAGACTGGTCACAACGTTGGCGTATGGGTTTCCGTCGACGAAGGCTGGGTTAGCCCAGCCCCACGTCAGATCGGCCAGATGCCACAGCAGGAACAGGCCGACGATGATGCCGCTCCAGCGCATGGTGCGCGCCGCCCAGTTCACTGCCACATAGTCACGTGGTGACTTGTAGTTGACCGGTCGTGCCTTCTGATTAATGCGGGTAAGCGCATAGGCCGACTGAATGTGCAGACCGAATGCGCCGATGAGGCCAAGGCGAAAGATCCAAAGCACACCTGTCGGCGGAATGATCGGCACAAGCAACTGACGCAGGAACTCTGCGTAGTGGTTGAAATCCTCGGCCCCGAGATACATCTTGAGGTTGCCGATCATGTGGAAGAGCACGAACCCCATCAGCATGATGCCGGTGAGAGCCATGATCCATTTCTTACCCACTGATGACTTGTAGAGGTCGATAATGGCGAAGTTGCTGCGTCGGTTGGCCTTGCGAATCGTCGGGGACGAAATGTCCGGAGTTAGCGCTGGCGGTTCCTTGGTTGCTGTCACTAGCAAACCTTTCTTAGAAGCGGCTGTGACTGGAACTGGTCTTCGTCCGGCAAAGCCAAGACCAAGTGAGATCACGCTACTCACCGACAATGGTGAGGAGCGAACCCTGCGGCCGCTCTTTCCGGCTTCGGCTGGCCCAAGGTGGGGGCGTCGGCGGTAGGTTGAGGCGTCCATCGTCCGGCCATCGGGTCCGGCAGGAGAGGAAACGATGTTTGAGCGTCCGACCACTCTCGGAGAACTGCGCGCATCTGGCTGGGTGAGTCGTTCCGTAAAGGACGAGCTCCGTCAGAACGCGATTGAACGGATCAAAGCCGGGGAACCCCTCTTCGACAGTGTTCTTGGCTACGAAGACACCGTTCTTCCGCAACTCGAGAATGCGATCCTCGCCGGACACGACGTGATCTTCCTCGGTGAACGCGGTCAGGCCAAGACCCGCATGATCCGGTCGCTCACCGATCTGCTCGATGAGTGGATGCCTATTGTGGCGGGCTCAGAGATCAATGACGACCCCTACGGCCCCGTTTCAAAGCCCGCCCGCGACCTCGTGGCCGAGATGGACGATGCCACCCCGATCAGTTGGGTGCACCGAGACGAGCGTTACGGCGAGAAGCTCGCCACCCCCGACACCTCGATCGCCGATCTCATCGGCGAGGTCGATCCCATCAAGATCGCCGAAGGTCGCCATCTCTCAAATGAAGAGACCATTCACTTCGGTCTCGTCCCCCGCACCAACCGCGGCATCTTCGCCATTAACGAACTTCCCGACCTTGCCGAACGCATCCAGGTCGGTCTGCTGAACGTTCTTGAAGAGCGCGACGTGCAGATCCGTGGCTTCAAACTTCGGCTTCCGCTCGATGTGTTGTTGTTCGCGTCGGCCAACCCCGACGACTACACAAACCGCGGTCGCCTCATTACGCCGCTGAAAGACCGTTTCGGTTCGCAGATTCGCACCCATTATCCGCTCACGGTCGCGACTGAAGTCACGATTGCCTTGCAAGAGGCGCGCGATCTTGCGGTGCCCGGACTCGAAGTGCGTCTGCCGGCGTACATGACCGAAATCGTTGCCGAGTTCTCACAACTTGCGCGTCGAAGCCCGCATATCAATCAGCGTTCAGGTGTTTCTGTTCGTTTAACGGTGTCAAACCTCGAAACACTGCAGGCCAATGCCATGCGCCGTGCTCTGCAGCATGGGGAAAAAATCGTGGTCCCGAGGGTTTCCGATCTTGATGCGCTCGCTGCATCCACTATCGGCAAAGTCGAAATCGAAACGATCGAAGAAGGTCGTGAAGGGCTTGTTGTCGAGCAGATCCTTAAGGCCGCCGTGCTTGGGGTCTTCCGTGAGCACATTGCCATCGAGAATCTGCGTGAGGTCGTCGACTCCTTCGATGGCGATCTCCTCGTGAATGCTGGCGAAGATGTTTCGTCTGCCGATTACGTCGCATTGCTGGCTGATATTCCAGCACTTGCCCCGCATATCACTGCCCTCACCGGCGGCGACAAGACACCAGAAGTTGTTGCCAGCGCGGTGGAGTTCGTTCTCGAAGGCCTGCACCTTTCGAAGCGACTCAATAAAGACGCGGTGGGCGCACGAGCGCAATATCGCGGTCGCGGCTGACCGCAGGTTGTGAATTAGCGCTGGTTGTTGACCAGTTCGCGAACGCCGTCGAGGCCCGCAATCACAACTCGTTCCACCATTGAACCGGGGAAGATTCCGTGTTCGACGATGCCGGGTGTAGTGGCAAGGGCAATGCTGAGCGCAACTGGGTCAGCAATTGTGCCGAACTGCGCGTCCATGATGAGGTTGCCGTTATCGCTGCGTTGATCGCGCGCGGTTACTGCTGATGCGCCGAGGGCCTCGACAGCAGTCGTCACCACTCCGGGGGCAAAGTCGAGAACCTCAAGAGGTGTTCCGAATGGGCCGAGCGCAGGAACAAGTTTCGATTCATCGACAACGATGATGAATCGGGGCGACATTGACGCCACGATCTTTTCGCGAGTGTGAGCAGCTCCACCGCCTTTGGTGAGGTTGAACGCAGGGTCAATCTCGTCAGCTCCATCGATTGCAATGTCGAGTGCGCCGATCTCGTCGGGTGAAATCACTTTTAACCCGAGCGATATTGCGAGCTCATGTGTTTGTACCGAGGTCGACGTGCACACGATGTCGAGTGCTCGTTCGCCGAGTTCGACAATTGTCCAGTGCACGGTAGAACCGGTGCCAAGACCAACGCGCATGCCATCGGTGACATAACTGGCGGCGTGACGACCGGCGGCCTCTTTGGCGATGTCTTGAGGCGAACGGTCGGAGTTGCTCTGTTCAGTACTCACGCCGAGAGCATCGCACGTTAGCGAGGTGCGGCGCGCAGTAATTCTGCACTGACGCGCGGGTCTCGATTGCGATCGAACACACCATCGGGCGCTTCGAATCCGCATTCGGGTGTCCATCCGTCAATGCCTGACTCCCAGAACGCATTGGTGACGACGATGCCGTCGTCTGCGGCGCGCTGGGTTTCAAGGATCGATCCGGCGAGAACCTCAGCGCGGCGGTCGTCTTCATGAGCGGTGAGTCCGGTTCCGAGCACCGCGAACTTCCGGCCCGGGAAGTTGTCGGCGAGACGGCGAATGGTGACGCCGAGACCTTCGGTCCACGGCGCTCGTCCATCGGGTGTGACGGGAGCATCGATGGGGTAGGGCTTGGTGGTTCCGTCGGCAAACAACGTTGAGCCGCCGCGGTAGGTGAAGCCAACGAGGTCGTACGCGCCGGCTAGTCCGTCGATTTCTCGTTCGGCAAGGCCAGGAATGGAAATGACGCCGTCGTTGAGTTCACGAACCCACGAACCAAATCGCAAACGATCAACGGACTCAACGCGTTTGCGCGCGGCATCGCGTTCATCGGGTGCACGTGACATCACGCCGGGCTCTACCGGACACGTATCGATGCACACGGCAACCGGGGGAGTGCCGCTGCACAGCAGACGGTTGGCTTCGAACGACGCACGGTGCAAGGTCAGCAGCGCCTCAAGGAACTTTCCCGGGTCGCTTTTGTAGGGCGGTCGACTGCCAATGAGGTGCCCTTCAAGGGCTCGTGTGTAGGGGTCGAGAATCGGCACCCACGCGGCAACGAGATGGCCAAAGGTTTCCGCGACGCGATCAACATGGCGAGGCCAGGTGAGGCGAAGGCCGTCGCTATCGTCGAAACCGCGCTGATCCTCGGAGAACCAACCCGGCAACGGGCCATCGTGCAGCACCGCCCAGACATCGATGCCGGCGGCTCGGGCGACGGTCAGAACGTCGGTGACGTGATCGACCGCATCGCTGTCCCAATGGCCAGGACGGGGTTCGAGCCGTGACCAATCGAGTGTCCACCGCATCGTGGGAATGCCGGCCTCGGCCAGCATCGGCAGGTCAGAGCGGTATTCGAAACCGAAACCGCTGCCGATCATGGAATCGGGAAGAGTGCCTTCGGCGGTGAGGGTCGACCAATCGCTTCGATCTGATAGCCCTTCGGAGCCGGCAGCGGTTGTAGCGATGCCCCAAAGGGCTGGGTCGGTCATACCTGCAGTATTCCCGGTACGGTGCCTCTATGGGCAGAGCCAATCGGGTTCAGTACTCGCGGTGGGACGGTACACAGGTCGGATTCGACCTTGATGCCACGGACATCTTCGACGAAATCACTGACGATCTGCTGTATCACGGCGATATCAACGCCGCTCTGCGCCGCATGATGCAAGAGGGATTCGAGTCCGACAACGGCGAGCGCATGAAGGGCTTGCGAGAAATGATGGACGAGCTCCGACGTAAACGTCGTGAAACGCTCGAAAGTCATGACCTCGGTGGCATTTACGACGAAATCGCGAAAGAACTCCGCGAAGTAGTTGACACCGAACGCGAGGCAATCGATGAACTCGCGCAAGAAGCGCGCGATTCTGGTGACGCCCGGCGCCAAGAACTCACCGAACAAGTTGCTACCGAACGGCACCTGTCACTCGACCTGATGTCACAAGACCTCGCCGGCATGGTGCGAGATCTGCAGAACCACGACTTCACATCGTCTGAAGCGCGCGAGAAGTTCGAGGAACTGGTCGAGAAACTGCGTGAGCAATTGATGCAGCAGTACGTCGACCAGATGTCGGGAGCGGTCGAGAACATGTCTCCCGAAGACATGGCCCGCATGAAAGACATGTTCGCTGAGCTCAATCACATGCTCGAACAGCGCCAGAACGGCGAAGAACCCGATTTCGACGGCTTCATGGAGAAGTTCGGCGACTTCTTCCCAGAAAACCCGCAAAACCTTGATGAATTGCTTGAGATCATGGCGGCCCGCATGGCTGCCGCTCAGGCGATGATGAACTCAATGACGCCTGAACAGCGCGCTCAGATGCAGTCGTTGTCCGATCAGTTGCTCGAAGATATGGATCTTCGTTGGCAAATGGATCAACTCGGTCAGAACCTGGCTCAAGCGTTTCCTGATCTCAACTGGAATCGTCGTTACGAATTCTCTGGTGACGAACCGCTCAACATGGCTGATGCCAATCAGATGCTTCAGGAACTTGGCGATATCGATCAGCTCGAAAACTTGTTGAAGGGTGCGGCCAATCCCGGTGCACTTGCAGAAGTCGATCTCGATCGTGCTCGTGAACTTCTTGGCGACGACGCAGCCCGCAGCCTCGAGCAGATGGCGGAACTCTCACGCCGTCTCGAAGAATCGGGGCTCGTCGAGAACAAAGAAGGAAAGCTCGAACTCACACCAAGAGGCATTCGCCAGCTTGGTCAGAACGCGCTCGACGAGTTGTTTAACAAACTCGATATGGACAAAGCCGGTCAGCATGAAATCGCGCGCATCGGCGTTGGCCACGAACGCGATCACTCCACCAAGCCCTATGAATTCGGCGATCCGTTCAATCTCGATATTGGTCGCACCGTTCGCAATGCCATCTTCCGCAGCGGCGCCGGCACGCCCGTGCAGCTCACTCCGGAGGACTTCGAAGTTGAGCGCACCGAGCACCTAGTGCGTTCCAGCACTGTCCTTATGATCGATCTTTCGCTGTCGATGCCCATGCGAGGTAATTTCCTGCCGGCCAAGAAGGTCACGATGGCGCTCCACGCGCTCATCACCTCGAAATACCCCCGCGACTACCTCGGCCTTGTTGGCTTCAGTCGTACGGCAGCGGAGCTCAAAGCCGAGCAGTTGCCTGAGGTTTCATGGGACTTTGATTACGGCACCAACATGCACGAGGGCCTCATGATCGCCCGACGCTTGCTGGCGAAGCAGTCCGGTACCAAGCAGATCATCATGATCACTGACGGCGAACCCACTGCCCATGTCATGCCGAACGGTCAGATTTTCTTTGATTATCCGACCCGGCCCGAAACCCGCGACGCCACATTGCGTCAGGTGATGCTGTGTTCCAAAGAGGACATCGTCATCAACACGTTCATGCTCGACCCGAATCCGTACCTCAGTGAGTTCGTCGAAAAGATGAGCCAGCTGAACGGCGGAAGGGCCTTCTTTACAACCCCAGAGAACCTGGGGGACTACGTGTTGGTTGACTTTTTGAACAACAAACGAGAGATGCTTCGAGGGCGTCAAGCCGGCTGAAATCCCTTGTGGCCCTAAGCCTTTTTTGGCATTCAGGGAAATTTTTGTCAATTTTTTGCGGCTGTGAAAATTGGCGAAACCGAGGAAAACCGGGCCGTTTTCGCAGGTGAAGGGCTTTTTTCGTATGCCAAATGTCTCATATGCCGCCCCGAAACCCTGATCCCCCTTGCGTTTGTGCCAGTGACGGGGCAGAATCACGCCGGTGTAATTACACCCATGGAGCATCAGCGCTCCGGGGGAAGCTGCTCGAGTCCAGGAGGACCCAAAGCATGCCGCAATCGATCTCTCTCACAAACGCACAGAACTCGGCACCGGCCGATCTCGATGGCGAAGACAAGTCATGGCAGGACATGGCCAACTGTCTCGGCGTCGACCCCGACCTGTTCTTCCCCGAGCGTGGTGCATCCACCCGCGAGGCCAAAGAGGTCTGCAAAGGCTGCGTCGTTCGTGACGATTGCCTCGAGTACGCGCTCGCCAATGGCGAGAAGTTCGGCATCTGGGGTGGCATGAGCGAGCGTGAGCGTCGCCGTATTCGTCGCCAGCGTGCATTGGCCCGTGCCGCAGCAGCCGCACCGGCTCGCACCGCAACGGCCTAAGTCTCACTGCTGGTCGCTCGCAGCCGACATCTCGGCGAAGCGTTAACGATCTAACCGATACTCAATCGTTGTTTCGATTGAAAGGTTGAGCTGTTCCCATCGCTTCGGTTCCACCGTTTCGAGAACGGCTCGGGGAATCAAACCAACAAGTTCAGCGCGTTCGATTTTGGCGGATGAGGCCACGATGTCATAGACCTCGGCCGGGCCAACCTGAAGTGGATCAATCAGATTCATCGACACTTGAACCTGGTCGCCGACCTGCAGACCTAACGCCCTTACGCCTGGACCTCGGACCGAAGTAGCGAGCGCCTTGGCCTGTTCGAGGTCTGCCGAGGAAAGCCAAAGATTCCATGCCAGTAAGGGTTCTCTGGCCCCGACGGCAACTGCTCCGGCAGTGAGGTGAGGTTCAGATGGGCCAAAGTCGGGCCGGATTGTTGTGAATGCACCGCGACGAACATCGGGCAGTGTCCGTTCCGGCCCGTAGAGAAAGACGGGGACGCGGAGTTCATCGGCGATCCACCACGCGGTTGCATCGCGCGCAGTGAGAGCATCGTCGAAAGTGGAACCTTCAAGCGGCACAAACGGCACGACGTCGACCACACCAATTCGCGGATGCACGCCTGCGTGTGAACGAAGATCGAGTCGCTGCACTGAGGCGCGGATGATCGCCGGGGGAGCGGCTACACCGATCACTGTGAGCACCGACCTGTTGTGATCGGGGTCGCAATGCACGTCAAGAAGGTCATTGCCCGCAGCGAGCGCGATTTCCTCGATGAGGTCGAGGTCGCGGCCTTCGCTGATATTGATGACGCACTCAATCACGGTTGATCACGAACGCGATCCTGCCCCATCCGTCTCCGGGAGGTGAAGATGAACGGGGCAGGTCTTGGTTGGCAGGGCTGATGACTGGATGCGATCAGATCGTGATCAGATCGTGATCAGATGACTTGGGATGCGTCGGCCCTTGAGCATCCGGCGTCGCTGTCGTTCGGAGGTTCCGCCCCACACGCCGTGGTCGATACGGTTGTCGAGGGCGTAGTTCAGGCATTGGTCTGCCACCGGGCAGGTGGCACAAATGCGCTTTGCTACCTCAACGCCGACCCCATCGCTGGGGAAGAAGGTGGAGGGGGGATGGTCTTTACAGTTGCCGTTATTCATCCAGGGGGTGGGGGTTTCCATGCCCGGGACCATACGGATGAGGGGCGAAAGCGGGGGTAAGGCCAACCCCCGATTTTGATTAAGTGAATCCTTTCCCCCGCCCCGTACCCGTTGGGGAGCCCCTAGCAACTCGCCGCTAGGCTGGGAGATCTTGCGGGGTCGCTCTTGGCCCTCATATGACGAAAGTGCAGTGCAGCCATGTCCATGCCCGAAATCGTTTCCGACCAGCCGCCGCGTGGCCATGTCCGAGTGATCTACCTCGGCCCGGTCGCCCCGCACTGGGATGTTCAAGGCGATTCCGAGGTCCGTGGCCTTGTCGATGAGTTCCGTAATCGCGTGATGGCTCGCCTTCTCCTTCTCCCGCCGCATGACCCGCAATTTCGTCGCAACAAAGAGCGCGTTGCCCGTGATGCCGAGCGCGAGAACCTCGTGCTTGTCTGGGACCTCGGCCTTCCCGAAGAGTGAACACACGGCTAGGGGTGTCGCTCCCCGTCGTGCACCTCACGCCTGCCGAGCTTGCTGCATCGCCAGAGCGATTCCTCAATCGTGAACTTTCTTGGCTCGATTTTGACGCTCGCGTTCTCGCACTTGCGTCCAATCCTGACGTTCCGCTTCTGGAACGAGCCAAGTTCGTCGCAATTTTTGCGCAGAACCTCGATGAGTTTTTTCAGGTTCGGGTTGCGGGTCTGAAAGATCAAGTTGCCGCTGGCCTTGGAAAGTTGACGGCGGATGGCCTTACGGCCGCGCAGCAATTGCGCGAGATTCACGAGCGAATTTCGCTGCTGGTTTCGCAAGCCGAAGATGTCTTCCTTGAACAGCTGGTTCCGGTCCTTGCGAGTGCCGGCATCGTTTTCTCGAGTTACGACAATCTCGATGCTGAAGACCGCTCGTTTCTCGAAACTGTTTTTGAGGAGCGGATCTTCCCGGTTCTCACGCCATTGGCCGTCGATCCTGGGCATCCATTTCCCTATATCTCTGACTTATCGCTGAACCTTGCTGTAGTCGTGAACGATCCAGTAACAGGTGAACATCGGTTTGCGCGCGTGAAGGTACCGAATCTGCTTCCGCGGTTTGTGGTCATGCCTGACGGTGAGCGCTTTATTCCTCTTGAGCAGGTCATTGCTTCGCATCTTGACGTGCTCTTCCCGGGCATGGAACCGGGAACTCATTACGCATTTCGAGTCACGCGTAACGCCGACCTCACGGTCGAAGAAGAAGAAGCCGATGATCTCCTCGAAACTATTGAATTGGAATTGCGTCGCCGACGATTTGGTCGCGCGGTGCGGCTTGAGATCGATGCGAATGCGTCACAGGAAATCCTTGAACTTCTCACCGAGGAGCTTGATCTCCAAGACAGCGATATTTATCGATTCAACGGCCCGTTGGATTTGGGCGGGCTTTTTGGTCTCATGACGCTTGATCGTCCTGATCTCAAAGATGAACCGTGGGCGCCCATCACCCAACCTCGCTTGACCAGCACCGACCCTGACGAGCCGGTTGACTTCTTCTCTGTCATTCGTGACCGCGATGTGCTGGTGCATCACCCATATGAGTCGTTTTCGACTTCAGTCGAAGAGTTCATCCGGCAAGCGTCATACGACCCAGCGGTGCTCGCCATCAAACTGACTCTCTACCGCACGTCTTCAGATACGTCGATCATCGAGTCACTGGTGCGTGCCGCCGAACGCGGCAAACAGGTGGCAGCACTGGTCGAACTGAAAGCCCGTTTCGACGAAAAGAAGAACATCGGCTGGGCGAAAGAACTTGAAAAGGCCGGTGTGCACGTGATCTATGGCCTTATGGGGCTGAAGATACACACAAAGACAACGCTCGTGGTTCGTGAAGAGCACGATGGTATTCGCCGCTACAGCCATATCGGAACCGGCAACTACAACCCGAAGACCGCGCGTCTCTATGAAGACATCGGTCTTCTCACGGCTGACCCTGCGGTGGGTTCCGATCTCACGCAGTTATTCAATCTCCTGACTGGGTTTGCCCGTGATCCAGAGTTCTCGAAGCTTCTCATTGCGCCATCAAGAGTTCGTCCTGGCATCGCTGAACTGATCGCGAACGAAGCTGCACTCGGTTCGAGCGGCCACATAATTCTCAAGATGAATAGCCTCGTCGATGCTGCACTCATCGATTCGTTGTACGCGGCATCGCAAGCCGGAACTCGAGTCGATCTCATTGTCCGAGGTATCTGCTGTCTTCGTCCAGGAGTGCCGGGACTTTCAGAGAACATCAACGTTCGTTCCATTGTCGGTCGTTTCCTCGAACACTCTCGGATCTACTACTTCGCTCACGGCGCCGACGGTGCGCCGGTCTACTACATCGGGTCCGCTGATCTCATGCCTCGCAACCTTGATCGTCGTGTCGAAGCGCTCGTTCCCGTTGAAGACTCTCAACTGAAGGAGCGGCTTCAGCAAATTCTTGATGTAAATCTTGAAGACGATCACTTGGCGTGGAGATTGGGTCCAGACACGATGTGGAATCGAGTCGTCGCTTCTGATGGAAATTCGGGCAGTTTCGATACCCATCGTCGCTTCCAAGCGCTAGCGCTTGAACGTCGCAACTGAACGGTGGCTGGTTCTCGTGAGACGCGCGAAAACAACGACCAAGCAGACGAAATCGCGATTTTTGACGTGCGTGCCGCCGGAGGCGTGATCTCTCGAGATGCCGGAACTGATCTGGAACTCGTGATTGTGCATCGTCCTCGTTATGACGATTGGACCTTTCCTAAGGGCAAAGCCGAATCGGATGAAACCGATGAGCAAACGGCGCACCGCGAAGTACTTGAGGAAACGGGCTTCGATTGTGAACTCGGCGAAGAATTGCCTTCAGTGACCTATCGCGACCATAAGAACCGATCGAAGATCGTTCGCTATTGGGAGATGACAATTCGTTCGGGTGTCTTCGAAGCGAACGACGAGGTTGACGTTCTTAAATGGGTGAGCGCTGCCGAAGCGGGGGAGCGCCTTACCTATGACCATGACGTCGATGTGCTGTCGGCATTTCTCACCTTGGTATCGGAACGCTGAGCGCACCGAACCAATAGGTGAGGCAGGATCGAATCAGGCAGTGAGTTCGGCGATCAGTTCGCGAACTCGTCGCTCGATTTCGTCACGGATTGGTCGTACGGCTTCTACGCCTTGTCCGGCAGGATCTTCAAGAACCCAATCGAGATAGCGAACACCAGGGAAGAACGGGCAGTTGTCGCCGCAGCCCATTGTGATCACGACATCGCAATGTTCAACAATTGCAGCGTCGAGAATTTTGGGGTGCGCACCGCGCTCAACCAGATCGATGCCGACCTCATTCATGGCCTCGATCACGGCAGGATTGAGCGTGTTCGCAGGTGCGCTTCCGGCGGAAAGCACTTTGATGCGATCGCCAGCGAGGTGGTCGAGAAATCCAGCCGCCATTTGCGATCGGCCGGCGTTGTGGACGCAAACGAATAGGACCGTGGAGTTTGTTGTTGTCATTTGTCCTCCTCGTGCTTCATGAGCAGTTCATCGGCAAACTCGTCAACATCGGGGAACACGATGCGGATGGCGACAAGGGCAAGGGCCATTCCGATGAACTGGGCGACAATGAATCCCGGTGCTGACTTCGGCGCAATGCCTGCAAAAGAGTCAGAAAGGCTGCGCCCGATAGTGATGGCTGGATTGGCGAAGCTCGTTGACGAAGTAAAGAAGTAGGCCGCTGTGATGTAGCCAGCAACGACGAACGGGGCGAGTGTCGACTTTCCCGATCGGACGACTCCGAAGATCACGAGAAGAAGGCCGAGAGTAGCGACAATTTCACCGAGCCATAGTCCGCCGCCAGAGCGTGTTTTCGTCGAGATGTCGATAGCGGTGAGGCCGAACATGAGGTTCGCAACCATGACGCCCACGATCATCCCGAGGACTTGGGCGGCGATGTAGGGAATCACCTCTCGTGTGGGAATGCCGTGGAAGACGCGGTCGGCAATCGTTACGACCGGATTGAAATGCGCGCCGGAAACTGATCCGAAAGCAGCGATAAGTGCGACCAGCGCGCCTGCAGTTGCCACGGTGTTGCAAAGCAACTGGAGGGCAACATTGTCGGTGAGGTTGGTGGCCATGATGCCTGACCCGATCACCGTGGCAATGAGGAATGCGGAGCCGAGAAATTCGGCGACGCACTTTCGGAGCAGTGGCGACATCAGCAGCAACCAGTCTTCGAAGTGAGGGTCACCGACTCGCTAGGAGTCGTCGCGCAGCAGACCTCGCCACCATCGATTGGCGCGGAACCAAAAACTTCAGAATCAGAGAGGACGGTGTAGACCTCCCAGCGGGCATCGTCGGGATCGCGGACCCAGACCTTGTCTTGGACGGCGTAGCAACAGGTGGTTTGTTCCTCGACGTCGGTTGTGAAACCCATCTGATCGAAGCGATTCGTTGCTTCAGCGACCTCGTCTGTGGATTCGACTTCGATTCCGAGGTGATTGAGTCGTTCGGCAACGGTGTTCTCGATAAGTACAAGTTTGAGAGGAGGATCGGAGATGGCGAAGTTTGCGTAACCCTCTCGAACCTTCGCGGGCTCTGTGTTGAACATCTTTGAATAGAACGCGATTGCCTCTTCGATGTCGGAAACATTGAGAGCAAGTTGGACTCGGGACATGAAACTCCTCGGTTCAGGGCATTCAACGTATCGATGGCCGTCGATACAGACTATCGTTAAGATATCGACAGTTGTCAATATCTACGTTGAGGTGGCAAGCAATGACATCGAAGAATGTGAAGTCCAATGCTGTCTCGAAAGTTTGCTGCGGAACGGCTCGCGATATTCCCCTCAGTGAACGCGATGCTTATGAATTGGCCGCAGTCTTCACCGCGCTGTCAGACCCAGTGCGATTGCGACTGCTCTCCATTATTAGTTCGGCGGCCGAAGGCGAAGTTTGTGCCTGTGATCTGGTGACACCAATTGGGAAGTCGCAACCCACCGTGAGCCATCACCTCAAAATTCTTTTCGAGGCGGGTCTCGTAGATCGAGAGAAGCGAGGGGTCTGGGTTTGGTACCGGGCGGTGCCGGAGCGGATGAGCGCAGTCGCATCTCGGTTGCGATGACCGCAAGAATTTCCCTTTCCGTTCACCTTTCGTACACCTAACGCATCAGAAACGGCCACATTAGATCCGTACGGTGGCTCCCGGGTGCTCGACCGGGCACTTCGTTACCATCTGTTACAGGGAGAATTACCTTGCGTTCATCTAAGCGGGGCCTTGTTTGGCTCCTCGCCGTTCTTGTCGCAGTCGGTCTTGTCGCCGGCGCTTGCGGCTCGAGTTCCTCCGATTCGTCGTCCAGCACCACAAAAGCGGCGTCGAAGTATGACTACAAGTCCCTCAGCGGAACCTTGAATGGTTCCGGTGCAACCTTCCCGAAGAACTTTTATGAAGACGCAATGGCGTCCTTTAAGTCGGACGCTTCTGGCGTCACCGTGAACTACAACGCCGTCGGTTCGGGTCAGGGCAAGAAGGACCTTGCTGCCGGCACCTCCGATTGGGCAGGTTCGGACAGCCTGGTGAAGGACGATGAAAAAGCCAACTTCAAGGGCCCGTTCCTCTACTTCCCCACGGTTGCGGCTCCGATCACGGTGTCATACAACCTCTCTGGCGTGAAGGAACTCAAGCTTTCGCCTGAAACCCTTGCCAAGATTTTCATGGGCACGATCACCACATGGAACGACGCGGCGATTGCCGCCGATAACCCTGGTGTCACCCTTCCGAACACGACGATCACCGTTGCGGTTCGCTCGGACGGTTCGGGTACAACTTCGAACTTCTCGAAGTATCTTGCCGCTGCTGCACCGTCGATCTTCACGGTGACCGCAGGAGACACCGTTGCATGGCCGAAGGCTCAGGCCGGCAAGGGCAATGCTGGCGTTGCCCAGATCGTGAAGGACACCGCCGGTGCAATCGGCTACGTGGATCTTTCCGATGCCAAGGCAACTGGCCTGGTTACCGCCATGATCAAGAACAAGGACGGCAAGTTCGTCGCCCCGACGCTTGAAGGGGCAACCGCTGCACTTGCTGGTGCGACCATCAAGGATGACCTCACCTACAACCCGCTCAACGCAGCGGGTGCCGAGGCTTACCCGATCACCGCACCGACCTATGTCATCGTCTACACAACCCCTTCGGCGAATGCCGCTGCAATCAAGGGTTGGCTGACGTATCTGCTCACCGAGGCGCAGGATCTGGCGATGGATGTGGACTTCGCTCCGCTTCCCACGGCACTTCGTGACCGGGCACTTGCGCAGATCACCCAGATTCAGGGCTAGAACGTCCTCGTGACTCTGCTTCTTAGTGACGATGGCGTCGCCCCCCATGGAGGGGGCGACGCTTCGTCGTTGCTTGAACCAACGTCAGGTCGGCGAGGCGATTCAGCGTTTAAGGCTGTCGCTCTCGTCGCAGGTTTGGCGGTTCTGGCGATTTTGGGACTCATTGCCTACTCGACAACCAAAGAAGCATGGCCTGCGTTTCAGCAGGAAGGCCTTGGTTTCATTACCTCAAGCACGTGGATTCCGGCGGAGAACAAGTTTGGCGCTCTTGCATTTATTTACGGAACGGTTCTGTCTTCACTCATTGCGTTAGTCCTAGCTGTCCCAGTGAGTTTGGGAATTGCGCTTTACGCGAATGAAGCAGCCCCACGTCGACTGCGTAAGCCTGTTATTTACGTGATGGACCTTCTGGCTGCGATCCCATCAGTCGTCTACGGACTCTGGGGCATCATCGTGCTCGCCCCCGCGATCCAGCCTGTTTACAAAGCAATAAGTGGTGCTGTCGGAGACATCCCGGTCCTCGGGTGGTTTTTCAATGGCGAGAGCGGCCGCAGTTATATGACTGCCGGCATCATTTTGGCGATCATGATCACGCCGATCATCACGTCATTGAGTCGTGAAGTCATTGCAACGGTGCCCTCGGCGCAACGCGAAGCTGCCTACGGGATGGGTGCCACTCGTTGGGAAATGATCCGCGCAGCAGTTCTTCCATGGAGTCGCGGCGGCATCGTCGGCTCCGTGATGCTTGGTCTTGGTCGAGCAATGGGCGAAACCATCGCGGTTGCGCTTGTCATTGGCTCCCAAGCAAAAATCACCACACACCTTTTCGAGGCCGGCGACTCGATGGCAGCGGTCATCGTCAATCAATTTGGTGAGGCATCCGGAACGCATCGGGCTGCCCTGATTGGGCTTGGCGTCGTGCTGTTTGGTGTCACCATCATCGTCAATGTTTCTGCTCGCGGCATTGTCAGCCGATTCGATCGCCGAAGCCAGGGGGCATGAGATGACTGATTCTCTGTCCCCCGATGTTGAACGGCTACTTCTCGATGCGACCACAAGTCGATCGCGTCGAGTGAAGAATCGTCTCGCTTCAATCTGGATGATCGGCGCATTGCTCGTCGCTCTTGTGCCATTGACCTTGGTGATCGGTTATGTCCTATTTAAGGGCATTGGTCAACTTTCGCTGGCGTGGTTCACCGAAGACCTTCCGACCATTACCCGCAAGGCGGGTGGCGGTATGGGCCCGGCCATCGTTGGAACGCTTCTCGTCACATTCGTCGCTGCCCTCATGGCGATACCGCTCGGAATCCTGGGAGCGATTTATCTTCATGAATACGGCGGCAAGGGTCGCACCGCTCGACTGATTCGATTCATGGCTGATGTCATGACCGGTGTTCCATCAATCGTGATGGGTCTGTTCGTTTACACGGTATGGACGCTGACATTCGGTCTGAATGGTTTTGGCGGTTCGCTTGCGCTCGGTTGCCTCATGCTTCCGATCATCATCCGCACAACTGAGGAAATGCTGCGCCTCGTCCCTGACGAATTACGTCAAGCGAGCTACGCATTAGGGAATCGAAAGTGGCGCACGATCCTTACCGTTGTGCTCCCGGCTGCGTTTGGTGGCATTACTTCGGGCGTCATGATCGCCATTGCGAGAGCTGCTGGTGAAACAGCGCCTCTGGTTTTCACAATTGGTGCTGCCCGCAATCTCAACCTGAATATTTTCGAAGGTCCGATGACAGCACTCTCTGTCCAGATTTTCGGAAATGCGCAGACACCGTTTGAGGCCGCTCAAGCCCGCGCATGGGGCGCTGCCCTCACGCTTGTCGGCGTCGTCTTTGCCATGACCATTCTCGCCCGCGTTGTGTCGTCCCGGGTTGCCCGGCGACACTCCGCCTGATCGCCCTAGCCTCCTGACGTGACTGAAACCCACGACTCCGACCCAGAGGACGTTTCAATGTCTCCTGAACTTGCCGCAACAACCGAACCTGTCGTGGCCCAATCGCCAGTACCTGAATTCGCCCAGCCGACGGTTGTTTTCGATGTTCGGGAGCTCGATGTCTACTACGGCGAATTCCGCGCTGTGCGCGATGTGAATCTCGAAGTTCATCAGCATGAGATCACTGCGTTTATCGGCCCGTCGGGTTGTGGAAAATCAACGGTGCTTCGTTGTTTTGACCGAATGAATGACCTCATCGAGTCCGCACGCGTCGAGGGAAAGATTCTCTATCACGGGGTGGATCTCTACGACCCTCGTATCGATCCAGTTGAGGTTCGGAAGCGAATCGGGATGGTTTTCCAAAAGCCGAACCCGTTCCCCAAGTCCATTTACGACAACATTGCGTTTGGTCCGCGCCTTTCTGGCAATAAGGGAAATCTTGACGACATAGTCGAGCAGGCATTGCGTCGAGCCGCCCTATGGGACGAAGTGAAAGATCGACTGAAGAAGTCCGCCATGGGGCTGTCTGGCGGACAGCAGCAGCGGCTTTGTATCGCTCGGGCCATTGCCGTTGAACCCGAAGTCATTCTGATGGATGAACCCTGTTCGGCACTCGATCCGATTGCTACAGCGCGCATTGAAGATCTTATGCAAGAACTGAAGTCTGATTACACGATCCTTATCGTTACGCACAACATGCAGCAGGCAGCTCGTGTAAGCGATCGCACGGCATTTTTTACAACCGAAGTGAATTCAGAAAGCGATACTCGAACGGGTGTCCTCGTCGAGTTCGATTCAACTGACAAGATTTTCTCGGCTCCTTCCGATGAGCGTACGGAAAATTACGTCACAGGTCGCTTTGGCTGAGGTGAGAAACATGCGCCAGCAGTACACCTCGGAACTTGAGCAACTCGCCCTTCAGGTCGAACTGATGGGTGTTCTTGTCGACGAGAACTTGGAACGAATGCGAACGGTGTTGCATTCCGGCGATGTGAACGTCGCTGAAGAAGCCATTCGAACCGACGATCGAATCGACGCGATGAATGTTTCGCTTATGGAACGTTCCTACGAACTGCTTCGCCGTGAAGCCCCCGTTGCATCTGATCTCCGACTCATCGTTTCTGTGCTTCGGGTAACTGCTGAGCTTGAGCGGATCGGTGATCTCTCACTTCGAATTGCCAAGTTGGCCCCAGAGCACGAGCTGCTTACTCGAGTGCCAACCTCGTTCGACATCCTCGAAACGTTGGCTGGCCATGCCGTCTCGCAGTATCGAGACGCGCTCCGTTGTTGGTCAACCCTGGATCTGGATCTCGCCGAACGGGTCGCATCCGAGCCTGAGGTGGCCCTGGCATCTCGGCATCTAGTCGAGTCGCTGCTTGCTTATGAGGGTCCCGACGCGGTCGTTGTTGCTCTCCGTACGATGGTGGCAGGCCAAGCACTTGATCGCATTGCCGATCACTCCGCAGTCCTTGGCGCTCGAGTTCGTTATCTAATCACCGGTGACCCAGACCATCTCGCGGCGGAAGTCCGATGAGTTGGGCAATGGGATTGAACGGACGGAGCCGAAATGCCTGAACAACGCAAGACCTTCCACCAAGAACTGGACGAAATCCGCGATGACATTGTTCGTCTCGGCGCACTCGTGGGCGAGGTGATTCCGCGCGGAACCGACGTGCTCCTCACCAATAACATGCACGGCGCTCAAGCGATTATTGAAGCTGATGACGAACTCGATGATCTCTCGTTGCGCATTGAAGAGCACTGTTACCACGTACTTGCACTTCAACAGCCAATGGCATCCGACCTTCGTTCAATCGTTACGGGGCTTTGGCTGACCGGAGAACTTGAACGTTCTGGTGATCTCATGGTGAACGTCGCCAAGGGTGCGCGTCGCATCTATGGCGTCACTCTTGATCCGAAATTGCGCGGGCTCATTGAGCGCATGAGCGAAGAGGCCTCCCGTCTCATGAAACTCGCGCTCGACGCCTATGCCGAGAGAAACGCGAGCCTTGGCGTTGCTATCGACGATATTGACGACGCGCTCGACACTCTTCATGGCGACTACATCGAAGCAATTTTTGAATCTCACGCAACTCACGGCATTGGGCTACAAGCATCGGTGCAACTCGCGCTCATTGGCCGTTACTACGAGCGCATTGGTGACCATGCCGTCAACATCGGGCAACGGGTCCAATACATGGTGACGGGCTGGCTTCCTGAACACACAGGTGCCGCTCGTTTGGTTGCACGACGCTCGCTTGAAGCGGAAATCGGTGCGGAAAATCCAGCCTCGAGGGCTGATAACGGCTAATGAATTCAGTCATCATTAGTTCGCTGATCTCGGCAGTTCTTGCTGCTGCATTGGCGATCTTTCTTGCTCGATTTTTCTGGAATCGCGCGCAGCGAAATCAAGTGTATGAGTCGGCAATGCGACTGGGCCTTGATTCCGCAACAGAAAATGACCTTTCGCGGTTCGATGATCTGCTTTCGGCCGTCGAGCGTTCGGTCCGGGATCTACGTTCCGAAAACCATGAATCAGATGAAGCGAGATTTCGGCTTCAGGCTGCGCTCGACGCATTGCCGGTTGCGGTCATGGTGTTCGATGGCGAAGGCCTCGTGATCGACTCAAACCTGGCATCGATGCCATTTCTTGAAGCTCGCCACGGAGACGCTCTTGTCGGCGCAGCCGTGAATGACCTTGTCCGAGTCGCGAATTCGGGGCAAGAAGCATCAACGGTGATCGAACTGTTTGGGCCGCCTCGGCGAACGGTGGTCGTTTCAACGTCGCCTCTCCCTGACGGCGGTCGGCCAGGTGCAGTGGCATTCGTTGAAGACATCACCGAACGCCGGCAACTTGAGGCAATTCGTACCGATCTCGTAGCGAATATCAGTCATGAGTTGAAAACTCCAGTGGGTGCGATCGGACTACTTGCCGAGACCCTCGAAGGTGAACACGACCAAGTTGTCGTTGAACGACTCGCGTCTCGGATTCACACCGAATCCATGCGAATCGCACAAATCATTGAAGATCTCATTGAACTTTCCCGAATCGAGTCAATCGATGGAGCCGGTAGTGGAACCGTTGACCTGAACGAAATTGCCGCAGACGCCGTTGAACGGCTTCGAGCAGCGGCGTCGCAAGCAGGTGTGGGAGTTGAGCTGCAGACGTCTACTTCGGAAACAGTGGTCATCGGTGATCGCCGACAACTTCTTTCGGCAATCGGAAATCTCATCGACAACGCTATTAAGTACTCGGATCATGGAACCACAGTCGAAGTGACCGTTGATCGCGCTGATACCGAAGTGCTTGTACGGGTCGCTGACCACGGAATTGGTATTCCCACTCGAGATATTGATCGGATTTTCGAGCGGTTCTACCGAGTTGATCAGGCGAGAAGCCGCAAGACCGGGGGGACCGGGCTTGGTCTTGCGATCGTTCGTCACGCGATCGCCAACCACGATGCGCGCATCGAGGTTGAGTCGAGGCTGGGCGAAGGTTCGGTATTTCTCCTGCGGTTCCATGCGGCCATCGATGATTCGCTCGATGATCAAACGATTTCTAGCTTGAATGAAAGGGCATGAGGTAATGACTGACACCACTTCGGTTCTCATCGTTGAGGATGAGGATTCCTTTATCGAGGCTCTTCAAATTGGGTTGTCTCGAGAAGGTTTCAAAGTCACTGTTGCTCGAGATGGGGCCGAGGCGCTCGACATTTTCGATGCACTTAAACCCGACCTTGTCCTTCTCGATGTGATGCTCCCGAAAGTCTCCGGTATTGACGTTTGTCGTGAACTTCGATCTCGATCGAATGTTCCCATCATCATGGTGACAGCCAAGGGCTCTGAGATCGACACCGTGGTCGGACTCGAAGTTGGGGCAGACGATTACGTCACCAAGCCGTATCGAATGCGTGAACTTGTTGCTCGAATGCGAGCAGTACTCCGTCGACGTCCCTTTGATATTCCCGAAGCACAAACGGCAGTAGATCCCGCTGAAACGATCCGGGTAGGCGAGGTGGTCATTGACCATGAAAGCCATGAGGTCACCGTTCGCGGTGAACTTGTCCAACTTCCACTGAAGGAATTCGAACTTCTTTCACTCCTTCTCACCAATGCTGGCCGCGTGCTGACTCGCGACACGCTCATCGATCGAGTGTGGGGGAGTGACTATGTGGGCGATACGAAGACACTCGATGTCCACATCAAACGTCTGAGGTCCAAGGTGGAGATTGATCCGACGAATCCCGTGTGCATCGTCACGATCCGTGGTCTCGGCTACAAGTTCGACGTTCCAAAGCGCTGAACAACTGCGAAAGAGGCGGTTGCGTCACACCCGCCTCGTAGCATGGTCAAAGTGACCCCAGAGTCCACATCCCCCCATGGCAAGCGCCCTCGCGGCCCGCAGCCAACGAGTCGCGATCCTCGTCGACCCTGGGCACCTTCACCATTTACGCGTTTGGCCCGAGCCCACGCCGCATCGGTGTCTGGCGATGCGCTGTTCGCTATTGGCCTCGCCGGGTCAGTGTTCTTCTCGCTGGACTTCACGTCAGCTCGCTGGCGTGTTGCGTTGTACCTCCTGCTGACCATTGCCCCGTTCGCGATTGCTGCGCCGCTTATCGGCCCCGCCATCGACCGGATCAAGGGTGGCCGCCGCTGGATCATCGTTGGATCAATGCTGATGCGCGCGGTACTCGCGTTTTTTGTGGTTCGCCATATGAACACGATCCTCTTTTATCCAGAGGCCTTCGGCATGCTCATCATGCAGAAGATCTATTCAATTTCGAAAAGCGCGGTCATCCCCAGCACGGTGCATAGCGATGAGGAACTCGTACAGGCCAATTCGCAGCTCACGACGCTCTCATCGATTGCGGTCGTCATTGCTGCGATACCTGGCGGCGTTCTCTACGCGATCGGAGGCGGACGAGCCACGGTCGCGCTCGGCGCGATTGTTTTCGCGGTTGGCACGATTCTCGCCCTTCAGCTTCCTCCAACCACTGTTGCTGCCGAACCCGCGGGCGAAGCCGAGCGCGAAGAACTTCGCAGCGCCGGCATCACTCATGCTTCAGTTGCAATGAGTCTTATCCGCGGCATGGTTGGATTTCTGTCGTTCATGTTGGCCTTCGATTTCAAGAATGCCGGCGCACCGCTTTGGCAATTGGGTCTTGTTGCTGCCACGGCACAGTTCGGTTTTTTTGTCGGATCATTGATTGTTCCAAGACTTCGGCGGGTGATCACTGAAGAACGGATCTTGGTAGGAAGTCTGATCGTGACGAGTGTCGCGGGTGTGGTCACGGCATTCATCGGGGGACTGGGCGGTGCCGCGCTGTTGTCGATGATGCTCGGTGTCACGAGTTGCTCCGCCAAACAGGCTTTCGATTCGATCGTGCAACGCGATGCGCCCGACGCCAACCGTGGTCGCTCTTTTGCCAAGTTCGAAACTCGATTCCAAATGATTTGGGTGATCGGTGCGCTCATTCCGATCATCATTCCGATTCCGTCAGCGTTGGGCTTCGGCCTCATCGCTATTTCAGCGTCTGTTGCCGTCGCGTTCTATCTCGTTGGGCTTCGAAATGTTCGTGCCGGCCGCGTGCCGATGGCTCGCAAAGGGGTTCTGCGCCGACCGATTGAAATCGATGACTGTCACCCCGCCGCTCAACCTCAAGACGATGATTCGACCCGAGTGGTTGATCGTGGCTTCGCTGGCCCCGAAACGCCGCCGGCCTGGGGTCCACCGCTTGACTTCATCAGTCCCGATGGTTCCGACATCGCTGTTGCTTCGCATGATGCCGCCCGCCGCTGGATGCGCAGACCATCGCCGGCAGTGCCGAGCATGCCGGCCGAACCCTCACCTCCTGCGGGCGAGCCACGCCACGTGGTCGATGAGTGGGTGGGGAATCGTGGGAACCAGCGCGAGGGCTACTTGTTTGGGCCCGACGCATGGGAAGAGCCGGAGTTTCCCGACGAACCGCCGCCGATTTCCTGAGCCCGTCTGATTTCAGATGTCGTCGGGTAATTCGATTCGGGCCAGCCATAGACCGGGCGCTTGGATTTCCGCTGGCGTCGGCAGTGTTCGTTCTGATTCCCAAAGGCGAATCAGCCCATCGTTGCCTTCGCGCTCAACGATGCCGGAGACGAATGCTGCGCCGCGGTCAAACGTGGCCTGAGTGAGTTCAAGTCCGAAAAGTCGTTCGACAAAACGGTCGGAATCGTCGGCTTCGACGCGTCGACGGCGAGCTGCTTCGGAGATCATCGTGGTGTTCGAGAGTAACGATGAGCCGACCGTGTCAACGATGTGGTCGACGTAGCCAACGATCGCCGCAATTAGGGCTTCGAACTTCGGGAGCATGTCGCGTTGCGCTTGTGATTGGATCGCACCTAGGAGAACTTCGGGATCACCGAACATCGATTGCATTCCTGTCATCGCCGACGGATCAGAGATGTCGAATTCAAGGGAACTGAGGCGATCCTCTAACGCGTTTGAGTCAGGTTCGAATCCGGCTGCATACGCGGAAAGAAAACTGTCGACGGTTGCTCGAACATGAGGGATACGAAATACCGAGTGCATTGTTATTTCCTGAGCACAAACCCAGAGACGAAGGTCGTCGATTGGGATGCTCCATTCGGTCGCAAAAGTCTCGAGGTTTTTGGGAATAACTATGAGTTCGTCAGTCGGTGTTCTTGGGACTGGCAAGTCGTATTGACCGAAAGAACGTCGCGACAGATGTCCGATCATTGAGCCGGCGGTCATTCCAAGCATCATCGGTCCCATCATCGCCATGAGCGGTGCCATGAAGCCGAGTGGATCGGATGCGTCTGGGGCAGTTGGTGAAACGGGAGGAGTGAGTGAACTGGCGAGTCGTTCGAAAAGTGGGCGCCACGCGTCGAGCGTCGTTGCTGCCCATTGACCGCGTGTGACGGGCATGATCGAAACGCCAGTTCCGCCGAAACTCGTTGGAAGTCCGGTGGCATTGCCAACATGAAGTTCAGCGATTCGAACGAGTTGTTCTAAGTGAATGCGTTCGAGTGGATCGATGTTTCCTTCATCGCCACCGTCTGCCGCAATCGAAAGCGCCAGTTGACGCGCCGCGTCCCAGCCCACGGGCCCTTGTTGCGCAAATAACTTGGCGAGGTCTCCGAAAAGGGGCATGCCGGAGAGGGGAGAGTCGCCAGGATCTCCGTCGGGTTCGCTGCCTGAGAAGGGGTCGGGGGGTAAATCATCCACGGCTTCAGGCTAGGCCCAGACAGGGGTCGTGACTCCTCGGGAGGGCGCCCGGACAGAACATTGCCCGAACGCGCCATGATGGCGGTGTGGGAGAAATTGTGGTGGTCACCGGTGCCGATCTGCCGATCGGGCGAAAGGTGATTGCTGCCGCGCTCGCCGAACCCGGAGTCGACCGTGTGGTCGCTGTCGGCGCGCAGCCCTCAATTCGGAGACTCGAAACCAGTAGCGATGGCCCTGAGCTGCTTCTCGCACCATTCGACCTCGACGATTCTCGTTTAGTTCCGCTCGTTACGGGAGCGACCCGGGTTTTCCTCGCAGGGCCGCGATCGGGACTTGATATCGATGGAACCGGCGGATCTCACATCGACGTGATCGCCGCTCGCACTTTCCTTGCGTCGCTCACGCGTGTTGGTGCGGTGAGCACAGTTGTTGTCTTGTCCTCGGCGCTTGTCTACGGAGCGCGAACTGATAATCCGATACCACTTACCGAACACGCACCGGTTCGTCCGAACTCCGCGATTAATGCGTCGAACGAACGAGCAGAACTTGAGCGACTCTGCGGAACATGGGCACGTTCTCGCGGAGCGACCTGCGCAGTTGTTCGTCCTTGCATCGTGGTCGGACCAGAGAACGGCAAATGGTTGGCGCGATCGTCGTGGGCCACTGCAGGCCTGCAACTCAGCGGAGTTGTGGCTCCCGTGCAGTTTCTGCATCTTGACGATCTCACCACCGCGCTCATCACTGTTTGTCGAGCGCGTTTCGATGGACCAATCAATGTTGCGCCCGACGGTTGGCTGGCCGTTGATGAAGTTCGTGCTCTCAAGGGGCCGACGGCTCGTCTGCGCATGCGGAAACCCTTTGCGCATGTCCTTGCTCGCCTTGGCGAGCATTTCGGTGTTGCGCCGGGGGACCCCGACGCACTTCTCGCCAGTTCTGGACAATGGGTTGTGGCGAATGATCGAATTCGGTCGCTTGGGTGGATGCCGACCTTCAGCAATGAAGAGGCGTATGTGGACTCCGACAGGGGTGGGGTGTGGGCTCGACTGACCCCTCGCCATCGTCAGCATCTGGCGCTTGGAACTCTGGGTGCATTAGTCCTGAGTGCGGCGGGTGGAGCGGCGGTTCTCATTCGCCGACATCTCACTTCCGATCGGTGAGTTTTGCCGTTGTAGAAATTGTTGATCCTTCTCGGTTGAATTCGATGTTTACCGAGTCATTTGCTTTGAAATAGCGAAGAGCGACAACGAGGTCAGAACTGGTGCGTATTGGTCGTTTTTCAAGGGAAGTGATGCGGTCGCCAGGGGCGAGTCCAGCGGTTGCAGCCGGACTTTTCGCGCTTACTGATTGGATGAATGCGCCGCTCTCTGCGGCATCGGTGCTGATGATTCCTAGCCACGCGCGGCGCACAACCCCAGTGGCGATGATGTCATCGGCAACGTGAGTGGCCCAGGCGATTGAGTTTGCAAATTCAGTGTGCGCTGCCGGGAGGGTGAGAGTCGATGGGGCTGAAATATTTGCATTCGTTTGCGATGACGTAGCTATGCGTGATGTGAAAAGTCCAATAACGGCACCAGAGCGAGTGCAAAGGACCGCTGATGGTGTTGGTGGTGTTGTCTCGAGCGACGATGCGATCATGTCGTGCAGCGAAGTCCCATCAGATGCATCGAAGCGCATCCCTGGGGATTGAAAGACTGCCGACGCGACCCATGAACGACGGTCGGTTTCGGTGTGGCCGATGACGTAGACCGTTTCTCCCCGTTCGATCAAACTGAGGTCACCAACGACGGGAGTTGTTAGGTTGGAAGCTTCGATGTCGATGACCGCAATGTCGTCGGATGGATCCGTCCCGACAACGGTGGCATTGAATGAACGTCCGTCGAAGAGAGTGACCGTGATCGAACGCGCACCGTTAAGGGGATCGGAGGCGGTGATCACATGGCCATCGGGTCGGATTATCAATCCGGTGGTCATCGTCACGACGGTGGGGCCATCGATTGTGATTTGCACAACTGCTGGTGAAAGTGACGCAAGTACGTCATCAGAAAGTTCGTGGGATGCGGGACCGCTTGCAGCGGCGGTTCCATTGCGACTCGAACCTCCCGAATGGAATGTTCCAAACGCGGCAATTCCGGTTCCGGTTGCAATCACCAGAAGGAGGATGAATGCCGTTAACCCTGAGCGTGAGAAACGACGATTGCGGGCAGAGGCAAGAGAATGCGGCCCATCAACCTCTGAAGGATGACGCCACAATCGGTCATCTTGGGGCAGAGGCGGGATGAACCCGGCATCGTCATCCGGGTCATCGGGGAACGGCATGGGGGCGAATGTAGTGGTGGGCCCCACAGAGTTGGCCGCGGCCCCCACTACGATGGCAAACCGTGACTCTTGTGCCGCCTACCTCCGAGGATTGGATCGCGCTCACCGACCAATCGCTCGATGTCGGTATCGCAACTGACTGGGTGGCGCTTCCTGGCTGTGGCGCAGTGGTGGTTTTCAGCGGTTTAGTGCGCGATCACGCTGATGGTTCAAGCGGAGTGACTCATATCGATTACGAAGCGTGGGCAGAACAGGTCATCCCACGCCTCACAGCCGTGGCTGACGAAGCCCGACGGCGCTGGCCCGATCTTGGTCGAGTCGCCCTGTGGCATCGCGAGGGCCGAGTACTTCTGAGCGGATCGTCTGTTGTTGTCGCAGTCTCATCACCTCATCGCGGAGCAGCGTTCGATGCATGCGAGTTCGCTATAGACACACTGAAAGAATCAGTGCCGATCTGGAAAAAAGAATTCTTCGACGGTGGCTCGCAATGGGCACGCGCGGCGCAGCACATCACTGATGTGAACGAACGCGGAGTTCTTACATGAGCGGCGTCGGCTTCCTCCTCATCGCGGTCGTCGTGAGTCTTGTCGGGTCGATCATTGTTTGGATCCGCAACCGCAAGCCCACACATTTCATGTCGAGTGTCGATGATTTTCAACGCGAGATGGATGCCTTGAGTACGCCTCCGGTTCCTTCGACGCCACCTCGTCCAGTTCGTCCTGTGCAAGACGCCGACAAGCGTCGACTCGGAGGTCGTTGAGATGGCACGCGACATTGCAATCGATCTCGGAACGGCAAACACACTCGTCTATGTGCGCGGTGAAGGCATTGTTCTCAATGAGCCCTCTGTTATCGCTCTGAACAGCCGCACCCAAGACGTCTTGGCGATGGGGCACGAAGCCTGGCAGATGATTGGGCGCACTCCGAGCTACATCGTCGCAGTTCGGCCGCTTCGTAAGGGCGCTATTACTGATTTCGAAGTCACCCAGCGCATGATTCGACTGCTGCTTCAGCGAGTGGGCGTCAACCGTTTCAATCGACCTCGAGTGCTTATTTGCGTACCGTCTGCCATTACTGCTGTTGAACAGCGCGCCGTGACAGAAGCCGCTCGTCGCGCCGGCGCTGCCGAAGCGCATTTGATCGAACAGCCCATGGCTGCGGCAATCGGATCGGGTCTTCCTATCAATGAACCACTTGGCAACATGGTTATTGACATTGGTGGTGGCACATCCGAAGTTGCATTGATTTCTCTTGGCGGAGTGGTTGCTCTTGAAGCTGTTCGTGTCGGGAGTTTCGATATCGACGCGGCAATCCAGACCTACATTCGTCGTGAATACGGAATCGCTGTCGGTGAACGTACGGCCGAGGAAATCAAAGTCACGATTGGTTCGGCGTGGCCGACCGAGAATGAATACGCTGCCGAGGTTCGCGGCCGCGAACTCATGAGCGGGCTTCCAAAGACAGTTGTGCTGACAGCCGAAGAAGTCCGCGAAGCAATCGACGAACCAGTGTCTGCCATGGTCGATGCAGTGATTGCATGTCTTGGCCAAGCGCCGCCTGAACTGGCTCAGGATCTCATCGAACAGGGTATTTATTTGGTCGGTGGCGGCGGCATGCTGCGCGGTCTCGACCTACGCATTGAGTCCGAAACCCAAGTTCCCGTGCACCTTGTAGAGGCACCGCTCGAGTCTGTTGTGCTCGGAGCAGGCCATTGCGTCGAATCATTCGACGCACTCAAGGTCATGTTTATGGACTGAGGTCCTCAGCTGCTTGTCTGACCTGCCAATCTCGGTCGGTTGTTGCGAGTTCGATGGCGGCATCGACTTCTGCTCCCTCGAACGGGGCAAGCGCAATCACTGCACGCCGACGCACTGTGGCTTTATCAGTTGTGGCCGAGAGGATGGCGGGAAGTCCGGACAGATCTCCCAGAGCACCGAGTGCGGCAACGGCCGATTCGCGACACAAAGCGTCTTCGTGAGTCGTTGCGATCTGGCTCAGCCGTGCGATCGTTGCATCCGAGGCGGGAGGACGTTCACCACAGGCCCACGCAGCTATTTCCACGACGGAAATGTCGTCGTCATCGAGAAGCAGCGCGACAGCAGAAGCGACCTCGACATCGATTGGGTCTCCGACCAAACCATTCCATGTTGTTGATTCGGTGCATGCGCGACGTCGCACGATGGGGTCGGGGTCAGACGTGGCGTCGAGGAGATCTTCTTTTGTCAGTGCATCGAGCCGGTGTAAGGCCCCGAGCGCGGTGGCTCGGACGTTCGCATCGATATCTTGGAGTAGTTCCTGAGCAGTCGCGACGTCGCCGCTGTAGCCCGCTAGGACAGCGCGACGTTGACGGGCGACGGTTTCGTTGAGTTGACGGCCTGTCATCTCAGCCGGCTACTGCGCCGAAAAGCCCGAAAAGTACTGCAACGGAAAGCGCAAGACCCGCGGCAAGGCCGGCGCCGAGAATAGCGAGGACAACGCCAAGACCAACCCCGGATCGGATTCGGTCGGAAGTCGTTGGTCCGATGTCATCGCCGTAGATCGGCTGCCACTGATTTGTTGTCGTCACTTCTCTTAGTCTCGCAGCCCGGCGACGGGCGCGCCGGGTTATGGCGCTGGGCATGGCAGGCTGGTCCCGTCACTCGGGTGAATCCGCTGCACTCTGCGACCGGCAATGGAGTCTCGTGGTCGAGCACAACGAAGAAGATCTTGAGTCAGTCGTCGAGACCGAGACGCCACATTGGAGTCGCCGTCGGCGTTGGGCCACCTCGATCGGTTTCATCCTCGCCGTAGCTGTCATCACGCTCGGGTTGGTGATTCGAATTCCGTATTACGTGTTGTCACCGGGTTCATCTCGTCCGACCCAATCACTGATTTCGGTGGAGGGTGCGTCGACCTATGAAACAAATGACGAAGTGGATTTCCTCACAGTGTCACTCCGACAAGCAACACCATTCGAAGCACTAGCAGCATGGGTGAATCCTGATCTTGATCTGACTCCAGAGGAAGACATTCTTGGAAAGCAGTCACCCGATCAGAATCGCGATCTCAACCTGCGGATGATGGCCGACTCGAAAGATGCCGCTCAGTATCAGGCGCTTAAACGGCTTGGTTACACAATCGACTCAAACGGAACGGGAGTGGTAGTTGCTTCAGTCGTCGACGGAGGACCATCGTCAGGTCTCCTCGTTTCTGGCGATGTCATTACCCGGGTGAATGGGCAGCCAGTCTCTTTCAGTCAGGAATTGATCAGCATCGTTAGTTCGAGCACTCCTGGTTCGACACTTTCGATGTATGTCGAGCAATTCGATTCTTCTGTGGCTGATGCGCGCCCAGCTCGCGATGTGCAAGTGGTGCTCGGTGCGCGTGACAACGACGCCTCAAAAGGCTTTCTTGGGGTCTCAACGTTTACCCGCGACCTTTCGTTCAAGTTCCCTGTACAGATCTCGATTGATTCAGGTCAAGTGGGTGGACCCTCCGCCGGCTTGGCCTTCACGTTAGGGATCCTTGATGTCATGACCCAGGGGAGTCTTACGGGCGGTCTTTCGGTTTCTGCCACAGGGACGATGGCGCTCGATGGAACGGTGGGGCGGATTGGAGGAATGCATCAGAAGGTGATGGCCTCGCGTCGTGCCGGCGTCGATTTGATGCTGGTTCCATCTAGCGAAATCGACGAAGCGCGAAAGTACGCGGGCACGTTGCGGATTGAGCCAGTCGATTCTCTTGATCAGGCGCTTGCGGTTCTCACGACGGTAGGAGGCGGAAATTCGGTTCTCCCGCCGGTCGGCGCCTCGGCCAACGCCAACTGATCGCCAGTGGTATCACCGGATCGGCGGGGTTTCGTCGGTATCCTTAGGGGCGATGGCAGCCGACTCGTCCGGGCCGATCGATCCCGACCGCATTCTCGATAAAACCTTCGCGACCGTAAAGAAGGGCGTTGACCCTGTTGAGGTTCAGCGTTACCTCCTCAAGATCTCGAACCAACTGAAGGCCTCGCAGACGCGCGTGGCCGAACTCGAGCGTCAGGTCGAGCAATCGCGTCGTCAAAATGCTGAACACGATCCCATCGATCCTTCGAATCTGACCAAGTTGCTGGGCGAAGAGACCACGCGTGTTCTCGATGCAGCCCAGTCTGCCGCGGCCGAGATCAGGGCCAAGGCAGAAGAAAATGTCGCCCGCCTCCTTCGTGACTCTCGTGAAGAAACCATTCGTCTTCGGGAAGAAACCGATGCATTAGTTGCTCGGCGTCGAGAAGAAGCCGAGCAAATCGCCGAAGAGATCCGGGAGAACGCTGCAGCCCAGCGCGAAAGCGCTGAAACTGAAGCAGTAGCAATTATCGAAGCGAGCAAGCAGCAAGGACGCGAGATGGTCCTTGAGGCACAGCAGGTTCGCCAGCGGATGCTTGACGACCTCGCTCGTCGTCGCCAGGCGCTTCGTCAGCAGATCGAGCAGTTACAAGCCGGGCGCGATCGTATTTCCGCCGCCTATGACATTGTGCGAGAAACCCTCGCTGTCGCGACCGAAGAACTTGATGTTGCGTTACCCGAGGCCCGATTCGCCACCGATTCTGCGTCGTTGCAGATTGTTGAGTCTGAACCTGATGCCACGATTACCCCGATTGTCACTGCGGAGGAATTGGGCGTTCCGGTCATCGACGTTTCGCCTGCGGATCGGCCTCGCAATGTCGAGATCTCAGCCGAACCGAAGTCCTCTGCTCCCAAACTGACGGTCGTTCCTCCGGTACAGGAACCAAAAACTGAGAAATCCAGCGATTCGGCTTCTGAGAGCGCTGAACCAGAGCAACTCGTCGACGCAACTCCAATTGCGGAAGATCCGCGCGAAGGACGCCATTCGTCATCGGTCCGAGTCGTTCGCACCTCAAGCGGTAAAGCTGCCGATGTTTTTGCTCGTCTCCGCCAAGAAGGTGAAGACGAAGTCGCTCAGTCGGGCGATAGCCCTGAGGGCGAAATGACGGCACCGATCGTCGACACTGCAATCGCCGAGACAAAGATTGCTGTGTCAGGCGCCGTTAGCGAAACCAGTGAAGAGATTGAAGCCGACTCCGATGCCGATCAAGCCTTCATTGTTGAACGTAATGCAGCAGTTGCAGCGATCGAAAGTTCACTAGCGCGACGGATCAAACGCGAACTTTCAGACGAACAGAACGAGTTGCTCTCAACTCTTCGGTCTGTAAAAGGAAACATGACCGCAATCGCGTTTCTTCCCACTCCCGAATCACAGCTTGAGCGTTATGAAGACATCGCGCTCCCGGCGCTGGCCGATGCGGCGGAAGCGGGTGGGTCGATTTCTCCGGTGAAGGGACGCGAGACATCTCGTGCATCGGTGGGCGACCTGACTGCCGATCTGGCATTAGCCATCGTTGGACCGCTCCGCGATCGCCTCGAACGAGCGGTCTCGGAATCGGCGGGAGATCGCGATGATCTGGCCCAGCGCATTCGGTCGACCTTCAGGGAGTGGAAGGGTCAACGAGTCGATGAGTCGGTGACATTTGGGGTTCTCTCGGCGTGCAATCGAGGAATCCTCGATCGTCTGCCCAAGGGATCGCAGGTGCGCTGGGTGGTTGCCGCTGGCGATGCTCCGTCTCCCGATTGCGAAGACAACTCGCTTAGCGGCGCAACCGAGCGGGGTGCGGCGTTCCCAACAGGTCATAACGCCCCGCCATTGCACCATGGATGCCACTGCGTCGTACTTCCTGCACTCTGAGTAGGGCGACGCTGGATTGATCTCAGAACCCCCGTAGGCTGGGAACTTATGCGTCTCCCCACTGACATGCCCCAGCCCCGTCGCTTTTCCCGAGGCCGTATTGCTCTCATCGTCGTCGTGGGGGTGGTGTTCGCTCTGTTTATGTCGCTCCGAGGCCTCGCTGGTTTCTGGACCGACTGGATGTGGTTCGACTCGTTGGGACTCGGCTCGGTATTCACTGGAATCCTTGGTGCCAAGATCGCTTTAGGCGCAATCTTCACGGTGGCGTTCTTCGTGATGGTGATTGTGAACCTGGTGATTGCCGATCGCATCGCTCCGAAGGTTCGCGAGACCGGGCCAGAGGATGATCTTCTCGATCGATATCACGCAACGATTGGTCGTCGCACCAAGACCGTTCGTGTCGTGGTTTCGCTCGTACTCGCTTTATTCGTCGGACTTGGTATGTCTGGTGAATGGAAGCAGTGGATCCTTTTTCGTAATGGCGGGAGTTTTGGCCTCAAGGATCAAACGTTCAATACCGATGTCGGTTTCTATGTTTTCAAACTTCCGTTCTATTCATCTGTCACAAACTGGCTGTTCGCTTCTGGGATCATCATTCTCATCGTGACGTTGGTGGCCCATTACCTGAACGGCGGCATTCGCTTTCAGACTCAGGGTCAGCGAGTGACGCCTCAGGTGAAAGCACATATTTCTGTGGGGCTTGGTCTCCTGGCACTGGTGAAGGCAGCCGACTATTGGTTGCAGCGCTACGCGCTGACCTACTCAACCCGGGGTACGGTCGACGGTGCGACCTACACCGACGTAAAGGCGCAACTTCCAGTTATCTATTTGTTGCTTTTCATCGCGCTGTTGTCATTCGGACTTTTTATCGCAAACATTTGGCGCCGCGGGTGGACACTTCCTGTGGTCGCTGTTGGTCTCTGGGCTTTGGTGTCAGTCATCGCGGGTGTCGGGTATCCAGCATTCATTCAGAGGTTTGTTGTCGAACCCGAGGAATCGACGCGCGAGTCGCCCTATATCCAGCACAACATCGATGCCACGCGGGCGGCGATGGGGCTGAGCAGTGTTGATACGCAGCCGTTCCTTTTTAATCAGGACAAAGTGGTTGCAACGCAGAGTGTCAACGACAATCCCGGGACGATTCGCAATATTCGGCTTCTCGATCCGATAATTGTCGAACCTACCTATCAGCGTTTGCAGAGCCAGTACTCACAGCTGCGTTTCAACGAACTCGATGTCGATCGTTACCCGATCAAAACTCCATCTGGAGATATCGCCAGTACGCAGGTCATTATCGGAACTCGAGATCTAAACGTGGATCAGATCCCTCAGGGCTCTTGGGAAGGCAAGCATTTTGCCTATACCCACGGCTATGGCGTTGCGCTGGCTCCAGCGAACGCGACAACGACTCAGGGACGTCCTGATTTTCTCATTCGAAACGTCCCCCAAATTGTCGACACATCACGGATTTCGGCTGAGGTTTCCCAGCCGCAGCTTTATTACGGCGAAAACGTCTTGGGTTACGCCATTACGAATGCGTCTCGCGAGGAAATTGACTATGTCCAGGCCGATGGGCAGACAAAGTTCACCCAATACTCCGGTTCAGGCGGTGTGAGACTTGATTCATTCATCAAGAAGGCGGCCTACGGGCTGAAGTTCTCCGACTGGAACTTAGTTGTGTCCAAGTTCCTTAACTCTGATTCGCGAATCGTTTATCAACGTGATGTTCGACAGCGCATTGAGGCTGTTGCGCCGTTCATGCAGTTCGATTCAGATCCCTATCCCGTCATTCAGGGTGGACGTGTGGTGTACATCTTTGATGGTTACACAACAACGGATCGCTATCCGAACGCGCAGCGAGCGGATTCAAGTGGCCTAGCCGCAGGAAGTGACCTAGGCGGAAAGCGGTTTAATTACATTCGTAACTCAGTAAAGGGAGTTGTCGATACTTACGATGGCACGGTGAAGTTGTACGTCGTCGATCCCTCTGACCCGATCGTGAATGCGTATCAAAAAGCTTTTCCAGCGCTATTTGTTGGAGTCGATGAGATGCCAGCGGAGCTTAAGGCGCATTGGCGCTATCCGGAAGATCTCTTCCGCACCCAAACCAATTCGTTTGGCCGCTATCACATCAGTGACCCGAAGGCCTTTTATGAAAAGACCTCAAGTTGGTCAGTTGCGCAAGATCCTGGATCAACCGTGAATGGTTCAACCGCGATCGTGACCGCGAACCAAACGGTGAACGGCACTACCGTGCTGCGCACTAAAGAAGCTCGTATCAGCCCCGTCTATTCATTGATACGTCTTCCGGGCCAAGTAACGGAATCGTTCGTGATGCTGCGTCCATTCGTTCCCTATTCCGAAGACGACTCGAAAAAAACTCTTACGTCATTCATGGTTGCCAACAGCGATCCCGCGCAGTACGGCAAGTTGACAGTTTATGAAATGCCTTCGGGTTTCAATATTGACGGTCCTGCGATTGTTAATGCGAACATTCTCTCAGATCCGGAAGTTGCGAAATACACGACGTTGCTTGATCAGCAAGGATCTCGGGTGCAATTTGGCGCTTTGATGATGACGCCAGTGAACAACTCGATCATCTACGTGCGTCCTCTCTATGTGTCATCGGATAACAACACCCAGATCCCTGAACTCAAACAGGTCATTGTCGTATTTGGTGGCCAGGTCGTGATGAAGCCAACGCTTCGTGAAGCTCTCCAGACCTTGTTCCCGGGCGCAAACCCGCAGACATTCGAGTCAAGCCCCGTTCTGCAAGATGACACTGGAAGTAACGGTTCGAGCGGCGGTGGTGCAAGTTCCTCGGGTTCTGCGACCACCACAACGATTCCCTCAACTGGCAATGCCACGAAGGATCAGCTCATTGATCAGGCGGCGAAAGCATTGACGGACGCCGATGCTGCATTGCGCAGTGGCAATCTTGCTGAATATCAAGCAAAGGTCAGGGAAGCGCAGAACTTGATCAATCAAGCCCAAGCGCTCCCAAATGGAACGACATCAAGCTCCGGATCCTCAGGTTCCTCCACTACGACGCCCACGACCGTGATGAGGTCGGGAACCCCAGCGTGATTAGACCGTTGGCCAGTTCCCACTCTCAAGTGCAGTGACAAAGAGAGTGACGGTGGCCTGCAGCGCAATATCGTCTTCGGCTGCGCCCAGGGGAGTGCCGGGTTCGATCAGGCCGCGCACAGTTGCGCTGAAGACTCGATGTCCAATGATGACTTGTTGGTCAGTGAGTCCGAAAGAAGCAAGCACGGTGCGAATCGGCTGCGCGATTCGCTTTGCTTGTTCGCGGAACTCCGGGTCGTCAGCACCGAGATGGCCGCGCAATGCGGCCATTCTTCCTGGGTGGGCGCGTGCAAAGTCACGTTCTGCTTCGGCAATTTCGGTGAGAGCCTCAGCCCCGCTTCGCCCAACGGTCGCAGCCCAGACGATGTCAGCAAGTTCAGTCACCGATAGAACCGCGACCTCGCGTCGAAGGGCATCGAGTCCGTCGACATGGGAGTAAAGAGAACTCACGTGTCGGTCGACGGCTTCGGCGACTCGAGACAGCGTGAGATCGTTCCAGCCGACAACGTCGGCAAGGTCGGCAGCTGCCTCGATGAGCGTGACGCGATCCAGGAACGGTCCTGTGACGCGAGATTGGGTGGCAGGACTCACAGGTTCCACACCTTGATGGCGTTGTCACACACCATTTTGCGCTTCTCGTCATAAGGGATGTCGCTAAATGCTCGTTCGATGAGATCTTGTGAGTCGGGCCAGCTCGTCACGGGGTGGGGAAAGTCTGTTGACCACAAGATGTTGTCGACGCCTACGTCGTAGCGAAGGGCCTCAATCGAACGAGGCTCATCAACGAACGTCGTCCACATGTTGCGACGGAAGTAGAAACTCGGAAGTTCGCTGAGGTTGTCGTACACGTATCCCTGGCGAACGACCATGTCGTCGATCAGGTGCAGGTAGTGAGCGATCCAGCCAATGCCGGGCTCGACGAAAACAAGTTTGAGGTCAGGGAACTTCTCGAGAGTGCCAGTGAGAATCCACATGCCCAGCGCTTCTGCGGTGGAGAGGGCGACCATGGTGACCATGATCCCCTTTTGAGGAGTTGGGTCACGGCGAGTGAGTTCGTCAAGATTGGTGTTAATGCCAATGTGGCAGCACATCGGAAGGCCAGTCTCCTGAACTGCTGACCAAAGCGGTGCGTAGCGGTCATGGAAGTAGTCGGGCTGACCGAGTTCGGTGGGGAACACGGGAATCTGCAACGACTTCGCGCCCATAGACGCAACGCGGTGCACCTCGGCGACGGCTGCATCGATGTCATGAATGGGAATCTGATAGCTCACGACGAGGCGACGGGGATCGGCCGACGCGAACTGCGTGAGTACGTCGTTGAACGCCCGGGTGGCTTCTGCAGCGCCACGTTCCATATCGCCGATGTAGCGAAACGCGCTGACTTCGGAGTAGATGACTTCGATATCGACGCCATCGGCATCCATGTCGGCGAGTCGATCTGAAGCAGTGTGATAGCCGGGACGAGTGAACGCGGCATGAGGATTGCGCATCATCGCATCGGCATTGACTTGAGCCGAGCTCATGTTGGCAGCAACGCGTGCAGCAAATGCTTGCTGGGCTTTGTCATAGTCAGGGTGGAACTTTGGATCAAGATTGGCCTTGACCTGCTCCTGCGAAATCGAAACATGTGAATCGGCCGAAATGATTCGTTCGCCGGTGTGGTTCAGGATGATGTCTGATTCGGTAAGTGTCATGACTTGCCTTTCGCTCAGCGACCCAAGATGATGCCGCTACGGCCGGCGCTGACGAGAACATGCTCAGCCCCGGAGATCTGGTTGGATGACGTGCCTCGAAGTTGGCGCACGCCTTCGACGATGTTGTTCATGCCGTGGATGTAGCCCTCGCCGAGAAGCCCGCCGTTGGTATTCGTTGGGAGCGAGCCCCCGCGACCGATGTGACCATCTTTGATGAAGTCACTTGCTTCTCCTCGGCCACAGAAACCAAAGGCCTCCAATTGAAGGAACACGATGGGGCTGAAGTTTTCGTAAATCATTGCGACGTCAATATCGGCTGCGGTTATGCCGGCTTGCCGATAAAGCTGCTCACCGAGAACGCGACCTTCGGGGTACTCGCAGAGATCATCGTGGTAGTACGCAAACATTTCGTGGCCACCCTCAAGTTGAATGGCTGATGACGCAAGGATGGGAACAGCGTCCGATCCATGAGCGGCGGCTCGTTCGGCCGTTGTAATCAGTAGAGCGACACCGCCGTCGGATTCCAAGCAACAGTCGAGTTTGCGCAGGATTGGTTCGACAATCCAGCGGGAATCTTGATGGTCTTGAAGCGTGATTGGTCGCTCGAAGAACTGCGCATTCGGATTTGTCGAGGCCCAGTCACGGGCTGCGACGGTGTAGCGACCGAAGTCTTCGTTGGTGAGGCCGAACTCGTACATGTAGCGCTGGAAGGTCAATGAATAGACCTTGGCTGGCGTATTCAGACTGAATGGGCTGGCCCAGTTCCAAGCGGGATCGGGATTGGCTTGGACCGGTTGGCCGAAGCGGTGGCCAGAACGTTCGTTGAACGCTCGGTACACGAGAACAGCGTCGGCCTGGCCACTTTCGACGGCCGCCGCAGCGAGCTGCACAGTTGCGCTCGCTCCTCCTCCGCCACCGCGGGTGCGCGCACAGAAGCGCAACATCGGCACCCCGAGCGAGCGGATAAGTGCGAGTTCGTCGTTTGTGTCCATCGAAAACGTGACCGTGCCATCGACCTCGGTGGGGGAGAACCCGGCGTCTCGGATCGAAGCGAGCGATGCTTCAGCGGCGAGCTGCATCGTGGACCGTCCTGAGTTCTGCGAGAACTCGGTGTGGCCGATACCGGCGATGACCGCTCGTTTGCCGCTCATGACTGCACCTCAGCCAAACGAAATTGGGGGAGCACAGTGCCGTCGTAAGCGACGAAACAGACTTCGACTCTTTTGTCATTCAGGACTTGGTCGTGTGTCGGGACAACATCGATGAGGTTGGAGACGATCCGAGTGCCTTCGTCGAGTTGCACAAGAATCACGATCCGGGGTTCCGCATCAGGTTCGGTCGGGTGCTGGGAAATGATCCACGTGAGAATCAAACCTTTGCCTGCCGACTCGGTCGCCTGATTGTTCATCGAACCACAGTTCGCACAGATTGGCGTTGGCGGGTGGCGAAGGACGCTGCAATCGCCACAACGTTGGATCAGAAGTTTCTGATTCTTTACTCCCTCCCAAAAGAAGGCGTCGTCGAAGTCGGAAATCGGGGGACGGACGGTGGTCATAGTGCGCGCTCCTGGCGGAGAGTGGATTGGAGGACGACTCCATCAGCGATGAGTGCATCGATGTCGCTCTGTTCGAAGCCGATTTCGCTCATGATGTCGACGGTGTCATGGCCCACAATGAGCGGTGGGCCGGCAATGCGAGTAGGTGTTTCTGAAAATGTCCACATATGGGCAAAGTGGTCGAAGCTGCCCACTTGGGCTTGGTGCATTGTGGTGACAAGGCCGGCATCGCGAAACTGCGGATCATCGAATAAGCGGATTGCGAACTGGTCATCTTCGATTTCGCAGGGAACCCCGGCGCCATCAAGTAAGCGAAATGCTTCAGTTGCCGAAAGCGCTAGAAGGCTGGTGGTGAGGGTTTCGATCGCGCGATCGTTTTCCATTGCTGTAAGTCCGGCGATGCTCAGCGAACGTTCAACAGCCGACCACTGCTCATCGTTCTGAACTGCGAGACAGATCCATCGGTCTGCCGTCTCGTAGAGACGAGTGCGTGGACCGGTGCCGAACATGAGCGCGTCAACCTTTGGTCTAGCGACACCTTCGCCGGTTTCGGCATCGACCCATGCGTATGAAGAGTTCAGGAGACAGGCAGCGAGAATTGAAGTGGAGAGAAACTGGCCTTCCCCAGTGAGTTCTCGGTGATAAATCGCTTGAATCATCGCATTGGCAGCCAGGAAGCCGTTCCCGGTATCGCCGAATGATGTGAGGCTCCAAATTGGCTTTCCGCCGTTGGCCATTCCGCCATCTTCGTATTCGACGCCTGCGAGGCAGGCTCCGGTTTGGTCATTGCCCGGGAGGTGAGCTCGGCTTTTATCGAATCCCGAGCTATGGCAATAGATGAGGTCGGGTTTGATCGTTACGAGTGATTCATAATCAACGCCGAGGCGAATAGCGGCTTCGTAGCGCATGTTGTGTTGCACGATGTCGGCGCGTTTGACCAACTCATGCAAGATGGCAAGACCGCGCGGATCTTTGAGATTGATTGAAATCGATTGTTTGCCACGGTTCGCGGTATAGGCGATGTGCGTCGAGTGCCAGAACGTGTCGTACACGGTGTTGACCTTGATGACGGTCGCGCCGAGATCAGACAACAACTGCGTACTGAATGGGCCAGCAATGGCAAGACCGAGATCAAGTACAAGTACTCCATCGAGAGGCGCTTTTAAGTCACTGGATGATGTGCTTGGGTTTGCAGCAATGGGGTTCAGGAGTTCGGCGAGAATCTCATCGGTGTGTTGGCCAACGGTTGGTGCTGGTCCTTGCACCATTCCGGGAGTCTTTGACATTCCGTAGACGAGGCCCACCTGGCGGATCGGGCCAACTTCGGGGTCATCGAGAGTGATAACGATTCCTTCATCGATGAGTGCCTGATCGTTGAGGGCATCTTCTGGTCGGCGAGTTGGTTGCATCGGAATACCAACCTGCGCGGCAGCTGCAAGCCATTCGTTCGCTGGGTATTTGGCGTAGGCCGCTTTCATTTGGGAGTGATAGTGGGCGAGTACGACGAGTTCGCTGTAGTCCGGGCCGATACGAGTTGGGTCGTCTGTCGGTTTGTTGATGCGGTCATCGACGCTGATGGTGTCGCCTTGAGAAACGCCGAGAGCGAAGGACGGGTTCGGTACCCAGTTCTGAATCCACTTACCGTCAGCACACTGAAAGTGACCTTTGCTTCCGCGGGGGTCGAAGATCCAACACATGTAACCGTCGGCTTCAGGATGTTCCGGTCGTTGCCATCCGCCTGCGGTGCTTACGAGAACTCCTTGAAGCAGCGACGTCTCAACCCACTGGCCACGTCCGGTATGCAAACGGGCCCGTAGCGCGGCATTGATTCCCGTCAATGCCAAAAATGAAGCGCCGAGACTTGGCCAGCGCGACTGCGGATAGAGCGGGCCTTCGCGATCGGGGCCATCGAAACATCCGGGGGGAATATCGAGGCCTTCAAGTTCAACCGGCAAGCCACATATGCGCCCGATCGATGTACCAACCCAGCCGCGCTGTTCCCAATGCAAACCAGTTCGTGCTGCGACGAGCGCATCGATACCCGGGCGATTCTTAAAATCAACATGGCGGCCATACGGAGTGATCGAACACATCACAAGGCGCGGGTTGCGCACGCGAAGTGTTTCCCAATCGAGACCAAGCGTTTCGGTGACGCCGAGATCAAAGTTTTCGACGAGTACATCGGCACGATCGATCAGTGCGAGGAGTTGTTCGCGTTGGGCTGCATCGTGAATATCGAGTTCGATGCTGCGCTTACCTCGGGCCCACACTCGTGCACCGGTTTCGGTCTTTCGAGTCGGATCACCACCGGGCGGTTCAACCTTCACGACGTCCGCGCCGTTATCAGACAGCAGCATCGTTGCCATGGGGCCAGAGATCCCACTTGTGAGATCAATGACCCGGATTCCCCCCAGAACTCCAGCCATGTCTGGTATCTTGGCCGACCAAAACACTTTTGGCAATCGCCAACACGATGTTGCTCCTCAGTTCCGGGCCTACGCTGCGCCCATGGCTAGGGCGGAACGATTGGATCTCGATGTTGGGGGCCTGGGTCCTGACGGAGTCGAGTGGCTCGCCGCTGAGTTGATCGTCCCCGATGGCGTCTCTGCTGCGCCGCTGCTGGTGTGTTTCCCCGGAGGCGGAATGACTCGGCGATATTTCGATCTGCCCGAAGAGCAGGCAGGCGAATGGTCGATGGCTCGCTACCTCGCCGATCACTTCGGGATTGCGGTTGCTGTTATTGATCATCCCGGAGTCGGGGACAGCTCGGTTCCTGAAGATCCGTACACGTTGAACCCGCGAGTCGTCGCTGACATAGATCACGGCGCGTTGTCGGAACTTGTAGCCCACGCGATGGATCTTTTCGAACCGACGCGCCTTATTGGGCTTGGTCATTCGATGGGGGGCTTGGTGGTCGCACACGCGCAGTGGCATCACCGATCATTCGATGCGGTGGCCTTTCTCGGTTTTGGTGGGGCGGGATTACCCGAGTACCTCACAACGGCCGAACTGTCGTATGCCGACAACTACGACCGACTCGAACCAGTGCTCGCTGAGTTAGTTCGAGAACGATTCGGAACTGCGCTTGTTCCCGGCTCAACAACCAGTTCTGACATGTTGAATCCCGGAACGCTTTCCGAAGCCCGCCAGATACTTGCCACGGCATCGGGCTCCTTGTTGGCCCTGTGCGGTCTGGCTTCGATGGTTCCTGGTTCGTCGAATGCCGCTCTGGCATCGATTGAAGTGCCCGCTTTTATCGGTATAGGCGAGAATGACATCGCCGGAGACATCGGCAATGTTGCGGCTCTGCTCACCTCTTCGGGTGACGTGACGACCTACGTGCTTGCCGGAGCTGGCCACAACCATTCGATTTCGAAGAATCGGACAGAGCTGTGGGACGCGCTTGGAAATTGGATTGCCGCTCTCGACGAGCAAGACGCCTAAGGGTTATTCCTCGACGAATCCGGCTTCGCTTCCATCGGCAAGAACATGCTTAAGAATCTTGCCGCTGGGATTACGTGGAAGTCGTTCGGTGCGAAGTTCGACATAGGCCGGGATCTTGTAGACCGACAACGACTTCTTGCAGTGTTCGTGCACATCGAGATCGGTGATGTTGGTGTCGGGCGCAATCACGATGATCGCCTTTACTTCTTGACCAAGCATGTCGTGGTCGACGCCGATCACCGCTGTCTCGATGACGCCGGCCATTTCCTCGATGCAGTTTTCGATTTCGAACGGGTAGATGTTTTCACCGCCACGGATGATGAGGTCGCGTTTGCGTGACGCAATATAGATGCAGCCTCCGTCGATGCGGCCGAAATCGCCGGTATTGAACCAACGACCGGGAAGGAACGCTTCGGAATTGGCAGAAGGGTGACGCCAGTACTCGGTCATAAGAAGTGGGCTGCGTACATAGATGTTTCCCTCGCTACCTTCGGGGAGTTCATTCCCTTCATCGTCCATGATTTTCACTTCGCAGGTGGGAAGTGCGGGCCCAATGCATTCGGGTGAAACCTCGAGCATCCAGTTGGGCGCGAACGAAACAAGTGATCCGGTTTCGGTGGAGCCATACCCGGTTGACATGGTGTGGTCGAGATGAGGGAAGCGGTTCGCAAGCCGGCGCATGATCTCGGGTGTGGTGGCCGAGCCGCCCATACCAACGGAAATCACCTGTTGCGGCGGGATCTCGGCACAACGGGGACTATCGAGCAAACGAAGGATGTGTGTGCCGGTGCCGCCAATGATGTTGACCTTGTTGTCGATGATGAAATCGATGACATCGTCGGCTTCGAATCGAGTGAGGAACCATGCACCCGTCGAACCGGCGTGAAGGCCGTTCACTGTTGCGCCGAGGCCGGAAACATGAAACGAAGGGAACACGACGAGTCGGATGGGGGGTGGCCCTTCGGAGGGGCCTCGACCGGCCATGAGCATGCCGCGGGCACCAAGGAAATTCTGCAGGGTTGTGTAATGAACGACACTTCGGTGTGACAGCACTGCAGCTTTTGGACGACCGGTTGTGCCACTGGTGAAAATGAGGATGGCGGCATCGTCTTCATCGATGTGACTGGCGGGAATTGATGCTTCGGGCGCGTACGCCAGCATCATTTCAAGGTCTTCGTCGAGATCGAACCGGGGGATGGTCACGTCACTGGAAAGTCGCGCCGCGCGCTTGACATCGAACAACAGCAACTTTGGCTCGGTGAGATCAATTGCGTGTTGCATTTCCGATTCGGTCCACCAGCCGTTCATGGCAACCGTGATTGCACCCATCGACAGACAGGCCCAGAACGACACGATCCAGCCGTAGGAATTCGCGCCGCACAACGCAACCCGGTCGCCATGACCAATCTGATGTTCTTGCTGAAGCCAGGCGGCAACTGATGCAACGTCCTTTTCGAATCCAGCAAAGGTCACGCGCCGACCATCGCTGAAAATCATGGACTCGCGATCGCCGAACTCAAATGAGTTGATGAGAATCTCGCGCAGTGAGCGTGCCCGATTACGCAGAACTCCCATAGTCTCGCCGCGCACGTCGTCTTGAACGACCTCGAACGGAGAGCCCTCGCTGGTGAGCAGCGCCGTGGCATCGTGAAGCGCGGCGAGTTGCGGCAATGTGTGGGCGGGGCCGGTCTCAGTCACGTTTCCTCCAGATTGGTGGCGTCCTGCGTGACAGGAGCCAATGCGTGGGCGATGCTAGCGGTCCATGACAGGAATGCTTGAAGGAAAAGTGGCGCTCATCAGCGGATGCGGCGCTGGTATTGGTGAAGCGTCGGCTCGTCTGTTCGCAGAGCACGGAGCCGTGTTGTGGCTGAACGATCTACGAGCCGCTGAGCTCAACCGTGTCGTTGACGAGCTCGCGACCGGGGCCAACGTGAGCGGTGTCGCCGGAGATATGAGTGATCCGAAGTTCGTGAACTCATGGGTCCAAGGTGCAGTCGATTCCTATGGTCGCATTGATGTGCTTTACAACAATGTCGGCGTATCTCGTTCGGGGTTGATCGGCGACCTCAGCGATGTGGACTGGCGGTTTCAGCAATCAGTCACGCTTGATTCGGTTTTCTATGCCACGCGCGCCGTGATTCCACACATGATCGCCAACGGTGGTGGATCAATCGTGAGCATGTCTTCTGGCGCAGGCATCGGCGGTAACTACAACCTTGGGGGTTATGCCGCAGCGAAAGCGGGCGTGATCAATCTCATGGAAACGGTGGCCACGGAATACGGCGCTCATGGCATTCGAGCCAATGCCGTCACGCCAGGCCCGACAGCCACGGCTCCACTTCTTGACTATCTGGCAACGCAGCCTGGCGGCGTCGATGCACATGTCGCCGATCTGAATTTGAATCGACTTAGTAAGCCTGAGGAAGTCGCACAAACAGTTTTGTGGCTTGCGTCAGATTTCTCATCGAACATCACCGGTATCTGTGTGCGCAGCAATATCCGTGCGGCAAGTCGTCGTCCGCATGGATCCTGAGGGGGAACAGCGATATGGCATCAGATGAAAGCGTTGAACTGACGGCGTGGCGCGACTTTTGTCGTCGACTCGAATCTGTCGGCGAGCAGTTGATGTCTGAACCATTTCCTATTGACGCTGCGGTGCGCGCTGAGGGTTATGACCACATGGCCGAACAGGTGTTGTGCTGGTTGGGGTGGTCAATTGGCTTTCCGAATGCTGCTCGTCCGTTCTTTATGAGACAGAACGATCTGGTCACGCAATGGGGTGGCCCCAATGCCGACAATGCCTATCGTCACGCGCGCATTGATCACACCAAGCGCTATCGAGTGCGCGGCCGAATGCATTCCTGCGAAGAGTTCATCCTCGCAATGCGAGCCGGCTTTATGCATCAGGAGAAGTGGGGAACCCTCGCTGAGCACAACGGTTCCGATCTTGGAATCGGTAAGGGCGACGAGTTCGAGTTCTTCCTTGGCGGTGACGGCACCGAAGCTGGTTGGCTGCCGATTCCTGAAGGGGCAGTCATGTGCTCACTTCGCGAGTACTACTTCGAATGGACCGAAGATGAACCGGCAACATTCACCATTGAATGTCTCGATGGTCCCGACCATCTGCCCCGAGTAACCGCTGAAGACTTTGCTGCAAAGGTTTCCGACGCAGTGGCCGGTGTTGAGCGTTCGATGTCGTACTGGAACCAGTACATCATCGACCAACGCGCGATGCGCCAGGACAATTCGTTCCAAGGTTCTTTTGCGCAAGAAAAGGGACTTGCTGTTGCGCGTTATGGCTTTTGCTTCTGGGATCTCAGCCCTGACGAAGCGCTCATCATCGAAAGCGAAGCTCCCGATGCCCGGTATTGGAGTTTGCAGCTTTACCCCGAGGGCTGGTTTGAACTGGCTGATCCGGTTGAACGCATCACGAGCTTGAACGATCGTCAGTTTCGATTGTCGGACGACGGTCGAATTCGTGCGGTGGTGTCGCATAGCGACCCGGGAGTCGACAATTGGCTCGATGCGGGCGGTCGTCAACGCGGACTCTGCACATTGCGGTGGTTTTGGCCGCTCAGCGACGACGCGCCTGAACCAACAGCACGACTCGTTCACGTCGACGAGGTGTGGAACGATCTGCCGTCTGACACCGTTCGAGTGTCGATGGAAGAACGCGCCGCGCTTCTTGAATCTCGCCGTCGCCACTTAGCTTGGCGTTTCCGCACTTGAGTGTTACGGGCGCATGATGCCGCCACCGTCGACCGAAATGGTCTGACCGGTGACATAGCGACTTCCATCGCTCAACAAGAACGCAACTGCGGGACCAATATCGTCAACGGCGTCGCCATCACGGCCGACGGGGTTGTCGTCGTACATCGCAGCAAACGCGGCTTCACGCGCGGGGTCAGAACCGGCCACGGGAGCGCGGTGGCCAGCTGACGCCGGCAGAACGCAATTCACCGTGATTCCGTCACGGCCCCATTCACGCGCCGCAGTGCGAGTAAGCGAACGGATTGCTTCGTTCGATGCTGCGTAGGGGCCGTAACCAGCAGCGCCGGTGAGTCCCATCGAGGTGCCCATCGTGACGATGCGACCCCAGTCGTGCGCGGCCATGTGCGGTTGTGCCGCTTGCATAAGCCACAGAGCGCCTTTGGGGCCGGTATCGAACAAGAGGTTCATGTCGCTCTCGGTCACGTCAAGCAGCGGAGTGACCGGCCGGAACGACTGTGCGTTCAGCACAAGGCCATCGATGCGGCCGAAGCGAGCCAGCGTTTCGTTGACAACTTGAAAAGAACGGTCACGATTCGCGACATCGGCCACGAGTCCCAGGCAATCAATGCTCTCTGATTCAAGTAGCGCAACTGCTTCACTAAGGCGTTCAGGTTTGCGGCCGGTGATGACGATCTTTGTGCCGAGAGCGCCGAGGTGGCGAGCAACGCCGAGGCCGATGCCCCGTGTGCCGCCGGTGATGATGACAACCCTGCCAGCAAGGTCGTTGAGAGGTGCGCTGGTCATGTGGGCAGCGTAGTTTCCTACGTGATGGCTACGACTTGGGATCCGGGACCTCGCCCTGAATGGGTCGAAGCGGTGAACGCCGGTTTGGTGTTGCCCATCGCGGCCGAGGCAGCGCTGCCGCTGGAACGGGAATCTTTGATTGGCGAGGCCATGACCCGCCAAGGTCGATCAAATGAAGGTATCGCTGCGCTATGCGTTCCTGGCCCCGGCACTGGAGAGGACTTCCTCGAAGGCCTCGATATCGCACTTGCATCGTTAGAGCACGAGGCAAATCTGCATTTGTTGGGCCGATGGATGACTCGGCGGTTCTTGGTGCGTTTGCTGGAAGTTCGACTGCAGATCTGCGATTGGGTTCGCAGCGATCCCGGGGTGCGCGACGAACAAATTATTGAGCCGCTCTTTGTCGTGGGCGCGCCGCGAACCGGAACGACAGTGCTGCATGCGTTGTTATCTGCCGATCATCGCCACCGAGTTCCGCTCGGTTGGGAGTTTTTGCGCCCGGTGCCGCCGCCAACGCCCGAAACGTACGACAACGATCCTCGGATCGCGCTTGCCGACGCCGAACTGCGTGGCCCGCAACTCGTGACTGGCGGGCTCGATGCGATTCACGCTTACGCCGGTCGCATGAATAAGGAATGTCTTTCGGCGATGTCGTTCGCGTTTCGCGGCGAAGAGTTCATCAGTCGCTACAACACTCCGAGCTACATCGAATGGCTGCAGTCATGTGACATGACTCCGGCGTATGAAATGCACCGTCTTGTACTGCAGATTCTCCAGCGCCAAATGCCCACCCAAAAGTGGGTACTCAAATCGCCGGTGCACCTTCACAACCTTCCCGTATTGCTCGACACCTATCCCGATGCGCAATTAGTGGTTACTCATCGCGATCCCCTGGCAATCCTCGGTTCTGTTACAAGCCTGATTGCGACGCTGCGATGGGCGCATAGCGATGATGTCGATACTGCGGTTATTGGTCGCTATCACGCCGACCTGTATCACGGTGATCTCGATGGCCTCGTCGATCTTCAGGATGAGGGTGTGTTGCCGGAAGGCCGCGTCTCGCACGGTTCGTTCGCCGACTTCAACGCAGACGGCGTGGCAGTAGTCGCACGCATCTATGACGAACTCGGGATTGACCTTCTTGACGATGTGCGTGCTGCCATGGCGGCTGCCCTCGCAGGGTCACCACGTGAGAAGCATGGCGATCACACCTGGTCATTCGATTGGCTCGGTCTTGACGCGGCCGAGCAGAAAGAAAAGTTTGCGCGCTACTGCGCAACGTTCAGCGTCACAGACTGAGGCGATTGCGGTTGATGCCCAGGCTGCTGCGATCGTGATTCATCCCATAGGGGCGGTGCTGTTGCTCCAGGGTGAGCCGAGTTGATCGCCCAATTGACAATTTCTACTGATTTAATAGACAATCTGCCATGGACGAATACCTCCTAGTCGCCCTTGCTGGCTTCCTCGCTTGCATGGTCGATGGCTCGTTGGGGATGGGATTTGGCCCGACATCATCAACGATCCTGCTGGGCACGGGAATGTCGCCCGTTTCGGTATCGGCAACGGTGAATATCGCGAAGGTCGCCACCGGCGTTGTTGGCGGACTGTCACATTGGCGTTTCGGCAACGTTGATCGTCGTTTGGCTGTCCGGATGGCTCTGCCGGGAATGGTTGGCGCCCTAGTTGGTGTGACGGTACTTCGCAGTGTTGACGCGTCGGCATTGCGACCTTTGTTGGCAACGATGCTGGTCGTTGTTGCCTTGCGCATTCTTTTTAGATTTCGTCGTTCGAATCAAGCGGTACAGAACCAGTATTCGCCAGAGGAAGTTTCACTGCGAGGAGTGGGTGCGGCCGGATTCGCTGGCGGGGTGACTAACGGTCTTATCGGAGCTTGGGGCCCAGTCGTGACGCCAGTGCTTCTGCACAAAGGTCTCTCTGCTCGCTACACCGTTGGTTCGGTGAATGCCGCGGAGGTGGCGGTCGCGGTGATTTCGGTTGGCTCACTCTTTGGAGCCATTCAAGGGGGAGATGTTGAGGTCGGGATCCTTTTAGCGATCCTGATCGGGGGAGTAGTGGCGGCCCCTCTTGCTGCACTGCTTGCGCGTCGACTCCCGCAACAGAAAATGGGAATCGCCGTCGCAGGGTTGTTGTTGTTCACAAATGTGCGTGAACTCGTTGGTTGGTTCGGTCTTGGCTGGTCGAGGTGGGTGGCCTATGGCCTTGTCATCGTCTTGATGGGCATGGCCTTGAGCACCAGCGAACGGTTCCGAATGGCGGATTTTCGATTGCGGAGAGTAGAGTCTCAAGCACGCCGCGGGGTGGAGCAGTCTGGTAGCTCGTCGGGCTCATAACCCGAAGGTCGTTGGTTCAAATCCGACCCCCGCCACCATCGAATACGTAGGTAAGGCCCCCTTTTCGGAGGGGGCCGCTTGCATGATTGGCCCGTCGTGGTCACGGGTTTGGTCACAGGAAATTCCCGGACCGTCCAACGCTGCAACAACACCATCGGCGGGAAGTCCCTGATTTTCAGGCATCAGGTGGGTGTATTGGCGCAAAGTGAAGCCAATGTCGTTGTGTCCCAGTCGGGATGAAACGGCCTTGATGTGCTCGCCCGAGTGGATAGCGATCGATGCGTGGGTGTGGCGCAGATCATGAAACCGAATTCGAGAGAACCCACCCTTTGCGATGAGCCGCTTGAAGCGGCGAGTGATCGCATCGGGATGAATCGGCATTCCGTGATCGTCAGTGAAAATGAATCCGGAGTCTTCCCAATATTTACCGAAGAGGATTGCGTCACCGTCCTGGCGGGCCCGAACTGCAGTCAACGTTTCGATGTTGGGAGCTGAGAGCCGGAGAGTTCGACGTGACCTGTCGGTTTTCGGTGGACCGGACACGACCTTGTTGTGAACTGAGATACGCGTGTGAGCGATCGACAACGTCTGGCTTTCGAGATCGATGTCATTCCAGCGAAGGCCAGCGAGTTCACCTCGACGTATTCCGGTGAGGATTGCCAGATGCACAATCCACCCCACTTCAGGGTCATCAGAGCGGGAAGCGAAGCTCAGAAACGAACGTGGGACATCAGGAGTCCAAAATTTCATCGCTTCTGGATCACGTCGCAACTGGGAAGCCTTGAGTCCGGTCATCGGATTCGATTCGATCCGCGATCTCGCGGGCCTTCGTTAGCGCCTGACCGTCAGGAACGACGTGGTTGACGAGGCCGAGTTGATGGGCTCGCTGGGCAGTGAGGTCTTCACCGGTCAGCAACATCTCGGCCGCGACGGCATAACCGATCTGACGACGCAGGCGTACCGCGGAACCGGCCATCGGAAACAGACCGCGCTGCACTTCGGTGACTCCGAAGACGGCACTCTCACCGGCAACGCGAATGTCGGTTCCTTGAAGGATCTCTGTACCTCCGGCGCGGGCGAACCCTTCGGCGGCGAGGATCACCGGTTTGGTCGGTCGGTAGGTCTTGAGCCAACCCCCGAGGATGACTTCGGGCTGGTCCTTGAAACGCTGCAGCCATTCGTTGTCGATGACACCGGAACGCAGGCGACCGATTTCGGCAAGATCCATGCCGACACAGAACGTGTCGCCTTTGCCGGTGAGGATTGCGACGCGCAGCGAGTCATCGGTGTCGAGACGAACCCAAGCGTCGTAGAGACGGCAGAGAACTTCGGCGTTTGACGCGTTCTTCTTCTCGGGGCGGTTGATCGTGACGACGAGGACCGGGCCTTCGGCTTCGGCAAGTACCAGTGGTTCGGACATTGGGACACCTCTTTTCAGCGAATGGACCCCTGAGGTTCACTACGTCGGATCGCCAGATGCGGCCGGCCATGAGCCAGATATTTCGAAGTCCTTGTTAGGTTCGTCAAGGCAAGGCGATGGTGGAAGTTTCGACGCCTCGGAGACAGAGAGGTCAATCTCATGGCAGTCACAGTTCCAATCGAGAAGCCCATCGCAAGGCCGATCTCGAAATTCGCGGTGCCGTTTCTCGGATTCCTCGGCGGGGTTCAGGGTTCGTGTCCCAATATCGCGTCCACAGCGCTCGTTGGTGCGAGCGATTCGCTGCATATGGCGGGAAGTACGCAGGCGTTGGCGGCAAGTATGCAGACGCTGGCGATCGCGGCGAGCGCCATCACGACCGGCTTGCTTGCCGACCGGCTTGGTCGTCGACATGTGTTGATGATCGCCTTGATCGTCGGAGCAATCGGAAACCTCATCGTCCTTTCGGCACCGACCTCGTCGATCTACATGGTTGGTATGGCGGTGACGGGCGTCGGACTCGGCACGGTGTATGGCTGTGCGTTCGGTTTCATGCGCGCTGTCGTGCCGCCAAATCGGATGGCCGGTGCCATGGGTCTGTTTACGGCAATCGTCATGGCCTCGACACTCGTGCTCACCTTTGTTGGCGGCACGCTTGCGAGTTCCAACTGGCGTATCGCCTTTGTGCTTATTCCGCTGATGTGCGTGATCTCACTCGTACTCACTCCCATTCTCTTACCGATCATGGAAAAGTCGAAGTCCGAAAAACTCGACGTGGCCGGTCAGTTGCTACTGATGGTCGGAGTGGTGGCGTTTCTCTACTCGGTGAGCCAGTTCGCACACAGCCTTACGGCTCCGGGCACGCTGGTGCCGCTCGCTCTCGGGATAGTCCTGCTCGCAATTTTCTTTATTCACGAAGCGAAATACTCCGATCGCTTCTACCCAGTGAGCATCTTCAAATCGCCGGTGTTTCTGGCCGCCATCTGCGCCGGTTTCATCTACAACTTCGGTACGGCGGTTGGTTTCCTGCAGTTGACCAACCTGTGGCAGTACATCAACGGTCTCGCAACCTCGAAGGTGGCGATTTGGCAGCTGCCCATGTTGATTGCCGGGATCGGAGCGGGTCTCGTCACTGGCAAGTTGATGGTCAAGGGATTGTCCGATCGTGCCGCGATCCTCTCCGGCGGTGTTCTGGCGGCTGCGGGTTTCGCGTATCTGGGTACGTTCCATACGGCATCGGGTCTGCTCGGTTTCCTGCCAGGTCTCCTGCTGGTCGGATCCGGCGTCGTGGTGGCGGCGGTGCCGTTCGGAAGTCTGATCTTGCGTGAAGCCCCTTCCGACTATCTGGGTCCGGTATCGAGTTCTCGGCTCACGTTTGGCCAGATCTTCTACACGCTGGGCCTTTCGCTCTCAACGGTGATGATCGATCGTCTCACCAAAGGTGGCGTCGTCGGTCGCCTCGAAGCGGCGGGCGTTCCCGCCAACCAACTGTCCACTGGGCTCGATGCCGTTACCGCCTACGCTTCGAATGGAACTGCCCCGGCTACGTCGGTCGGCAAAGCGGCGTTACAGTACGCCTCGGTTTCGTATGGCAATTCCTTCGCAACGGTGATGTTCATTGGTGGCGGATTCATGGTGCTGGCGTCTGCCGTGGCGTTCTTCCTGCTTGCTGGCGACAAGGGCCCCGAGTCGGTCTGACTTCTTCGGTTGTTCATTCCAACCATTGCCATTGGTGTTGACTTGGGACCTCATGGCAACCGCTCGTAAAAAACCAGCTTCGCCTTCTGCATCGAGCACATCGGCGAGTACGACCGACGCGCCCTCGGAGGCGAAAAGTCGGGCTTCGGCCTCTCCCTGTCCGCGCGCTGCACCCGTGACCAGAACGACCTTGCCGTCGAAGCGACCCATGATTCCACCAATGTCGAAGTAATTCCCCGCCCGGAGTCCCGGGCCGCCTGAGTGCAGGACAACGCAGGTAGCTCATATCCGGGTCGTCCAACTCCTATAGCTTTTTGTCACCCTCCACTTCGGAGCCAATTGTTGGAGGACTCAATGGCCGCAGATCTCATCCTGACCGCCGGTTCAATCATCACCATGGAACCCGATGCGCCACGCGCGACTGCCGTGGCGATCAACGGAACGGATGGCACGATCGCCGCCATCGGGGATCTTGAGGCCTGCAAGAAAGCGCTTCCGTCGGCGTCGGTCGAAGATCTCGGTGACATCGTTCTGATGCCGGGGTTCATCGAATCGCATTCGCATCCGGTGCTCTCCGGGATGATGACGCAGAAGCCCGCCCACTGGATCGCTCCCTATGTCGGATTCCCGACATGGGCGGACGTTGTCGCTGAGTTCAAGCGCGTCGACAAGGAAACTCCGGCGGGCGAGGCGCTCATCTTCAATGGCCTTGACCGACTGCTCCACGGTTGCGAAGCACCGACGGCGACAATTCTTGATGGAATCTTCGGGGAGCGCGAAGCAATCGTTGCTGACAACTCAGGACATGCCATGTACTGCACCACGTCGGTGTTTAAGAGCCTCGGTTGGATCGAGAACCCACCCGCCGATCCGGTCGGTGGATCGTATGGTCGCAATCCAGATGGATCTCTAAACGGGCAGGCGTTCGAACTGTCGGCAGTGATGTCGATGGCGACGCCGTTTATGGCGCGGGTTGTGACAAACCCGCTTGCGTCGGCAGCTGAGTGGTACGCACTCATGGCTCGCAACGGAATTACCTCGGCATCCGAGATGACCTACGACGACACGCAGAAGGCTGCCTTCATTGGTCTGGCCATGCAGCCGAGCTGCCCGTTGCGCATATCGCTCTATCACATGTCTACTGATGACAAATGTGGAGACAAGTTCGAATCGCCGATCCCGCTGGCCATGTTGCAAAAAAAGGGCATCAAGCTCTGGGCTGACGGCTCTCCGTGGGTCGGAAACGTTGCATTGTCGTTTCCGTATCTCGATACGCCGGCGACAAAACTCGCCGGTATCAAGCCAGGTGTGCACGGCATCGAAGAGATGAACTACACCCGCGCTCAGCTAGACGAGATCATCGACAAATACGCCGAGAGTGGTTGGCAGTTCTCCTTCCACTGCAATGGTGACGCGGCGCTCGACGTTGTGCTCGATGCCTATGAAGCGGCACTGAAGAAGTTCAAACTTCTCGGTACTGACCACCGGTGGCGCCTCGAACATCTCGGCGCGGCTCGGGCCGATCAGTTCGTGCGTGCGGCGTCACTTGGTGTCTATGCATCGATGGGTCCGTTCCAGTTTCAGTACTGGGGTGACCTTCTCGACGGGCAGATGTTCGATCACGAACACGGGTCGCAGTGGTGCCGGATCAAAGACGCAACCGATGCGGGCATTCGGCCCTCGTATCACAATGATGGCGCCGTGACGCCGCCCTCACCAGTCATGAACATCAGGACGGTGACCACTCGAACAACGAATTCGGGAACGGTCCGTGGTGCGGATCAGAAGGTCTCGCTTCATGAGGCACTTCGGGCTCAGACCATCGATGCGGCATTCATTCTTGGTCGTGAAGATGAGATCGGCTCGATCAAGGTCGGCAAGTTCGCCGACTTCGTCGAACTGTCAGCGGATCCGTACACGCTCGATCTGATGAAACTCGAAACGGACCTCAAGATCAACGGAACGTGGCTGAACGGTTCGCGTATCGATCTCGACGCGTTCCTTGAAGGTTCGGGTGCCGAACCAACCGAGGCGCACAAGCACCTCGCCGCTCCTCACAAGAAGTGCTGCTGAGAAATGCAGTACACGGCACTTTGGTCGTTGTCCTGACCCCTTGAAATTGGTCCATCTCCTATGAGTTAGCTAGCCCCGCAAGAATGGGGTGTGGAAGATGGATATGAAGCGGACGAGGCATACGCCTGATCAGATTGTTCGAAAGTTGCGTGAGGCTGACCGGTTGCTGGCAGAGAATGTGCCGTTGGCAGAGGTGCTGCGTCATTTGGAGATTTCGCATCAGACCTATCAGCGTTGGCGCAGCCAGTTCGGGTCGATGCGGCCTGATGATGTGGCACGGTTGAAAACGTTGGAGCAGGAAAATGCTCGGTTGAAACGGTTGTTGGCTGAAAAAGAGTT
>JASJMB010000007.1:0-9321 GCA_037620085.1 Acidimicrobiales bacterium | reverse complement strand
CCTTGCGAAAGCTCAGGGAGCGGCACCGGTACCGGCAAGTCATTCTGTGCTGGGTCCTGAACTCGTAACGAGATGTAGCCGGGGATCATCAGTTCGCTGGTTTGTTGAGCGAGTCTTCCGACATCGAGTCGCGCGAGTACTCGCAACGTTCCAATATCGGAATCTTTCGGCGAAGAAACCAGCCCATTCGTTTCTCGAACTTGCGACTGACGCAACAAACCTTGGACGGTCACCATTCCCGACGGCGGAGCGAAGTCATCCCACGGGCCTTCTTCTAAATACGAATAGGGCACCCAACCGCGATTAACGGCGACGGCGGTGCCATCGGCAAGAACTAATGGCGTAACGACCCAGTAACCTGGCGCTCCGTTGTTTGTTCGATTCGTGACAAGCACTTGTTCGTCGGCTCTATACGTGCCGGTGACGTAGACCGGCTGATAGTCAGCGGCCTTCAACTGTTCTGTTGTTGTTGCAGTTCCTTCGGGCAAAACGGTGGCCAACGGTTGCGGTTGTTGCTTCATCGCGTTCGTTACGACAGCGTTCGCCGCTTTTCGTTCGTCGAGGCGATTGACCTGCCAAATACCAAGGTTGATCATTGTCACCACGACAACGAGAACAAACAGATGGGACAGGATCCAACGAGGCTTGAGTAAGAACCGGTACACGTTGGTCAGGCTAGGCCTGTGACACGGGCACTCAGGAATCGGGCCAGTCGCTTACGCCGTCGGAAGCACGTAGCCGGCGAATTGTTCCCGAAGATCGCGCTTTGAGAACTTTCCAACCGAAGTCTTCGGAACCTCATCGATGAACACGACGTCATCGGGAAGCCACCACTTCGCTACTCGACCATCCAGGAACGCAAGAACATCCTCACGGGTCAATGTTTCGCCGGGCTTCACCACGACACAAGCCAATGGACGCTCGGACCACTTCGGGTGCTTCACGCCGATCACCGCTGCTTCAGCAACGGCAGGGTGGGCCATGATTTCATTCTCGAGTTCCACCGAAGAGATCCATTCGCCACCTGACTTCACAACATCTTTCGTGCGGTCGACGATGCGCATAAACCCTTCTGCATCGATGGTCGCAACGTCGCCGGTCTTCAACCAACCGTCGGCGGTAAACGACTCGGGCGAACGCGAGTCGTTGTAGTACTCGCTCGCGACCCATGGACCAGTGACTTGCAGTTCACCACTGGTTTCCCCATCCCACGGAACTTCCTCGCCTGTGATCTGATCGGCGATCCGCGCCTGAACACCAAGCGCTGGAATGCCGATGGACGCGCGGTAGTCCGCTTGTTCATCTTCGGATAACAAAAGCATGGTCGACTTGACCTTTGCCACCGACGCCAACGGACTGGTTTCGGTCATTCCCCACGCCTGCAGAATCGGGATACCGATTTTCTCGCGATAGGCCTCGGACAAATGCTTGGGGACGGCCGAACCTCCGCAGGGAATTCCCCGAAGGCTTGAAACATCGCGCCCGTCGATTTCGTTGAGAACCCCCATCCAAATCGTGGGAACACCTGCAGCGATCGTGACTCGCTCGGACTCAATTAGATCGACAATCGCTTTTGGCGAAAGGCCCGGACCGGGCATCACCAACTTGGCACCCGATGCAACACCAATATGCGCAAGACCCCAGGCATTGGCATGGAACATCGGAACTACCGGAAGGAGTGTGTCGCGCTCGCCAACACCCAAACCATCAGCCATCATTCCTGCCATCGTGTGCAACCAGGTCGAACGATGCGAATACACGACACCCTTAGGATTTCCCGTAGTTCCGCTCGTGTAACACATCGATGCCGCTTGATTCTCGTCGGTGACATTCCACTTAACGGGACTCGCAGCTGCAAGTAACGCTTCATAATCATGGAGAAGGCGACCACCGGTATCGGTCGGCAGTTCCCCCCTTCCGTCATCCATCACAACGATGTGGCGAACGGTTGTGAACGTATCCACCAACGGCCACAAGAGCGCAAGCAGTGACTTGTCGACAAAGATCACTTCGTCTTCAGCATGGTTGACGATGTAGGTGATTTGCTCGGGGAACAAGCGAATGTTCAGAGTGTGCAGCACACGACCGGAACACGGAGCAGCGAAGTACAACTCAAGGTGTCGTGCGGTATTCCACGCAAACGTCGCGACACGGCCATCGGCACTAATCCCAAGATCATCAAGGACGCCACCGAGGCGACGCGTGCGCTCGGCCCATTGACCATACGACTCCCGCTCAATCCCCACAGCCGTCGCAGTCACGATCTCTTTCTCAGGAAACAACTTCTCGGCTCGGTCAAAGAAATTGGTGAGGACGAGTGGACCGTCCTGCATAAGACCTTTCATTTTTGGCTCCCCTTTTTCTGGCTACCCACCGGCCGCCTACGTATGGGCAATGGTACGTGAGAGGATCAGGGCCTTGTCAGCCGAAGCAGAATCTCCCTCCGCCCACCCGGGACGCCGCCATCTCACAATGCTCATCGCCCCAATCTTGGCGATGGTCGTTGCGGCCTACACCGCCGATGCCCTCTGGCCTGATCTCGTAACGAACAAACCCCTCTTGCTCATGTCCTTGAGCGCCAAGAACCGCTACCTCGTCCTTGTCGTTAATCACGTCGACCTGTGGGCGTACTACCTCATCGGCACAATCCGCCTTTTGCTGCCCGATCCATTTTTCTACGCGATTGGTTGGTTCTATGGTGCCGCCGCGCTGCGATGGATGGAAAAGCGCACGCCCACTGCCGGCCGATACATGCGCTCGGTCGAGGGATGGTTCGGCAAATGGGGAGCGCCTCTTGTTGTGCTGTTCCCCAACAACTACGTGTGTCTTGTTGCTGGTGCAGCGAAGATGCGACCAGTGAAGTTCGCAACGCTGAACATCATCGGCACCATCGGCCGTTTATTCATGCTGCAAATTATCGGCGACATCTTTGCCGGACCCATCGATTCACTTTTGGGTTTCATCGCCCAATGGCGAATCCCACTGCTCGCAGTATCGATCGGGCTTGTGGCGATTTTCTGGATCGGCGAATTGCGACGTGGCAGCACAGAAGTCGAAGCGTTCCGTGAACTTGAGGACGCCGCTGATGACATTGAACTCGGCCTCACACCGTCCGCTGCCGAGATCGACGACAGCGCTATCGACGACTGCCGCGGGAACGACTAACGCGGGAACGACTTAAAGATCAAGCAGAGCGTCGAGCCCGATAGTGACACCCGGACGCTCAACGACACGCTTCGTAGCCAGCAGCACTCCCGGCATGAACGAATCGCGGTCGTAGGAGTCATGCCGCAGTGTGAGGGTCTGACCTGTCGTACCAAGAATGACTTCTTGATGAGCGACCATTCCGCGCAAGCGGAGTGAATGCACGCGAATGTCAGCCGGGCCTTTACCGCCACGCGCACCAGGAAGAATCTCGGTCTTGGTGGGATCGGCTGCCCAATCGGCCGACGCGGCGGCCATGCGCTCAGCCGTCAACATCGCCGTTCCCGAAGGTGCATCAAGTTTTGCATCGTGGTGAAGTTCAACAATCTCGGCGGTTTCGAAAAATGGTGCCGCAATTTCTGCAAAGCGCATCATGAGAACTGCCCCGATGGCAAAGTTCGGAGCGATCACGCAATTGGATTCTTTGAAGCTCGTTCGAAATGACTCAAGGTCAGCATCGGAGAACCCTGTCGTTCCGGTAACCGCATGAATGCCATGTTCGGCAAGCCACAGAAGATTCGACCGAGCCGCTTCAAGGTGGGTGAAATCGACAACGACGTCGACCTTGGCATCGAGGAGCGCCTGACCATCGGCAGCCACTTGGAACGACTGGTCGCAACCGGTGACTTGACGCATAGCAAGGCCGGCATGCTGCGGATCTACCGCGGCCACAAGCTCAAGTTCGGGGTCGCCATCGACCGCACGGCACACCGTGCTTCCCATCTTTCCACCAGCACCGAAGACTCCGACTCGCAACGTCATGAGCCGAAACTAGCCGCAGGCGAACCGTTCAAGCGCAGCAGATCCATCTCCGAGGGGTCCAACCGCCGCAACGGCGCGTGGAGAGCCCAGCACCCGGCCGATGACTGAATGGACTTCGTCGGTGGTCACCGCTCGAATCCGACGAACGTGTTCGTCGATCGAGGTGATGTCGTTGCGAGTCACAAGCCCAGTACCCAGACGAGACATGCGAGACCCGCTGTCTTCAAGGCCAAGCAACATCGAGCCCTCGAGATAACCAAGTGCGATTGCATGTTCTTCGTCGGTAATGCCATCGGCAAGGAACGTGGCCAGCACTTCATCGGTTACCGAAAGCAGTTCCTCGAGCCGAGCGAGCGCCGTGCCGGCATAGACGATGAGCGAACCGGCATCGGAATAGGAAGAGGGTGAAGAGAACACCGAATAGGCCAAACCACGAGATTCACGAATCTCTTGGAAGAGGCGACTCGACATTCCGCCACCGAGGACGTGATTGGCCACCCACATTGCATAGCGATCGTCATCGGCAAGGGGAAGGCCGCGCCAACCGATGGCGACGTGTACCTGTTCGATTGGTCGATCGATCTGCACAAGTGATTGCCGATGGGCTTTGGGTGTTTCGCGAATCGGGGCATCGCCGCGTTCAACGCCGTCGAACAATGGACCAAGAGCATTAACCACCTGCTGATGCTCAAGCGCCCCTGCCGCAGCGACAACAAGATTTGATGGCCGGTACCACTGGGCGTGGAACGCCGATACGTCGTCACGCGTCATAGCTGCGACGGTGTCGTGATCGCCGAGTGTTTCGCGACCAAGCGGATGTTCCGGATAAAGGCTTTCGTAGAGAGCGGTCAGTACGAGATCATCAGGAGTGTCTTCACTCATGAGGAGTTCTTCGATAATGACTTCGCGTTCAGCATCGAGTTCCGCCGGTCGGAATGCTGGCTCACTCACCACATCAGCGAGCAATTCCACGCCAGATTCAAGTTCGCTCACAGGCAGGCGCAAGTAATACGCCGTGTGCTCGCGACTTGTGTAGGCGTTCATTTCACCACCCACTGCATCGACTGCCGTCGCAATCGATCGCGCCGAACGCTCTTCAGTTCCCTTAAACAACAAGTGCTCGAGGAAATGAGATGCGCCAGCGATGGATGCCGGCTCGTCACGCGAGCCCACGGCAAACCACATACCGACAGATACCGAACGGGCCTCAGGCATGCGTTCAGTAATGACACGCACACCCGAGGCCAGCTCGGATCGTTCGATTTCCGTGTCGTTTACCGACACGGCGGAAACGGACTCAGCGGCGACGGTTGCCGCCTCGACGTCCACCGTTGCGGTCGCCGCCACCACGGTTTTCACTGGCGGGACCAAGGTCGCCCAGTTCCGAACTGATTTCGGCATCGAATGCGTCTTCGAATGAGACGTACTCGCGCTCGGCGCCACCATCGGTTGCTTCAGCTGCAGCAGCCGGAGCTGGTGCGGCCTCACGAGGTGCGCTTTCGGTTGGGGCTGCTTCACCTTCGGAGGCTTCTGCTACCGGGGTGCTCGCCATCGAAAGTGACACCTTGCCGTTGGGATCGACATCGTCGACGCGAACCTCAACAGCGTCACCAAGGTCGAGAACGTCTTCGACCTTGTCGATGCGCTTGCCGCCACCAATCTTCGAGATGTGTAGAAGACCGTCACGACCCGGGAGGATGTTGACGAACGCACCGAACTTGGTGACGTTCACAACACGGCCCTGGTACACCTGACCAACTTCAGCGGTCGGCGGATTGAGGATGAGACGGATCTGACGCTCGGCCTCGGCCACAGCACCACCATCGGTAGAACCGATGCTGACGCGACCAACAGAGCCATCGTCGTCGACACTGATGTCGGCGCCGGTCTCTTGCTGAATGGCGTTGATGACCTTGCCCTTGGGACCGATGACTTCACCGATCTTGTCCATCGGGATTTCGAAGCTGATGATCTTCGGTGCAGTTTCGCCAACTTCATCGCGAGGCTTGGCGATTGCGCCAGCCATAACTTCGAGGATGGCGAGACGTGCTTCCTTCGCCTGCTGAAGCGCCTGAGCAAGAACGTCGGCGGGAATGCCTTCGATCTTGGTGTCGAGCTGCAGAGCAGTAACGAATTCGGCGGTTCCGGCAACCTTGAAGTCCATGTCGCCGAATGCATCTTCAGCGCCGAGGATGTCAGTAAGAGTCGTGTACTTGCCATCGGCAAACACGAGGCCCATTGCGATGCCAGCAACCGGTGCACGCAGCGGAACGCCAGCGTCCATCATCGAAAGTGTTGAACCACACACCGAACCCATCGAGGTCGATCCGTTTGAGGAAAGAACATCGGAGACGGTACGAATCGTGTAAGCAAACTCTTCTGGCGTGGGAAGCACGGGCACGAGTGCACGCTCAGCGAGCATGCCGTGTCCGATCTCGCGACGCTTCGGCCCACGCATGAAACCGGTTTCACCAGTGGAGTAAGGCGGGAAGTTGTAATGGTGCATGTAACGCTTGCGGGTCACGTCGCCAAGAGCGTCGATCATTTGCTCCATGCGAGGCATACCAAGCGTGGTGACATTGAGGACCTGGGTTTCGCCACGCTGGAAGAGACCCGAACCATGCACTGACGGAAGGACGCCGACCTCGGAAGAGAGCGGACGGATGTCCTTCGGGCCTCGACCATCGATGCGAGCGCCTTCATTCACGATGCGTGAACGAACAACGGCCTTGGTGACCGAACGGAACGCGGCCTTGAGCTGCTTGTCGGCACCATCGACGCCGGCAAACTGCGGAGCAAGTTCAGCGACAAGTTGATCGCGAAGCGCTGCTTCGGCTTCAAGACGAGCGGTCTTGTCGGAAATGACCTGCGTCGCAAGGATCTGCTCGCGCTTGGCCTGCATGGCGGTAAGAACTTCTGGCGTGTAGTCGGAAGTGACCGAGTATGGCATTGGAGGTTTACTGCCAACCTTGGCAATAAGTTCGTTCTGCGCAGCGATCGACTGAAGGATGTACTGCTTCGAGGCTTCGAGCCCACGAGCAAGTTCCGCTTCATCAACCTTGGGAGCGCCGTCCTGCATCGCAGGCCATTGTGCTTCCGTGCCACCGGCTTCGACCATGGAGATGGCAACGTCGTTACCGTTCAGCGCTCGACCAGCGACAACGATTTCAAACTGACTTTCCGAACCCTCTTCGTATGTGGGGTGCGGGATCCACTGACCATCAGCGGTAAACGCAAGACGAACGGCGCCAATGGGGCCGTCGAATGGGATACCGGAAAGGCTGAGTGCAGCAGATGCGCCGTTGATGGCAACAACGTCATGCGGATTCACAAGATCGGCCGCAAGCACGGTGCCAACGACATGGACCTCATTGCGGAAACCGTCAGGGAAGCACGGACGTAACGGGCGATCCATAAGACGGCAGGTGAGGATGGCCTGGTCAGAAGACTTGCCTTCACGACGGAAGAACGAACCGGGGATACGGCCCGCGGCATACATGCGCTCTTCGATATCGACGGTGAGCGGGAAGAAGTCGGCACCTTCACGGGCACTCTTTGACGCAGTAGCGGTGACGAGCATGACGGTGTCGCCAACGCGGACGGTGACTGCACCGTCGGCCTGACCGGCAAGTTTGCCGGCCGAAAAGGTAATGGTCTTGTCGGCATTGCCGGGAATGGCGGCGTCGACGGAAATGGCATCAGCCACGTGTGTCTCCTTTGTGAGACGGACATTGGTCCGTCAGTTGGAGGCGACCTCGTAACCAGTTCCCAGAGGTGAACATCGGAGCAGTGATCCGACCCTCACCTCCGGCAACTGACAACGCAGTATCGCCGGGGAGCTGTTCCCAGACAGGAACAGCAAGGGGACGACCACGATGGTCGTCCCCCGGTTCGCGATTATCGGCGCAAGCCGAGTTTCGCAATGATCGAGCGGTAACGCTCGACGTCGTTCTTCTTGACGTAGTCGAGCAGGCGGCGACGGCGACCAACCAGCATGAGAAGTCCACGACGGCTGTGGTGGTCTTTCTTATGTGACTTGAGATGCTCAGTCAGATGATCGATGCGGTCACTTAGCAGTGCGATCTGAACTTCGGGCGACCCAGTATCGGTAGGGTGCGTCCGGTGTTCGGCGATCGTGCCAGCCTTCGGAGGGAGGTTTGCGGGTTCAGCAGACATGAACGTTCTTTCTGGTGGGTATCTGACCCAGCTCCGTGATCCGCTGACCCGTGCATGGCACGAACCTGGCGCAATCGGGAGGGGCTACACAGTCCGCAGGGTGCGAACCGACCCGCTCACGGTACCAGCGAGGGCCTTCACGACCACATTCGGCAATCGGGCCCTCTTCGGCCAGAAACGAGAGATTCCTGTCCCGACAAGGGATTCGGGGCTCTACGATGCCAGTTCGCTCGTCGGGGGACGGGCCCAAAGGGGAACCATGTCTGGCTCAGCACGACCGGCACCGAAACGCCTTGACGATCTTGGCAACCCGCAGTTTTCGCCCGAGGCCCAGGCCATCTTCGATGGTGCGGCCCCGTTCGCGGACATGATCGAACTCAATGCCGACGCCCTCATGACACAGGCCGCGACCGAAACCGGTCTCGAAAATTTCGGTCCGATGGATTTCGTGGAGCGACTCGAAGTGTTGCTGCACTGCTTCGAAACCGAAGCGCCTCTTTCGCCGATGGGCCGAATTTCGGCGGCATCGCTCATGAGCACACTGTTAAAGAATCGTCTACTTCTCGCCGACTTGTTGGCCCGTCACCCCGAGATCCACGACATCGAAATCAAAGCGCCGATGGTCATCGCCGGACTCCCCCGCACCGGCACGACCCACCTACACAATTTGATCGCGTGCGATCCTGCTCTTCGTTCGCTCCCCTATTGGGAAAGCAATCAACCAGTTCCGTCAATCGATGAAGCGTCGCTTGCGAACACACCTGATGATCCTCGCCTCGCTCGCACCGAAGCTGGCTTGCAGATCATGGAACTCATCATGCCGGACTTCAATCGCATGCACGAGATGACGACTTGGCATGTTCATGAAGAGATCCAAATTCTCGCTATCGATTTTTCAACGATGATGTTTGAGACGATGGCGCCGATGCCGACATGGCGTGACTATTACAAGTCGCATGATCAGACACCGCATTACGAGTACATGAAGACGGTGTTGAAAGCGTGTCAGTTCTTGCGCGGTGGCGATCGTTGGATTCTGAAATCACCTCAGCACCTTGAGCAGTTCGGGCCGTTGGCAACAACATTCCCCGACGCGACATTCCTTGTGACACATCGAGATCCGATTTCGGTGAGGGTGTCGATGGGAACAATGGTGTCGTACTCTGCCCGCACGTCGTT
>JASJMB010000006.1:0-3292 GCA_037620085.1 Acidimicrobiales bacterium | reverse complement strand
AGTATCGGCTTCTTCACGACGCTTTGTGTCTTCTGCAGCGTGTGCTTCGGCGTCCTTGACCATCTGATTGATCTGATCCTTGCTGAGCGAGGACTGACCGGTGATGGTCATCGACTGTTCCTTGTTCGTCGCACGATCCTTCGCCGAAACATGCACGATGCCGTTTGCATCGATGTCAAAGGTGACTTCGATCTGCGGCACGCCGCGAGGTGCGGGCGGAAGGTCAACGAGTTGGAACTTGCCGAGTGACTTGTTGAACTGCGCCATTTCGCGCTCGCCTTGCAGCACGTTGATCTCGACCGATGGCTGATTGTCCTCAGCGGTGGTGAAGACCTCGGTACGACGAGTCGGGATAGTGGTGTTGCGCTCGATGAGTTTCGTCATAACCGAACCCTTGGTTTCAATGCCAAGAGAAAGCGGCGTGACATCGAGAAGAAGTACATCCTTCACCTCGCCCTTGAGCACGCCGGCCTGGACCGCCGCGCCAATGGCAACAACCTCATCGGGATTCACGCCCTTGTGCGGATCGTTGCCCGTCATTTCTTTGACGAGATCGACAACGGCTGGCATACGAGTGGATCCACCGACAAGCACAACGTGATCGACATCGCCCTTCGTGAGGCCAGCATCGACGATTGCCTGTTCGAACGGAATACGACAACGCTCAAGAAGATCAGCGGTGAGTTCCTGAAACTTCGCACGAGTGAGTTGCTCGTCGAGATGGAGCGGGCCATCAGCAGTTGCGGTGATGAACGGCAGATTGATCTGCGTTTGCTGCACCTGGGAAAGCTCGATCTTTGCCTTCTCGGCCGATTCCTTCAGACGCTGGATCGCCATGTTGTCTTTCAACAGATCGAGGCCGTGAGCGCTCTTGAATCCGTCGGCAAGCCAATTGATGATTCGCTCATCCCAATCGTCGCCACCAAGGCTGGTGTCACCATGGGTTGACTTCACTTCAAAGACACCGTCGCCGATTTCAAGAACCGAAACATCGAACGTGCCGCCACCGAGGTCGAACACGAGGATTGTCTGATCGACAGTTTCTTTGTCGAGCCCGTAGGCCAGTGCGGCCGCGGTCGGCTCGTTGATGATGCGCAGCACCTCGAGGCCGGCGATTTGTCCGGCTTCCTTGGTTGCAGTGCGCTGTGCGTCGTCGAAGTAGGCGGGCACAGTGATGACGGCCTGGGTGACGGTCTCACCGAGGTAGGCCTCGGCATCGCGCTTCAACTTCATGAGCGTGCGGGCGGAGATTTCTTGGGAGGTATAGGCCTTGCCGTCGATGTCGATGGTCCAGTTGGTGCCCATATGGCGCTTGACCGAACGAATGGTGCGGTCGGGGTTGGTGATGGATTGACGCTTGGCCACTTCGCCGACGAGGACCTCGCCGTTCTTTGCGAATGCGACCACTGAAGGCGTGGTGCGGCTGCCTTCTGCGTTGGGAATGACCACCGGTTCGCCCGCCTCGAGAACCGAGACGACGGAATTGGTGGTGCCGAGGTCGATACCGACGGCCTTTGCCATGCTGTTACTCCTTGTTTCTGTGTAGCTGCTGGATTTTGGGGGATGCTTCTCGACTGTCGAGCGGGGCTGAGTCGCCGTCGTCAAGAAAGTTGAGCGTGACCATAACAACTTTTCCCGGGGCCGTTCCATTCCCAGATTCCAGAGGTTTTTCCGATTTCTCAGAAATTCCTCGTCACCGCCTCCCCCCAAACCGGCCAAGCCACGATCCCGTTGGGGCAGACTGGAACCATGACTTCCACCCTCGTCCTTCTGCGCCACGGTCAGAGCACCTGGAACCTCGAAAACCTCTTCACTGGCTGGTACGACGCTGATCTCACCGATCAGGGCCGGGCCGAGGCCAGTGCCGCTGGACCCGCCATGGCCGCGGCCGGTGTCGCCCCCACTGTTCTCCACACCTCGATGCAGACCCGAGCCATTCGCACCGCCAACCTCGCCCTCGATGCCATGGACCGCCTCTGGGTCCCGGTTCGGCGGTCATGGCGCCTCAACGAACGCCACTACGGCGCGCTACAAGGCATGGATAAGAAGGAGACCACCGAGAAGTACGGCAAAGACCAGGTCTTCGAATGGCGTCGCTCCTATGACATTCCGCCCCCGAAGCTTGAGCTCGACGATCCCCGTCATCCTCGGTTCGACGAGCGTTACGCCTCACTTCCGGCCGACATCCTTCCCGCCTCGGAATGTTTGGCCGATGTCGTCGAGCGCATGCTGCCCTACTGGTACGACGACATCGTTCCCGATCTTCATGCGGGACACACCGTGCTCGTCGTTGCTCACGGCAACAGCCTTCGGGCCCTCATCAAGCATCTCGATTCCATTAGCGATGCCGACATTGCCGATGTGAACCTGCCCACCGGCGTCCCTATTCGTTTTGAACTCGACGACGCAATGGTGCCAACGAAGCGACTGGCATTGACCGATCGCTATCTCGGCGATGCCAAAGCGGCCAAAGCCGCGGCCGAGGCAGTCGCTCGTCAGGCCGGCTGAACCATCTGCAGTTCGCCGGCTTCAAGCAAGTAGCCGCGTGATCGAACCGTACGGATGGCAAGCCCGAGTGGCGCTATTCGGCGGCGCAACCGAAGCATGTGCACATCAAGCGCGTTGCGTCCCGGCGCGCCCATAGGCCAACCGGTTCGAGACAAATTGTCGCGACTGACAACAGCCCCAAATCGATCAAGCAATGCCAACATCAGCCGAGCCTCAAGCGGCGGAAGCGAAACCCAGCCCGCCCCCACTCGGAGCACCCCATCGGGATCAAGCTCCGGGGCTTCGGAGTTATGGGCCATAGATCGGGAAGCAAGACCCCGACATCGGGCATCGATGTCGTCTTGACTCGCCGGCAACCGGATCCAATCCTCAAGGCAATCTGCTGCTTCCGGAGCAGGCATGTCTGCATTAACCAGCAACAGCCGCAACGCTCCCCTGGCCGCAAGGGCAAGGCGACGGTCTTCCTCTAATGGCCAACGAAGCAGGGCGACATCCACGAAGGTCACCGTAGGGATCGCCTGTTTCTCAAGTGTTTCGTCGTGATGAAGGATCGGTGGCCGATTCGCCAAGCACGAGGGCCGGGTTCTCCCTATGCTTCGCCCATGGCACGCGACGCATGGCTCGATCATCTGGCTCAGGTTCCGCTCTTCGCAGAGTGCGACAAGCGCCAGCTTCAACAAGTGGCAGCAGCAGCAGTCGAGATTTCGATTGATGCAGGAAAGGTCTTGGTGCGCGAAGGCGAGCCGGGCCATGAATGCTTCGTGATCGTTACCGGTTCCGCAAC
>JASJMB010000005.1:0-64273 GCA_037620085.1 Acidimicrobiales bacterium | reverse complement strand
AGCGAACTTCTGGCCATTCGTGTTGAATGGCGACATGTCGTCATTGTCCCGGATCCAACTCACCGAACACGTCTATGCCGCTGAGCAAGCTCGCACTGGGACGGGCTGGTCAAATTCTGGCCTTGTTGCGACTGGTGGGGGCCTTGTTGTTGATTCGTTGTACGACGTTCGGCTGACCCAAGAACTGGCAGCGCTCTACGCCGAGGTATTTTCCGAGCAACCTGGCACCTTGGTGAACACCCATCACAACGGCGACCACTGCTGGGGCAATCAAGTGTTCGCGGGTGCTGAGATCATCGCTCATCGTGGGTGTGCGTCTCGATTTTCGGACTTCACGCCTGAGCGCGCGGAAATGATCCGCACAATGGCTGATCCGCCAGAGTCCATGCGATCAATTCACGAAGAGTGGGCGGACTTTGATTTCTCTGACGTCGTACTCACCCCACCGACCACGGTGATCGATTCCAACCTCACGCTTGATCTTGATGGCGTTCGTGTCGACTTGCTCTACGTGGGGCCGGCACACACCGAAGGCGACCTCGTCGTGCACGTTCCCGAAGAAGGCGTGGTTCTCATGGGTGACGTGCTGTTCAATAAATGCGCACCAATTGGTTGGGAAGGTTCCACCGACAACTGGATCGCCGCGTTACGACTGGTTGAAGAACTTGAACCACAGTTTGTTGTTCCGGGCCATGGACCCGTGTGCGATCTCGAGGGACTGCGCGACGCCCGTCGGTATTTCGAGGCAGTGCAATCACACGCGAAAGCGTCATGGTCTGCGGGGCAATCCGTTCTCGATTGTTGTTCGGGCATTGACCTTGGACCGTGGGTGACGTGGGATGAGCCCTGGCGCTTAGCGGCCAACGTTCATCGCATTTACAGGGAATGCGAAGGCGCGGCGTGGAACACGCCGTTCGATTCGGGTGTGGTCATGGCCGACGTCGAGGACTTGCGGCGCCGGCTCGAAGGCTGATGCTCAACCCGTGAAGTTTGGATTCACCGTCGGATCAGTTGTGGCAGCGTCGGTAGTCGCCAGTTCGCATTCGGCGATGGCGACGAGGCTCACTAGGTCGACTAGCGCACTTGCTGACGTTGCGGTGAAACACAGATCGCAAACGGTTGTGCCTGCGGGAGCGACGATTCTTTCGGTGTGCTGCGTGAGGCCCAGAGGAGATCCCGTCGTTGATCCCGTTGCGGCTCCCAGTTGCATGCCAAATGGCGCGTCTTCAAAAGTGAAGCGCCAGGTGAGTTCGCCCTTGGCCCAGAAGGAGAACTCGTAGGTTCCCGGTGAAAGCTCGATGTCGCCCTGTGTCATGGTTGCATTCAGGGTGAGGATTGCGAGTTGAGCGTTTGCCGCGATCTGAGGTGCAAGTCCATCGCCATCAAGTACTGGGGGTGTTTCACCTAGTTCTTGATAGGTGATGACTCCTGTCGTGGCTCCCCGCAGGCGGAGAACGAGATGAAGGGTTGACTCTTTCTGGATGTTGTAATCGGAAAGGGTGCGGCCGTCTTCGAGTTGCTTGCCGGCGAAGATCAGTCGTTGCTGATCGGGTGGTATCTGTTCTTTATCTTGGATTTTCGCTTTCACGTTTTCGATGGAGTCCGACGGTTCGACTTCAAGCGTGATGGTTTTTCCGGTGAGGGTCTTGACGAAAATCTGCATGAGTTATCGATTCTTGACTGGGTTCAGTCGGTGAAGTTTGGAAGCATCGCTGTCGCTTCGTCAGCCACGGGTTCGCCTTCGGCGATGGCGGTCAGGCTGACGAGATCAATAAGTGCACTCTGCGATGTTGCGAGGAATGAGAGATCGCAGATTGAGGTACCTGCGGGGACTGAAATTTGTTCGGAGAATTGCGTGAGGCCAGGAAGTGCTCCACTTGTGGATCCGGAGACCGTGCCGGTTGGGTTGCCATCGGCGTCGTAAAAGTTGAAGCGCCAGGTGAGGTCGCCCTTGGCCCAATAGGAGAACCCATAGGTCCCTGGTGAAAGAGCGATGTCGCTCTGAGTCATAGTGGCATTCAGTTCGAGAATTGCGAGTTGCGCATTTGTGACGATCTGAGGCGACAGCTCATAGCCAGCAAGTACCGGCGGGGTCTCGTCCATCTCTTGATAGGTAACGACGCCAGTGGAGGGTCGCAGGCGCACTACTAGATCAAGGGTTGACTCTTTCTGGATGTTGTAATCGGAAAGGGTGCGGCCGTCTTCGAGCTGCTTGCCGGCGAAGATCAGTCGTTGCTGATCAGGTGGTATTCCCTCTTTGTCTTGGATTTTCGTCTTGACGTTTTCGATCGTGTCCGATGGCTCAACGTCGAGCACGATCGAATCTCCTGAGGGTTTCTTGATGAAGATTTGCATCGTTACGGATTCCTTTGTACGACGGCAGTGACATGACGTGCCGTTTCGAGTCCGGAAAGCGTTTCTGCGGTCCCATCGGCGGCGGCGTGAAACGGATGGGGTGCGGGAGTTGGTTCGATGAACGTTGCGAAACCGTTTTGTTCGAGATCATCGAGTAACTCGCGCAAGGGGTTGGAGCCATCGGTAAATGACAGTTCCGCGCACAGTGCGATGAAGGTTCCGCCGGGGGCAAGAAGTTCGGTGCCATCGAGGATGAATCGACGGGGAAGTTCAAATCCGGTTTCGCCGCCTTGGGAGTAGAGACGCCCATCGGCGCGATGCGCTGGAACCCACGGGGAATTGATACAAACAAAGTCAAAAGTTCCCGGTCGAAGCCCAGCGGCAACATCGTTGGTCACAACGTGCATTCGCGACTTTACTGAGTCGGGAAGAAGTTCTCGACTGAGTTGTGCAGTCTGTGTTGCTCGTTGGTTGATGTCGGTAGCAACGACTGTCTCGTATCGCGAGGTAAGGAACGCGGCGACGAGACCGGTACCAGTCCCAAGGTCGATGGCGCGCTTTCCATGGAGTCCGTACTTCCATGCTTGGTCGCGTAACAGCCAGGTATCGGTCCCGGCGTAGACACTGTCGAACGGGACTTCAGTCGAGGAATCAAGAAACGGCAGAATCGCCATTGCTTTGCCATCGGAGAGCACTTCGAAGGCAAGCGAGAATCGACGTTCCTCGGTGATCGTGGCAAGGCCAGTTTCAAGAAGTGCCACAAGCGACTGTGGCCCCCCAAGGAAACGTGCGGCCATAGTGACGTCGGTGTACTTGCCTAAAGCGAGTTCGGCCAGGGCTGCATTATTTTCATCGTCAATCTGGAGTCGCCCGAATCGGTTGATGAAGCCAGCATGTGCGAGTTGTTGTCCGAGTTCTTGAATCGCGTGACGAGCACTGGGCGAATTGAGAGCGGTCTCTGGCGCCCATTTCGTACGCAAAGTGCTGTCAGAGATCACGGCGGCGGCGGAGCGAATGTCCAGCTCGGTGCAGTTGTCCCGGGTGCGCCATCTTCGAAGGAGGAATTCAGGATGAGATTTGGTCCCGGTGATGCCGTTCCTCCGAGATTCACTTCGTTGTATGGGTCCGACGGATCGTGCCAATAGCCAGTGAAACCCGAGCCATCCCCGAGGCAGGGATCGGTGGTGCCAGTGACAGTGGCATTGGCAAGCCTGCCGGGAGCAAGGACCAACGCTCCCACGATGCCTGCACCGAGGCCCAAGGCCTTGCGGCGGCTGATGGCGGGGGAGCATCCCATCGGGAAAATCTAGCAGTCGATATGCGGGGTCTTTAGGTCAGTGATGGTGAAGGTCTCGCACTACCGTACGATTCTGAAGTCCATACAACGGTGCACCGGCGCCGTGAAGGGGGAGCAGTGGCTCAGCAAATTCCAATGGTCGATTACCTGGTGCTCGGAGACTCTCCGCACCTGGTCGCCAACGAGTGCACTGACTGTGGTGCGAAGTTCTTTGATCGCCGCAATGCTTGTGCATCGTGCGGTGGCACATCGTTCAAGAAGACCGACATCGCCACTGAAGGCGAGATTCGTTCGTTCACCATCGTCACCGCGTTTATGCCCGGTGCCGACAACTACGTGCCAGTGGTCGTTGACCTCGGAGGCACCAGCGTGCGCGGTCAGCTCATCAATGCACCTGCCGAAGCCGCAAACATTGCGCTCGGACAGAAAGTTCGACTTACGACCTATTCGATCGGCGCCGACACTGCAGGCACCGAGGCCATCAACTACGGCTTCGAGCCGGTGAACTGAGGGGACTGACAATGGCAAACGATGACATTTGGATTCTCGGCATCAACATGACCAAGTTCGGAAAGCATCCGGACAAGGACGTGGTCGATCTTGCTTCCGAGGCCGCGCTCGCTGCGTTGGCCGACGGTGGCGTCACTATCAAAGAAATGGGCGTCCTCGCCGCTGGCAACCTCATGGGTGCTGCGGCAGGTATCGGTCAGCAACTGCAGAAGCAGATTGGTCAGACCGGCATTCCCGTTTTCAACGTTGCGAATGCATGTGCAACGGGTGCAACCGCACTCCGCACGGTGATCATGGCGATCAAGGCCGGCGAATGCGATATGGGTCTTGCCGTTGGCGTCGAGAAGCTTTCAGGCGCTGGCATGCTCGGTGCTGGTTTCGGCGTCGCTGCTTCCGACGAATGGACACCTTCTGGCCGTTACGGAGCGGTGTCTGGATTCGAAGGAAAGCTCGGCACCGACATGATGCCCGGCGTGTTCGCTCAGGTCGGCATGGAATATCTGCATCAGCATCCCTACGACGGCGCTGACTTTGAACTCTTTGCCGGCATTTCGGCGAAGAATCACTTCAACTCCACCATGAATCCGCTTGCGGCCATTCAGAAGGACATGTCGGTAGAGCAGATCATGGCCGAGCCAATGATCGCTTATCCGAACACTCGTGCAATGTGCTCGGCCAACAGTGATGGTGCTGCGGCTGCGGTCGTTGTATCTGGTGCGAAGTTGCGCACATTGTCGAAGGAACAGCAGAAGCGTGCTGTGAAGGTTTCGGCGTCGGTGCTCACGAGCGATCCGTACCAAGAGGCCTGTCAGATCCTTCCCGATGTCAACACGCTCACCCGTATTGCTGCCAAGCAGGCCTACGAACTTGCTGGTGTTGGCCCGGACGATCTCGACCTTGTGGAACTTCACGACTGTTTCGCAACCGCCGAACTTGTTCATTACGACAACCTCATGCTGTGCAGCGAAGGCAATGCGGTTGACTTCTTCCTGTCAGGCGCAACCACGCGTGACGGCAAGACCCCGGTGAACGTTTCGGGCGGTCTTGAATCGAAGGGTCATCCCATCGCAGCAACTGGCATCGCCAACATCTGGGAGATCTGTTACCACCTTCGTGGTGAAGCAGGTCCTCGTCAGATCGAAGGCGCCAAGGTTGGCCTGGCCCACGTCATTGGCCTTGGTTCGGCCTGTGGTGTGCACATCCTCGAGAAGTCCGGACTCTGAGACCCAGCATCAGTGGGTCAATCGTGAGTTCTCGCCTTCCTGCATCTGAACGTCGCCAGCAGTTGCTCGATACAGCGCTGGCGACGTTTGCGCGTCTGGGTTACCGCGACGCGTCGATGAACGACATTGCGGATTCTGCCGGCGTCACAAAGCCGGTGCTCTATCAACACTTCACATCGAAACGCGAATTGTTCCTCGAATTGCTGGCCGATGTTGCCGTTCGACTTCGTTCCGCCGTTCGTGACGCAGCGGCATCATCGGCGACCGATGGACCACGAGCTCAGGTCGAAGCGGGCTTCGCTGCTTGGTTCAATTGGGTCGATACCAATCGCGATGGTTTCACCGTGTTGTTCGACAGCGAAGTTCGTCGCGACCCCGAATTCGCTGAACAAGCAGCCAAAGTGCAACGGGAAATGGCAGACACCGTGGCCGAGTTCATCGTGGCCGAGGGTCTCGGACCCGAACGGCGCCGTTTGTTGGCCTACGGGATCGTCGGACTCGGCGAAAGCACTTGTCGACGCTGGCTCGAGAAGGAAATCGATCTCGATGCTGACGAACTCGCCGTACAGGTGGCAGGCCTTGCTTGGGCGGGTCTCCGCGGCCTTTCGCCAGTCTGAACCGTTACCGGCCGTTTTCGAGGTCGTCGCGTTCAGCGGCTTTCACTGCGTAGCCAGCAACGATTGCGGGGGCGAGTAGTGCGGAGCCAATCGCCATGAGCGCAACAATGATTGTGACGAGGTTGCCGGTAAAAATAGTGAAGAAACCAATGAAGAAGAGAACGACGGCAATGGCAAACAGTAAGTAGCCGATGCGTTGTGCCAGTGACGCTGCTCGAGCGATCTTGGCTCGACGGACGCGTACAGGGTCGTTTGAGTAATCGGGTGAAGCGGTCACGGCAACCAGCCTGCCTCATCGAGAAGGTTAGTCAGTGCCGCTTGCATGATCTCAAGCGAAAGCGTCGATTCCACGACCTCGCGGTTGTGATCGAGAAGCGACAGGTCGGGATCTGCGCTCCAGGTCCTGAACGATTCGAGATTTTCAGGATCAAACCACGTGAATCCGAGGGATCGGAGCTCTTCGGCGACGGAGTAATGGCTGACGATTGCTGGCCGGCGGTGAATTGCCGCGTCGATCGGTGGATTGCCAAAGCCTTCCCATGTCGAAGGGAAGACCACGACGTCGCTGGCGGCGTACATGTCAGCAAGCGAAGAGGATGACTCGTGAACGACGTTGATTCCGTTCGAGCGAGCCTCAGCGAGCAAGGCGTTGAGCGTTGCTTCGTAGCCCTCTTCCGCGGGGCCGGTAAGCCAGTATGTTGCTCCGACTTGTTGTGCGATTTCGAGTGCGAGGGGAATGTTCTTTCTTTCGATAGCCCGCACTGGATGCACCATTACGAGTTCATCTTCGGAAAAGTTCTGTCGTGCTCGTTCGCCATCGCGGTCGCCCAGTTCAGTGTGGACATCGAAGCCGTTGTGGATGGTTGTCACTGCGATACCTCGTTCAAGGAACTCGTTGCGAGTGAATTCATTGATCGTCACGTGACGCCATTGACCGCTTTCGATTGGCTCACGGGGGGGGAGTTCGGTCACATCGGCGTATCGGTCGCGTTGCCATGCCGGGTCATGGTGGTGCCAGATGGTCGGCAGACCTTCACGGGCGCTCGCCACGGCGATTGAGGCGGGAAGATTCATCGGGATGGATCCGAGGTTTTCGACAACCACGAGATCGGCGTCGGCAACGGCGGACCGAACGTCAGCAGTGAGGCGGTCGATTTCTGCGGTAGTGGCCGATCCCACTCCGTGGAGCCCGGCGGCGCCATCGGGCCAGCGTCCAATCGCAAGGTCAGGAATGAGGACATCTACCGGCCCGGCTCCCGCTACCGTTCGAATCTCGAATCCGAGACGATGCAGCGCGTCGATCCATGTATCGGCCACGATGGAGACTCCATCGGTTCCTCCAAGCCGGAACGAAAGCACTGCGCACGTGGACATTGACACCAGAAGGGGACGAGGGTGACCGACGGGATCGACGGCGAAGGCCTCACGCTACCGGCCGATCCCGGTGAGGTTCGGGCTGCGGCTCGCTCGGTCCTCGAGGCCAATTGGCGCCCCGGGGGCTACACCGTTCCGAATGCGTCGGTGTATCCGTTCCAATGGTTGTGGGATTCCTGCTTCCACGCCATCACCTGGGCAGACCTCGGCGAGCCTGAGCGGGCCCGCAGCGAGCTGGCGCACTTGTTCCGCACTCAGAACTCCGAGGGTTTCGTTCCCCATGTTGATTACGAGTATGCACCCAACCATCACGGGGACTTCTGGAAGCGTGAAGGGCATTCCTCGATCACACAACCCCCGATGTTCGGTCATGCCATTGCTGAATTAGATCGTCGCAACATCGATGTCAGCGATCTCGTTGGGCCAGCGACTGCCGGACTCAACTTTCTCTTTGACACGCGGTCGCGCATCGATGGTCTGATCGCGTTATGTCATCCGTGGGAAAGCGGGGGCGATGATTGTCCGCGTTGGGATCACTGGTGTCCCGGTGGATGGAACGTGGATGATTGGCGCGAGATCAAAGGAACGCTTGTCGCATCGGTTGAACATTCCTCTAAAGGTTCGCCAATTTCGAATCCTTCATTCGCAGTTGCCAGTTGTAGTTTTAATGGGTTGGTGGCATTCAACGCTTTCGAACTTGCGACGGTTACTGGCGACAGTGCATTGATAAAGAAAGCAAACGCAGTGGCAGACGTGCTGGCGACGCGCTGGGATCACGATCTTGGAACGTGGATTGATGCCGGCGATTCCGAGACTGACTCTGGCCGCATTCGTTCCCTTGACGCTCTACTTCCTTTGCTTGTAGCGAGCGATAGTTCAGTAATTGAAAGGGTTTTTTCCGAACTTACTGACAACGCTTCATTTGGCGGTCAATGCGGTCCTGCAGGAGTACACCGCGCTGAATCAACGTTCTCGGCGCGCACGTACTGGCGCGGACCAGCATGGCCGCAACTCACCTATCTCTTTTGGGTTGCTGCGCGACGTCATGGTCGAAATGATGACGCGCTCGCGCTCGCAGCCATGCTTACGCGCGGAGCCGAGACCTCATCGTGGGCGGAGTATTGGGACGCGAACGATGGAACTGGTTTTGGTGCAGCACCACAATCGTGGGCTGCGCTCGCTGCAGTTGTGCAGCAGCGCTGAACTTAGGAAGCGCGATTGAGTCGTGCCGCGGTAGCAGCTACGGCTGCGTCTTCGCGTTCGATCTCGGCTGCAGTGAGAATTCTCACCGAACTGCCACCAGCCGGAGCGGGGCGTGGCGGCGGAACCAATGTGCTGGCGCGGATTGAGGGATCGAGAACCGTTCCTGAGATGCGAACCTCGCCCGTGAGATCACGGGTGAGGGCAAGGTGGTTACGAGGATCGGGTACGACTTCGACGATGGACCACAGTGCTGCGTCGGCGCCGACGGGGAGACGAACGTCAGTGGAACGACCGGTCGTTCGAGTCGCGGAGAATTCTCCGGATCGACGATTGGCGAGAAGAGCGATGACGAGGAGTACTGCGAGGAGGAGAGCAGCGGTCACGAGCACCATGAAGGAAAAAGTAGAACCACCGCGCGTCGGGGTGGTGGATCCTCTTCGGCGATGTTCGGCGGACGCGTTTGTTGTCGAGCGCTAGCGCTTCGAGTCGCGGACTGAGCCGGTGAGCTTGCCCTTTGGGTCGAACGCGGTGCAGCCGATTGTCTGGACTCCGCGGTTTCGCTGTTCCTCGGTCGGCAGCACCCACCCGACTTCAAGCGATGAGCTCGGATAGGGAATCCCGATGTACGTCTTGAACGCCGCGGGGCAAAGTTTTTTCGCAGCAACGGTGAACTGTTCGTTTGTGGGTGTCGATGCAAGGCCAGCATTGGGGACCGCAATGACCTCGTATTGGTGGGGGAGGTCGCAATTGAGCCGAAGCATGACGTCCTTGTCGGACTTCATCGTGGAATCAGCAGTGGGAAGCGCCCGGGTCGTTACTGCCTTGCCTGTTGCCATAGAGCGCAGATCGATGCAGTCGCCCACTACCGGGCCGTAGACGAAGGAAATACGACCAACGCCGGCTTCGGGCTCAAGGGTGGTGGTTGTGGTGGGACCAGGAGCAGCGGTGGTTGTGGTGCTTGATGAGGAGGAGGCCGAGGAACCCTTTGATGACGAGGAGCAGGCGCCGAGCGCGATCGATGTGATCACGACGAGTGCGGCGAGGGTTGCGATCCGGCGGTGAGGGTTCGTCATCAGTAAGAGGCTGGCAGTAGTCGGGCGATGTTTGCGAAAGCGATGAACATCAACACCAAAACAATCGGTGTGCCGATCGCATAGGTGGTGAGGAACTTCCAGTCTTTCCAGCGTGACACGCGTTGGGCACGTTTACGCAGCAGCGACGGAGTGAAGTAGCGGGCGAGCCACCAAGTGCCGAACCACGCCACTCCGGCAAGGAGCGACCAGAAGATTGCGGCGGGCCACGCAGATGAGTCCCCACCGGCGAGAGCGTCGGACGACGCGTCGGTGGTCACCCCGTCGGTAACCGGGATCGGAGTGGCCGGCGCCGGGTTTGAGGTCAGTGTTGCTGTCACAACGATGCGCTGGGCAGCGCTGAATTTCGGGTGGCAGGCCATCAGCGTGAGGCGGTTGACGCCGGCTTGATCAAGGATCGAAAGGTCATTAGGAGAAACGATGACATGACCCGAGGTGGATCCGTCTTTGGTGTCGAACTGAGCATCGACCTTGTACGTGAACGTCCCTTGCAACGTCTGCGCAGTGATGATGTCGCCCGGTACGAGTTCGTCAATGCGATTGAACGGTGCTTGGTAGGTAGTGCGGTGGCCTGCGACTGCGGCGTTGCCTGGCTGGCCCGGAAGTGGTGTCTGTGGGAAATGACCAGGGCCCTCTTGCAGCCACTTGAGGTCGACGCCCTGCACCATGATGAAGTCAGAGTCGATCTTTTTGATCGTGAGGCGGGCGATGGGATCGCCAGGTTGAGGAATGGGGAGATCACTCGGCGCGGTCACGATGGGCGGTTGCGTCGCCGACGTTGCGGGCTCTGAATACTGCGCGATCTGTGAGTCGAATTCTTTCGTGAGGGTGTCTTGGGCGCGCGCAGTTGCGAACCCGGTCCCCCAGAGTTGGTAGGCGACGAAGAGGAGGATGACGACGCCGGCTCGCATCATGAATCGACCGATTGCGCCCACGACGCTCCAGAACTGCACGGGCGAACCCTAGCGAGGGTGGTCGCTTGGTCTTCTTGCGAGGCAGGCCGCTACCCTCAAGGCACCCCATGGAGCCCGACCACCCCATTTCCCGGTCCGGGACAGAGCCCGTGGTCCACCTCCGCGGGGCGGTGGCCCTTCTCGGCCGATTCCCTGCCCTTGCCGGTGTCGATCTTGATGTCGATCGTCGCCGAATCGTGCTTTTGCGCGGAGCGAATGGCGCAGGAAAGACGACGCTCTTACGAGCGCTCGCCGGTCTCGTTCCGATCTCCGCGGGTGAGGCCGTTGTTCTCGGTGTTGACCTTCGCGTCGATCGCCAGTCGGTTCGCCATCGTGTGGGATTGCTTGCTCATGGCACCGGCCTGTACGACGAACTCAGCGTTGCCGACAATGTGCGATTTTGGACGCTTGCCGCTGGCGCCGTCCTTGCCGATGCCGAATCGGCGATGGTTCGTCTTGGCCTCGATGGAAGGTTGAGCGATGTTTCTGTTGGTCGCCTTTCCACAGGTCAGCGTCGCCGCACCTCGCTTGCATGTTTGATCGCTCGTCGGCCCGAACTTTGGCTGCTCGATGAACCGCATGCAGGTCTCGACAAAGAAGGTCGCGACGTCGTCGATGAACTCGTGCGTGACGCGGCGGTCGCGGGGGCGACGATCATTCTCAGTTCACACGAACTGGATCGAGCGATTGACCTGGCCGACGAAATCGTGACGCTTGGCGGCGGAGTTGCTCTCGACGATTCGGGCGCGGGCGGTGATGGCAATGTTGCATGACGCATGGCTGATTGCTCGCAAAGACCTCAAGCTTGAGATCCGATCCAGAGTTGCGCTGAATCAGGTCGTCCCCTTCGCGCTTTTGGTTCTCGTTCTCTTCGCCTTTGCTCTGGATCCCGATCGTGGTCTTCTCGAAAAGGCCACTCCGGGTCTCTACTGGATAGCGGTGTTGTTCAGCGGGCTTCTGGCGATGCAGCGGTCGTTTGCGGTTGAGGCCGCCGATGGTGTGACCGATGCCCTTCGACTTTCTGGCCTTGCTCCAGCGGGCATTTTTCTCGGCAAGACCCTCTCTGTGGCGGTTCAGTTGCTGGTGCTTGAAGTGCTGCTTGGCGTTGGGGTTGCTGTCCTTTACGGCACGTCAATCACGGGCTGGCTTCTCCTTCTAGCGACGATCGTGGTCGCGACCGCGGCCATCTCGACCGCCGGTACTCTCTTCGGCGTTGTGGCTGCGGGTCTCCGAGTTCGTGAAACCCTCTTGCCACTCCTACTGTTGCCAGTACTCGCTCCGGTGTTAATCGGATCGACTCGAGCCTTCGAGGCAGCGCTCAGCGGAACTCCGTCAGAGGGCTGGCCGTGGGTTGGGTTGATGAGTGTGTTCGCCGCTGTGTACGTGGTGGCCGGAATTTTCGGATTCGGCCCCTTGATGGAGGAATCGTGACCACCGAGACCGCCGGGCCGCTTGAGGCCAGCGACAGCGGGCCCACCTCCACTGGCTCGCGCACGACAATGATTCTCGGCATCGTGACGCTTTTCGCTTTGGGTGTTCTCGTGCTCCTCGGACTCATTCTCAGCCCTGCAGAAGAGAATCAGAGTGATGCAGTCCGCATCATGTACATACACGTTCCCTCCGCAACGCTTTCGTATGTCGGTTGTTTCCTGACCGCTATTGGCTCGGCGGTCTTCCTCTGGCGAAAGTCGCGATGGTGGGACCTCGTCGCTTACGCCAGCGCTGAAGTTGCCGCGTTGTTCACCGCATTCACGCTTGTAACGGGAATGTTGTGGGGTCGCCCCACTTGGGGAGTGTTCTGGGTATGGGATGCGCGTCTGACCTCTGAAGCAATGCTCATGCTTCTTCTGCTCGGATATCTCGCGGTGCGAGGCATCGCTGCCGATTACGAGGTGCGAGCCAAGCGTGCCGCCATCGTGGGCTTGCTGCTTGTTCCGAATGTTTTCATCGTCCGCCAGTCAGTGCAGTGGTGGCGCACGCTGCATCAGACACCAACGCTTTCCCTCTCCGGGGCAGAGATTCAGGGCTTGATGCTCTTTTCTCTCTTTACCGGCTTCATCGCGATCACCCTTGCCTTCATTTGGATGGTCATTCACCGATTCCGTGTCGCTTGGCTCGAAGAGCAGGTCGATGCCGAAGGTCTTGACACCGCAATTGCCGAACGACGTGCCGAAGGGGTGGTCTCGTGAGCAACGCTTTGATCCTCGCTGAAGCCACCGGAACTTGGCCTTACGTAGCGGCGGCTTGGGCTGTCGTGTTCGGCGGCATGGGCGCCTACGCGTTTGCGACCGTTGCGCGTGGTCGCCGCTTGAGCAAAAAAGTGCCACCGGAGAAGCGTCGATGGAACTGACCCCGCGCACTGGCCCAGATTCAGAAGGCGGCGACGATGCGGTTTCCGTGGTGCGCCGAAAGCGTCGCGTGAGTCTTCCGGCCATGGCGCTCTTGGTTGCAGTTGTTGCGATTGGTGGTTTCGTGATGGTCAAGGCGCTCGGAAGTGCCACCACCTTTTATCGGAACGCCGATGAAGCAGTTGCCCAACGCGATTCACTGGGCGTGAAGCGGTTCCGTCTCCAGGGCACAGTTGTCCCGGGGACCATCGCTCAAACCGGTGAAGGTGTGACCTTTGAGATTTCGTATAACGGAGTTCCAATCACGGTTCACCATGTTGGCGATCCGCCGGAAATGTTCAAAGAGAATCAAGCGGTTCTTCTCGAAGGTCACTTCAATGCGGATGGCACGAACGCCTATGACTCCGATCTCATGATCGTGAAGCACAGCGAGGTCTACAAAGAGAAGGAACAAGAACGCCTCACGGAGGCCGAGGCGAACGGGCAGGTCCCAGTCACCTCAATGCGGAGCGGCTCGTGAATCTCGCACTCGGAAGAGCGGGAGTCACGCTTGGTCTTGCTGCTGCCGTCCTCGGGGTTATCACCGTTGGGTATGGACTTATCCGCAAACGGCCCGATCTTGTTCGTCTTTCGCGTTGGTATGCAGCGCTGGTCTTTCTCGGTGGATTTGTCGCCGCGTGTGCGATGGAGAGCGCGTTAATTACCCGAGACTTCACCGTGAAGTACGTCGCTGAAAATGGATCAACAAAGACCCCGGCGCTCTACAACTTCGCAACCATGTGGGGAGCGCTTGAAGGATCAATCATTTTGTGGGCGCTTATTCTCGGCGGGTACCTCGTTGCGGTCGTGCTGAAGTTCCGCAAACGGCTGGCCGATCCACTGGTGGGTTGGGCTGTCTTAACGATGCTCATTGTTTGTGTGTTTTTCTTCGGGCTCATGGCCGGACCCGCGAATCCATTCACGGGTTTCTCGCCACCGGTTGGCTTCGACGGGCCGGGGCCCAATCCATTGCTGCAGAACAATCTGTTGATGGCGTTTCATCCGCCAATGCTCTACCTCGGTTACGTCGGATTCACTGTTCCATTTGCGTTTGCAATGGCCGCGCTCATCACCGGTCGCGTTGGCGAGGGATGGTTACTGGCAACCCGCCGATGGACATTGATCGCGTGGGGTTTTCTCACCGTCGGCATCATTCTTGGTTCGTGGTGGTCCTATGAAGTGCTGGGTTGGGGGGGCTATTGGGCCTGGGACCCCGTCGAAAACGCGTCGTTGCTCCCGTGGCTCACAGGTACCGCGTATTTACACTCGGTCTTGGTGCAAGAACGACGTGGCATGTTGCGGGTGTGGAACATCTCGCTGTTGTGCGCGACATTTGCGCTCACAATTCTCGGCACGTGGATTACTCGTTCCGGAGTGCTCGAGTCAGTGCACGCATTTACAACGTCCAGTATTGGAATCGCTCTCATCAGTTTCTTTGCACTCATTGTTTTCTCCACGGTGGGACTCATCGGTTGGCGAGGTGACCGGCTTCGATCGCCAGGGCGTATCGATTCACCGCTATCGCGCGAAGGGGCGTTCTTGGCGAACAACGTTCTGTTCGCCGCTTTCGCTTTCGTCATCTTGTTAGGAACGTTGTTCCCGCTAGCGGTCGAGGCATTGAACAACGATCGGGTGTCAGTGGGAGTGCCGTATTTCAATCGCATGACCATGCCCATCGGGTTGACGTTGCTCTTCCTCATGGCGATCGCACCGGTGTTGCCGTGGCGAAAAGCAAGCGCGGAGCTTCTTCGTCATCGCTTGATCTGGCCCGCATGGATCGGCGTCGGATCAATGGTCTTCTCAGTCGTCGTTGGTGCGCGCGGATTCATTCCAGTCTTGGCCTTTGGCCTCGGAGGTTTCGCCGCCGGGTCGGCTGGACGCCAGATCGCCCTTGCGACTCGTCGTCAGGGATGGCGCGGATTCGTCGGTCGAGCAAATGGCGGGATGGTTGTTCACCTCGGCGTCATCATCATTGCGATGGCATTTGCCGCGAGCTCGAGTTACGTGCGCCAAGCAGAGTTCACGCTCACTCCGGGACAATCGGCGGAGTTCGCGGGGCACACGCTTGTCTATGAAGGCCAGAACAGAAAGCAGGAGTCGGCAAAGATTGTCGATCAGGTCTTGATCCGTATCGATGGGACTGGTCCGTGGGCTCCGTCGCTCAATAAGTTCGCGAATGGAAATCAGACCATTGGTACGCCGTCGGTTCGGTCGACGTTCAAAGATGATGTCGCACTGTCGGTGATCGATATCAGAGATGGCGAGAACGGTTCAGTCACTATTCGAGTGACGGTGCAGCCGCTCATCATGTGGCTCTGGATCGGCGGCGGCGTGATGGCGTTCGGAACACTTCTTGCTGTCTTCCCAGGACGACGACGAAATCCTCTTGATGCAGTGTCGGCGCCATTGCCGATGGAACCGCCAAAGGAACCGCCAAAGGAACCGACAGGAGTAACCCCATGACGGCCGCGTCGGGAGAATTCGTTCCGCCGCGCGGTGGTAGCAAACTCGCTCGCAACGCCGCAATCATCGTTGGCATCTTGTTAGTTGGGATGATTGCACTCCTTGCCACGCGCGGGACAAGCACCCCGATCTCAAGTCGCATTGTTGGTCAAGCGGCGCTCGATTTTTCGGGAACGACACTCGACGGCTCAACGTTTCGCATGGCCAATCATCGAGGCGAGTGGGTGCTCGTCAATTTCTTTGCAACCTGGTGCACTCCCTGTCGACTCGAAAATCCGCAGATCCAACAGTTTGTCGATTCCCACAAGGCCGACCCGGTAAAAGTGGTGAGTGTCGCGTTCTCTGACGATGCCGCTTCTATCAGCGCGTATTGGGTGAAGGAACGCAATACCTGGCCCGTGATTTCTACTGATACCGGATTGATTGGACTTGATTACGGCGTCACGAAAGTTCCTGAGTCGTACATGGTTGCTCCGAGTGGTCTTGTTGTTGCCGGATTCTTTGGTGGCGTGACTGCATCAGGTCTCGACACGGTCATTGCTGACAATGGCGGGATGGCCGTGGCCGGGGTGGGGACAAAATGAGTTCGTTGATCGTGAAAGGTTCTCCGCTCCGCCGCTGGGGCCCATGGATCGCTGTCTTCGTCGTCGCTGTCGGAGTTCTCTCGATCGCAACGTTCGGCACGCTGTCTGCGCCCACCGCACAAGACAGAGTGAGCACGATCTCCAATTCGGTGAAATGTCCGGTGTGTTCGGGCGAATCCGTCGCTGCATCAAACGCCCCGGCTTCTCAAGAGATTCGTCGCCAGATCGCCGAACAAGTGCAACAAGGCCAGACCGACGAGGAGATCCGCTCGTTTTATGCCGCGAAGTACGGGCAAGGGATTTTGCTGACGCCATCAGCCTCGGGTGTGAATGTACTCGTGTGGATCCTTCCAATCGTTGCATTCGCAATCGGTATCGCAGCCTTAGTGATTGTGTTTCGTCGATGGTCAACGATGCCGGCGGAACGGGCGACTGATGAAGACAGGGAACTTGTCGACTCTGCGTTGCGGGCGGAAGCAGATGACTCCGATATCGATAACGATCCTCACGGCGAGGGAGCATCTCGGTGACAACGCCCACGGGTGGTGGCGGAACCGCAGCTCGTCGAGCGGCACGTGAATCGTCGGCGATAAAGGGCCAGACAGCGGCGCCAAAAAAATCGGCTACGAGCACACCGCGGCGTCGCGATCTCGATCCCGATGTTTTGGTTGCGCTTGAAGAGGAACGAGATTTCCTCCTTCGCTCTTTGCAAGACCTCGAGCGCGAGCATGCAGCGGGCGATGTCGACGATGCTGATTTCGAAGAGCTAAAGGATGACTACACCGCTCGCGCTGCTGCGGCGATCCGTGCTGTCGAAGATCGCAATGCAACGGTAAAAGCGTTAAGGCAGCAACGGGATTGGAAGCGAACTGCACTCGCATTGGTCGTCGTTGGGTTCGTTGCCGTTGGTGCTGGTTGGGTGGTCTTTCGCAACGCCGGAACTCGAGCTCCTGGGCAAGGACTCACTGGGGAAGCCCGCCAAGACAGCGCCAACCTCATCTTGCAGGCGCAGGGACTCACCGGTCAGGCCCAAGCATCGCTGCAGGCAGGCGATTCGGCGAAGGCTTTGAAGCAGTTTGAAAACGCAGTGCAGGCCTACGACAAGGCGTTGCAGCTTTCTCCCACCAACGTCGAGGCGATGACCTACCGCGGTTGGGTAATGCACACGATCGCGTTAAGCAGTGAGCCTTCTGTCGGGGCTCAGTTCGATGTAAAGGCGCGGGAGTATCTCAATGAAGCGATCGCAACTGACCCCACCTATTCAGACGCCCGAGTGTTCCGAGCGATTTTGGAACGCAACGCTGGCGAGTGGGCTGCAGCCAAGATCGATCTCGATGCAATCGACATGAATGAGATTCCGTTGTACATGACGCAGATGGTCAATAGCGTCAAAGACGATGTCGCTGCACGTCGTACGAGCTAAATCCTCTCACTTTGACGGCGGAACATAACGGCCATGGAAGGGTCGGCCGTTTCGCATTTCGATGATCCACGTCGAACCCTTTTGATCGATCAGTGGGCCGTCTGTGTCCATGCCGTCGGCAACGAGCCTGCGCAGAAGGCGGGGGATGACGTCACCATGGCTGCAGACCACTCCGTCATCGTCATTGAGTGCGAGTAGCAAGCGATAGGCGATCTCGTCGTCGGCACCTTCGGCGAACGCGTCTGAAGTTTCGATGGCGAGATCAAATTTGGTTTCGAGTGGTTGCACGGTCTGCATGCATCGCACGTAGGGGCTCGAGACGATGCGTCCAACCACGATGTCACCGACGACTGCAGTGAGCGCTTGGGATTGCTTGATCCCACGATCGGACAAAGGCCGCAGTCGATCATCAGTTGCCCATTCCGAACGTTTGCCGGCATGGGCATGACGGAGGAGGAAGATTGTCACGCAGATAATGTAGTCAACCAAACGCCGTTAGTTTTCGCGACGACTGACGCGTAGTCGAATGGCTACTGAGCAAGTGATCGAAGGTCGTGCAGAACTTGGGGTAGTTCTTGGCAGAGGGCATCGATGTCAGAACTGGTGGTGTTGTGGCCGACCGAAACCCTCAGCGACCGCTGAGCGTCGACGCCCATAGCTTCAAGTACTGGTGACGGTTCAAGTCCTTCGGAAGCACACGAACTCCCTGAATGCAGCGCAATGCCGCGGCGGTCGAGACCGAGGACGACTCCCTGAGGTTCAACGCCGGCGACTCCGAGACAGACGAGATGGGGTAGGCGGAGATCCGGATTGGCGGGACCGAGAAGCGATACGCCGTCGATCGCTGTCAGATTGCCCACGGCTGTTGCCAGTAATTGGCGAGCGGTGGCCGATTCTGCGGCGAGTGTTGCCGCATCGAGTTCTTGGGCCGCGGCACCAAATGCGATCGCTGCCGCGATGTTCTCAAGACCAGCGCGTCGTGCTCGTTCTTGTTCACCACCGGTGAGAAGAGGTTCGAGTCGCAATCCCTGGCGGATCCATAGTCCGCCGATTCCAGCGGGTCCGCCAAACTTGTGACTGCTGAACGAAAGAAGATCGATGCCGAGTTCGCTCGGTACGACTGTGACACGACCTACAGCTTGGGCTGCGTCGACATGTAGGAGGATTCCGCGGTCATGGCACGCGCCGGCGATCTCGCGTAACGGTTGCAACGTGCCGACTTCGTGATTTCCCCACTGCAGGTGCGCGAGCGAGGTCGAGGGTGTAAGCGCAGCAACGAATTCGTCGACATCGATGCGAGCAGTGGGGTCGACACCCACGACCGTGACGGAACCGCCAAATGCTGTCGCAAACATCTCGCTTGATCGGCGAACGGCGGAGTGTTCGACAGCTGAGTGCACGACGTGTGGTGTGGTTCCTGTGTTCGCGCTGCGGCGAACTGCGCCCCACGTTGCGGAAGCGATGGATTCGGTCGCGCCGCTGGTGAAAATGATTTCTCGTTGTTTTGCTCCAAGAAGACTGGCGATCTGCTCACGAGCATTTTCGAGGAGCACCCGGGCGGTCATGCCTTCTTGGTGGATACGACCTGGATCACTGATCGATGCTTGTTCCAGCATCGACTGCGCCTCGGTGAAGGCAACGAGCGCTCCCTCGCGAAGTGGTGAGCTCGATGCGTAGTCGAGGTAGTGGCGGGCCACGACGGTCAGGCTTCGAGTGATGTGATGCACACATCGTCGCCCATGGGCTTCGACGACTCGAGTGCGATCGTGGCATCGCCACCGTGAAGTTCGGCAACCATGCCTTTCATCATTCCGCGGTCAACGGCGCAAATGACGGGATTCGCCATAACCGCATCGCCGAAAGGGCAGTGCTCGGACACGATGCGTAGTTCGTTATTGCGGCGTTCAGCGTGCGCCGCGAATCCCTGGGCAGTGAGCGCGTCGGCAACCGTTTGCAAGATTGCTTGAATTGACTGGTTGCGATCGACTCCTTCGCCGAGGCGTTGCGCCATGACGCGGCCGTATTCGATACCGACCTCTTCGGCCATTGCCTCGGCCTGATCGCGCGGAAGCATCTCGAGCGCGCGCCCCAGCAGTGTGATCAACACATCGTCGTGGCGAACGGGAAGATCGAGATGATCGCCCTTTGTGGTCGCGGTGTAGCGCTTGGATGGGCGACCGGCGCCGGTGCCACCGCGGGCAACAGCGACTTCGAGGTACCCACCAGCGGTGAGTTTGTCGAGATGATGGCGAGCTACGTTGGCATGGAGATCAAACTGGGTGGCCACCGCGCTGGCGGTAACTCCGGCCTCAGAAGCTCGGGCGAACAGGTAGATCTCGCGGCGAGTGGGATCGCCAAAGGCCGATGTAATCGCCGTAACCACCGAACTGAATTCGGTCGGACTGAGGGTCGCCTGTTCCACCTCGGTATTCTACCTATTGCCGTAAGAGAAATTCCCCAACCCGAAGCGAGACCCCCTAAATGTCCATCACAGATGCCGATGTCATCGAGGTACTTCGCCCCGTTGAAGACCCCGAACTGCACCGAAGCATCGTCGACCTCGGGATGGTCCGCGGCATCGCGATCGATGGCCCCGTCGTGGCCATCCAGATTGCGCTCACGGTTGCTGGCTGTCCTTTGCGCAACGAAATCCAAAATCGAGTTACGAACGCGATCGTCGCTCTCGATGGAATCGATCGCGTCGATCTTGATTTCACTGTCATGACCGATGAAGAACGCGCTGGTATTCGCGAACTCCTTCACGGTGATCCTGCATCGACTGCGGGAACAAATCAGGCTCACGGTCATGCCGAAGGTCGGGTGATTCCTTTTGCAGACGCGTCGAGCTCAACGCGTGTTTTGCTGATTGCTTCAGGCAAGGGTGGTGTCGGCAAATCATCGATCACCACAAATCTCTCAATTGCACTTGCCCAACGTGGGCACAAAGTTGCAGTTGTCGACGCCGATGTCTGGGGTTTCTCGATTCCGCGCATGTTGGGCGTCGATCACACGCCCACGATCATTGACGAGATGATTGTTCCGCCCGAGGCGCATGGCGTTCGGTGCATCTCCATGGGTTTCTTTGTCGAGGAAGATCAGCCCGTCATCTGGCGTGGACCGATGTTGCACAAAGCGCTTGAGCAGTTCCTCACCGATGTCTTTTGGGACGAACCAGATTTTCTTCTTGTTGATCTTCCGCCTGGAACCGGCGACATCGCGTTGTCGATTGCACAGTTCCTCCCGCGTGCCGAGCTCTACGTCGTCACCACGCCGCAGCCGGCCGCGCAGAAGGTTGCACAACGCGCAGCCTTCATGGCCGAAAAGGTGAACATCGAAGTCAAGGGTGTCATCGAGAACATGTCGTGGTTCACCGGAGACGATGGCAAGCGCTACGAGTTGTTCGGAGCGGGCGGCGGAGCCGAATTGGCTGAGCGCCTTGGTGTTCGCTTCGTCGGCCAGGTTCCGTTGGTGACTGCCCTTCGTCAGGGATCTGACGACGGCAACCCGATCGTGGCCGTGGATCCCGAGAGCGAGGCTGCGCTCGCCATTCGAGCGCTCGCCGAGGTTATTGACCTTGAACTCGCTCCCACCCGGCGCTACAACGCCGGTCTGAAGTTGCTGGGATAACAGCTCGGTCTCGCGACCTAGCATGAGGCGCCGGCCATCAGGTCGGTTTCGTACAGGAGGAACTTCGTGGACGTCCGCATCGGTGTGCAACAGACACCCAAAGAAATCGAAATAGAGATGGCGTCCAGTGTTGACCGCGCTGAAGTCCGTGCATCGATCGACGCTGCACTGGCCGATGCCACAAGCGTCCTCTGGTTAACCGATCGCCATGGCCGTGACATTGCTGTTCCATCAGCAAAAATCGCCTATGTCGAATTGGGATCCTCCGAGGGCGAACGCCGGATCGGTTTCGGCGCGGGCTGATCCCGACGCCCCACGTCAATGGCAAATTTGGCGGAGCTCGCCCAGCAACGGTCGCGGCTCACGTCGGCAGAAACAGATCATCTTCAGCGTTTGCTTGGGACTTGGGGTCTACTCGCTGACCTGAGTTTCTCTGACCTCATGTTGTTCGGTCGCGATCGAAGTGCCGACGACGAGCATTCAATGGTTGTTCTCGGACAGATTCGGCCGACCACAAGCCAGACGCTTTTTACAAACGACTGGGTTGGTCGCGTCGTCACAGCGGCCGAACGTCCACTTGTGGGCGAAACCTTCGCAACCGGCAAGGTCTCCGAAGGCGAGATTCCTCCGGGTGCTACCGAAGATCTCGTTCGTGAAACCTGCATTCCTGTTCGGTATGGCGGACGCACGATTGCAGTACTCACCAAAGACGCGAACCAGCACGTTGCCCGTCAAGACGGAGTTCTTGAACGCACCTATCTCGACGTGTTCAATCGATTTGCAGAGATGGTTGCAGCGGGGGAATTTCCATTCTCAGGCGAAGATGAACGTGGCGTCGTTATGCCGCGGGTTGGCGATGGCGTGATGGTGCTTGACGCTGATGAACGAGTGCAGTTCGCTTCGCCCAATGCGATTTCTGCGCTGCATCGAATTGGCGTTCATGCGAATTCAGAAGGCGAACGATTTGGCGAACTCGGATTGCCAGATACGCCAGTGCGCGCGGCATTCACGCTCGCCCGGCCGACTGCAGAAGAAATTGGACGCGGTCCAGATGTCACGATCTTGTTGCGCATCATTCCGCTTGTGTCTGAAGAACGAGTGACCGGGGCACTGGTGCTCATGCGAGATATTTCGGAACTCCGTCGCCGTGATCTCATGTTGCTGTCGAAAGATGCGACTATTCGTGAAATTCACCACCGGGTGAAAAACAATCTGCAGACGATCTCTGCGCTCCTGCGATTACAGGGGCGGCGCTTGTCCTCTCCGGAAGCAAAGGCTGCGGTGGAAGAGTCGGTTCGTCGGATCCGTTCAATTGCGCTCGTGCACGAAACGCTCTCGCTCACGATTGGTGACGATGTTCCTTTCATTGAGATCGTCCGCCCGTTGGTACGGATGGTGGAAGAAGGGCTCATCTCGCCAGAGCGTCCTATCCGGTTCTCGGTTGTCGGAGACGGCGGCATCCTTCCTGCCGATGTCGCAACACCACTCGCTGTGGTGCTCACTGAACTTCTGCAGAACGTTGTCGACCACGCTTTTCCGTCTGGTCCGACCGATGATGCAACGGTGCTCGTCGAGCTTGAGAACACCGGAACGAGGTTGCGGGTGACCGTGACCGACAACGGTGTCGGCACATCGTCAGGCTTCACCATCGATGACAGCACCGGATTGGGTCTCTCAATCGTTCGTACGCTTGTCACGACCGAATTGGGTGGAACCATCGGTTTCTCGGCTGGCGAAGGAACGCCGGGCCGCCCAGGCACCGTTGTGCGGATCTCGGTGCCTGTGCGTCGTTGAACTCTTGCGCTCGGCGGAAAACGACAACGACCTCCCCGTAGGGAGGTCGTGGGAGTGAGTCAGTGACTCAAGGCGTGGGGCTCAGGATGCCTTACGGCGAGCGGCGAGCCACTGGCGACGCAGCTTGCGACGCTCTTCTTCTGAGGTGCCACCCCAGATGCCAGAGTCTTGGTTCGTGGCGAGAGCAAAGTCGAGGCAGGGCTGGCGAACTTCACAGTCGGTGCACACCGACTTGGCGTTCTCGATCTGTTCAATTGCCGGGCCGGTGGTACCGACCGGGAAAAAGAGATCGGGATCGGTGTCGCGACAAGCGGATTCATCTCGCCAGTCATCGGCGATTGTGTTCAGGGTCATTGAATAGGGCGCGGTCAAGGCCACGGTTCCTCCAGGATCAGGGGACACGAAGCGGTTTTCCAGCCGATCCGTGTGATGTGTGCTCATGCCACCTCTCCGCACCGTGTGAATCAAGAAGTGATTCGAACGGACCCGGACGTGTGTGGCTGAGCGGCGAAAACGTAGCGGTGACCCCCTGCACGCGCAAGGGGTTCTTTGCAAATGCTGAGGTCAGAGCCCGCGATGCCGGGGTGGGTACGATGTTTGCGAATCATTTGTGACAAATGACACGGAAAGAACACTGGTGAAGTTCGGCCCAAACCTTGGCTGCGATCGGCCTACGGTGGGGAAATGGCATTGGTAGTGGCGCATCGGGGTGCTTCGGCGGCAGTTCCCCCGGGCAATACGGTTGAGGCGTTCGTCGAAGCGGTTGAACAGGGTGCTGACTGGGTGGAACTCGATGTCCATCTCACCTCTGATGGCGAGGTCATCGTGCATCACGACCCTTTTTTGGCCGATGGTCGGTTCATCGGTGAGTTGGCAGTGAACGAGCTGCCCGATTTCATTCCCACGCTTCGTAACGTGCTCCGATCGTGTTGGCCGCTCGGGGTGAATGTTGAAATCAAACCCGATGGGTTGGCATCACTTCGCTCGCTTCTTATCGAACGCGTTGTGGAGCTTCTTGTTTCCTCCGATGAAGGACGCGAATTTCTGGTCACGTCGTTTGATCACGACATCGTTGATGAAGTGCGGGCATTGGCCCCGACACTTCCCACTGGGCTCCTCAATGCTCGCGGGGAGTCACTTGAGTCTGATCTGGAGCGTGCAGCAAGAGACGGACACGTAGCGATCAATCCCTGGCATGGTTTCGTCGATCGGAAATTTGTCGACCGAGCGCACTCGCTTGGGGTTGCGGTGAATGTTTGGACCGTCGATGGAGAGCAAGAGATCCGCACTCTTTCAGAGGTCGGAGTCGACGCGATTGTTACGAATGTCCCAAGATTTTGTCGCCAAGTCCTCAGTCAGGAGTAGTTCGAGGAATAACTAACGACAAAGCGTCAGGTACATAGCGAAGTTCGAGGTGCTCGACGTCGCCGAGATAGTCGCCATCGACCTGGTGCGGAACCGGTCCGTAGCCATCGATTTCTATGTGAGTGACATCAGAGTGAAAAGACACGTTGCGATCATTTCGCAGACGTTTTCCTGAGCCAAGTGTTGAAGAAAGTATGCGAGCGAGGGGAATTGTATCGAGAGTTCGCAACGTCACGATGCTGAGCGGTCGATCCAGAGTGGCTTCGGGAGCAATGGTGAACGGCCGAGTTCCAATGAAAGTGTACGGATCCGTATTGAGACAGATCGTAAACATCGCGTCATCGACTGTTGGTTTACCTTCGACGCGCACTGCAAAATGAGATCGCTTACGGTCGTATTTTCGAATCCATGTGTCGAATGCTGCCCAGCCAAACAGCGCGTGGTTTGCCCACCGCTTCAGCGAGCCGCGACGTTCAACTTCCGCGACTACGGCTGCATCAAAACCGATGCCGACATGGAAAAGGAAATAGCGACCATTTACAGATCCGAGACCGATGCGCTTGATCGACCCTTGGGCAAGTGCATCGAGGAGCGCTCCGGTCGCCTCGATCGGATCATCGGGAAGACCCAGTGTGCGAGCGAACACGTTGGTCGATCCTCCGGGTACCGCAGCGAGAGCGGTTGAGGTTCCGGCCAGGCCGTTTGCTGCTTCGTTCAACGTGCCATCTCCGCCGAGTACGACAACGACGTCGGTTCCGTCTGTGGCGGCCGATGCTGCCAACCGCGTGGCATGGCCGCGCCGTGTCGTCTCGGCAACCGTGACGACATGGTCGGCAGCGAGGGCTTTGGCAATGACCACCCGTCCCCGGGCAGTGACCGAAGAGGCCGAAGGATTGACTATGAGCAGCAGCTTCACAAGGTCTTGGACCGTAGCGGAGGCCCGAAGGTGACGTCGTGGCCCGTCTCCTCAAAGAACGTTGTCGTGTGATTTGGCCCCGACCCCATTCTGCGGGCAGGATTCGAACCATGAACGTTGTCGTTTGTGTCAAACAGATCCCGGACCCGGCTGATCCCGGAGCGTTGGATCCCACTACTAAAACCCTGAAGCGAGACGGCAAGCTCATCCTCGACGAATCTGATTCGTACGGTGTTGAGATGGCGCTGCAACTTGTGACCACTGCCGGTGTCGGTGAAGTCACGCTCGTGTCTATGGCTCCTAATGGTGAAGTGTCTGGTCTTCGTACCGCGCTGGCCATGGGTGCGGCCAAGGCCATTCTCGTCAGTGACGATGCACTCGCTGGTAGCGATGCACTCACCACTGCCAAGGTGCTCGCCAAAGCCATTCAGCGTGTCGAAGGTGCAGACCTTGTTCTCACCGCGACTGAATCAAGCGACGGTTACACCGGCACGGTTCCCGAGCAGATCGCTGGTCTGCTCGACTTTCCGTCGGTCACCTTCGCCAAGTCGATCAGTGTTGAAGGCAGCACGGTCAAGATCCAGCGTCAGACCGAAGATGGTTACGACGATGTCGAATGCCCGCTTCCCGCCGTTGTGTCGGTGACTGCTGGTGTTGTGGAACCTCGCTACCCGTCCTTCAAGGGCATCATGGCGGCGAAGTCAAAGCCGGTCGACACGCTCACCGTTGCCGACCTTGGTCTCGACGCCAGTCAGGTCGGTTGGGCCGGTGCTGGTCAACAGATCCTGTCCATTGCCCAAGCTCCCGCTCGCGAGGCTGGTGAAGTCTTCGAAGATGACGGCACCGCCGTTGAGAAGATCGTCGCCTTCCTTGACGATCTCAAGGTTCTCTAGGAGGAATTGATCATGGCTCTTTCGAAGATTTGGGTGCTCGCCGAAGCAACAGACGGCAAAGTCACCACCACCACACTTGAACTACTCACCAAGGCTCGTTCACTCGCCGACACGGTCGAAGCGATTTACTCCGGTGGCGACGCCGACGCGGTTGCTGGCCAACTCGGTGAGTACGGTGCGTCGAAGGTCTACACAACTGGCGATCTTGCTGGTGCGCTCCCGGGCGTTCCGGTCTCAGGTGCAATCGCAGCATTGGTCGACGGCGGCAACGCCCCCGACGCGATCATTGCGGCCACGTCCTATTACGGCCGTGACATCTCTGGTCGACTTTCGGTCAAGCTCGATCGCACAGTCATCACCAACAACACCGACCTTGAGGTCGACGGGTCAAGCCTCGTAACGACTGAGCCCGTGTTTGGTGGAACTACCGACGTGAAGACAACCTTCACCGCTGCTGGTCCTCACCTTGTGCTGGTGCGTCCGAAGTCGTTTGTTGCCGAGTCCGCTGGTGGCGGTGCTGCAGCAGTCGAGACCATCGCCGTTCCTGACGGCGGCAAGAGCGCCGGAGCAAAGGTCATCACTCGTCACGTTGAAGAGCGTGAAGGCCCGTCGCTTGACGAAGCCGCCGTCGTGGTTTCGGGCGGCCGTGGTTTGGGCGAGCAGGAAAAGTACGCCCTTATCGAAGAGTTGGCCAAGCTTCTCAACGCCGCCCCTGGTGCATCACGCGCCATCGTCGATGCTGGTTGGGTTCCCTACAGCTACCAGGTTGGACAGACCGGCAAGGTCGTTAAGCCAACGGTGTACATCGCTGCCGGTATTTCCGGTGCGACTCAGCACATGGTCGGTATGAAGGGTTCTAAGAACATCATCGCCATCAACAAAGATGCCGAAGCGCCGATCTTTGCGGTCAGCGACCTCGGAATCGTCGGCGATGTTCACAAGGTTCTGCCGCAACTCATCGAGGCTCTCAAAGCCCGCTGATTGTTCGTAGGTTGCGTTACGAACGCCCCGGCCTTTGGATGGGGCGTTCATCGTTTTCCGAAACTCTGACCTGACAGACTGCATTTCCGCAAACGATGGATTTCACGCTGCGGTCGTGCTTGTCCCGCTCGCTGCCATCGGAACGATTGTCATCGCGTTTTGACTTGCGGCTTGATACTGAGAAACCTCAGACGAGTGGCCACGGGTAGCGGTGGCCACTTTCGTCGATGGGAAGTACTCCTTCGCGAACAAGAGCGCGCGCTCGACCGAGGATGGCATCTTGTTCGAATGTCCCGAGAAGTTCGGCAACGGAGCGGGGAAGTCCTGCGTCGATCATTTCCTGAAGGTCGCTGAGTAAATCTTCATCGATGTCTTCTCCGCCGAAATCCCAAATGACGGTTCGTAGTTTGAATTCAGCGTGGAATGACAGACCATTATCGATTCCCCAAATGTGGCCATCGGAATCGATCAAACAATGGCCGCCTTTGCGGTCGGTGTTGTTGCACACGAAATCAAACGCAGCCATGCGCTGCAATTGGTCATGGGTTGATTTGTCTTCAAGCATTGTGAAGTAGTGCTGCTCAAAGTCGGCGTCGATGAATCGCTGTACTGAACCAATGCCATGTGGTGCGTCGTCGCGAGCAATGGTGAACGGAACGACATCCCAGCCGAGAGCGTCGCTGAGTTCGTAGGCAGCAACTTCGCGCTTCCAAAGTCCGTCAGGGAAATCCCATAGCGGGCGTTCACCGATGTGGGGTTTGTAGATCACGCGGGCAGATTGCTCTCCCAAGGTTGCCTCTGCGAGGAACGTTGCGTTCGAACTCCACGGCATTTTCCCGATGAGTTCGATCTCGCCGCCCGCAACGATTTTGTTGAGATCGTCGCTGTTTAGTTCAGGCGAGGACATGGGTGGCCACCCGGATCCATCGGTCGACCGCACAGTCGGCAGGCGGGGCGACCGGCTCGAACGATGTCATTGCCAACGGCGATAAACGCCGCGACCTGCGCGCGAGTAATACGGATGCGAGCAGTGGCCGGATCAAAATCGAAATCCTCGGTGAAGTCGTCGTCTTCACCGTCGATGTCGGGCATTTCTTCAGCGACGATCATGAGTCGGTCGTTGTCTTCTTCGTACGCAACGGCGAGCCCCCCGACGATCCACTGCATATCTTCCGGATTGATCGCAGAGATAGGGGCGATGAATTGACCGGGATGGATTGCGGGTAGGTCGGTGAGAATTCCTTCGAGGTATTCGCAAAGAGCAGCAACTTGTTGCTTTTCCATCTTGAACGAAACAATTCGACCACCATCTCGAACCTGGATGAAGAACGTGCGCCGTCCCGGTTCACCAAAGACACCCGGAACAATGCTGTCTGGTTCGGTGAATTCCCAAGACTCACTCATGACAGTCCGAGTTTCGAAAGGTCGTCACCGGTTGAGTTCACGCTAAGGACTGCTGGGCCAGAAGCTGAATAGAGAATGGCCGAGATCGAACATGGTGAAACAACGATTCGCTGAAAGAGGTCGAGGTGAGTGCCGAGCGCTTGTGCGACAGCCGCTTTGATCGGATCAGCATGCGAAACCGCCACGATGGTCTGGCCCGGATGCGTCGCTACGAGAGCGTCGAGCGCGCCGACCATTCGCGTTTGCATCTCGGCAAACGATTCGCCATTCGGGAATCGGAAGCCGCTTGGATAGCGCTGCACGGTGTTCCACTCGGGCAACTTGCGAAGGGCGTCGAGTTTCTTGCCGGTCCAGTCGCCGAAATCACATTCGAGCAGACCGCGATCGATCTGTACCTTGAGTTTTCGTTCACGGGCGATCGGCTTGGCAGTTTCGCGGGTGCGTTCGAGGGGCGATGCGTAGATCGCGGCGACCTTTGTGAGTTTGCTGATCCGGCTCGCTGCCGCCTCGGCCTGGGCGACGCCGCTCTCGGCGAGGTGAAGGCCTCGGGCGCGTCCGGGAAGGGTGGATCCGGTCGTAGGGGTTTGGCCGTGTCGGACCAAGAGGACGAGCGTCGGAGCGGGGGCAGATTTCGTGCGGGCCATGGGAGTTAGAGCCTACCGAGCGACTCTGGTCAGCGGACCGGTCGGGCGGGTTTGGATTGTTGATGTCGGGAACGATGAGGTCACCGACTACGGTTGCCACCGCCTGCCGCCGCCCCCCGGTCGACGCGGCATCAAGTTCATGAGGATGGTCAGCACAATGATGGGACGACGAGTAGGCGCAGGTGTTGTGGCTCTTGCCCTGGTGTGCATGATCGGCCTTAGCGGCTGTGAAGAGAACAACACGCCGAAGGAATACAACACCCTCACGCAGCAGAACTTCGTGGAACTGTGCACCAACAATTACTACAAGTCGACCGGCGAGATCACGGTTATCGATGCGTCGAATGCGTCGAATGCGTCGACACTCGATCCGGCGTTGTCTTCGACCGACTCGACGATCAAGTCCGACGTCACCGCAACGAGTCAATCTGACTGTCTCTGCATGTACTCGGTGTATGTCAACAACATGTCGATTGCTGATTTCACTTCGCTCAATCGTGATTTGAAGTCAGATCCGGAGAAGGCGTGGGACGCGGTACCTGCTGACATCAAGAATGCAGTCAGTAAGTGTGCGTCAGGAGCCGGTGCCTCAACAACGACTGCTCCGTCAACGTCGACGACGACTGCAGGCTGATCGTTCGCAGCGTTACTTTGCTGCCGGCTTCTTCTTTTCGGGAAGTCCGAGGCGAACAACTGGTTCGGCCCATTGCGGCCAACGAGCGCGACTTTTCTCAGCGAGTTTGCGCATCAGAGCGATTGCGCCGGGATCATCGTCGCCAGGCCTCGCTTCGATCGAACCGTCAGCGATCATCCGTTGCATGATTTCGCGGCCCAGTTCGGTGCGAACGATGGTGAGTGTCCAGTCGTTGTCCTTGCCAATGCCACCGGTTGAAATGTCGGCATGTTCGGCTGCGAAATCGGGGCAGTGAGTGCACCCTTCACGCGTCCAGTCGTGACATTCCTTGAGATTGACCTCGTGGTAACTGCCATCACGAGTCCAGAGTTGGAAGACACCTTTGATGTTCATCTTGGTGATTTCGGCCTTCGGGATGCGGTACTTCGCTTCGAAAAGTTCCTCGAAGATCGCATCGTCGAATGTCTTCGAACACAGAAGCCCAATGTTGAACACGATCGGCTTTGAGATTTTTCCGATTTTCCGGTTCCACATCACCGGGGCAATCGAGGACTGGCAGCTCATTCCGACAAGAGCCAGACGGCTTAGGCCGCGTTCTATCGCTTCGTCGATCGCAAGAGTGTTGGCGGAATAGGTGTAGCGACTGCCAGCGCCGGCGAGAACTTCTTCGCGATTGGTAGCAACACCAGGTATTGCTTTCCAGGTCGCGGCGTCTCCACCTTCGAGATACGACGTGAGTGCACCATCGATGTAGTCGTTGTCGAGAGCCCAGATGAGGAGGGCAGAAACTAAGCCGCCGTCCTGGCCCATGCGATGGACCATGTCGTCTGAGGCGCGAGTTAAGAGAATGTCTGAGTAGATGCCGGCAACTTCATCCTCGGTTCGATCTCGGCCGAAGAGGTGCTCATTGGCTTCCGGTTCCCACGAGCGGAATCGAGGGCATGCTCGTGTGCAACTCGTGCAACCCTTTTGACCGTGACCGCAATCGGTTGGACCAAGTTCGTCTTCGATATGGAACGGCTTGTAACCGCCGGCTTCGTGGTTGTAGCCAATGACATCGTGCGGACAAGCGATGACGCAGCCGGCACAGCCGGTGCACAGGCCCGAGGTGATGACCTCGTCAAAGAGTTCCTTCCACTGGAACGTCCAACGCTCGGCCTTGGCAGATGTCTCAGTGGTGCTCATAGAGGGCGAATCTACCTCTCAGGGGACGGATTGATGACCTCGAGTGAAACGATTGGACGACCCGGGCTGGTGTCGGAAGACTGTCGCCTATGGACCTGAACTATCCGGCAGATGCAGAGGCCTATCGCAGCGAAGTTCGCGGCTGGCTTGAAGAGAACCTTCCAAAGGGATGGTTCGAACCCGGTTTCGAGATGAGCGCCGACGTTCGAGCGCTTTTCCTTGATCAATGGACGAGCAAGCTCTACGGCGGTGGCTGGATTTGTGCGTCATGGCCAAAGGAATACGGCGGTAAAGGTCTCACGACAATGCAGTCAGTCGTTGTTGCCGAAGAGTTTGCAAATGCTGGGGCTCCGATGCGCGCTGATTTCTTTGGCGACACGCTCGTGGGCCCGACCATTCTCCAGTGGGGGACCGAAGAGCAGAAACAAGAATTCCTTCCAAAGATTCTTTCCGGAACTATTGCGTGGTGTCAGGGCTTCAGTGAACCTGATGCAGGTTCAGATCTTGCCAATCTCGGCACGAAGGCAGTACTCGATGGCGATGAATGGGTCATCAACGGCCAGAAAATCTGGACGACACAAGGGTTCATCGCTGACTATGTCTTTATCCTTTGCCGCACCGATCCTGATGCACCGAAGCATAAAGGCATCTCCTATTTGCTTTGCCCGATGAATCAGCCCGGCGTTGAAGTTCGCCCGATTAAACAGGTCGATGGATCCTCTGAATTCGCTGAAGTATTTTTCACGGACGCTCGCTGCCCGAAGGAAAATGTTGTCGGTGGATTGAACAACGGATGGTCGGTAGCGATGACCACGCTCGGCTTTGAACGCGGAACATCAGCAACAACTGGCTATCGCCGCTTTGAAAATGAGCTGAATCACATCATCGAGGTTGCGAAGCACAATGGGTCGATTAACGACCCGTTGATCCGTCAGCGCATTGCGCTTGCTTGGTCAAAAGTTCAGATCATGCGCATTAACGGACTTCGCTCGCTTACAGCGGTTGTGCAGAATCGCAAAGACTTCGGCGTAGCTGCTCTCGGCGCAACGAACAAGATTTTCTGGAGTGAGTATCACCAGCAGGTGATGATGCTCGCGATGGATGTCCTTGGCCCCGAAGCACAGTTGTTGCTTGGCGATTCTGGTTCTGAAGAATCGGTGCCTGGTTATGGCCGACGAGCGGTCAATCGGCAGTACCCGGCGAACGCACTGCAGTCGTCGTTTTTCTTCAGCCGGTCCGAGACCATTTGGGGTGGGACCTCTCAAATTCAGCGCAATATTGTTGGAGAACGAGTGTTGGGTCTTCCCAAGGAGCCCAAGGTCACAGCCTGATTTGAAGGGGGTGACGGGGGGCCGCAAAGCGCCCCGAGTACCATAAATGAGTCATGTCTGATGTACCCCCCACGTCGGGAGGATCGGTACCCCCATGGGATCCCGGTAGTCCTCCAAGACGCCCTTCCGCCTCTCCTGATCGCCGGGTGCTTGGCTCATCGAAGACACCAGCAGCGCCGGGGTCGGCTGGCGCTAGTTCGGCGCCAAACTTTCGTCATGCCAAGTCACCTAAGCGGGGTAAGGCGGCCCTGAAGGTCGGCATCGGAGTGGTTGTCCTGATCGCTGTCGGCTTTGCAGCAGTCGCGGGCTATGGCTGGTATCGCTTCAATCAAATTCATCGCGATTCGTTGGCGCTTGCCGCTTCGTCGGGAGGGGTGCAGAACTTCCTGATTGTCGGGTCGGACAGCCGCGCCGTTGTGTCGAAATCAGATGCCGATTCTTCAGCATTCCTCAATGGGCCAGGAGCGCAAGAAACTGGCCAACGCTCTGACACGATCATGGTTGCGAGGGTTGATTCGAAGAACAAGACCGTCGATCTCATTTCGTTCCCGCGTGACTTGTGGGTACCTATTCAGCCATCTGGCAGTGAAGAACGCATTAACACTGCGTTTGCTCAAGGAAAAGACAGCGCCGACGGTGCTCAACGATTGATCAACACAATCAAGGCTGATTTCGGCATCGATATCAATCACTACGTCGAAATCAACTTCAAGAGTTTCAAGGGGATCACTGAAGCCGTTGGAGGAATCCCGCTTTATTTCGAGAATCAAGTTAGGGACAAAAGCTCGGGCTTCTACATGTTGAGTACTGGTTGCCAAACTCTCAATGGCGATGCTGCGCTGGCCTACGCCCGTTCGCGTCACCTCGAATACCTCGATCCAAAAACCAAAAAATGGATTGAGGATCCGAGTGCTGACCTCGGCCGTATCTCGCGCCAAACCATCTTCATGCGGACGATGCTTGATCGAGCCCAGGCGAAGTTTGGATCGATGGATCTCAAGGCAGTGAATAGTTTGGTGTCGTCGACCGCCGACAATCTGAGCCTCGATTCAAAACTGAGTATCGGAGACCTGGTCTCGCTCGGAAAATCATTCAAGGGATTCTCGGGCAACCAGATCGTCACTCACGCATTGCCGGTGTATCTGGACATGACGAGTGGCGGTGCCAGCATTCTTCGCCTCGATACCGCAGCTGCGGAAGATGTTCTGAATGTCTTCCGTGGCGCTCCTGCCGGGACTGTCACACCGGGATCAGTTGTGGTGAGTGTCACGAATGCAACAGGAATCAAGGGTCGTGCTGTTGAAGTCGCTGCTCGATTGAAGCAACTTGGATTCATGGCGACCTCGGGCGGCGACATTTCTAAATCGCAGACTTCTACATCGATTAAGTATTTGCCCGGCTTCGAAAAACAGGCTGATCTCCTTCGTCGTCAACTCGGGGGCACTGCTGGGATGCAGTCTGATAAGACTCTCAAGAGTTCAGCCCCGGTAGTGCTCCTTCTCGGCTCTTCGTTCACTGGAGTTCTCGCCGAACCAGTGCCGGCTAGTACGACAACAACAACTGCGAGTGCTTCTGATTCCTCAACCTCGACCACAACCGGGCCGGTCACCACGGTGAAACCGGGCGAAGTCACCGAATTGGTGGGGGTTCAAGCAGGCAAGGCCCCTGAAGGCGTCGTCTGCAAGTGAGCGGTATCGCCGGGACACTCGCCGGTGTCGTACGACAGGCCGCGGAGCAGCGACCAAACGCGGTCGCCTTGGTCGATGACATCGGGGAGGTCACATTTGCTGAACTCAATCAGCGCATTTCGGCGACGGTTGCCGTAGTCGATGGACTTCTCGATGCGATGGCGCCCGTTGCAGTCATCGGTCCGAACCACCGCACGTGGATCGAGCTGTATTACGCGGTGCCATCGAGCGGTCGCTTGCTTGTCTTTCTCAATCATCGCCTCCACGCACAAGAACTTGCGGCCATGCTCGATCGTTCGGGAGCAGGGATTGTTGTTGGCAATGAAGTAGATCTCGGTCGACTTCGCGACGTGGGTGTCGAACCGCCGCTGTTCGACTGGGCAGCATGGTCTGCTCTGGTGGATGGTGCCGGCAATGAGGGTGTCGAGCACCGTATCGATCCCGAGTCAGCGGCGTGGCTGCTCTTCACGAGCGGAACTACCGCGGCGCCGAAGGGTGCATTGTTGTCACACAAAGGCCTGCTGGCTTCGGTTGCGGCAAGCGCTGCAGCGCGACCGGTCAGTGCCGACGACGTGTATGTCTTTCCCTTCCCGTTATGTCATGTGGCTGGCTACAACGTGATCCATCGACACGCTCATGGCCGACCTGTTGTCCTCATGCCCGGTTTCGCAGCAGCAGAATTCTGCGAAACCGTTGAGCGCGAACATGTGACCTCGACGTCACTCGCGGCAACCATGCTCGCGTCACTGGTTGAACTTCTCGAAGTAGAACCCGGCCGTGTTACGCAACTTCGTTCGCTCGTATCAATGGCCTACGGCGCGGCACCGATGCCAACCTCGTTGTTGCGAAGGGCAGATGCGTTGTTGGGTGTCGATTTCGCCCAGGGCTACGGGATGACTGAGCTCTCGGGAAATGCGGTGTTCTTAAACGCTGCAGCCCATCGACGGGGACTTGATGGGGAAGCGAGTCTGCTCGAGGCAGCTGGCGTTCCGGTTGTCGGGGTCGAGGTGCGTCTTGTGGACGATGAGGGCAGTTCCGTGGCTGACGGTGAAGCGGGAGAAATCCTGATTCGCGCCGAACAGCTCATGGTGGGGTATCTCGATGATGAGGATGCAACTTCAGCAGCACTCCGCAATGGATGGCTGCACACAGGTGATATCGGTCGCATGGCGGATGGATTGCTGTATGTCGTTGACCGGAAGAAAGACATCATCATCACCGGGGGCGAAAACGTTTCCTCGCTTGAGGTCGAAGCTTCAGTACTCGAACATCGAGATGTCGCTCGAGTCGCTGTTGTCGGCGTACCCGATGCGACATGGGGTGAAAATGTTTGTGCTGTTGTTGTAACCATGTCTGGGGTCAAACTCGATCCTGTTGCCCTCGTCGCCCATGTGCGTCAATCGCTGGCCGGATTTAAAGTCCCCCGACACGTTGTTGTGATCGATGAATTACCAGTGACAGCCTCCGGCAAGGTCAGAAAAGCGGACCTCCGTCGTTGGCTAGTGGAAAATCCCGAACTTCTTGGCAAGCGGCTCTGAGCATCGCTCGCCGCAGTGCCGCAATGGTGATTTTGAATCGAACGAGAGCGCCCTCGGGGCGATTCGAACGCCCGCACACGCCTCCGGAGGGCGATGCTCTATCCCCTGAGCTACGAGGGCTGGATAGCCGTATGACCCTAGCCGAGCCCCCGCCAACCTCATTCAGTGACATTGTTAAACACAGTGCAATCGCTGAATGTTTGGTTCTATCGGTGTTCGACGCCCACCGCAGAAAGTTTCGTGCGGAAATCGGCGTAGCCACGATCAAGAAGATCGACACCGTGAATCAGGCTTTCGCCGTCAGCGGCCGCTGCAGCGATGACGTAAGAGAATCCAGCACGAAGATCGGGGACCACGAGTTCGGCGCCGTGCAACTTGGTGGGACCAACAACAACAGCCGAATGGCGGTGGTTCGCAGCGCCAAATCGACAACGCGTTGGTCCAAGACATTCGGTGAAGACTTGGATCTGGGCACCCAAACTGCGCAATGCGTCGGTGTATCCGAGTCGATCTTCGTAGACCGTTTCATGCACGACACTCACGCCATCGGCCTGTGTGAGTGCAGTGACGAACGGCGATTGCCAGTCGGTCATGAATCCGGGATGAACATCGGTCTCAAGAGCCAACGGGCGGAGCATTCGGCGAGCACGATGGAATGTGAGCGTGTCGCCGTCGGCATCGATGGTGAAATCTCCGCCGGCTCTGCGGTACATGTTTAAGAACGTTGAAAACAGCTGTTGCTGAACGCCGTGGACAGTGATCGTCCCGCCGGTTGCAAGTGCAAGCGATGCCCAGGATGCCGCTTCGAGGCGGTCACCGATGACGCGGTGTTCGAACCCGCCGAGTTCAGAAACACCAGTAACACGAATCGTTCGATTGGGTTCGACCGAAATGATTGCACCCATCTTTTGAAGAACAGCGATGAGGTCAAGGATCTCAGGTTCGATCGCAGCATTCGATAATTCTGAATCGCCTTCAGCGAGCACTGAGGCGAACAGGAACTGTTCGGTAGCGCCGACGCTAGGGAAGGGGAGTGCAATGCGAGCACCGCGCATGTGGTCGGCATGCAGCTCGATGATGTCTTCGCGATGGACGTCACGCGCTCCGAATGCGCGCAAGACATTGAGGTGAAAGTCGACCGGCCGCGGTCCGATGGAACAACCGCCAGGAGCAGCAACGACTGCATGCCCGGTTCGATGCAGCGAGACAGCAGTCGTGAGAACAGGAATTCGGCTCGCTGCGTGAAGGCGCATGACGTCGTCTTCGCCGAGTGCACGGAATTCGTGTGCGGTAATGACGACGGTGTCATTTTCGTGGACAACAGTTCCGCCGGCGATGCTGATGAGCTCGTCGACGACTCCGATGTCGGTGATCGCTGCGATATTGGTGAGGCGACACGGCTCAACAGTAAGCAGTGCAGCGACCATTGCCTTCGGCAAAGCGTTCTTTGAACCGCGGACATGGATCTCGCCACTAACGGGCTGACCGCCGCGAACGAGCATCGTGTCGGGCAGATCGGAGGTCGGGGGGATGGTCATTGGCCCTTGATCGTAGGGCGCAGAGGTCAACGTGGCATTACTGGTGATCGCCGAGAAGACGATGACTGTGGGTGCGACTGACGAAACTGGGCGCGGGGTCGATGGGGCCGCGGGGGTAGGGTTCGACGGTTCCACATCACCCGACCGCCCGCCCGGGGAGACCCCCTCAGTGATTCGCGACACCCTCGCCGCCGCCCTGCGATCGGCATTGTCGACGCTTGAGATTCAACCGATCCCTGAATCGGTCCATCTCGAACGTCCCGCCCACCGCGAACACGGCGATTGGTCCTCGAATATCGCTTTGGCGACAGCGAAGGCCGCCGGATGGAATCCGCGTGAATTGGCGGGCCGAATGGCCGAGATTCTTACTGCGGACTTGCCTGCTCATGTCACGTCGGTGGAAATCGCGGGACCAGGGTTCGTGAACTTTCGCTTGGCCGATTCTTGGCTTCACGACGTGCTTGTCGATGTTGAGAACGCCGGCATCGAGAAGTACGCCACATCCTCGATCGGAACGGGCACCAAGGTTTTGCTGGAGTTCGTCAGCGCCAATCCCACAGGACCGCTCCATGCGGGTCACGGACGCGGCGCGGCCTACGGCGATTCGCTTGCTCGCATCCTTGAACGCTGCGGCTACGACGTCGATCGTGAGAACTATCTCAATGATCGTGGAACGCAGATGCAACTTTTCGTTGCGTCGCTCATCGCGCGCCGCGACGGAACTCCACTTCCTGAAGGTGGCTATCAAGGGGAGTACATCGTCGATTGGGCTGCGGAATTGCCCGCCGATGCTGATGTCTTTGAATGGGGCGAAGAACGCGCGGTTGCCGATCATCGCTTGACGCTCAGCCGCATGAATGTTGAGTTCGACAATTGGTTTAGCGAAAAGTCAATGGTCGCCTCCGGAGCAATCGATGTGACATTGGCCGACCTACGCGAACGCGGTGTTGTTTACGAAGAAGGCGGCGCAGTTTGGCTGCGTTCCACCGATTATGGCGACGATAAAGACCGCGTGCTCATCAAAAGTGATGGCGAGTTCACCTACCTGCTCCCCGATATCGCCTATCACCGCGACAAGTTTTCGCGCGGGTATGACCTTCTTATCGATGTCTGGGGTGCAGACCACCACGGGTATGTGCCGCGCATGAAGGCCGCGATGCAATCGCTTGGGCATGACCCAGCAGAACTCGAATGCGCAATCATTCAGTTGGTCAACTTGCTGAAGGGCGGCGAACCGGTTCGTTTCTCGAAGCGAGCGGGCGACATCGTCGAGCTCTCCGAAGTCCTTGACGAGGTCGGAGCCGATTCTGCGCGCCTCACATATCTGCTTCAGTCGATCGATTCAACGCAAACGTTCGACTACGACGTCGTCAAGAGTCGTGCCATGGACAATCCCGTTTATTACGTCCAAATGGCGTACGCCCGGATCCAATCAATCTTCCGTGTTGCGGTGGAACGAAGCGTCGCGACTCTGCCGATCGCGCAGGTCGACCTGTCTTTACTGACTCATGAGCGCGAACTTGAAGTTCTTCGCGTGCTCTCTGAACTTCCTGACACGGTGTCCACTGCCGCCGTTGATCGCGCGCCGCATCGCATAGCAACGTGGGTGCGAGAACTTGCAGGAGCGGTGCACGGCTTTTACCACGACTGTTATGTAATGGGCGATGGTGTCTCGGGCGAACTTACGCAAGCGCGCTTGCACCTTGTCGAAGCTGCCTCGGTTGGTCTTGCTATCGGTCTCGACCTATTGGGCGTTAGCGCGCCGGACCAGATGTGAGGGCCTGATGAACTCGCTTCCACTTTCACTGTTGCCCGACACCGCCACGATTGGCGACAAGGGTCAACTCATCATCGGTGGTTGCGACACGTTGGAACTGGCCGAACAATTCGGCACGCCGTTGTTTGTCTACGACGAAGCGCATCTTCGAGCTCGTTGTCGTGAAGCGGTCGCGGCGTTCGGGGTTGGGGTCAACTTCGCAACCAAGGCGTTTCTGTGCACGGCGATGGCGCGACTGGCCGCTGAGGAAGGCTGCAACCTCGACGTCTCGACTGGCGGGGAATATCACGTGGCTCGCGCTGCCGGCGTGCCGGCCGACCGCTTAGTTCTGCACGGCAATAACAAGAGCAGCGCAGAACTTCGAACCGCGATGTCTGAAGGTATCGGGCGGATCATCATCGACTCGTTCGATGAGATCGACCGCATCGAAGCACTTGTGGCCGAAGGGCTTCCTGTGCCTCGAGCGTTGATCCGAGTTACGCCTGGCGTCGAAGCCCATACACATGAATTTGTTCGCACCGGCCAAGACGATTCGAAGTTCGGTTTTGGGTTGGCCAGCGGCCAAGCCGATGCTGCGGTACTTCGCGCAGCCGCTTCACCAGCGATCGACCTCGTTGGCCTTCATGCTCACATCGGTTCGCAGGTGTTCGACGCCGAGTTCTTCGAGATGGCGATCGAAGTCATGGCGCCATTTCTTCAGAAGCACCAATTGCCCGAGTTCTCTGTGGGTGGAGGATTGGGCGTCGCCTATGTCGCCGGAGAGGAATCTGCATCCATCACCGAATGGGGCGAGGTTGTACGGGCAGCATGCGCGGCCGCCGGCATCACGGCACATGTCACCGCCGAACCTGGTCGAGCACTCGTCGCCCAGGCTGCGATCACCTTGTATTCGGTGGGCACCATCAAAGAGATCCCGGATATCCGTACCTATGTATCGGTCGACGGAGGCATGAGCGATAACCCTCGCCCAGTGCTCTACGGAAGTGGCTACGAGGCGTTTCTGCCGCGTGAAGTCGCAGCCGATCGAGATCGTGTCGTGACGGTTGTCGGAAAGCACTGTGAATCGGGCGACATCCTTGTGCGCGACGCTCTTGTTCCTGCTGATCTCGCCGTCGGTGACATTCTCGCCACACCGGTTACGGGCGCCTACGGGCATTCGATGGGGTCGAACTACAACAAGGTCACGCGTCCTGCGGTTGTCTTCGTTGCTGATGGCAACGCTCGTCTCGTCGTTCGACGCGAAACACTCGACGATTTGCTTCTCCTTGAGGTCGACTGAGGCCGCATTGTCGACTTCAGAGTTCGTACTTATCGGTTTTGCGGTGCTCTTTTCATCGTTGATTCAGACCGTTACTGGATTCGGGTTCGCGCTTCTGGCTGTTCCGCTCATGTCGATGGCGGTTCCCACCGAAACTGCAGTAGTGATCGCCGCGACATTAGGAACGTTCACAAGTGGTGGTCAGGCGTGGACCGAGCGCCATCACGGTGACCGTTCGACGATGAAGCGGCTCACTCTTGCCGCATTCGTCGGTGCACCATTTGGGCTGGTGATCCTCAACGTTGCATCGTCTCAACAACTCAAGATTGGTTTGGCCGTCGTCATTGTCGTTTTCTTGATCGTGAACCTTCGTGGATTCAGGCTCGAGCAGGCCAGTACGCCTATCGATCTAGCTGCTGGGTTTGTGGCAGGCGTGCTGAGTACGTCCTTGTCGACGAACGGACCTCCGCTTGTGATGGCCCTGCACGCTCGGCACTTCTCACCTCAGGTTTTTCGCGCCACGATCTCGTCGGTGTTTGTTTCCATAGGCCTGCTGTCGCTTGTCCTCTTTGCTGTCACTGGACATTTCACGACCGATGTTGGCTGGTCGCTCTTGGTCGCAGGCCCAACTCTGGCGCTGGGGTTCTTCCTTGGTCACCGGATTCGGGGTCATATCGATCCGGTGCGATTCCGCTCTCTTGTGACCTTGTTGCTCGCTGCCACCGCCGTCGTCACCATTGTGAGCGTGATCGCGGGCTGATCAGAAACTCCGTCGAAGTTCACCGGCGGGCACCGGTAGCCTCTCTGCCGTGGATGAATCAGTTGTGCGTATCGGAGTTCTTGGTTGTGGAACGGTCGGAACGTCTCTTCTCGCGCTCCTCGAGCGTCAGAGCGCAACGATTATCTCTCGTACCGGTCTGTCCCTCGAGGTTTCTTGCATCGCGGTGCGGGATCTTTCACAAAAGCGATCAGCAGTTGTTGGGGCCGACGCGTTCACCGACGACGCGCTTTCTGTGGTTTCTGATCCATCAATCGACATCATCGTTGAAGTGATGGGTGGGATTGAACCCGCTCGCGGCCTGGTTCTCGCTGCGCTCGCTGCAGGGAAACCTGTCGTCACCGCCAACAAAGCACTTCTTGCCGCCCACGGTTCTGAATTATTTGCTGCAGCCGAATCGGCGGGCGTCGACATTCTCTTCGAGGCCTCCGTAGCTGGAGGCATTCCGTTCATTCGTCCTCTGCGTGAATCGTTGCTCGCAGAGCCGGTAGTGCGTGTGATGGGCATCATGAACGGAACGACCAATTACATCCTCACGCGCATGAGTGAAGCGGGGGCCGACTACTCCGAAGCTCTCGCCGAGGCGCAGTCGCTCGGTTACGCCGAAGCCGATCCAACGGCCGATGTCGAAGGACACGACGCTGCTGCGAAGATCGCGATTGTGGCGTCAATCGCTTTTGGCGCGGAAGTAACAAGTGCCGATGTTCATTGTGAGGGGATCTCCAGTGTTTCGGCTGATGACATTTCCTTCGCCCACCGTCATGGCTACGCCATCAAGTTGCTCGCTATCGCCGAACGGTTTTCGCTTCCGGGCGGCGATGAACTGTCGGCGCGCGTTCATCCCTGCCTTATTCCCAACGCTCATCCGCTTGCTGCGGTCCGCGAAATTTTCAACGCGGTCTTTGTGCAAGGCGATGCCGTTGGCGACCTCATGTTCTATGGGCGTGGAGCTGGTGGCGACCCGACCGCATCTGCGGTCCTTGGTGATCTCGTCGATGCTGCGGTGAACCTACAAAGTGGTGCGCACGCGTCACTTGGCACGTTTGTTCCGATGCCATTTCGTTCAAACGACGAACTCGACGCAGCTTGGTACCTCAGTCTTCGTGTCGATGACCGCCCAGGCGTTCTTGCCGCGATCGCTGGCGTGTTCGGGTCACATGGAGTTTCGATCGATTCGATGGAACAACATTCGTTGGCAGGTCCCGAGACGGGTGCTGACGAAGCCCGCATCGATCTCATCATCCATCCCGCTCTCGAACGAGATGTACGAGCAACGCTTGTGTCGCTTAGTGAACTCGAGTCAGTTCGAAGTCTGGGGTCCACGATCCGCGTACTGATTGACGCAGACATCTAATGGCGCCTCTCAGCTACGTCAGCACACGTGGAGCAGCCCCGGAACTTGGATTCTCCGATGTTCTGCTCGCCGGTCTAGCGATCGATGGCGGCCTTTATGTCCCATCGGAGTGGCCGTCGCTAACGGTTGGTTCCCTCGAGCGATTCGCATCGATGTCGTACGCCGAAATTGCTGTCGAAGTCATGTGGCCGTTTGTCGAAGGCTCCTTCGATCGCGACACGTTCGAAGCAATCGTTTCAGACGCGTATGCGATATTCGCCGCTGAAGAAGTAGTGCCGCTCGTCGACCTTGGCGACAACTTCTGGCTCGCTGAGCTTTTTCACGGTCCAACGCTTGCGTTCAAAGACATCGCGCTTCAGCTTGTCGGCCGGCTTTTCGACGACGAACTCACCCGCCGTGGCGAAAAAGTCACGATCGTCGGTGCCACCTCGGGCGACACCGGTTCCGCGGCCATCGAAGCATTGCGCGATCGCCCCACTGCCGAGGTGTTCATCCTTCACCCTGCGGGGCGTGTCTCCGATGTGCAGCGTCGCCAGATGACAACAGTTCTTGCGCCGAATGTGCACAACATCGCCGTCGACGGAACGTTCGATGATTGTCAAGACATGGTCAAGGCGCTCTTCGCCGACAAGAATTTCAGAGAATCGCGCAATCTTTCCGCGGTGAACTCCATTAACTGGGCGCGAGTCATGGCTCAGATGGTTTATTACGTCACCAGCACGGTTCGGCTTGGTGGCGGCGCGGGTCGGCCAGTTGCGTTCTCAGTGCCAACAGGAAACTTCGGAAACGTTTTCGCCGGTTATGGCGCGCAGCGGATGGGAACGCCAATTTCTCAGTTCATCGTCGCGTCGAACCGCAACGACATCCTCACGCAGTTCCTCACTACGGGAACGATGACAATCGGCGAAGTGCAACCAACCCTCAGTCCGAGTATGGATATCCAAGTGTCGTCCAACCTCGAGCGCCTGCTCTTTGAGATTCATGGTCGCGATGGTGCGGCAATTGCTGAACTCATGGATCGATTCCGTTCCGAGGGCACCGTGTCAGTGGACTCTGGTCGGCTCGATCTCTTGTCCGAGCATTGGGCCGCATCCCGGGTCGACGATGCCAAGACGGCGGCAACGATCTCGGGGCTTTATGAGCAGACAGGGATGCTCATCGATCCTCATACCGCCGTCGGCCTCGCCGCCGCCAGAGCGGCCCGAACCGATCCATCGGTGCCGATGGTGGTGCTTGCGACCGCTCATCCCGCGAAGTTCCCCGATGCCGTCGAGGCTGCGACTGGAGTTCGACCACCCCTGCCTGAACACCTCTCCGACCTCTTCGATCGGCCTGAGAAATTCGATATCTGCCCCAATGAGTTCGAGACGGTACGCGGTGCCATCGAGGCAACGCTTGATCGCGGCTGACCCGATCTACCCACTTGCGCCAGATTCGGGCAGAATGACGGTCCGATGAAATACGTGGTGTGTGTCCCCGATGGTTGTGCCGACGAGCCGCTCGCTGAGCTCGACGGACGAACCCCACTCCAAGCAGCGCGCATGCCTGTGCTCGACGCCATTGCGTCGCGTTCACTGGTTGGTCGCGCTGCGGTTATTCCTCATGGGCTTCCACCGGGATCAGATGTCGGAAACATGTCCATCTTCGGATACAACCCAGCGAAATACCACACGGGTCGTGCACCGATTGAGGCAGCAGCTCTCGGTCTCAAACTTCGACCCGATCAGGTCGCTTATCGCTGCAACCTTGCAACGATTGGTGACGACGGCACAATGATCGACTTCGCCGGTGGGCATCCGTCTACCGAGCGTGCTGCTGGCGCAATCGAAGCGATGCACGATGCATTCGCCGACGAAGGCATCGAGTTTCATCGCGGAGTGCAATATCGCCACATCATGGTTGCGCCTGCCGACTGGGCAGAAGCCGAGTGTGCGCCGCCGCACGACCTCACAGGTAAGCCGCTTCTATGGCCGACCGGACCAGCGGCATCGAAACTTCAACGGGTCATGGACGCGTCGCGCGGCATTCTCGCCGATTTCGACGTTGACGCGAACACGGTGTGGCTCTGGGGCCAAGGTTTTCAGCCGCAAATGCCGTCGTTTGAAAGTCAGTACGGACTGAAGGCCGGTTTAGTCACCGCAGTTGATTTAGTTCGCGGTCTCGGTGTTCTCACCGACATTGAAGTTGTCGAACTTGAATCTGCCACTGGTTGGTATGACACTGATTACGAGGGAAAACGCGATTGCGCGATCGACGGTCTTGACAACGGACTCGATCTTTTCATCGTGCATGTCGAAGCCACCGACGAGGCTGGTCACGCAGGCAACGTGGAAGAAAAGGTTCGAGCGTTAGAGAACTGGGATTCACGGATTCTTGCCGGGCTCGTGGAATCGCTCGATGCCAGCGGTCCGTGGCGGATGCTTCTTCTTCCGGACCACGCCACTCCGCTTGCGCTTCGCACGCATACGCCTGATGCGGTTCCGTATCTGCTCTTCGACTCAACTGTCGATGGTCCGGGCGGCGAGTACACCGAAGCCGGTGTTGCCGATCTGCCGATCGTCCCTGGCCATGAACTCATGGGGCGCTTGGTCGCTGGTTGAGCTGTTGGTGTCCGAGTTAGGGCACCGCTAACCTCAAATTGTCGATTGCGACCGCCTCGGCTGGTCCATCGTCTCACCGTCGTCCGACGAACCATCTATTCGACCGAGTGGATGACTCTCCCGCACCGCACTTCCGTTTTCGAAGATCCACCACTCTCATCCGGACGATTGCGTCTGGGAGAAACGAGTTTCCAATGTCCGAGAAGGACCAACGTTCAACGCTTGAAGCGAAAGATCGCGACGAACTCATGACCATCGCCTCAACGCTTGGCGGCAAACCGGGCTCGAGAGCCAAAAAGGCTGATGTCATCGAGATGATCCTCGGACTCATCGCCGATGCTGAGCCCGCTGCGCCCAAGCCGCGTCGCGGCCGCCCACCGAAGGCTGCCGTCGTCGAAAACGCACCAGTCAAGGAAGCAGTCTTCGAATTTGAAGAGGACAAAATTTCATCAGAGGTCGATGACGCTGTCGCCGAAACCGAGAGCGCTGCCGACGACAATGAGGTCGTGGCCGCCGAGGAGGCTTTGCGTCCGCAGGCCGGAAATGATTCCGACGGCGAGTTCGACGGCGAAGGTGGCGCGCGTCGACGTCGACGTCGCGGCCGCGATCGCGGGGGCGAACGCTCTGAGAACAGAACTGATGAACCGTGGTCGGGTGATCCCGTTGAGGTTTCGGGCGTTCTCGATCTGCGTGACGAGGGTTATGGTTTCATTCGCGTAAGTGGCTATTTGCCAACTCGTGAAGATGTCTATGTCTCGGTGAAACAAACTCGACAGTTCTCACTTCGTCGTGGCGATGTCATCACGGGCACGAGCCGCCCGGCAGCACGGAATGAAAAAAATCCGGCGCTCCTTCGCATTGACACGGTCAATGACGGAACTCCCGATGCCGCTCGTGATCGCCGTCGTTTCGACGATCTCACGCCCCTTTTCCCCGACGAACGACTCACGTTGTCGTCTCGCGATGAGCCGTACAACATGACATCGCGAATCATCGATCTACTGTCACCGATCGGAAAGGGACAGCGCGGACTCATTGTTGCCCCGCCGAAGGCAGGCAAAACAACGGTGATGAAGCAGATCGCGAAGTCGATCTCAGAGAACAATCCCGACGTGCATCTCATGGTGCTGCTTGTCGACGAGCGTCCCGAAGAAGTGACTGACATGCGTCGTTCGGTCGATGGCGAGGTCATCGCGTCAACCTTCGACCGACCAGCGGAGGAACACACGTCAGTCGCGGAACTTGTGCTTGAGCGCGCGAAGCGTCTGGTCGAAGACGGACGTGACGTTGTTGTGATTCTTGATGGAATTACGCGCCTCGCCCGTGCCTACAACCTTGCCGCTCCGACAACCGGCCGAGTGATGTCGGGTGGTATCGACACTGGTGCGCTGTATCCGCCGAAGAAGTTTTTCGGTGCGGCACGCAACCTTGAAGAGGGCGGTTCGCTCACGATCATTGCGAGTGCGCTGGTCGAGACTGGCTCGAAGATGGACGACGTCATCTTTGAAGAGTTCAAGGGCACCGGAAATATGGAACTGCGCCTCGATCGCCGTTTGGCCGAGCGCCGTCTTTACCCGGCGATCAACGTCGATGCGTCGTCAACTCGTCACGAGGAACTGCTCTACGAACCCAAGCAACTCAAGGAAGTTCACAAGCTTCGTCGTGTGCTCGCAGGGCTCGCCGATGGGGGAAGTAGTGCCCCAGGTCTTGAGATGCTGATCGACCGATTGGGCACATTCCGCACGAATGCCGAGTTCTTGGCCGAGGTGGCCAAGGGCTGAGTCCCTGCTCAGGGCGGGTTCGGAGCTCATATTGCGGTTCCGCTTCCCGACCGGCAGACTTGCGTGTCCCGAAATCTCTTTGGAGCTCTGCCATGAAGGCTGACATTCATCCCGACTACGTCGATTCGACCGTGAAGTGTTCCTGTGGGAACACCTTCACCACGCGTTCTACGAAGGCCGAGCTCACCTCGGAACTCTGCAACGAGTGCCATCCCTTCTATACGGGCAAGCAGAAGCTGGTCGACACCGGCGGACGTATCGAGAAGTTCGAGAAGCGTTACGGCAAGCGCCGCAAATAGCGGTAGTTCTGAGCCACTGCGCGGTCAGGAGCCGACCGTGCCCCTCGATCCAAATCAACGAACCCGATTGCTCGCCGCGAAAGCACGAGCGCTCGTTGGCGATGCCACAGGGATCGATCAATCAGAACTTCGAACAACGCCGTTCACTGGCGGGGCAATGGTGCATGTCGGTGAAGCGCTTTGGTGTCTGCTCGACGATGGAGCGATCCGGAGCTTCGGACCAGCAATGGTCTTGGCTGATCGCGAGCGCTTCGAGACCTTTCACGTCATGGCCGAATCGGAAGCAACTTCAGGCGTGCTTGCTCGTCGGGCCGCTCAATTTGCGAATGGCCCGTCGGTTTGGCGAATCGAGGGCCGAACCCTCGTTGCCGCCGTGCCCGCGCCCATGCCTGTCCCAGTTGAACCATCAGTCGCTGCGCGTGAACTCATCGGAATGTTGACCGATGCTGGTGTCGATGTCTCGGTAGAACACGGCGAGATCCGTGGCGAATTAAGAGGTTTAGAAATCGCCCGGGTTGTTGAGTCACCCGATGGCACTCGACTGGAAGTCGGTGTGGGCCGCCACGACCGAGAAGCATTCACAATGGTGCATGGCAATCTTCCAACTGCGCTGGCATTGGAATCGGTTATCTCGAGCGTCGATGCCGTTCGCCGGGCCGAAGCCGAAGCCCATCCATTGCGGCATCTTGCTCCCGAAGGCTGGTTGCGTTGGCGCCTTGTCCATGACCCTCAGCTCATCGGAGCCCGTGAGCTCCGACCGGTCCAGCCGCCATTGTCGCGTGACAGCGTGAAAGACGTCGGCGCTTCAATAGCTGTTGGTCTTGATGACAAAGGCGCGTCGATCGTCGTGGCCTGTTCTGTGGGCATCGATCTCGATGTCGTTCCAACTGCGGCCGATGCTCGTGCGCTGAACGATCCTTCGGCTCGTGTCGTGATCGTTGTTCCTGAACGAGACGATCATCCTGCGACACGGAAGCTTGCTAGCCAGCTTCTGGGGCCTGCTGAAGTTGTCGGGCTGTCGGGCGAGTGGCGCGAGAGCGAGACTGCATCATGAGCATGCTCGAGCGACTTCCTGGTCTTGAACGCGAATACGCAGAGATCGAGGGATCCCTCGCTGATCCGACGGTGATTTCAGAGCAGAAACGTTATGCGGAACTCAATCGTCGATATCGCGATCTCGGTGAACTCGTGAGCCGATTGCGTGAGCTCGCCCAATCGACCGAGGATCTCGCTGCTGCTCGCGAAATGTTCACCGATGCCGATGGCGCCGATCGCGAAATGTTGCGGAACGAAATCGACACAGCCGAACTCGCAATTGATCGACTTGATGAAGAGATCAAAGTCCTTCTGTTGCCGAAGGACCCGAACGATGCTCGCAATGTGATTGTTGAGCTTCGTGGTGCCGAAGGTGGCGAAGAAGCCAACTTGTTCGCTCGAGACTTATTCGAGATGTACCGGGGCTTTGCCACAAAGCAAAACTGGAAGTTCGAGATTATGGACGCACAGACTTCCGATCTCGGGGGCTATTCAGATGTGACCTTCCGTCTCGCCGGCGATGGCGTCTGGTCGAAAATGAAACACGAAGGTGGCGTCCATCGAGTCCAGCGTGTTCCGGTTACAGAAAGTCAGGGCCGAGTTCATACGTCATCAGCAACGGTGACTGTGCTTCCAGAAGCCGATGAGGTTGACGTGGTTCTCGATCCCAACGAACTTCGCATCGATGTGTACCGCTCTTCCGGTCCTGGTGGTCAGTCCGTGAACACCACCGATTCCGCTGTTCGCATTACTCATCTCCCCACCGGCGTTGTCGTTGCGATGCAGGACGAAAAGAGCCAAATCCAAAATCGTGAAAAGGCGATGCGCGTGCTTCGTAGCCGGCTGCTGCAGGCCGAACAAGAGAAGCAAGCCGCCGAAGCCTCTGGCGCAAGAAAAGCCCAGACTGGTGGCGGTGGTCGTTCCGAAAAGGTGCGCACCTACAACTTCAAAGAAAACCGCATCAGTGATCACCGGATTGGCCTCACTCTTTACAAGCTCGACAAGGTTCTTGGTGGCGAACTCGATGAAGTCATCGACGCACTTGTCGCTGACGAACGGGCAACTCAGTTGGCCGAACGCGACATATGAACGAGAGCACCACAACGTGGAGAGAAGTCGCGGCTGAAACTGAAGCGCGGCTTTCCGGTGTCACTTCCTCGCCGGCGAATGAAACCCGTTGGATCATCGAGCGCGCTGCGGGCTTCGATGGTGCTGAGTATGTGCTCGGTCTCGACGAGAAGGTCACCGAACGGGGAATGCATTTCCACGACCTGATGGTCGAACGACGACTCGCGGGTGAGCCATTGCAATACGTGCTTGGTCGTTGGGGATTTCGTACGTTGGACCTGTTTGTCGATCGACGTGTTCTCATCCCGCGTCCGGAAACGGAAGTCGTTGCTGGCTTAGCGATCGCGGAATTGCAGGCGATGCGAACCAACGGAATCGATCGACCTGTTGTCGTTGACCTTGGTACGGGCTCGGGAGCGATCGGACTTTCTGTAGCGGTAGAAGTGGAACGTACCCAGGTGTGGATCACCGATGCGTCCGCCGATGCTCTCGTAGTCGCGCGTTCAAATCTCGCCGGTATTGGTAGAGCCGCCACTCGAGTGAGCGCGGTTGAAGGATCGTGGTTCGAAGCGCTCCCCGAAGAACTGCATGGAACGATCGACCTGATTGTTAGTAATCCTCCCTACGTCGCGATCAGTGATGAGGTCGAGGATGTTGTTCGAGATTGGGAACCGATGTCAGCGTTATTTGCGGGCGATGATGGACTCGATGACATTCGAAAAATTGTGACAGGCGCAATGACTTGGCTGCGGCCTGGTGGAACATTGGTTCTCGAGATGGCTCCCGATCAGGTGCCGATGGTGTCTGATCTGGCACTCGCAAACGGCTTTGTCACTGCCGAATGCCATAGCGATTTCGCCGGTCGACCTCGAGCAGTTGTCGCGCGGGTAGGCGGCTGATCATGCCCGTTGTTCTCGCCCTGATCTCATCAGTTCTTTGGGGGACTTCTGACTTCTTTGGGGGCACTGCCTCAAAAAAGTCGCCGTCAACCACCGTGCTTCTGTGGGCAAGCCTCATAGCGCTCCCTGTAATCGTCGTCGTCACGTTGATCAGTGGTGATTTTGTTTTCGATTCAACCGTGGTGAGCTGGGGAATCCTCGCTGGTGTGTCGTGTTCGATCGGCATTGTGTTGCTCTATCGGGGTCTGGCAACGGGCCCTATGGGTGTCGTGGCACCAATAGCGAGCACGTCAGTCTTGGTGCCTGTGACAGCGGGTTTCATGCGGGGCGAAAGCCCGGGGGCTTTGCAAACCATCGGAATCGCGATTGCCATTGTCGGTGTGATTCTGGCTGGGGGACCTCATCTGCGTGATTTCCGCACAGGCGGTCATCGCCCGATCTTGTTGGCGCTCGGCGCCGCGTTGGGAATCGGTATTTCGTTGCTTGCCGTCGCGAACGGAAGCGACCACAGTGCCTATTCGACACTTCTCGTCATGCGGGTTGTTTATCCGGTATTGCTCTTTGCGATCGTTCTCGCGACACGCGCGCCACGCAAGCCGGCAACTTCAGTGCTTCCGATGGTTGCTATTGCGGGAATCGGTGATGTTATTGCTGTGACGCTTTACGGCGTGGCGACGCAATCTGGCTCACTACCCGTGGTCGCTGCGCTTGCATCAATGTTCCCGGTAATGACACTTGTTCTTGCCCGTCAAGTGCACCATGAGCGCCTCGAACGCGAACAGTGGGTCGGAGGTGCGTTGGCACTTATTGGTGTGATCGTGGTTGTCACGACCTGAAGTTCTGCGTTTCAGAAATGCCAGGGATAGGCGGACCAATCGGGGTCGCGCTTTTCTAAAAAGGAATCGCGTCCTTCGGCGGCTTCATCGGTTCCATAGGCGAGTCGGGTGGCTTCGCCAGCAAAAATTTGCTGTCCCACGAGTCCGTCGTCGATGAGATTGAACGAGTACTTCAGCATTCGCTGAGCGGTGGGGCTCTTGCCGTTAATCATTGCCGCCCAGTCAAGAGCAACCTTCTCTAAGTCGGCATGAGGCACGACTTCGTTCACTGCGCCCATCTGAAACATTTGCGCGGCGCTGTATTCGCGTCCGAGGAAGAAGATTTCGCGAGCGAACTTTTGGCCGACTTGGCGTGCGAGGTATGCAGAGCCAAAGCCTCCGTCGAAGCTCGCGACATCAGCATCGGTCTGTTTGAACTTCGCATGCTCTTCACTCGCGAGTGTGAGATCACAAACGACATGAAGGCTGTGACCACCGCCCGCCGCCCAACCGGGGACGACACAAATGACAATCTTCGGCATGAAACGAATGAGGCGCTGCACTTCGAGAATGTGAAGTCGACCGCTGCGCGCCGGATCAATTGAGTCTGCAGTTTCGCCGTCGGCGTAGCGATAGCCGTCTTTGCCGCGGATGCGCTGGTCGCCTCCCGAACAAAACGCCCAGCCACCATCTCGGGGTGACGGTCCGTTGCCGGTGAGTAGGACACACCCAACGTCGCTGGACATGCGGGCATGGTCGAGGGCCCGGTAGAGCTCATCGACGGTTTGAGGGCGGAAGGCGTTGCGGATTTCGGGTCGATTGAACGCAACCCGCACCGTTCCTTGATCGACAGCGCGGTGATAGGTGATGTCGATGAGATCCTCAAATCCAGCGATTGGGCGCCAAGCAGCGGGATCAAAAAGTTCCGAGACCATGAATTCCTCCGGTCGGATCAGGCGGGTTGCGCCTACCATCGTCGCGGACGGGGGCACCCGTCCATGCCGAAAGGTGAGAATTATGTTTGGGAAGCGGAAAAAGGCAGTGAATGGCGCCGCTCGATTGCGAGGGCTGGCCTTCTTCGAGGGGTTCAGTGACGCCGATCTCGACCGGGTTGCGCGGTTGGCCGACGATGTTGAGGTCGAGGCAGGGGAGCTGCTGATCGATCAAGGGCGAGTGGGCCAGGAGTGCTACGTCATCGAATCTGGTCAGGCCGAGGTGTTCGTCGGCGAGGAGCATCTCGTTACCGTCGGGCCTGGCTCGATGGTCGGGGAGATGGCGCTTATCGATCGGCGAGCGCGTAGTGCGACAGTTGTGGCCACGACCCCGATGGCATTGCTTGCATTCGACACCAAAGCGTTTCAGAAACTTTTGAGTGAAATGCCGAAAGCAGAAGAGCGGGTGCATGCGCTGCTCGCGACCCGCCTCAAAGCAAATCTGAAGGCCGACTGATTCCTCGACTTCTTCAGTCGATTGAAATAGTTCCGTCTGCCGAGCGCTGCGCGCGCGAGCCAACGAGTTCTGTCGTCATCGTGGCATTCATGAAATCTGCATCGGAAGACATTCCCCACGCACGGTGACCATTTGGTGTGCGCGTCGCAACAAGTGCATGAGTCGGAACATCGGCGAACACGACTGTTGCGCTTTCGATCGTGACATCGCCGGTCCATACGTCATCACATTCCATGCGAGGAAGTGCGTCGACTTCGGCCTGAGGGTTGGAGTGGCGGTACGCCCCGGCCTTGGGCGGAGTCGTTGACGCAATCAACACTGCGTGTTCAGTGGTGTAACCGCCATTGGCGGTGCAGAGACCGAATGCGCCCGAGTCTTTTCGCAACGTGTCGACCATCGTGGCGAGACCGTGTGTGACGTAATTGTTGTAGGGCCCTCCGGCGAAGGTCATTCCGCCAGTCACAGTGAGTGGTCGAGACGCGCCAATGCCTCCCCATCCGGTTCCGTTGACGTTGGAATCAGGGATCAACCCGAGTTCGAACGCGCCGATCTGAACTGCAGACGGGAAACACGAATAGAGGTCGAAGTACGAAATGTCATCGGGACCGTGTTCGGCAAGCGCAAATGCGTCGCGACCGGCAGTTCGAAGAGCGGGGGAGGAACACAGGTCAACGCGATTAGAAATATTCCAGTGGTCGATTGCTTCGGCACCTGCGTGAAGAAATACCCAGCGATCTCGAGGTACGCCGGCTCGTTCGGCCGCAGCAACCGAGGTGATGATTAGCGCGGCTCCTTGGTCAACCTGATTGTTTGAACACAGCCGCTTTGTGTACGGCCAAGTGATCATGCGGTTTTCGATGGACGGCGTCGTGATCTCGGGTCCGGAAAGAGGAGTGCGAATCCATGCGTTTGGATTCGTTGCCGCGATTTCCGAAAACGCCGACCACAGTGAACCGATTCGGTCGATGTGCTGATCGATGGTGAGACCAAGTCGAGCTCGGAGCGCAATTTCGAACAACGGGTAGATGTCGACGGGCATCTGCAGACCCCGAGCGCTTTCTATCTCGTTGACCAGCGGGCGTTGGTCACCGATTGACTCCGCTGGGGCAACGTCTTGAGGCTGCGTCGACCATTGCGGCTCAGTCCCTGCTTTCCGGAGACGGGAACGGGTCCGAGTGGCCTCGCCGCCGGAAAGGACAATGACATCGGCGTCGCCACGCTGAATATCTGCCGCTGCTCGAGCAACCATGACGCCGGCCAGGTTTCCCCCGATGACCGATGAGGCGAGGCGGCGAGGGGAAGCACCAACCCGTTCGGCCACCGCGAGGGCGGGGTTTTGGTACCTCCACGACAACTCGCTCACCGTGAGTACCTGATCCGCTCCGGCGAGGAGGCCGCGACCGTGACTGTCAGCTTCGGCCTGACGAAGCGCCACGGCCATGAGGTCGGCCGGTTCGAGCGGTTCGGTCGAAGCGTCGCGGATCATGATCTGTCCGGTGCCGACGATTATTGGGAGTCGGGGATCAAGGTCAGAAGTCATGTCAGGCAACGTACCTGCCGAGCGGGTCGGTGTCCGAAGAGGCGGCACTACGATCCATGCGACACCGCTCGAGGAGATTCGCTATGCCATGGCCTGCTGACAACGACGACACGGTTTTCGGACTCATCGACTCCGAATTCGAACGCCAGAACACCACGCTGCAACTCATTGCCTCGGAGAACTTCTCTTCACCAGCGGTGATGCGAGCAACGGGGTCAGTTCTCACCAACAAGTACTCCGAGGGCTATCCGGGCAAGCGCTACTACGGCGGCAATCAGATCGTCGATGAGATCGAGGATATTGCTCGCGATCGAGCGAAGGAGCTCTTTGGCGCTGAACATGCCAACGTCCAACCTCATTCGGGCGCCAATGCCAACCTCGGGGTGTACCTCGCACTTCTTGAGCAGGGCGACACCGTGATGGGTTTAAGCCTTGATCACGGTGGTCATCTCACGCACGGGTCACCGGTGAATATCTCTGGGCGCTTCTACAACTTTGTTGCCTATGGCGTCGCCCCGTCCGATGAGCGAATCGATATGGATCAAATGCGCGAAATCGCATTGCGTGAGCGCCCGAAGATGATCATCGCTGGCGCCACTGCCTATCCGCGCATCATTGACCCCGCGCCCATCCGTGAGATCGCCGATGAAATTGGCGCGTTACTGATGTTCGATGCTGCGCATATCGCCGGGCTTATCGCCGGTGGAGTGCATCCGAATCCGATGCTGTACGCCGATGTCGTTACCTTTACGACACACAAGACACTCCGCGGTCCTCGTGGTGGTTGCATCCTCAGTCGCGCTGAACATGCAGCAGCAATCGACAAAGCGATGTTCCCGGGCTTGCAGGGCGGTCCGCTCGAACATGCGATCGCTGCCAAAGCTGTCGCATTCCGTGAAGCGGCCGATCCCTCGTTCAAGGGTTACGCGCAACAGATCGTCAAGAACTCCGCTGCACTTGCTGAAGCACTTGCAAAGGAAGGGTTCCGTTTGGTTTCGGGCGGCACCGACAATCACCTCTGTTTGGTTGATCTGCGCGGATTCGATGCCGAACTCACTGGCAAAGAAGCGCAAGCAGTGCTCGATCTTGCGGGGATCACGCTGAACAAGAACACCATCCCTAACGATCCTCGTTCGCCGTTTGTAACGAGCGGTGTTCGCATCGGAACTCCTGCGGTCACAACGCAGGGAATGACAGAGCCGGAAATGGCTCAGATCGCTTCGCTCATTGCACGAGCGCTTCGTGGTCGTACCGACGACGCGGCAGTTGCTGCAGTGCGTTCCGATGTCGCTGCGCTCTGCGCCAAGTTCACTCCCTACGACTGAGCCGGGAAGTCTTCAACCTCGTGCCAAGCATCGGCGCATACGCAATCGTCTTGGCGGTCGTCGCCGTCACGACGTTTGTCGCGTTGTTCGGAGTCCGACGTTTGTCGGTTCGAATCGGTGCAGTCGTTCGCCCCGATGCACGACATGTGCACGAGCGACCAACGCCAACTCTCGGCGGGGTCGCCATGCTGCTTGGTGTTCTCGCCGGCATGTTTACGGCATGGTGCATGGGTTCATTCGATGTTGTTTTCAACGGGAGCACTGAACCACTTGGGTTAGTGCTTGCCGCGTTAGTCATCGCTGGTGTCGGAGCGATTGATGATCTCCGCGATGTTTCTGCGCCTGCGAAAGTCGCAGGAATAGTTATCGCTGCGAGCGTCTTGGTTATTTCCGGTATTTCGATTCTCGTTTTTCGAGTGCCGTTTGCCGGAGTCTTTGTGCTCTCCACCGACTGGTCGTACTTGTTGTCGGTGCTCTGGGTCGTCGGTATGGCCAATGCCATCAACCTCATTGACGGGCTTGATGGCCTGGCCGGCGGAATCGTCGCCATCGCAGCAGCCACGTTCTTTCTTTACGCCCATGAATTAAGTGGTGACGGTTTGCTTGCTGCCGGCAATGTCGGTCCGCTCATCGCCATCGTTGCGCTGGGCGCTTGTATCGGCTTCTTGCCGCACAACATCCATCCCGCCAAAATCTTCATGGGTGATGTCGGAGCGCTCCTTTTGGGCCTACTCATGGCGGCATCAACCATGGTCGTTGGTGGGCGCACCGATCGGTCCTACTCAGGCAATTCCTTCTTTTTCTTCGCCCCACTGCTGATCCCATTGGTGATTCTGGGCGTACCCATCATCGACACGCTCTTCGCCATTTTTCGCCGGGCGCGGTCTCATAGCGGGATTTCGAATGCCGATAAGGGCCACCTCCATCACCGCCTCATGGCATTGGGCCATGGACATCGCCGCAGTGTTTTCATCCTGTGGACCTGGACCGCGCTGCTCAGCGGGTTTGTCCTTTGGCCTATTTACAGCGGTTCGGGCGACGGAATCGTGCCCTTTGGGATCGCCGCGATTCTGCTTTCTCTCTTCACCGTTCTCCATCCCGGGGTCCGTCTTGAGCGGCGGCGGCTTGAGCGCGATGAGGCTCGTGACGCCAGGCGCCGAGCAGGCCTCGAGCGCGGCGGGGTGACTGGGCCGATCGATAACTCGATTCAGCCCGAAATCCTCGATTCCAGTCCGCCGCAAAACGAGCCAACAGGTGAAGAGATCGAAGGCGTCGAACGAGCCGATGAAGGCTCGTGAGAGCCGAGCATAAAACCTCGGCGAAAGTTGCAGCACCGAAGGTTGTGTCCTAGTTTGAGCAAACATTCACAAGCACTCGGTACTGCGGAGTGGAGAGTCCCGAGTTCGCTTGGGTCACGCCAATCTGCAGGCCGCTGACGACAGGGCACTTTCGGTGGCAGTTTCGCAACGGCGCGAAATTACAGAGCAAATGAACCGCTCCGCCGGTGGGTATGAACTCGTTTTGTCACCGTTGATCCTCGCCCTCATCGGATTCGGAATCGACAAGTTGTTCGGCACTGTTCCGTTATTCACCGTGCTGTTGGCTGTGCTCGGTCTCGTTGGTGTTGTTGTGAAGCTGTATATCAACTACCGGACCGAGATGGAACAACACGATGCGGCAGGCCCATGGGTGCGCTGATCACTTCTACCGCTCAGGTTGAAGGCCCGGCTCCCGAGGCTGTAATTGCGCGTGACATCATCAAGCGCGCCGCGTATGTCACCCCGGCATTCCTTCTTGTTGCTGGTCTCATCTGGGGCATGAACGGTGCCTTTTCAGCAGCCTATGGTTTGGCGATAGTCGTAAGTAATTTCGCGCTTGCCGCGGCATTACTGACTTGGTCTGCCAATATCTCCGCTGGCTTGATGATGGGTGCAGCGCTGTTTGGCTACCTCATCCGTCTTGCTCTTATATTTACAGCGATCTGGCTCGTTCGTGACGCAGCCTGGGTCGTGATGCTGCCACTTGGCCTCACGATTATCATCGCCCACCTCGGTCTTTTGTTTTGGGAGATGAAGTTCATCTCTGCGTCCCTCGCCTTTCCGGCGCTCAAGCCCTCCGCTGTCTCCAAGGAGTCGTCAGCCCAGTGATTTTCGGACTCGAGTTCCCACCCATCGAGAACCTCGTCGAATGGCCCAACTGGTTTGGCCCTAAAGACTCTTGGTATGGGTTCAACAAGATCGCGTTCATCAGCTTGGTTGCCATTGTGGCCACCTCGGTGTTGTTCATTCTTGGTAACCGCAAGCGTTCAATGGTGCCGAAGGGCGCGCAGAACCTTGTCGAGAGTTCGGTGGCGTTCATCCGTGACGGCATCGTGCTCGAGACCATGGGCCCCGACGGCATTCGTTACCTGCCTTACCTCGTGAGCCTTTTCTTCTTCATCCTCGTTGGCAACATCTTTGAGGTCATCCCGTTCTTCCATATGCCGGCTAACGCCCGTATGGCTGGCCCGGCCGTGCTTGCGCTTATTACATGGGCCTATTACATCGCTGTTGGTCTGAAGCATCAGGGTCCGAAGTACTTCATCAATGCGATCGCACCTCCCGGCGTACCCAAGGCGCTCTACATCCTTGTGGTCCCGATCGAGTTCCTCTCGACCTTCATCGTTCGGCCCTTCTCACTCGCCGTCCGACTCTTCGCCAACATGCTCGCTGGTCACATTCTTCTCGTGACCTTCAGCGTGCTGTGCATCACATTGTTCACCGCGTCGCTTCTGGCGCTAGTCCTGCCGCTGTCGTTCTTCATGCTCGTTGCCCTTACCGGCTTCGAAGTCATGGTGGCGTTCCTGCAGGCCTACATCTTCACTATTCTCGCCGCGGTGTACATCGGCAGTTCGATGCACGCCGAGCACTGATCACCTTCGCAACCATGGAGCATCTGCTCCAGCAACCACTGTCGCTTCCGGTCGTCGCCGGGGGCGCAACACCCAAACAGGAGAGCAACCAGCAATGAGCATCCTCGCACAAGCAACCGAAGTCGTAGTCGACAAGGCAACCGCCCAGGCGATCGCCGGTGCAACCAATGCAGGTATGGCGTACGGCCTTGCCGCCATTGGCCCAGGCATCGGTATCGGCTACCTCGTTGGTCAGTCGGTCCAGGCAATGGCCCGTCAACCAGAAGCCGCAGGCATGGTGCGTACCACCATGTTCCTCGGTATCGCATTCACCGAAGCCCTTGCCCTCATCGGCTTCGTTGTTTTCATTCTTCTCAAGTTCGTCTGAACCATCCTCTGGGTGTTGCGCCTGTCCGTCTTCGCTTCGGCGAAGGCGGACGGCACTCCCGGCCTGTCCTTTCTTGACTCCGACGCTCCAAGGAGTACGCAGTGCTTGCACTCGTCAATGTTTTCGCTGAAACAGCGGCAAACGATGTGAATCAGGCTGTCGCTGAGGCGACGGCAAAGAACCCGATTCTCCCGGTCGTGAACGAAATGTTCTGGACCTTGGTGTTCTTTGCCATTCTCTGGGCCCTGATGAAGTTCGTTCTGTTGCCACCAGTCATGCGCACGTTTAAAGAGCGTGCCGACAAGGTCCGCGACGACCAACAGGCTGCAGAAGCCGCCGATACCGCTCGGGTCGATCGCCTCGCACAGTACGAAGCCGGCCTTGCCGGTGCTCGTTCAGAGGCCGTGAAGCTCATCGAACAAGCTCGTGCTGAAGGTGACGCCGAGCGTCGCGTCCAGGTCGGAGCTGCCGAGGCCGATGTCGCTTCGCTACGAACCGAGGCTGCTGCGGAAATTGCAGGTGCCAAAGAACGTGCTCGTGGCGAACTCACCTCGAGCATCACCGACATTGCCGTCGGAGCTGCTGAAGCAGTTGTTCAAAAGTCGATCGATCGTTCCGCTCAGGTGCGCCTCGTCGAGGACCATGTCGCTCAAGCCGGAAAGAACTAAGGGGGAACTGACCAATGAATGCATTTCTCCTTTTCGCTTCTGAGACTCATAAGCCCAACAGCCTCGTTCTGCCTTCTGACATCAATGAGGTCATCTGGGGCACCATCGGATTTCTTACTGTCTTTGGTCTGATCGTCTGGAAGGGCGGCCCGGCAATCAAGAACATGTGGAACGCGCGCATCGCACGCATCCGTTCCGAGATCGAAACCGCCGAGACGGCACGTTCAGAAGCAGAAGCCAAGTTGGCCAAGATCGATTCCGATATTGCCAACGCCGACGCCGAACGTCGTCGCATCCTTGACGAAGCCGGCGCAACCGCTGCATCGCTCAAGACGCAGATCGTTGCGAAGGCTGGCACCGACGCATCGGATCTCCGTGCTCGTGGCGCCGCCGATGTCGACTCGGCGAAGACCCAAGCCACCAGCGATCTCCAGGCAGAAATTGCCGTGCTCGCACTTGGTGCCGCTGAAAAGGTCGTAGCCAACAATCTTGATAGTGCGACACAAGCCGAACTCATCGAGAACTACATCCAGAAGGTGGGTGCTGGCTCATGAGCGACCACGATGCTCTATACGCCGATGCCTTTCTCTCGCTCCTCCGAGCAGAGGGAAGTGGCAACGAGGTAACCGACGAACTGTTCCGAATCTCTCGCACGATCGAGGGCAACGACGAACTGAATCAGGCGCTTTCCAATCCGCGCCTTCCTGCCGACAAGCGTCAGCAGATCATCGAAGACATTCTCGGAGACAAAGCGCTTCCGCTAACGACATCACTTGTTTCACTTGTTGTCGGCAATGGTCGAATTCGTGAACTTCCCCAAATCGTTGAGCGTCTTCTTGACCTCAATGCGGCCAAAGGCGAGAAAGTTGTCGCCCAGGTCCGTTCGGCCGTCGCATTGTCCGACGACCAAATCCAGCGTCTCGCTGCTGCCCTAGCCAAGAGCCAAGGCAAGCAGGTCGAGATCATCGTCATTGTCGATCCGTCGGTTCTCGGCGGCATCGTTACCCAGATCGGCGACACCGTTATTGACGGCTCGGTGCGCCAACGTCTGTCCCAACTCCGCGAATCGTTCTGAGATCAGAGGATCCCGTAATGGCTGAACTCACCATCAACACTGGCGACATCACTGCCGCCCTCCAGAAGAATCTGTCGGGGTACAACCCGTCACTTGAGTCGACGCAGGTCGGTCGTGTGCTCGAAGTGGGCGACGGTATTGCCCGCGTGTCGGGTCTTCCCGATGTCGGCGTGAACGAGCTCCTCGAGTTCGAAGGCGGCACCGTTGGTCTCGCCCTCAACCTCGACGAAGACTCAATCGGCGCCGTTATCGTCGGTGACGGCGAACACGCTGCAGCGGTGGAAGAGGGCTCGCCCGTTCGTGCCACCGGCCGCATCCTTTCGATGCCAGTAGGCGATCCGCTTCTGGGTCGCGTTGTGAACGCTCTCGGTGAGCCGATCGATGGCAAGGGACCAATCATCGGTGCCATTTCCCGTCGTATGGAAATTCAGGCTCCTGGTATTACTGGCCGTCAGCCCGTGCACCAGCCACTGCAGACCGGCATCAAGGCAATCGACGCCATGACCCCGATCGGTCGCGGTCAGCGTGAACTCGTTATTGGTGACCGCAAGACCGGCAAGACCACAGTGTGCATCGACACGATCCTGAACCAAAAGGGTCTTGGCGTGAAGTGCATCTACGTGGCCATTGGTCAGAAGGCTTCCACCGTTGCGCAGACCGTAAGCCTGCTCACCGAATTCGGTGCGATGGACTACACCGTCGTCGTGGTGGCTCCCGCCTCTGATCCGGCGCCCTACAAGTACCTCGCACCATTTGCTGGTTGCGCAATTGGTCAGCACTGGATGGACAACGGCGAACACAGCCTCATCGTGTACGACGATCTTTCCAAGCAGGCCGAGGCCTATCGCCAGATGTCACTTCTTCTTCGTCGCCCACCAGGCCGCGAGGCATACCCCGGCGACGTGTTCTATCTCCATAGCCGTCTTCTTGAGCGTTCGGCAAAACTGTCCGACGCCCTCGGCGCCGGTTCACTCACCGCTCTTCCGGTCATCGAGACCAAAGCTGGCGACGTTTCGGCGTACATCCCGACCAACGTGATTTCGATCACCGACGGTCAGGTCTATCTCCAGGACGATCTGTTCAAGTCCGGTGTGCGTCCTGCGGTTGACGTAGGTATCTCGGTGTCTCGTGTGGGTTCTGCCGCACAGATCAAGGCCATGAAGAAGGTCTCGGGCACACTCAAGCTCGACCTTGCCCAGTTCCGTGAACTCGAAGCGTTCGCAACGTTCGGTTCTGAACTCGACAAGATCTCTGCCGCTCAGCTTGAACGTGGCTATCGCCTTGTTGAACTGCTGAAGCAGAACCTCAACTCGCCGATGCCCATCGAAGAGCAGGTTGTTGTGATCTTCGCCGGCGCTAACGGTTACCTCGATGCTATTCCGGTCACCGATGTCAAGCGTTACGAAACGGACCTTCTCGATTTCATGCGGGGCCGTTACAGCTCGCTGCTTGACGAGATCCGTTCCACCGGAGACCTTCCCGATTCCGTCAAGGGTGCTGTCGAAGCGTTTACGCAAGAGTTCGTGCCGACCGCCGCTGCTTCCACCGGATCTGTCGAGGACTGACATGGCTGGTGGTCAGGAGCGGATCCTTCGTCGACGCATTAAGAGCGTCGAGTCAACGAAGAAGATCACGCGCGCCATGGAGCTCATCGCGGCCACTCGTGTCGTGAAGGCCCAGGACCGCGCCGCTTCAGCGCGTCCTTACAGCGACGAAATCACTTCAGTGATCGTCGACCTTCTTCGCGCTGGTGCGGCTAAGGAACATCCGCTTCTGCGTGACAACCCCACCGCGAACATCGCCGCATTCGTTGTGATCACTTCTGATCGCGGCATGTGCGGTGGCTACAACACCAACGTGTTGCGCATGGCCGAGCGGGCAATCGATGCCGCTCGTGCTCAAGGCCAAGGTTATTCGATCATTGCTGTGGGCAAGAAGGCCATCAAGCACTTCCGATTCCGCGGACTTCAGATCGATGCGGAATTTGAAGGAATGACCGATCAGCCGATCTACGACAACGCACGCGACATCGCCGCTGCAGTTCGTCGTCGTTACGAATCAGGCGAGCTTGCTTCGGTCGATCTTTCCTACACACGCTTTCTTTCCTCTGGCGTTCAGCAAGCGGTACTGCGTCGCTTTCTTCCGCTTGAAACTCCGGCCATCGATGAGGCCGCCGGTCCCAGCGCCGATCTGGAATACGAACCTTCGCCCACCGGCATTCTCAACGAGATCCTTCCCCGCTACCTCGAGTCGCGTCTGTTCTCAGCGCTTCTTGATTCGTCAGCGTCGGAGCATGCATCACGTCAGCGGGCCATGAAGGCCGCAACCGAAAATGCCGAAGACCTGAAGACATCGCTCAGTCGCATCATGAACCGGGCTCGTCAGGATTCCATCACCACCGAGATCATGGAGATCGTCGGTGGCGCCGAGGCAATGTCGGCCGATAAGGGTTCGGCACACGAACTCATTCCGTCTCACCTTGAACCGCAACATGCTTTCCCCGTCCACCTCGACCGAACAGATCACACGCCGTCGATTCACTAATCGACGCGCAGATCTGAATCCACCGTTCGCCACACACAGGAGACCCATCCCACGATGACCGTCACCGAGAATCCCACCAACCTGAAAGATGGCAGAGTCGTCGCCATCGCCGGCCCTGTGGTCGACGTTGAGTTCCCGCGTGGATCTCTTCCCGAGATCAACACGGCACTCGAGATGACCGTGACCGTTGAGGGCACGGACATCATCGTTGTGTCCGAGGTTGCTCAGCAGATCGGCGACAGCCGAGTTCGTGTTGTCACCATGAAGCCCACCGATGGTCTTCGTCGCGGCACGCCAGTGCGCAACACCGGCCGCGGTATCACCGTGCCGGTGGGCGACGCTGTGCTTGGTCACGTGTTCAATGTCATCGGCGAGCCCCTCGATTCACCGCTCACCGACGCCAACGTCGAGCGTTGGGAAATCCACCGTGAACCGCCGGCGTTCGACACCCTCGAGCCCAAGGCGCTGGTCTTCCCGACCGGTATCAAGGTCATCGACCTTCTCACCCCGTACCTCTCAGGCGGAAAGATCGGCCTGTTCGGTGGTGCTGGTGTGGGCAAGACCGTTCTCATCCAGGAAATGATCAACCGCGTTGCTTCACAGCACGGTGGTGTGTCGGTATTCGCCGGTGTTGGCGAGCGCACCCGTGAAGGAACCGACCTCTGGATCGAAATGCAAGAGTCCGGCGTTATTAACAAGACCGCTCTGGTCTACGGCCAGATGGATGAGCCCCCGGGCGTCCGCCTCCGTGTTGCGCTTTCGGCCCTCACCATGGCCGAGTACTTCCGTGACGTGCAGAACCAGGATGTGTTGTTGTTCGTCGACAACATCTTCCGTTTCGTGCAGGCCGGTTCCGAGGTGTCGACCCTTCTTGGTCGTATGCCATCAGCGGTGGGTTACCAGCCCACACTCGCCGACGAAATGGGCGAGCTTCAGGAGCGCATCACCTCAACCCGTGGTCGTTCGATCACCTCGTTGCAGGCTGTGTACGTACCCGCCGACGATTACACCGATCCGGCGCCGTTCACCACCTTCACCCATCTCGATGCCACCACCGAACTTTCACGTCAGATTGCTTCGCTCGGTATCTATCCAGCCGTGGATCCGCTCGCATCGACCTCAACGATTCTCGCTCCCGAAATCGTTGGCCAGCGTCACTACGACGTTGCTCGTCGCGTGCAGGAAGTTCTGCAGCGTTACAAGGAACTGCAGGACATCATCGCCATTCTTGGTCTTGACGAACTTTCTGAAGAAGATCGCATCACTGTTGACCGTGCCCGAAAGGTGCAGCGTTTCCTTTCGCAGCCGTTCTTCGTGGCCGAGGTCTTCACCGGCATGCCCGGCATCTTCGTTTCTGTCGAAGACACGGTTGAGTCGTTTGAACAACTCGTCAATGGCGACCTCGACGATCTTCCCGAGCAGGCCTTCCTTAATGTTGGCGATGCCGACGGCGCACGCGCCAAGGCACGCGAACTCGAGGCCAACTCCTGATGCCTCTGGCTGTCGAACTCGTTTCGCCCGAGCGCACACTGTTCTCGGGAGACGCTTCCATGGTGCGTGCGCGCACCGTGGGCGGCGGCGACATCGCGTTCCTTACCGGTCATGCTCCGTTCGTCGGTGCATTGGCGATCGGTACCGTTGAAATCACGTTGTCCGAAGGTGGCAGTGAAAAGGCTGCGGTGCATGGTGGCTTCATCGAGGTCAGCCATGAC
>JASJMB010000004.1:0-38388 GCA_037620085.1 Acidimicrobiales bacterium | reverse complement strand
CCCTTATGTAGATGACTGTTGTACCGACCGAAATCGGGTGTTTCACTCGATACAACAAGCGAAACCTGCATTGCAGCGCACTGAAATCAGTGCGGGGTGGGCCGTTATGGCCTCCCCCTTGGGCCGACACCAAGGTGACGGGGGACACTCACGTTACTGTCCCAATTCGGAAGTAACAAGCGTCATCGTGCCGAGAGACCTCTTATTCTCAATGGTTTCTGTCCCGATTCCCCGGGCTCAGACACCCCCGTAGGTCAGATCGGTGCGATCCCTTGCCCCGACGGTGAAATCGGCCTCCCATAGGAACGTTGCCGCCGGATCGAAGGCCACGGTGTAGTTCCAATCAAAGACACAGACCCGCTTGGCGATGAGCCATTGCCCGGCCCGAAGCTCGAAACGGTCGACGTAGCGAAGAGCCATGACCATGTCGGTTGCTTGGCCAGATTCATCGGCTCGGCTCACATGGTGAGCAACGCAATAGGTATCGACTTGGGCCACATCACCGTCAAGGCGAATGTGAGGGAGAGCGATGAAGTGCGTCGTGGCCGCGAAATGAGGCAGCACCGTGCACACCCAATCGGCGAACTCAACGCCCGAACCTCGGAATGAGTTGTGATCATCAAAACCATCGGAGTGATAGCAGGACTCCATGAGTTCGCGATCAAGCCGGTCGGTGCCGCGAGCGAGTCGCTGAATCACATCGGTGATCTCGGCACGTGCAATGAGGTCGTCGGTTGTGAGCATTCGCGCAGTCTCGCAAATGCTGGACAATCGTGCTCAGGATTGTTCGAGATCAGACCATTCGCCCGGATGCGGAGCTTCCTCGGACTCGAGGTCAGGAAGAAAGACGAATGCCGCAATCGATCCACACAATGCGACGCCAGCACATACGAAGCACCCAAGGCGCATTCCTTGCATGAACGCGTCGGAAGCGGAGGTTCGGAAAAGTTCCTGAACTTCGGTGGGCGCTTGTGACGCAACCACGATCGCCGCAGCCATAGAGGCTTTCGCTGCAGTAACCGCTTCGGCCGGGACCTGAGGAAACTTCGCAAGGAACTCACCGATCTTTGGGGCGTAGATCGATGCGAACACACTGCCCACTACCGCGACACCCAGCGTTCCGCCGATTTCACGCGTGGTGTCATTGACTGCCGCACCCGCGCCTGCTTTTTCTTTCGGCAATGACGACATGACCGCTGCGGTTGAAGGCGATGTAACGAGCGAAAGGCCCGTTGCGATGAATGCCATCGAAATCACGACTGGTCCGAAGTACGCCGTATCGGCATCACAGAAACCAATGATGATGAAGCCAATCATCATCGTGAGCAGACCCGTTCCCACTACACGCCGTGGGCCAAACCGCAGCGCTAGCCGGGCCGCGTTTGGCGCAGTGATCGCGGCGAAGATCGCAAACGGAAGGGTATGCAGACCCGCAGACAACGTTGAATACCCGCGCACGAACTGGAAATACTGCGTAACAATGAAAATAAACCCGAAGAGCGTGAAGAAGGCGATAGCGATTGAACCAGCCGCTGCACTGAAACGCGCGATGCGAAAGACTCGAACATCGAGCAACGGGTGCTCCCGACGAAGCTCGTAGAGGACGAACACGGCAAGGAGGATTGCCGCACCGATGAATCCAACAATCGTTGTCAGCGAATTCCATCCGGCATGCGGTCCTTCGATGACGGTGTAGACGAGCAGGCCAATACCGAGGATTGAGACAACCGTACCGACCCAGTCGAATGCACCGGAATCAGGGTCGCGAGATGTGGGAACAAGGAACCATCCAGCAAGAAGTGCGATCGCAACGATCGGTACGTTCACAAGGAAGATTGATCCCCACCAGAAGTGTTCAAGTAAGATGCCACCGGTGACCGGTCCAAATGCGACCGCTATACCCGACACCGCCGACCAGGCACCGATCGCTTTTGCTCGTTCCGTCGGATCGGTGAAGACATTGGTGAGAATGGCAAGCGTTGCGGGAAACACTAATGCTGCGCCAATACCCATCGCGGCGCGAGAAGCAATCAATTGACCCGAACTCGTTGAGAGCGCCGCGACGACCGATGTCACAGCGAAGATAACGAGCCCGACCTGCATTGTTCCCTTGCGACCGATTCGATCACCTAGACCACCAGCGGCAAGAAGCAGCCCGGCGAACACAAGGCTGTAGGCATCGACGATCCACTGAAGATCAGTAGTTGACGCGTTGAGATCGCGACTCAACGTAGGTAGAGCCACATTCACGATCGTGTTGTCGACAACAACGAGAAACACGCTGAGGGCGAGCACAACAAGAATCCACCAGCGCCGGCGATAAATAGTTTCTGCCTTCATATAAGTCTTCGTTCCCGGTTTTGATTTCGGACCAGTTTCGCCGAAATGAACACAATCGGGCTAGTCGAATGAATCAAGAGGAATCTGCAGCACTCGCCTAACCCCTGGTTCGAGTTCGGTGACATGGCCTTCGCCGTGTTCGTCCTCGGCGAGAACGATTCCGCCGGACAGCAACGTTCGCGTTTCGCCATCACTTGTGGTGATCCGCACCCAGCCGTCAAGGAAAACAACGAACTGTCGACGGGGTGCATTGTGCGCAGCCGGCACCTGATCGACCGCTTGCACGGTAAGGAATTGCACACGATCAACGTCAACGCCCGGCGACACCCAAAGTTCAGCAACGCCCTTCTGTGCCGGATTCACCGCACGATCAAGCGTGACGTCCTCGAAGTGACTCTCACCATCTTCATCGGCCCATATCCGCAAGTAATCCACGACTTGAGATTGCCACAAATGACCGAGTGGCGAATTCGTCAACCTCGAAGAGCACCCGGGTGCAACCGAGCGACCCTTCAGTAAAGCCCGAGCCAACCAGCAACCGTTTGTAGCAACACCACAGCGGCAAGCGTCGCAATGACAACCACGCAGACGAGTGCAGCAAGACGGAACTTTGGTCCGTTCACTGCGTTACCAAGCACTGATCGTCGGTTCGCCAAGATCAGAATAAAGATCAGGATGATTGGCGTGATCAAACCATTGACCACCTGCATGTTGATGAGCAGCGAAATCAAGTTACCTGGCAACAATGCCACCGAGGCGCCGATCACGATCAGTGCGGTGAACAGCCCCATGAACAATGGCGCTTCGCGGAAGGTCTTTGAAACGGAACGCTCGACTCCCACCGCTTCAGCGACGGCGTAGGAGGTTGCCAGCGGTACGACCGCGGCAGCCAAAGCAGACGCACCGAGAAGTCCAATGCCGAAAAGAACTTCTGCGGCTGACCCAGCAACGGGTTCAAGTGCTTGGGCCGCGTCCTTTGCCGATTGCAATACTCCGGTGCCACCGATTGCAGCAGCGGTCGCAATGATGATGGCCATCGAAATGAAGTTGGCGAAAAGTGCACCGGTAATCGTGTCGATACGAACCATTCGATACTCGTCGGGTCCGCGTCCGCTATCGGCAACGGCTGCGGCTTGATACAGCTGCATGTAGGGCGTGATGGTTGTGCCGATGAGTGCAACAACGAGGAACAGGAATTCCTTTGTTCCTAACATGTGTGGAACGAGGGTGTTGCTTACGACCTGTCCCCAATCTGGCTTTCCGAGAATCGCAGCAATCGGATAGGTGATGAACGCCAGCCCCAACAACAGAAAGACTCGTTCTGCATAGCGGTAATTGCCGAAGACGACGACGGCCCAAATCGCGAGCGCTCCAATTGGAATCGAGATGTAGCGAGAAACTCCGAAGAGTTCGAATGCTGCGCCAATTCCCGCGAATTCGGAAACAACAAGCCCGAGATTGGCGATAAGCAAACAAACGATGGCGAATGTTGAAGCGCGCAGCGGGAATTGCTCGCGAATAAGTGACATCAATCCTTCGCCGGTATGCGCGCCCAATCGTGCGGACATTTCCTGCACAATGACGAGAGCGATTGTCACCAGCATCATCACGAACAAGGTTCGGTAACCGAATTGCGAACCGGCAGATGCGTAGGTCGCAATACCACCCGCATCGTTGCCAGCGTTTGCGGCAATGAGCCCTGGGCCAAGAACAGCGAGCCAAATCAACCAACGGCGACGACGTTTGGGCGCGGGTGTACGCGCGTCAGACGCCTTCACGGGCTCGTTGGTGGGCTCGGTCATAACAGGTCAGCTCACGCGAGCAGTCGAGCGAAGGGTCGGCGGCTCGAATCGTGTTGCGGAATAAGTGCGTCAACCACATCGTCAGCAAGGATTCGCCCGATCGGACGTCCGTCATCATCGACAACAACAATCGATGAACCACGATTCTCAACGAACGACTCGATCACATCTTCGATTGGTGCTTCCACAGTGACGGTGACCGGCCAAGGCGTACCGATAAGGGAACGAAGCGTGTCTTCGGTCTTGGCCATAAACAGGTCGATCATTAAGATGTCATCAAGCAACGTGCCATCGCCATCGAGCACGAGGATTGATTCGAGTCTCGCGATGTCTTCCGCTTCCTCAAGCAATTGGCGCGCAGCGGTGACTGTCAGATCGGCGTCGAACGCAAAGAGTGCAGTGGTCATGAGGCCGCCTGCAGTCTCTTCGTCGTACCCAACCAAGCGGACAAGAACCGCAGCATCTTCTTGGTCCATCGCCGCCAACAACTCTTCGCGAGTTCCATCGTCGAGATCTCGAAGCGCCTCAGCGGCTTCATCGGGCTCCATTTCCGCCAGCAGTGCCGCCGCCTGTGCGGGATCGGCGTCACGAAGAAGCACTGCCAATTCGTCTGGCTCCATTTCTTCAAGCGCGTCGGCTGCGGTCTCCGCATCGAGGGCAGCAAGAAGTTCTTGGCGCTGCGATCGACCGAGTTCCTCAAGAAGATCCGCGAGTTCGCCGGGGCGAAGTCGACGAAGTTCACTATTGGCACGGCTCAACCGCACTGGTTCGCCTGGATCGGAGAACGGTTGAATAGCCGCCCAGTCGATGACGCGATCTGGGTGCGGACGCACTCGCCAGCGAGCAGGACCAAGACGGCGCAGCAAGGTTGCGAACCCAACATCAGCACCCACCAAGCGGTAGCCGCCGCCAACGCGCGCAAGAAATAGATCCGCAGCGCGAAAGACACGCACTCCGTCAACGTCAACCATCTGATGATCGATCACATCATCGACAAGTTTCACTTCGTTGTCGCGCCGAGCGAACTGACGGAGGTCGACTTTGGCCGAACGCAGAACAACACGGCGCTGCTCCATCTCCCCGATCTTGTCGGCCGATACCCATGTGAGTTGTCGCCCAACGCGAACCACCAGACCGGTGAGAGGCGGGTAGGGCTCGCCTTCCCATCGAACAACAAGATCGACCAACCGGCCAACTTCGATACCGGAGGAATGCACAACCGGCGCGCCAGTAAGCCCCGACACAGAAAGCAGGGACTCGGCAACAGCCTCGAGGGCAAGGAGACGTTTTGTTCGTTGTTTACGGCGTTGCGCAATGGCACGCGGTGCATTGAGGGTCTGCGGCATAACCGACTCCAGAGCTAGAAAACGGACGGACCACGCCCGCCCTACCTCACTGAATCCGAATCACGAAGACTCTCAGTTGGAAGCAAAGAAGGCGACGTACGACAGGAAGCACGTACTTGGGGGCTCGCTTGCTGGCATATGGGTCACCTCCTTGAGATATCGACGCCGACGTTCCGTCGACAAGACAGCCGCCTTTCTAGCATCTAGGGCCTCATTTGCCCCCATCGAATTCCGCCGGCGGAGTGAATTCGTGCTTCGTCCATGGACCGTTCACCGTCGGGCAGGATGGAGCAATGGCAACCGCACCAGTGATTCTCCTGCCCCCCTCGGAGGGTAAGGCCGAGGGCGGCACTGACCCGAGGCTGAAGATTTCGGGGCTGTCGTTTCCTCAGCTTGAAAAACAACGCGCAGCAGTTCGTTCAGCTCTCGCCGCTTCAATGAAGAGCTCAGTGGCAACACGATCAAAATTGCTGGGCGTCAAGGGCAGCGCTCTTGCATCAGCAACCGCAGCGAACCTTGCGGTCACGACGTCGCCAACCATGCCGGCGATCGAGCGCTACACCGGCGTGCTTTACGACGCACTTGATGTCGACTCGTTGTCAGCGCGCGATCGCAAACGATTGAACAACCAGGTCCTCATCTTCAGCGGGCTCTGGGGCGTTGTGCGACCCGACGACATAATCCCTGATTACAAACTGAAGATGGGAGCAACAATCGCCCCGATCGGAAAGCTCTCGACCTGGTGGCGTGAGTCGCTCACACCCGCACTTGAGCAATCAGTCGCTGGGGCAGTCGTCTGGAATCTGTTGCCTAAAGAACATGACAGTGCGTGGGCTCCGTTTGGTTCCACCGAGAGCACAGCCAAAACCCCTAGTGCGATGTTCTCGGTGAAGTTTCTCGACGAGGGAACACCCGTAAAGGGTGAACGAACTTTCACTACGGTCAATCATTGGAACAAATTGTTAAAAGGTGCACTTGTTCGATACATCCTTGAAACCGGCGCTGACGATCCGAAAGCACTCACAAAATTTCGCCATCCCGAGGGCTACAAATACGATCGATCATTAAGCGAGACAACCCCGAACGGAATAGTTCTGAGCATGGTCCGGGGAACACAGTGATGCACAACGACGAAGTCGCCGTATCCTGAAGCCATGGTGAACGCGAGAAATCCTTCATCGCTTGAGCGCATTGATCTTCCCATTGAGGGAATGACCTGCGCCGCGTGTGCGACTCGCATCGGTAAGGGACTTGGCAAACTCGAAGGCGTCACTCAGGCCGATGTGAATCTTGCGGCGGCGCGCGCCACCGTTCATTTCGACCCGTCAATCACTGGGCGAACCGCATTTACCGAAAAAATCGAATCCCTCGGCTATCACGTTCCCGCTGTCGATCGACATGACGAAGCCGAAGCCGACTATTCCAGAGCACTTGGCATTCGATTGATCTTCGCAGCGGCACTCACAGCCCCACTTCTGCTCATTTCGATGGTTCCAGCTTTCATGTTCGCCAACTGGCAGTGGGTGGCGTTCGCACTCTGCACTCCAGTGGTCTTCTACAGCGGTTGGGGTTTTCACCGCGCCGCAGCGATCAACCTGCGACACGGCACTGTCACGATGGACACGCTCGTCTCAATGGGAACCCTGGCTGCCTGGACTTGGTCAACTGTTGCCCTTGTGTTCTTGCACGCAGCCGATGCGGACTCGACCTCGATGAGTGCGATGTCGGGGATGTCATCGATGACCGACACTGCTCACGTCTATTTCGAAACCGCTGGCGTCATCATTTCGCTCATCCTCTTAGGAAAGTGGTTTGAAGCGCGCGCTCGTCGTCGTTCCGGCGATGCAATTCGAAAACTTGCTGAACTCGGCGTCAAAACTGCTCGCCTCGAAGACGGAACTGAGATTGCGTTAGAGGAACTCACTGTTGGAATTCGTTTCGTCGTACGACCCGGAGAAAAGATTGCAACCGACGGTGTCATCGTCGACGGTCACTCCGCTATCGACATGTCAATGATCACGGGTGAACCAGTCCCGGTCGAAGTTGGACCGGGCGATGATGTTGTCGGCGCAACGGTGAACGCGAACGGTCACCTTGTGGTTGAGGCAACACGAGTTGGCGACGAAACAGCCCTCGCCCAAATCGTGAAACTTGTTCAAGACGCGCAAGGTTCGCGCGCCCCGATTCAACGACTCGCTGATCGGGTCGCCGGCGTTTTCGTACCAATCGTGTTTGGCATCGCCATCGCGACCATCATCGGATGGAGCGTTACCGGCAACTCAGCGCAAGACACATTCTCCGCTGCGGTCGCCGTACTGATCATTGCGTGCCCTTGCGCACTCGGTCTGGCCACACCTACAGCGATCATGGTCGGCACTGGTCGCGGCGCTCAGCTAGGCATCATCATCAAAGGTGGAGAGGTGCTTGAACAGACTCGTCGAGTCGATGTGGCTGTTCTCGACAAAACCGGAACCCTCACCGAGGGTCGCATGGAACTCGTTGATGTCATCGCCATGTCAACGACAACCGCCGATACCGCTCTTCGACTCGCGGCCGCAGTTGAGGCTCGTTCCGAACATCCGATTGCCGCAGCGATTGTTGCCGGTGCCGATTCCCGCCGCCCCGGCGACGCGTCCGGCACTGACGTTAAAGACTTTGAGAATCTTCCCGGTCGAGGCGTTACCGCAAAAGTCATGAGCGATTCGGGAATCGAATGGACCGTTGGCGTTGGCCGCGCTTCGGTCTTCGAACCCATTGATCAGCAACTCGCCGATGCTCAGGTGTTGGCAGAGACCGCCGGACGCACAGCAGTCCTCGTGGGTTGGGCCGAAAACAAAGATGCGCCTCTTCTGGCACAGGCGGTGTTGATCGTTGCCGATCGACTCAAACCGACGAGCGCAGAGGCCGTAGCCGACCTCCATCACCTGGGCCTCCAAGTAGTGCTGCTCACCGGAGACAACCGTCGCACTGCTGAATCGATCGGCGCCGAGGTTGGTGTCGACCGCGTTGTTGCCGAAGTTCTCCCCGCCGACAAAGTTGCCGAAGTCCGTCGACTCCAAGAGCAAGGGCACACGGTCGCAATGGTGGGCGACGGCATCAACGATGCGCCCGCACTCGCTCAAGCCGACCTCGGAATCGCCATTGGCACCGGGACCGACGTCGCCATCGAAGCCAGCGATCTCACCATTGTGAGCGGTGACCTCCGAGCAGCTGCCGATGCCATCGCACTGTCACGCCGTACCCTTGCGACCATTAAGGGCAATCTGTTCTGGGCGTTCGCCTACAACGTTGCCGCAATTCCGCTTGCTGCATTCGGCGTGTTGAATCCGATGATCGCCGCCGGAACGATGGGATTTTCCTCAGTATTCGTCGTCACCAATTCGCTTCGTCTACGAAGGTTCAAAGGCGTTCGCCGCTATTCCCCCGCAAAGGATCACTCATGACCACCCGCACCTATTCCGTTCCCGGCATTTCTTGTGGTCACTGCAAGAGCGCGATTGAAGGCGAACTCGCACCGCTTGACGGCGTTGAAAGCGCTGTTGTTGACATTGACACAAAGACCGTCACCGTTGTCGGCGAAATCGCCGAAGCAGACGTACAAGCTGCGGTCGATGAAGCTGGCTACGAAGTCGCTGCTGAGAAGTAACGCCAGATCAGCCAGTGAAATTCGGAACGATTGGATCCGTCGGATTCAAGAGTTCGAAGAGGACTCCGTGATCCACCCAACCAAGACCGCTTGCCAAGTCGTACCCCTCAGTTGCGGGATACACCCCAACAAGGTGAGCGTCGTTGTTTCCAAGCACAACATCGACGATGGCGTGAGAGGCGTAGCCGTCTCCACTGCTGGCCAGTTGGTGCAGCAGCGGGGCGACGAATCCAAGTTTTGTGCGACCCTGCGCCACACGTGCCGACGACTGAAGCGCAAATGCAGTTGCTGAAAACGGCGTGGACGCTGAGGTTCCACCAACTGCCATCCATTGACCTTGGAAGTAGAGGAAATATCCCGGGAACTCGTCAGCGAACGCCGAAATATCTGGAATTGGCCGGCGGAGTCCCGCCCCAATCAATGGCTGCCATGGTTGACGGAGCTCATACTGGCTCAGGCCGCCACCACCGCTACCGATAATTCCATCCTGCGGAAGTGGTGTTGGCGAGTACCAGCGATCGTTCCAGACTCCAGACGAAACGATGCGGTTGTCCTCACCAAGCGTGAGATTCGTTCCACCCACTGCAGTGATCCATCGGCTCAACGCGGGAAATTGCGGTGACACCGTGTTGTCCGGAGTGCCCGGCCCGTTTGGATAGCAACCGGTCGAACCGGTGTCGCCCGTTGACGCGAATGCGCCGATTCCAGACGCAACCGCCGTAGCAAGAACTTGATCAAAAATACTGATTCCAACGAGATACGCGGGATCATCCTCAAAGAGGTTCGTCTCACAGTTTCCGAAACTCGCCGTGAGAACATCAGGTGCAACACCACCTGTTTGAGATGCATCCAACGGAGCTGAGAACAACTGCAGGTATTGCCCAATCAATGTTGTTGCTGAGCCCTCAACACCAAACCAATCGATCCGATCGGCGTCGGGAGCGAATGAAATGACCGTTTGAATATCAAGCGTCGTTTCATCAGACACCCCGGGGACGAATCCCGGAGAACCAACGATGTGGTCAGTAACTGGCGTTCCGGCAAGACCGAAACAGTCTCGCCACACGTCAATGTCTGAGTGCAAGTATCCGTTGAAATCGAGTACAGCGATTCGTGCACCCTTTCCACGAAACCCCTCATTCCATAAGTGGTCGATGCCATAGGCCGTGCGTAACTGAGCCGGCGACAATCCCATCGGAAATCCATACGGAGCAAGCGAGTCAGCAGCAGCACAGCCATCAACAAACGTTCCGGTTCGTTCGGGAGTTCCGCCGAACGCGGGCTGCAGGGAAGACACACTGCTCGGCGAGTAGTGCGTGATATCAGGCTCCGGGGGAACGGAATGCGGTTGCTGCGAATTCGATGTTGTGTCCCAGAGTGCAGTTGCGCCAGACACGCGATCAATCACCTCATCAAGCGGGCTCACAAGCGTCGACACCGCCGCTGTTGGCGTCAGCAGTACCAAATTTGGTGGAACCCCAGCCGGACCCGCATAGGTGCCATACGTCGTACCAATCATTTGTTCGACAACCGACAAGGGAACGCTTGCAGTTGCATAGGAACGGGTTGCATCGATTGCAACCTGGACATTGTGCGACGAGAACCATTGTTCAAACGTGGAAAGTGCTTGGTCAGACGCGTTAAATCGAGCTCCGATTGTCGCCACCGAATCGAACATTCCGTAGTCGGCCGACTTCGGATCCGAGACCGCAATCGCGTGAGCCTCTAGCGAGGCCCGATCCGTGCGGAAGCCAAACGTCAACGAAATTTCGGTCGACAACGACACCATGGTCGTCGGAGTTAGCGATGCCTGCGACCATGCCGTGACATCAACAGGACCCACAGCACCAAAGTCGACGACCGTCGAAGCTCGCCCAACACCTTGATCAACCGAGACCACCAAACCCGAAGCAACCATTGCCGCAATCAGCGTCATCCCCAGCAAATTGCGGATCTTCATGTGCCCGCCCTCTATATCGACCCGGTTTTGAGTCCTGAGCGTACTTCAACTGCTCTTTCACGAACGGCATCAAGGTCTTTGAGCTTGCGCATTGAGCCAAGTTGATTGCCGAGTCGATGATTCGATCGAAGCGCGGGCTCGTTGCGCGCCAGAAAGTCCCAATAGAGCGTCGTGAACGGACACGCATGTTCACCGATTCGCTTTTTTGGGTCATAACGGCAGTCACTGCAGTGATCGCTCATCTTGTTGATGTACGCACCACCCGAGGCATAGGGCTTTGTAGACATCCGTCCACCATCGGCGTACAGCGCCATTCCGATCACGTTCGGCAACATCACCCACTCGGCACCGTCAATGAACGACTTCCACATCCAGTCCACGAGTGCACCAGGACGAACGCCTGACGTGAGTGCGAGATTGCCCAAGATCATCAGCCGTTCGATGTGGTGAGCCCATGCGCGATCATCGATCGCCTTCACTGTGTGCGATACACACGCCATTTGCGTTTCGCCACCTGTAAATGACACCGGCAACGGTTGATCAGCGTTCAGAGCATTCAGCTCCCGATACTCCGGCATCCATAGCCAATAGAGACCCCATACATATTCACGCCAGCCGATGATCTGACGAATGAAGCCCTCGGCCGAGGCAATCGGAATACGTCCTTCGTTAAAGGCATCGTGTGCAGCATCGACAACTTCACGAGGATGAAGCAGACCGATGTTGAGATACGGGCTCAACATCGAGTGCGCAAGTTTCCATTCAGACGACAGCACCGCATCCTCGTGCGGTCCAAAAAGTGGCAACACCTCGTCAATAAATTGTTGAAGCCGTGCCAAAGCGCCCGTTCGAGTCGTTGCCCACAACCCATCGAACGATGACCCGAACGCGTCGGGCGCGCGCCGGGCGATGTCGGTAATTACGCGAGCATCAATTGCATCGAGGGGATCGACAATCGGACTTGGCCATGAACGACCATCCTTCGGCGGCGGCTCTCGATTTTCTGCGTCGTAGTTCCAGGTTCCGCCAACCGGTTTGTCGCCATCCATGAGGATGTTCAGTCGTTGGCGTTGCGACCGATAGAAGTCCTCCATTTTAAGATTGGTGCGGCCACCCGCCCAAGTTGCAAATGCTTCGGCGCTGCAGAGGAACTGGTCATTGGCAATCACGTTCACATCGAGTTCTTCCAACATTGCTCGCCCATCGAACGACATGGGCGACATCGCTGTTACCCGGGCTGGTTTGAACTCAGCGTTGTGAGCGGCGAACCCCGCCCGTAATGACGGAGTGTGGCGATAGTCGACTGCAAAACCTTCGACCCGAAGTTCCTCGGCAAGCCTGCGCATTGACGCCCAAACAAAATGCAGCCGCTGTCGATGCCAACGTCCCGATCCGACTTTCCGATCGCTCTCGACCATGAGCACTCGGGCCTCGCCCGGACGAACCCTGGCGAGTGCGCCAGTGTCACGACGAAGCTGATCGCCAAGAATCCAGACCGTGTCCACGGCAGGAACTTAGGCGTTCATAAAGCAGCAGGAGGGGCCGAGTGCTGACGAATCCATGAGTGCATCGCAATTCCTGCGGCAACGCCGACATTGATTGAACGAGTGGAACCGAACTGAGCGATTGAACACACCATCGCCGCTGACGCACAGGCTTCGTCGCTCAACCCTGGTCCCTCTTGTCCAAACAGAAACATGGTGCGCTCGGGAAGAACTGCTGTCTCGAGCGGCACTGCGCCGGGAACGATATCGATTGCCACAACATTCAGATCGTTACTTACCGCCCATTCCACAAGCGCAGCGATGTTTTGGTGCTGATGTACATGCATGTAGCGATCGGTAACCATCGCACCACGACGATTCCAACGCTTCTTTCCAACAATGTGGATACCGGCAGCATTAAACGCGTTCGCCGTTCGTACAACGGTTCCGATATTCAGATCGTGCTGCCAGTTTTCGATCGCGACATGAAATGAATGCCGGCGCGAATCTAGATCGGCAACGATCGCTTCGTTCGACCAATAGCGATAGCCGTCGCCAACATTTCGTCGATCTCCGTGTTCAAGAAATTCCGGGTCGAACCGCGGATCATCGGGCCAGGGCAACGAGTGAGGTCCAACACCGACTTCACGGTCATCGTTCTCTGGCGACTCATCGCCCTCATGAACATCGACCATTGCGCTTAACGCCCAAGCAGAGCGGAGCCGCCCACATCATCAAGTAAGTAGCGAGCCATTAGGCGTCCAGTTCTCTCGCCGTCGCCAAGTGCACATCGACGAGAGTCACAGAGGATAGTCGAACCGTCGGGCGCTGCGACAAGCGCGTCACAAACGAGTTCATCGCCATCGATGACGACATAGGCCGCAACCGGCAGATCGCAATCGCCGCCAAGTTCGGCAAGGAACGCTCGTTCGGCATCGACACACAAACGACTTGGTCCGTGATCGATAGCAGAAAGCAACGAAAGAGTTGGCGCATCGTTGGTACGGCATTCGAGAACAAGCGCGCCTTGCGCAACCTGCGGCAGCATCACCGAAGGCTCGAGCACCTGCACGACTCGATCGTCCATCGAAATACCAAGTCGTTCGATCGCTGCCGCCGCCATCACGATGGCATCGAACCCAGCAGCTTTTTCAAGCCTGGTTGCAATGTTGCCGCGCAATCCTGAGAACACAAGGTCGGGTCGCAGTGATGCGAGTTGCGCCTTCCGACGAATAGACCCGGTCGCGACATGTCCACCCTGCGGCAATCCGTCGATGGTCGATCCAACCAGAACGTCGCGTACATCGCCACGCTCGGGAACGGCAGCGATGACGAGTTCGTCGGGAGTGAGTGCAGGAAGGTCTTTGCCAGAGTGCACCGCGAAATCAGCGCGGCCGTCGAGCACCGCCGCTTGGATTTCTTTCACGAAGACGCCCTTGCCGCCCATGGCGTCGATCGGAATGTCGAGGCGTTGATCGGCCATCGTCTCGACGACCACCTTCTCAACCGATAACTCAAAACCGCTCACGGAAGCGCGACGCTGGAGCAGTTCTGTCACGTGATCGGCCTGCCACAAAGCAAGGGCGCTGCCCCGCGTGGCTAATCGGAGTGTCACTGCGTCGGGACCGCCCCCGGACATAGTGGGATCAGAGCTCAAAGAGATCGCGAAGGGCCTCGGCAAGGCGTTCACCGCGCGGCGAACCAGCAGCATCTTTCAACCGCACGGTTGGCTGATGAAGCAGCTTGGCGACGATTCCCTTTGTGAGCGAATCAAGTGCCTCGAGTTGACGCTCATCGAGGTCACCGAGACGAGCACGGAGACGCTCGAGTTCGGCAAGGCGAATTTCGTCGGACTGTTCGTGCAAACGAGAAATCAACGGCGCCACTTCACGAGCTGAACTTACCGCCAAGAAACGCTCAAGTTCCTCGCTGCACATCGCTTCAACTGATGCAACTTCGCGTCGACGTTCAGCCATGCCTGCTTCGGCAAATGCTCGAAGATCATCCATGTCGAGGATGGTGACACCCGGAATATCGGCAGCAGCAGGATCGACATCGCGAGGAACCGCAACATCGACAACCAAAATTTCGCGGTCGCCCCGGGCTCGCATGACTCGTTCGATGTCTGCGTGTTCGATGATCATCGAGTTGGCGCCAGTGCCGGTGAGTAGAAGATCGACTTCAGAAAGAGCCGCATCGAGGTCGGCAAGGCCAATAGCAGTGCCACCAAGCCGCTCTGCGAGATCTGCAGCGTTCTCCCACGTGCGATTGGCAATGCGAATGTCGGACACGCCGTTGCTGGCAAGTGCACGAACCATGCCCTCGCCCATTTCGCCTGCACCCATCACCAGAATGGAACGACCTTCAAGTGACCCAAGACGCTGTGCGGCCATGGCGACTGCAGCGGTGGACACTGATGCGACGTGTCGACCAATACCGGTTTCGGTTCGAGCGCGCTTTCCGACCTCAAGCGCATGACGGAAGAGCAGATTGAGTTGAGACCCAGCCGCACCCTCGGTCTGTGCAATGTCCCACGCCCGGCGCACCTGTCCGAGAATTTCGGCTTCGCCAACGACGGCTGAGTCGATGCCAGATGCAACACGGAAGAGATGTCCGGCAGCGGCATCGGCATCGTGCACATAAAGATGATCGGCAAGTTCTTCTGGAGCAGCAAAGGCGAGTTCAGAGAAGAACGTGCGAAGGTCGCCGTAGGCGGGGTGAAACTTTTCAGCGACGACGTAGACCTCGGTGCGATTACATGTCGACAACACCACGGCTTCGCTCACATGGTCTTGCGAGAGCACATCGTGAAGCGCTTTCGGTAGCCGAGCGTCGTCGATCGTGACTCGCTCGAGTAGAGCGAGTGGAACCGTGCGGTGATTCAGTCCAACGACTACGACAGACACGCCTGGAGGCGCTCCTTGGCTTCGGCGAGGCGACCCTCGCGGATGAGTTCCAGCATTCCCGAATCGAGCGCTCCTTGCCAGTCCAGACCCTCGGTCGACGTGCCTTCGGCCTGAAGCCGGGCTCGGTATTCGGTGAGGATCTCGACCAGTACGGCGTACTCGGGTCCGAACTCAGGACCATAGCGACGTCGGAGCCATGTGGAGAGCGCCGGTGATGACCCGCTGGTGGAGAACGTGACCAACAGCGGCCCCTGCCGGACTCGGGCTGGCAAAGCGAAGGCACAGTTGGCTGGATCATCGGCGCTATTGACCCAAATCCCGGCTGCTTCGCCCTCGACAAAGACCTGACGGTTCACCGCGGGATCGCTCGTAGCCGTAATGACCAGGCGATAGCCGACGACCTCGCCGGTCTCGTAGGTCCGCTTGTGACAGATAACCCCATCGAGTGAAGCGAAATCTTCGAGGATTTCTGGGGCGACAACATCGACCGCTGCACGACACACCACGAGTTCTCGAGCCTTGGACAACGCGACGGGACCGCCCCCAACGACCAAACAGCGACGGCCAGCTAGCGAAAGATTTACCGGATAGAGCGGTTCAGCGAATGGCATCGTCACGCCCCCGAATTCTTTGCCGCAGCGGCGACACCGAGTTCTTCGCGCAACGCCGAACCGATGGAGTCGCGCTGACCATAAAAACTGAGCACCTGAAGTTCGAGAGCGAGATCGACTTTGCGCAATGTGGCTTGCTCCGGAACAGTGACCACCGCGGGCGCAAAGTTCAGAATCGATGTCACTCCTGCAGCCACTAATCGGTCAGCAACTTCCTGTGCACCGGCTGCAGGCGTTGCAATAATGCCGATCGCAATTCCGAGTTCGTCAACCAACGCCGGCAAATCGTCGAGATGGCGAATGGTATGGCCGCCAAAGGTTGTTCCGACCTTGGTCGGATCGGCATCGATCAATGCAGCAACGGGAAAACCACGGTCGCCGAATCCGCCGTAGTTCGCGAGCGCCGCGCCCAAGTTTCCGACACCAACGATCGCCACTGGCCAATCACGGGTGAGTCCGAGTTCCCGACTCATCTGAACCAGAAGGTGATCAACGTCGTAGCCAACTCCACGAGTCCCAAAGGAGCCGAGATAGGAAAGGTCTTTGCGAACTTTGGCGGCGTTCACACCAGCCAGTTCAGCAAGGCGCTCGGATGAGACCGTGGTGACGCCATCGGTCTGGACGTCGAGAAGGGTGCGCAAATAGACAGGCAGTCGGGCCACAGTGGCTTCAGGTATCCGGCGTTGGCGCTCCACGAATGACCACGCTACCGACCTTGTTCTCTTGTTCACAATGTGCCGCTAAGCCGTGTCCCCTTGGGGCTCTGGCCCTGATCCCCCTTAGGGTGTGGACATGCACGCTGCCCTCGCTGCCGCCGCCACCTTGGTGTCGCTGGCCTTCGCTCTCTCAACGGGCGAGCGGTGGCTCCGGAGCCGGAAGCGCCACGAAGCGGCCTGGACGATTTCGCTCATCATGTTTGCGCTTGGTTCGATCTCGCTGTGGTGGGGAGCATCGGTCGGATGGGGCGAATGGTCGTTTAAGTCCTTCTATCTGTTCGGGGCCATTCTCAATGTCCCGTTCCTCGCTCTCGGCACCATCGAACTCTTGGCCGGACCAAAACACGGCAAACGATGGATGGCCATCATCGCAATGCTTGGAGCGTTCTGCACAGGCATTGTCGTAGCTGCCCCACTCACCGGGGTCATCAATTCTGATCTGCTTCCTCAGGGCAAAGAAGTTTTCGGACCCGGTCCACGAATTGCAGCCGCTGTCGGTTCTGGAGTTGCCGCGCTGGTCATCATCGGCGGAGCGGTCTGGAGCGCGTGGCGATTGTTTCGTGTGTGGCGCGCTGGCTCCGACACCCGTGCTCGCGGAACCGGCGCGCCTTCACCACGACGTTTAGCGATTGCGAATCTGATCATCGCCGCCGGCACACTCATCCTGAGTGCGGGCGGCATCCTGAACTCGGTGGTGAATGAGATGGACGGATTCGCCATTTCTCTTGTCGCCGGAATCTCTGTGATCTTCGTTGGATTCCTACTGACAAGTTCGGGAACATCAGCGCAGTTGCGTGCTGTTGCTGAACCAGATGCGTGGCGAGCACCAGACGCCGACGTTGCCTAAACGTTCAGAACCGCTAGTGAGCAAGTACAAACAACTGCATCACTGCGGCAAACAAGATGACAAAGAGCAACGTTCCGACGGCGATAACGGTTACTGGTCGCATTGTTCTTCCTCAGCTTCGGCGCTGGCCGAGTTGTACGGGCGTGATCACACTTGGCGGGCGAGTTTCGTCGAATTGCTCGATGGTCACTGCAGAAGCGGTCGACAAACCGAGTTCTTCGGCCGCTGATCGCTTGTCGAGAACGATCGTTATGAGTCCGTAGGAATCGACGATAAGACCAAGTTCATTGTTTTCGAGATCAGCAAATGTTGAGACGCGTCGAGCGACACGAGAACCGTCGTCCATCACTAAGCGCACATGGCCGTCGAAGGCTTCGAGCTCATCGGGGTCGACGTTGAGTTGCGCATTCCCATAGTGATCGACCCACAAAACCTCTGAGTGGAGTCGTCCCTCGTCTTCACGAGTGAGTGGGATCATCGCGGGGAACAGCGAAATGGGATCAATGGAAGGCCCAAGTTCGGCAAGGTCGACACCGTTACAAAGATGGGCAGCGGCCGGTGCAAAAACATCGCGGCCGTCGAACGTGCCCGGCTCTGTCGTGAACCGGTACTCGGGGTTAACGATTTCAACGGCGCGGCCGGCACCACCACAAAGCTGCACAACCGGAGCGAGCACCCCATTGTCGGGGCCGACAAGCACTGATGAACCGCCACCAATTTCCACCGCAATCGGTCGGCGCGGAGTACCCACCGTTGGGTCGATCACTGCAACAACGACACCTGGCGCGAGATAGTTCGCAGCCCGCACCAGAGCGAGTCCGCCAGAGCGAACGTCGTAGGGCGCAATGTCGTGCGTGATATCGATGACTCGAACTTCGGGAGCAATCGATCGAATGATCGAATGCACCACACCGACGAATTCATCGACGCGGCCGTAGTCGGAAAGGAAGGAAACAGTGTCGTAGCGCGGCATGGGTTCGTTACGTTACCGGCAGGTCGGCGACGTCAGTCCTGACCCAGTTCACGAGAACGTTCAGTTGCTGCAGCAACGGCATCGAGCACCGCAGAGCGGAATCCGCCTGCTTCAAGAGCACGAAGGCCAGCAGCGGTCGTTCCCCCGGGTGAGGTGACCTGTGCCCGCAGAGTCGCCGCCGCTTCCCCGCTTGATTCAAGGAGGCTGGCCGAACCCAAGAGCGTCTGCACCGCAAGCACTTCGGCGACATCTCGAGGAAGCCCAACAAGCACGCCCGCTTCGATCATGCTTTCGGCCATTACAAACACGTAGGCAGGACCAGAACCGGAAAGGCCGGTGACCGCATCGATTTTGTCTTCGGGTACTCGGACCACAACTCCAACCGCTTCGAGCACTGACGCTGCCCAATCGAGGTCGGCTTCTGTGGCCGAGGAGCCGGCGGCAATTGCTGCAGCGCCCGCACGAACGACTGCAGGAGTGTTCGGCATGGCTCGCACCACGGCGATTCCATCGCCAAGTGATTTCTGCAATGAGGTGGTTGTGACGCCAGCGGCGATCGACAGCACGCGTTTTGCACCCGCTTCCGCCAATGCCCGACAGGTATCGGCAACATCACCGGGTTTCACGGCGATGACCGCACCTTCAGCCTCGACGAGCGAATCACTCACCACGATGCCGGGAAAAAGTCGTGTCAGTTCTGCGCGCCGATCGGCCACGCGTTCGACAACGGCGAGTTCACTTGGTTCGGCCCAGCGAGCATCGAGAAGTCCCCCGAGAAGGGCTTCTCCCATGCGCCCACCACCAATAATTTGAAGTCGAATCATGGTCAGACGCTACCCAATCGGCCCGAGTCGGCCTCTACCGATTCACACTCGCCATCGAATCGTTGTCCGGGTGGTCGATCCGACACACTCACTTCCCCGATGAATGCAGCGGTTCGCGCCACCCGGACGACCGTGACAGTAAGGCCCGGCAGTTAGGTGGCGCATGGGCCAAACGAGCGATTCGCTCGTGACTGGCGCCACTAGTTCGTGGCAAAACGCGTGGCGAATCCGATACGCAGCGCCGGCAAGAAGAACTGTTCGACATACATGTAGATCGAACCGAGGATTCGGTCGAGCTCTCCATCGTCAATTGCATGAACAGGAAGCGAGCCGGCAAGGAAGACGGCGTCTTCTTCACCAATACAGAACGACATCCCGTTTACTTTTCGGTTTCGTCGCAGAAGATGTTCGAAGAACTGCGCATGGTTCTCGTCTGGCGCCGGCATCACGTAGGTCTCGTAGTGCAAGGTCCTCTGACGCAATGTGAACCAAATCGTGAAAATGTCTTTGCTCTCGCCAAGAACTCGGATATACCAACGACGTTCCGAAGGCTCACCGCGTTCAACTGCTGCAACTATCGGATTCCTCGCGAGTTCGTTCGCCAACCAGTCGCTGATTTGGATCTCGATCAGATCAAGTTGTTGTTCGTCAGCGATGTCATCGGCCATGGGTTATCGGCATTCCACTAGTGCGCGAGAGGTGAGATCGGCGTACAAACGACGGAGACGTGCTGCCGTTGTCGACCATGTGTAGTGCGACGCACTTTCGGCGGCGGCTGCAGCCATCGATTGTGCGAATGACGGCGTATCGAGAATGGTCCCGATCGCCTCGGCATACTCGCGCGGGTCACGGTTATCGATCAGGAAGCCAGTGACTCCGTCATCAACCAGCGTTAACAAACCACCGACAGCAGCGGCAACTACCGGAGTTCCACAAGCGGCAGCTTCAAGTGCAACGAGCCCAAAGGATTCAGAACGACTCGGAACAATGCACACATCGGCAGCGCGGTAGTAGGTGGAAAGAAGATGATGAGGCTGAGGCGGAACAAATCGGACACGCCCGGTCAGACCAAGCGCATCGACCAACGACGTTGCGGCCTCGAGTTCAGCGCGGCCTTCGGCGCCGCTCGCTCCGCCCACGACTAACAACAACGCATCGGGATGCGATTCAGACAACTCTGCCAATGCCGCGATCGCGATTGTCAGACCCTTGAGTGGCTGAATGCGCCCAGCAAACAACAACACCGGATGATCGCCAATACCAAGAGCAAAGCGCGCGCCGCGACGATCGCCAGCAGAGAAGAACGCATGGTCAACGCCAGGCGGAACTATTTCGATTCGGGTTGGATCGGCTCCGTACAACTCAACGAGTTGTGTCACTTCCGCCGCACAGTTGGCGAGGATCGCATCGGAACACGCAATAACTTCGGTCTCGGCCTGAATTCGACGCTCTGGTTCTGCATCGCCAGTTTCAGCTTTGACGCGGGCAAGGGTGTGAAACGTCGAGACCAGCGGCAACGACAGCTCGTGCTTGAGGCGATGACCGACCACGCCCGACAACCAATAGTTGGCATGGATCGCGTCGGGTCCATCGGCCCGGCACAAGTGGCGAGCAACCCCATCGCCGAACTCGTCAAGAACCTCAGGAAGGTCTTCCTTCGCAAGGTCAAGCGGGCCAGCATCGATATGCACAACTCGGAAGCCCGGCTCAACATCGACGAAATCGGGTTGATCCTCGGCCGAGCGCCGTGTGTAGACCTCGGTTCGAACGCCAGCTTGTGCGAGCGCGCCGACGAGTTCGCGCACGTACACATTCATCCCACCCGAATCGCCACTGCCAGGTTGCGCAAGGGGAGAGGTGTGAAGCGAAAGTACCGCTAGAGATTGCATGACCCCTCTACGTTACGGGGAGAGGACCCCCAGAAACACCTTCAGGGGTTCGGACTGCTCCAAAACTGTGATCTCGGGCGGCAAACCTCGTATCCGCCCAGCGGCATCAGCCGATACGGGAGAGATAGTTGGTCAGCATCCAACACCACACCGGGGCAACGACCAGCCACACATCAAGCCGTCGAAGGGCTGGACCGGCGGACTCTGAGGTTGGGGCCAATACCGAAGCCAACAACGCACCGAGTGGAGCAAGTACTGCGACAAGGGCGCCAAACACCCAACCAGCACGAGTCTCAAACGGCCCAATCTGGAACACCGATTCAGCAAAGGTCACAACCATCACCGCTGCGATTCCCGACAATGGACCTTCGAAAATCCTTTCCGCTTCCGAACCCATCAGATAGTCGCCCGTTTCATAGGCACTAACGAGGATGAGCAGAACGACAAGCGCACCCATATCGGTCCGTCCGGTCAGTACGACCGAGCCAGCACCAAGCGCAGGAAGAATCGTCGAACGTAGGCCAACAAGAACATTGCTCCAAAGAACACCACTGGCAACAACAACTGTTGTCGCAACGATGAGACCCGCTCCAAATCCAATGGGGCCGGCGAGTGCGGCAATCGGAACAACTGCGGCAGCAACACCACAAACAATTGGATTGGATTTTCGCCCGGCATCAGACCATGCGCGAACAGTTTGCATTGCCGCAACTGCTGCAAGCACCGAAAAGAGAACGGCCACTGCAATCGTTCCCAAGGCGCAAGCTACGCATGCCGCGATGAACCACAACACGCCTAAACGCGCGTGTGGGCCGTCTGGCTTCGGGAGATAGACGAGTCGACCAACAAACGTTGGTTTGGCTTTTGTGCCACTCACGAGTACCCACCAGAAACAGGCGGAAGCACTGCAATTTCATCGGTATCAGTGACGGCTGCGTCACCAGTGACGGGCTCGCCGTTGCACCACACACGACTCGTTGCCACGACCTCGGCAAACGCAGGTCCGTAACGTCGGGCCGCCTCGCCAAGAACTTCGTCGACAGTTGAGCCCGGAATCTCATCTCGGCTTGTGCCGGCCGCTTCCCGGGCCGAAGCGAACAGACGAAGAGAAGCCACGAACAAAGGTTACGTGGTCACCGACTCACCTCGGTCTCGATGGTCGGGTACCGTCACGCCGTGACCCGCCTCCTACTCGTTCGCCACGGACAGTCCGAATGGAACGCCGTTGGCCGTTGGCAGGGCAAGGCCGACCCCGAACTCACCGACTTCGGCCGACAGCAAGCATTCCATGCCGCCCAGCGAATCGGCTCGGTCGACGTCATCGTTGCCTCACCGCTCGTTCGCGCGTTTGAAACGGCACAAATCATCAGTTCTCAAATTGGCGTCGGGCCCATCGTGATCGATCCCGATCTCATGGAACGCGACGCCGGCGAATGGGAAGGTCTGACCCGCGCCGAGATCGACACCGAGTGGCCGGGATACCTCGGCCACGACAAATGGCCTCCCGGATACGAACTGCACGATGAATTGCTTGTTCGCACCCGGGCCGCACTCGACCGCATCCACGCTGAGTACGAAGGCGCAGATGTCCTCGTGCTCACGCACGGTGGCGTGATCGGCACGCTTGAGGTCCGACATTCTGAACAATGGCAACGCATGCCGAACCTCGGCGGACGCGTGTTTGTCCACCATGGCCACCGCCTCGAAATCGGCGAACGCGTGGTTCTCGTTGAGGACGATGAAATCACCATTCCCGATCAGATTTGAATGATCCGATGACCGAGCCACAACGTTCCTCACTCCCAGTAGAGATCGTTAGGTCGCGACGTCGGCGAAAGACGGTGCAGGCCACCATCGTCGACGGTGTCATTCGCGTCCAAGCACCCGCTTCGATGTCAAAGCGCGAACTCGACGAGCATGTTCATTACCTCGTCGCTCGCCTCGAACGCCGCTTTCGATCCGAGACTGTCGATCTCGAACCACGTGCGCTGCGCCTGTCGAAACGATTCTCACTTCCCAAAGCGACGTCAGTGGAGTGGGCCGATCAGCGAAGTCAGTGGGGATCGTGTACGACAACGAATGGTGAAATTCGAATCTCGAACCGGCTAGCGGCGTACCCGCCATGGGTTCTGGATTATGTCATCGTCCACGAACTCGCTCATCTTGTTGAAGCGAACCACTCTCCCGCGTTCAATGCACTCGTTGCTAAGTACCCACTCGCAGAACGCGCGCGCGGCTTTCTCATGGCCATTTCTTTTGGCGAAACCGGAATTGCTCAAGATGTCGACGGAGAAGCACCGGAACCAGAAGAAGAAACCGATTCGCCCCTCACGCTGTTTTAGAGCTCAGGCCTGTCTTTTTCGGCCTACGACCACACAATGGGGATAGAAGTAGCCCTTATCGAGACGCGACATCTTCGTTTCGAGTCCGTCAGACGTCATAAGCGCTTCGAGTTCAACAGCAGAAGGAAAGTTCAATGCATTGCCGTGGGTGATTCGCAGCACTTTTGTTGCAAGGAACTCTTGGAACTGTGCCATCTGTGCCTTGAACTTTGGCGAAGTGTCGACTTCCTTCACGACCAAAAGTCCATCAGGCGAGAGCGCTTCAACGCATTCGGCGAGCAGCGCTGTTCGGGCCTCGACTGGAAGAAGGTAAAGCACATCGGCGAAAACAATCGCATCCCAACCGCCATCAATGAGCGGCACATCGCCAGATGCTCGGTGTTCAAACGAAAGGTTTGCTTCACCATTGCGAAGGCCGAGAACCGACTGCTTAGCGAGCGCGATCTTTTCTCCATCGATGTCAATGCCTACGACGCTGCGGCCTGGAGAGGAAACGGCGAGGAACGTTGTGAAAACTCCGTGACCACAACCGACTTCGAGAATGTTTCCTGAACGCGGCACCTGAACCTCGAGTGCCTCGAAAGGGGCTGTCCTCCATCGAATGTTTGTATGAAGGCGCGCCGACCGGGGTAGATCTCGCCACAGTGCAAGCGTTCGTTTCGCTGCCACCGAACGAGGTGGCTTCACATTCCCCACCGAGGAAGATCAGCAAAAGTTCCGAGTCGAAAGCCCGAGTCTTCAATCGCCGAGCGCACGGTGTTCGAACACAACGCAGTGAACTCGAGATCCCAGTTGTAATTCCATCGGTAGCGATCGCGTTCGGGGTCATCTGGCAATCCGGGATGACTACCAATTTCCGCGCTTGGCGCACCTGACGCGGCTAAGAGGCCAACTGCTTGCACCATTTCTGTGGTGCCGAGCGATCCAGCTTCATCAAGACCTGTCGCCGCTCCTGTCCAGGCCCAGTGCCGTTGACGCAACTCTGCTTCGAGCTGACGCGCAAGACGTCGGACCACAACCCCCACTGGACCGCGCGCATTCGACCGCGTCACACGCATGGCATGAACGCCATTCGCATCACCAAGATCGAGTAGCACTCGACTCACAGATGGCCAAAGATGAATGTGTTGATGCGTATCAAAATGATCGACAACAAGGCCCTCGCCAGAGATGGCTTCAAGTTGAGCAGCAAACTCTCGCCGGAGATCATCGGGATCGATTCGACGAGCAGCAGCACGAGGCAAAAATGCTTTCCAGGTTGGCCAGAAATTTCCTCGTTTGTCGACCAGCGAAGGAACTTCGCGCGCCGATAGCAGAGGAGGATCCTCACCGACTGCGGTGAAATGGGCACCCACTCCAAGACTTGAGACATCGCGCAATTGCTTCGCCGAAGAACCAAATGCTGGCGCTACAGCGATGACTGACGTTGACGTCACGACTCCACGTTCATGAGCCTCAATGATCCCTTGAGAGACTCGTGCCGTGAGGCCGAAGTCATCGGCAGAAACAATCAGAATGGGTGCTTCGTCGTTTGACGACTTCACGAGGCCGCGCCGCCCCCTGAGTTCCAGGGCTGGCGCACCTCAATCGGTAATGGTTTGAGCGATTGGAGCTCGCTACGCAGTTCATACATCTCGCGAAGGATCTTGAAGATCACCGAGTTCGAAGACAGCGTGGAAATTCCGCGTGTGCGTGGGAAGTAATCGACTCCGAATTGCACGATGCTGAATCCGAGCTTCTGAGCACGAGCAAGTAACTCAACGTCAATGAACGAACCCTCGCTCTGGAGTTCGACGTTGTCGAGCAGTGTGCGCCGCATGAGTTTGAAAGCAAAATTCATGTCACGAAGGCGTAACCCGAACATCGTTTGAATCAAGTGGTTGTAGACGTAGCTGTAAACGAGACGACGAAAACCTTCACCCGTGCGATCGAATCGATACGCGCTCACAATGTCAGCTTCGTAAATCCGAAGCAGTCGAACTGCCTTCGACACTTCCGCCATATCGAATGGGAGGTCGGCATCGGTATAGAGCACGATTTCGCCCTTGGCGTTTTCGAAGCCCGTCTTGAGCGTGCCACCAAGCTTTCGATTTATTTCGTGATGAACAACTGATATCCGCTCGTCGGCCGCGGCCATCTCGTCGGCGATCTTGCCGGTTGCGTCGGTCGACGCGTCGTTGATGATGAGAACCTCGCAGCGAGCGATCTCTCCCGCTTCGATCAACGCATCGCCCGCTTCGAACGCTGCCGCGACGGCGCGTTCGATCGTCTCTTCCTCGTTCCACATTGGGTAGAAAATCGTGAGGCTCTCGAAATGTGCCATGGCCTCAGGCTACGTAATAGCCACGCCCAAATGCGAAGACCCACAGCAGCAGCACGATTCCGCTGATGGACCACCACGCCCAGCGCAGTGCCCGACGATCCGCCAAAAAACCACCGAGCACAAGGAAACAAGGGAAAGTAGCCAACAGATAACGGCCCGTTCCCTGAAAATCTTTCGTGCCCACGAGGGCAATCGCCAGCATCGAGAAGCAGTACAGGCCATAGCCCCAGCCGAACTTCTTCCACACCTGCCAAGCCAGAAAGAGGAAGCCAAGGACGAAAAGGCCTTGCAGGATCACCGTCACCGCGTATTGCACCTTTTCAAACGTGACCGAATCTCCATGCTGCAACCAGTCCCATATCCAACGCGGAAGGTTCTTTATCTGCTGGAACCAGGTGATCTTGAGCCAAGTTCGTGGCCCTGAGCCTTGGTCCCACCCCGGAGCGCGCTGCACTTCATCGAACGCCAGTGGATGACCAAAACGAATGCCGAGATAGGTCATGTAACCGACAAGACCCCCCAGCGAAAGCAGGACGCCAGCGTCAGCAGGACGCAGTCGGCGCCACATCACGCGCGGTCGCCAGCGAGTATCCCCTGCTTCAATCACATGCCGGCGCCAAAGAGCAACGGCAACGAGTCCGATGATGAGCGCAATGCCAACTGGTCGGGTTGCGGTAGCAACGGCGCCAGCAAGGCCAGCGAGAATCGTATGGTCACGTTCAAGAAGAAGAAACGCAGCAGCCGCGGCCACTAAGAAAAGTGCATCGCCGTACACGGCGCCGAAGAGATAGAAGACGTAGGGATAGAGCAACAGTGTGATGAGTGAAACGCGCGCAACTCGATCGGGAACTCGATCGCGGAACCAGCGGAAAATGGCAAGAACAGCGCCAAATCCGCACACAATCGTCACCAACGATCCGAGCAGCTTCACTGACAGGGTCGTGACCGAATGAAGCCCCCACAATGTCCCTGGATAGGCCGGGAAAAACGCCACTGCAGACTGACTTTCTGAGCCCGCATACCAATAACCGGTGGTCGCAATCTGTGTGTACCAGTTGCCGTCGAACCGAAGCCAACCGCCAAAGATTCCAGAACCCGCATAAGGGGCTACGCCGCCGTAACTCGCAAACGGCCCACGAGCGCCGAGCCACACAGCGAGAAAGAGCGCAACAAAGACAGCAGCCCAGAGCGCGGCTGCATCAACCCAAGGGGCGCGGCCCAACACCACCGTTTTTGTTTCACCGACGAGCTCTGATTCGCTCGGTATGGGGGAGGAAGGCACGATACGACGCTACCTGTGGCGTCGGCGGGGTCCGGGGAGACCGGTAACGTGTCGCTTCACGCCTCTGTGGCCAAGTTGGTTAAGGCAGCGGACTTTTAATCCGACGATCGTGGGTTCGACCCCCACCGGAGGCACCACAAAACGCTCGAAGCGCCCACCATTTGGTGGGCGCTTCGTCGTTCAAAACCGTTGCGGACGAGCGATCAGACCGGGGACTTACCCGTGCGAGCGGCCACAAGCAGCTCGTTCCACTGATCCTCAGTGATTTCTCCGCTCGTTCGGTAGACCACCTTGCCTTGCGCGTCGGTGACAATGAAGTACGGGAAACCTGAGATGCCGAGGGCAGCTCCGGCTTGGCCCTGCTTGTCGTCAACAATCGTCGGGACGCTCCACTTTTCACGACGCAGCCAGTCGGCGGCCGGAAAGTTACCCTTCGTTGGATCGTTGGACGTTGCAAGAGTGACGAGTTCGACGTCGGTCGGCATGCCATCTTTATCGAGCCACTTCTGAACACGCGGCACTTCGGCTTGGCAATGTGAGCACCAATGCGCAACGACCATGATGATCTGCGGCTTACCGTCGGCAGAAATAGTGAGTTGCTCGCCATTGAATTGCTGGCCGGTCACCGATGGGACCACTGTTCCGACCATCGGATCGGCACCGCTATCAGGCTTCGGAGTTAGCGCCGTTCCAGACACCGCAACCTGGCCGTAGTCGAGTTTGCCTGAAGGAACAATGGTGCCGCCGCTCGGTGAGGCGCCCCCACCGGAGGAACTCGTTCCGCGACCAGCCACGATTGCGACGATGCCGACCGCGATCACGACTCCAACGATGGCAACCCAAATCAATGAAGTGGACTTTCCTTTGCCCGAATTCGACGCAGCTCGAACGCGCTGTGATGCGGACTTGGATTTACCGGGACGGTTACTCACGCACTTACCTCTACTTCTTCGGTGATTTCAGAATCACTGCCGGACGGATCACTTGCTAACAACAACGCAATCATGAACACAGCAGCTGAAAGTGCCATGAACGGAAGAGTGACGAAATCGAATTCGTTCACGAATTTGGTAGTGCACGGCGCATCAGCGGTGCAGAACGAGGTTCCGGTTGACGGCGGGAACCATTGGATCCATGAGTGATAGGCCGAAATCACAATGCTGATGCACAGAACGGGAATGGCATAAATCTTGATTGCCGCGTCGCGTCGCCACGCAGCAATTCCGAGAATCACCGACCATGGGTACAAGCAGATGCGCTGATACCAACACAGTTCGCAAGGCACATAGCCCTGCACCCTTGAGTAATAAAGCGACCCCAACGTGGTCACAAGCGCGATGAACCATGCCAGCGGAAGCGCAACATTGCCTAACTGCGCTCGTGATTCAGCAAACGCGTCAGGATTTCCGAAGCGGCGAACGAGTGCGCCCACGACGACAGCCGCAGTACCTGCCCAACAAGCAAGAGCGAGCACGGCGTAGAAGAACGAGAAGGACTGAACATTCATGCCCAGACATTCTCGCAGAATCCGAGCCTTTCTCCAACGCGACCGCTCATCTCCCAGCCCAGCCACCAATTCACAGGCTTGAGGTGCCGGAGAGCCCGTAGGCTCGAACCATGAGTTCCTCGCCCTCCGGTACCACCGTCATAGCGGCCGTTGACTTTTCCGATCATGGCGAGCGAATCGTCCGAGAAGGACTGCTGTTGGCCCGCGCTGCCGGGTCTTCATTGCATTTGGTGCATGTCGCGGCTGGTGAACCCGTCCTTGCTGGCTACGACAAAGAAGACATCAGTTCCTTCACCCGTTCCGCCCGCGCCGGCGAACTGACCGATGAGCATCGCAAAGTCCGAGAACTGGCAGACACGCTCACCGACACCACCGAGGTCGAGGTTCACCCCTTGGTGATCATGGGGCCGGCGTCGGAAACACTGCTCACCGCAATTGACGAACTCAACGCTTCACACATCGTCTTGGGCACGCACGGCCACGGCGGAATGCATCACCTCATGTTTGGCAGCGTGGCCCAAGAACTCGTACGGCGCAGCAACGTTCCAGTCCTTCTCGTGCCTGTCGTCAAGCGTTAACCATCGAACAGTCAACAATGCGTGCAAGACGAAAACTGCTCGGTCGTGGTCGTCCACCCAAACCAATGAAGACGCCTGAACGCTAACTATGGAAACAACGATTGAAGGCTTAAGTAGCGATGACGTTGCACGGCGGATTAGTGACGGCCGTACTAACGATGTTCCGAATCCGACGAGTCGAACAATCAGTCAGATCATCAAGGCGAATGTTTTTACGCCCTTCAATCTCTTACTCGGCATTCTGCTTGCGATCATCCTTGCGGTCGGCGAGTACCGCGACGCGTTGTTCGGCTTTGTTCTTGTCGGGAATGCCCTCATCGGCATCGTGCAAGAGGTTCGTTCCAAACGATCGCTCGATGCGCTCGCAGTCCTCAATGCTCCGCAATCGACCGTTCGACGGGATGGAGTCGATCTATCAGTCGCTTCGAAAGACGTCGTTCTCGACGAGATCATCGTGCTCATGCTTGGCGATCAAATCGTTGTCGACGGTGAAGTACTTGAAAGTACGAACTTAGAAATAGACGAGTCACTTCTGACCGGCGAAGCCGAACCGGTCGACAAGGCGATTAACGAAAACGTGATGTCAGGCAGTTTCGTCGTCGCCGGTAGCGGAATCATGCGCGCAACTGCAGTGGGCGCCGATTCCTACGCGTTCCGACTTTCAAGTGAGGCTCGACGCTTTTCGTTAGTGAAGAGCGAACTGCGGACCGGCATTAATCGAGTCATCGCCATCATCGGCTGGATGATGATTCCGGTTGCGCTCATACTCATCAGTTCCCAACTCGCAACACACGACGGATTCGTTCCTGCGGTTCAAGGCTCAGTCGCTGGCCTGGTCGCAATGGTGCCCGAGGGTCTTGTTCTTCTCACAAGCATCGCTTTTGCAGTCGGTGCTACTCGACTGGCGAGCAAGAAAGTTCTCACCCAAGAGCTCGCAGCTATTGAAGGTCTTGCTCGTGTCGACACAATTTGCCTCGACAAGACAGGAACTCTCACCGAGGGGTCACTCTCACTTTCCACCGTTGAGCACCTTGGCAGCCAAACCACTTCAACCGTTGATCCCGGGCTGGTTCTCGCGGCCATCGGCGCGTCGGACAATCACCCCAATCCAAGTCTTGCGGCGGTTGTTGCCAAGTATCCCGACGGCCCGGGCTGGACACTTTCCGATTCGATCGCGTTTTCCTCTGCCCGGAAATGGAGTGCCGCACAGTTCGCTGAACATGGTTCGTGGTATCTCGGTGCGCCCGACATCCTCCTTGACCACGCTGCCTCAAACGCCACCCTTGATTCTGCCCGCACACGAATGGAGCACTACGCGAGCCAGGGCCAGCGTGTGCTCTTGCTTGCGGCATCGCCTTCGGGGCTGAACGGTGAAATTCCTCCCAACGGACTTGAGCCAATCGCACTCGTTGTTCTCGACGAGCAACTTCGCGAAGCCGCACCGCAAACAATCTCGTATTTCGGCGAACAAGGTATCGCTGTCAAGGTCATTTCAGGAGATAGCCCCGTCACCGTCGGCGCTGTCGCTACGCGGTGCGGTGTCCCGGGGGCGGACGAGCCGATCGATGCGCGCACCCTGCCTGAAGATCAGGAAGCACTTGCTGATGTACTCGAGAAGCACTCGGTGTTCGGACGAGTTACTCCTCAACAAAAGCGGGCGATGGTGCACGCATTGCAATCTCGTGGGCACATTGTTGCGATGACCGGCGACGGAGTGAACGACACGCTCGCTCTTAAGGACGCCGACGTTGGCATCGCTATGGGTTCAGGTTCGGCCGCCGCACGCGCCGTTGCCCGTTTTGTACTTCTCGCGAATGACTTCTCTGTATTCCCCTCAGTCGTGAATGAGGGACGCCGAGTTATCGCCAACGTTGAACGCGTTGCGAACCTCTTCCTCACAAAGACGTTCTACGCGGTAGTGCTCGCGATCGTGGTTGGCCTTGGGCGGTTCCCCTTTCCGTTCCTTCCGCGCCACTTCACCATCATCTCGGCGCTCACCATCGGTATCCCTGGCTTCGTCCTTGCTTTGTCACAAAACAATCGCAGAGCAATTTCGGGTTTCCTCCGCCGAGTTCTACGGTTTGCCATACCGGCGGGTGTGATCGCCGCTACGGCAACCCTCGTTGCCTATCTCATCGAGCGCAATGCCGATGTGCCTCTCGACCAAGCACGGACGGTCGCAGTGATCACGCTCTTCACCATCGCTATTTGGGTCCTAGCAATTCTTTGTCGCCCGATGTCATGGTGGAAATACCTACTCGTCATCGCCATGGTGCTCGGCTTCATCGGCACACTCGTCATACCCGGTTTGCGAAATTACTTCGATCTTCCACTTCCCGACCCGCGAGACATTGCGACTGCCATCGTCATCGGCGTGATTGCAGCAGCCATCATCGAAGTCGGTTGGCGCATGACCGACTGGTCGATTCCCCAGCCGGCAACAACTGACTGACCTCGCACTACGAGTCCAGGCGCTCCGATTGAACAACGCGGAACGCTCGTGGTTTCGGGTATTCCTGGCTAGTGACCAGTGTGGCCAAAGCCACCTTCGCCTCGCTCTGATTCGCCAAGATGTTCAAAGTCGTCAACGGGTTGCAGCACCACATGTTCGACTCTCTGCACCACGAGTTGCGCAATCCGCTCACCGCGCTTGATCTCGAACGGTTCGGTGGGATCGGTGTTGATCAGCAACACCTTCAGTTCGCCGCGGTAACCGCTATCAATGAGCCCGGGGGTGTTCAGACAGGTCACTCCGTGTTTCAGCGCCAGACCACTGCGCGGCTGAATAAACCCAGCGTGACCCTCAGGAATCGCGACCGCAATACCAGTTGCGACGAGCGCTCGCCCTCCTGCTGGAAACAGCACCACGTTTTCTCTCGCCACCAGATCGAGCCCGGCATCGCCCACGCGGGCATAGGACGGCAGCTCTAAATCGGGGTCGAGACGCATTACCGGAACTTCAAGCACCTGCCGATCGTAGGACGGTGCGTAGGATCCGGTCATGCTCGCTTGGATTGATCTTGAAATGACCGGCCTCGATACCGCTAAAAACGTGATCGTCGAGATCGCAACGCTCCTCACCGATGATTCGCTTGAGATCATCGCCGAAGGTCCTGATCTCGTGATCTATCAACCGCCGGAAGCCATGGCGCTTATGGACGAAGTCGTTGTCGGTATGCATACTCGCAGCGGATTGCTGCCTGCGATCGAAGCATCGACCATCAGTCTTCAAGAAGCCAATGAAGCCACCATGGCCTTCCTGCGCGAACACATCGCCGAGCCGCGCACCGTCCCCTTATGCGGAAACTCCATCGGCACTGATCGTCGATTCTTGGCGACCTACATGCCAGAAATCGAAGAATTTCTGCATTACCGATCGGTTGATGTTTCGACCCTGAAAGAACTCATCAAGCGCTGGAACCCGACGTTGCTTAAGGGAGCTCCCCGAAAAGCCGAAGGACACCGTGCTCTTGATGACATCAGGGAAAGTGTTTATGAACTTCGCTACTACCGCGACACGTTCTGTCTCCTCGCTCCCGAAGAAACAGCGCCGGAAGCGTAACGAGCCCTAAACCCGGGCAACTGAAGGCCACGACCCCGGCTGGCGGTAGTGTCGGATGTTCATGGGGGAAGCGCAAGATCACAGCGGACATGCACATGGTGCTGAGGCGCCACGCGTGCTGCGTCAGGAACAGGAAGACGCGTCCACAGAAATCACTGAAGTGGCGCGCGGCATTCTTCGGCTGCAGCTTCCGACCGACTTCACCGGCCTCGGGCATGTGAACACCTACGCGATCGAAGATTCACGCGGATTCACGTTGGTCGATCCCGGTCTGCCTAGCGATGAATCTTGGGCTGCACTTCAAGACCGCATGCGCGACGCAAATATTCCTCTGGCGCGAGTGCACACCGTGTACATCACGCATTCGCATCCCGATCACTTCGGTGGCGCGCATCGACTTGTCGAGTCCAGCAACGCCGACATCCTGACTTCCACGATGTTTCGCAAGTGGACAGATCTTCTCGACCTCAACGAAACGCCGCTTGAACCGCTCGATCCTGCCGACGCCACCGAGGCCGGAACAATCCTCGATGCCATTGGTTCGACCGATGAAGCCGAAATGGAACAATCTTTCCCAGGGTTCAAGACATTTCGCGACCGTATTCGTGCGGCAATCGCCGATGGCCGCATTGAAGAAGTGTCATGGATGAAAGCTCCACGACCCACAATCGTTGTCGACGATGCTCAACGCGTGCGTATGGGCGATCGCGACTGGGTTGCCGTGTTCACTCCTGGACACACCCACGATCACCTATGCATGTGGAACCCCGAAGATGGAGTGTTGCTTTCGGGTGACCATGTGCTGCCCACGATCACCCCACACATCGCTGGCTTCATGGGCGGCGATCCCCTGTCGAACTACCTGCACAACCTCGACAAAGTTGCCCAACTCGAAGGAATTACCACGGTGCTTCCCGCCCATGGTCATCCCTTCACTGACCTTTCTGGCCGTTGCGACGCCATTAAGGATCATCACGCCACGCGATTGCAGTTACTGGTTGACGCGAGCATTGAAGCCGGGTGGGCTCCGATCACAAAGTGGTCCGAGTATTTATTCTCGCCCCGCAGCCGAGGGCCAATGGCTGATAGCGAAACCTACGCCCACCTCGAAAACCTCCGTCTGGCCGGCAAAGCAGAGCGCCGTCCTGCCGATGAAGGTTTCGAGTACCGCGTCGAGTCCTGAAACAAATGACCGCAACGGTTTCTGCAAAAGAACTCTTCCGGAGTCGTTCAGTCACGCCATTCCTCTTGGCATCGGTCGCTTCAACGATGGCCGCGATGATTCAGATCACTGCTCTGGGCAAACAGATCTACGACATGACCGGACGCGATCTCGACCTTGGCCTTCTTGGACTTGCCGAATTCGCACCTGCATTTTTTCTGATGACCGTTACCGGTTCCTTTGCCGACCGTTACGACCGCCGACACATCGCATCGATAGGCCTCATTGTCGAGGTCATCACCACCGGCATGTTGGCCTGGTACGTCTCGACCAACCCAACCGACACAACGCCGATCTTTGCCATCGTGATCGCATTCGGAATCGGGCGTGCGTTTGTTAGCCCCGCCACACGATCGATGCCTGCCGATATCGCGCCTGACGGTGGACTCCCTCGCCTGATCGCGTTTCACGTTGGCGGATGGCAGGCCAGCGCGATTATCGGACCAGTGGCCGCGGGCTTCCTGTTTGTCGGCTCACCTTCTTGGCCGTTCATCGCGTGCATGATCCTGGCCGCAACTGGAGCGGTGCTGATTCAATTCGCCAAGCCCCGCCACGATCGCGTTGCACCAGGCGTTTCGCTTGCCGGCGGACAAGACGCGTCGCTTATTGAACTTGGTGACCAAATGCGACCGGCAGAAATGCTCGATGTCCTCGGCGAACACAACGCTGAACACATCGCTCATGGTTCGACGACCCCGTCAGCAACTTCTGACATTAAAAAGAAGAAGAAGCGCACATTCCATGAAGCCTTCGAGGGGTTCCGGGTCATTCGCCGCAATCCCGCACTTCTTGGCGCAATTTCACTTGACCTCTTTGCAGTGTTGTTCGGTGGCGCAGTGGCGCTGCTACCGGCTATCGCTGAAAACCGATTGAACGTTGGTGCTGTGGGACTGGGTTGGCTCCGCGCCGCCGGTGGTATCGGCGCAGCAGTTGTCACGATTCTGTTGAGCATCAAGCCGATTCGGCGACGCACTGGGCCGGTGATGTTCATCTCCGTCGCCCTTTTCGGCGTGTTCACCATCACGCTTGGCCTCACCCATAGTTTCGCGATCGCGTTTCTGAGCGTCATGCTGTTAAGCGCCGCTGATTCGGTAAGCGTTTACATCCGCAGCACATTGGTTCCGCTCGTAACCCCATCTTCGGCTCGTGGCCGGGTGATGGCCGTCGAAGGCGTGTTCATTGGAGCTTCGAACGAACTCGGCGCGTTTGAATCCGGCGTTGCTGGTCAGTTGCTCGGAACCGGTCGGGCCGTGGTTCTAGGTGGCGTTGCCACAATCGGTGTCGTCATCGCCTGGATCGTTTTGTTCCCGGTCTTGTGGCGGTACGACCGATTCCCCGAACACCCACCGGACTAACGAGCGAATCAGGTCGGTTTGATTGCCGTCCAAACACTCCGAGCGCCGTCGCCTTCGACCTTGCCTTCTTGCGCAAGCTTTCGCAGATGAGCGTGCACCGAACGTTTCGCCATCGGAATGAGAATCGGGTCAAGGTCGACATAGGCAGCCTCGACGAGCTGCCCAATTCGTGCGCTCCCCATATCGATCATCAGGTCGTGCAATTGCGCTTCTCGTTCAAGCCGATGTGCGACGTACCAGTCGATCACCGCATTGGGGTCAGTGATGACGTGTCCGTGAGCCGGCGCAATCGCTAGCGGTGTCAGCGCCCGCACCTTGGCCAATGACTCGAGATAGGCGCGCATATCGCCATCGGGTGGCGTAATCACCACTGTTGAGCCCTGCATGATGTGATCGCCGGTGAACAACAGACGTTCGCCTTCAAGGAAGAAACAAAGGTGATTGCCGGCATGGCCCGGCGTATGCACTGCGGTGAGCGTGAACTCATCGGCCATGAGTTGGTCGCCATCACGAAGTCGCTGGTCAGTCTTGAGGCCATTGCGATTACTCCACGCCATCACCTTTGCACCGGTCGCAGCCTTCAATGCAGGAACGCCCGGCGAGTGGTCAGGATGTGTATGGGTACAGATGATCCAACGGATACGACCTTCGGCCGCTTGGAGAATCGCCGTCGTGTGTGCTGCATCTTCCGGACCGGGATCGATGACGACAACCTCGTCGTTTCCAACGAGATACGTGTTGGTTCCCGGGCCGGTCATATGGCTCGGATTGTTCGCCGTGATACGACGAACCAGCGGCGAAATTATTTGCGGCACGTCATGAATCAACGGCGGTTCAGGGGAGAAGGTGTCAGTCATTCACTGGCCCAAGTTCGATCGACGCGTTAGGTGGCGAATGCGCAGGCGTGACATCGCCCACCCATTCCACCTCGACAGCATCACGGCGACCACGCGCGAAACCGACCACTGACACCATGCGGGTCCACCGACGCACAAGGCGCCGACCCACTGGTCGTCGGACTGGCCCGATAAGCAACAGAAGCCCAATTGTGCCCGAGATGAATCCGGGCACAATGCACAACACGCCGGCGATCGCCAACACTGCTCCGTCGAGCATTTCGTCGCCGGGGAGTTCGCCGCGATTGGCCGAAAGTTGTGTTCGGCGCATCACACCGATCCCTTCGCGTTTTACGAGCCACGCACCGAAGGCACTCATGGCAATGAGCATAATAATCGTCGGGAAGATGCCGATCGCGTCGGCCACGAAGATGACGACACCCAGCTCGATGAGCGGGAAGACGACAAATACGAGGAACAGAATCGGCGCCACAACGTCAGCGTATCGGTGAGGATCTCGGGAAGGCCGTCGTGTTGTGAGCACTTGGCCGCAAAAATGCCCCAGCGCCGGGTCGGAAGAACCGAACCCGACGCTGGGTCTGCAGCGAACATTGGTCCCCCCGAACCAATGTCGCAGGTCTTTCAGACGGCGTGCTGCGGCAGCAGGGCCTTTCGTTCAAGTTCATTGAGTCCACCCCAGATGCCGTGCGGTTCACGGATCGACAGGGCGTAATCAAGACAATCTGGTTGCACCGAGCACTCGGTGCAGATTTCTTTGGCTCGGTTCTCGCGCTGAAGTTTGTCTTCCTTGCGCTCAAATTGTGAAGGCGGGAAGAACACCACGGCTTGTGGTCCCCGACATTCCGCCTCCATCTGCCAATCGACGTCAATACGCTGAATGCTCATTACAGAACTGCCTCCCTACTCCGGATAACGAACGTACAGCCGGGTTCACCTCCATTGCAAGAAAAAATGCGACGAATGTCACATCCCGCTCAATGATGAAAACCCTGTCAGTCAGCGGCCTGACCATCTTCTGACGTCACAGCCGTTTCGGCGGGAGATTCGTTCTGTCCCTTGGGATCGGAGCCTCCGGAGCGATCGCGATAGTCCTTGGCCCCGCCCGTTTCGGGCTCGACCTCAAGCACCAAGCCATCGATGCTCACCACCCGGACTCGATCGAGTTCCTCGATGGGAGTGGAGCGATTGGTCGATGCCCGCCAAAGGGCCTCTCGGATCTGGACAACGCCGTCGGGGTTAATTCCGGTGACGGCCCGACCCATTTCGCCGATCATCCATTCACGCCCGATCGTTGGCGTGGAAAACCGCGTGCGCACCATCGATGGCATCCCGGCAAGAAAGGTCAGTGCCATACCCAGGACCGCGACAAGCAACGTGATCCACGACATCGACATGCCGTCGTACACGGTGAATGAAAACACCACGAACAACACAATGCCGATACCGGTCCACACTCTTGGCACACCGGTTTGCACATCAATCGCGAATGCAAATATCGAAAGGCCGAGCAAAACAAACGCCCACCAATTCGTCGGTAACACCCACATTCCGTATCCAGAAAGAATGAAAGCTCCTGCGCCGACGACACCCGCAACTCCAACTCCAGCGGTAAAGAGTTCGAAGATGATGAGCGCAAGACCAACAGTGATCAGCAGATACGCCACTGCGGGACTGGCCACCGTATGCATGAGATTCGACACCAGCGAGAGTTGACCGAAGCGAACTTGCGTCAACGGCTCTCGGCGCGTTTCGCCATTGTCAGCAGTGACTTCACGAGTCGCCACTCCGGGCAGATTCACGAGGAAATCGCCAATAGTTGGTGCAGCCAACGTTGTAACCCCAAGGTCAGCAGCTTCTTGCGCATTCACAGTCTTGTCTGTGATGGGAGCGAGTCGTTTGGTATAAAAACCGGAAAACACCGGTTGGCCAGCAACACCAAGTCGTGAACCAGGGGCCAAACCCACCAGATAATCCGCACCCACAAGTTGCGCAGGCACAACAGTGTGATTAGAAACC
>JASJMB010000003.1:0-4359 GCA_037620085.1 Acidimicrobiales bacterium | reverse complement strand
TGAAATTCCTCGACACCACCAGCCTCGGTGGATGTCTTGCCCTCGACATGGGCCTCGGAAAGACACCAACAATCCTCGCCCATCTCGTCGACAGCATCAGTGACACGCCTTCACTTGTCATCGCGCCCCCCGCCGTTGTCGGCAACTGGGCTGCAGAAGCCCGTCGCTTCACTCCGGAACTTTCGGTGGTCGTTCACCACGGTGTCGGGCGTGCCGATCACAAGGAAATCGCCGAAGAAGTTGCTCGTGCCGACGTAGTCATCACCACGTACGGAACAGCAGTGCGCGATATCGAGGCACTCGAGAAAATCACATGGGGCCGAATCATCCTCGATGAAGCACAAGCCATCAAGAACCCGGCGAACGAAACTGCTCAGCAACTTCGCCGACTGAACGCTTCATCACGACTCGCACTCACCGGTACTCCGATCGAAAACGGATTGGGCGATCTTTGGGCAATTCTCGATTTCACCAATCCCGGTCTCGTCGGTCCTCGGCCTCAATTCATTGCACAACTTTCTGCCACTGGTGCCACCGGTCGCGATCAAGGCGAACGCGCACTTCGCGCGCTCAATGGCATCCTTGTCTTCCGACGCACAAAGTCCGAACCGGCTATTGCCGCAGAACTTCCCGACCGTATCGATGAGCTTGACCATTGTTCGATGACGCCCGAACAAATCGGTTTGTATCAAGCAGTACTCGACAGTCTCGTTACCGGAGCAGCCCTCGAATCGGGCGCCGACAGTCGCAATGGCCGCATCCTTGCCGCCATCACCGCACTCAAACAGATCTGCAACCACCCCGTTGCCTATCGTCACGACGATGGCCCGCTCGACGGTCGCTCCGGCAAACTCGCGCGCCTCGAGGAAATCATCGAACAGGTTTACGCCGCTGGCGAGCGCGCACTCGTGTTCACACACTTTGCCGAGTGGGGCCAGAAACTCGCCGAACATCTCTCCACGCGTTTCGACAATCCCGTCGGTTGCTACCACGGCGGACAATCACGCGGTGCTCGCGACCAACTTGTTGCCGACTTCCAGGCCCTCGAAGGCCCCGGCACCCTCGTGCTTTCTCTTAAGGCAGGCGGCACCGGCCTCAATCTCACCAATGCCAACCACGTCATCTTGTATGACCGCTGGTGGAACCCTGCGGTCGAAGATCAGGCACGCGACCGCGCGTGGCGAATTGGTCAGGACAAAACGGTCATTGCGCATCGCCTCGTGTGCCCCGGCACTGTCGACGAGCGAGTCGAGGAAGTTGTCGCCGGAAAGCGCCACATCGCCGATCTCGTTCTTCCTAAATCCAGTTCGCTCGGCGATCTCGATTCCAATCAGTTGCAAACCGCTCTTGGCTTGCGCACCGACGAACTCCTGTCCGATGCCGATGACTTCGAGGGGAGCCTCGCATGAGCCGATCACGCCGCCGTCCGGCAACCGGGGTGCAGAAGAAACAGACTGCCGATCGCCTTGCCGCCCAAAAGTTCTGGGGGGAACCGTTCCCCGACGATCCCGCTTTGGTGCGAATGTCCACCGATCCTTCGGGAATGGTGCTCTCTCTCGGCGATCCCCCGCTCCGAACGATCGAACCCACAGCGCAGCAAACCTTCGTTCTCGTCTACCACCGAGCAGCGCAGATGGCGATGCTCGCAGCCACTGCTGCCGGCCTCGACGCCGACCCCTTGGGCGAAGCGTTCTAGCGTCGCCTACCCTTTGCCCACGTGCGCTTCCTTCACGACAGAACCCCAGAGGCCGACCTCACGTTTGATGACGTGTTCATGGTCCCGGCCCGTTCCGATGTCTCGTCTCGCCTCGACGTTGACCTGACTACCAACGACGGTTCCGGAACCACGATTCCGATTGTCGTCTCCAATATGACCGCAGTTGCCGGTCGCCGTATGGCCGAAACTGTGGCTCGTCGCGGTGGCATTGCCGTCATTCCTCAAGACATCCCGCTTGAGATCATTGCCGAGGTCGTTTCCTGGGTGAAGCGTCGCCATCTCGTGTTCGACACACCCATCACGTTGTCACCGGCGGGAACTGTCGGCGAAGCAATGAACCTCATTGCCAAACGCGCACATAATGCCGTCATCGTTGTTGATGGCGATCGCCCTATCGGCGTGGTCACGGAAACCGACTTTGCCGATGTTGATCGATTCACCGGCGTCGACCTCGTCATGTCCACCGACCTACTCACGCTTCCCGACACAATTGACGCTGAAAAGGCCTTCGACATTCTGCACGAGAGCCGCCGACGATCAGCTCCTGTCGTCGATGCTTCTGGCGCGCTGGTTGGAATTCTCACTCGTACCGGCGCACTTCGGTCAACGCTGTACCAACCTGCCGTCGATGCCAACAACCAATTGCGTATCGCCGCTGCCGTTGGAGTCAATGGTGATGTTGAAACAAAGGCTCGTTTGCTCGTTGAAGCGGGTATCGATGTTCTCGTGCTCGATACTGCTCATGGTCATCAAGAAAAGATGATTGAAGTCATCCGAAAAATCAAAGCACTCGATCTCGGTGTACCGCTGTGTGCTGGCAACGTCGTTTCTGCAGGTGGCGTTCGCGATCTCATCAATGCCGGTGCCGACATTGTGAAGGTCGGCGTTGGACCGGGCGCAATGTGCACCACGCGAATGATGACCGGCATTGGACGGCCACAGTTCTCCGCTGTTCTTGAATGCGCAACCGAAGCTCGTTCACTTGGTCGCCACGTGTGGGCCGATGGCGGCATTCGTCACCCTCGCGACGTTGCGCTGTCACTCGCTGCTGGCGCTAGCAACGTGATGATTGGTTCCTGGTTTGCCGGAACGCACGAGTCGCCCGGGGATCTTCGCCAAGACGCCGACGGGCGCTTCTACAAAGAGAACTTTGGTATGGCGTCGGCACGCGCTGTTGTGAACCGCACTGCCCATGATGAAGCCCCCATCGAGGCTGAACGTCGTGCGCTGTTCGAGGAAGGCATTAGTTCTGGTCGCCTCTACCTCGACGACGCCCGGCCAGGTGTCGAAGACCTCATCGACACGATTGTTGCCGGTGTGCGCAGTTCCTGCACCTACGCCGGCGCTCGCACCATTGAAGAGTTCCACGAGCGTGCCGTTGTCGGAGTCCAGACAGCGTCTGGTTTCGCCGAGGGCCGCCCGCTTCATCAAGGCTGGTAGCTCGAAACCCTTTGTGACAAGGGTCATTGTGACTGCTGACCGGCAAAATCACTTGGGCCCATCGGCGCGCGTCCCGTAACATTTCTGTATCGGCTCTGGGAATCCCCCCTCCCATTGAGCCGTTTGGCCGAAACAGAACTTAGGTTCTGCCGGCCGTGCGACACCCCCGCCATCCCCCCGGCTGGGGGTGTTTGCGTTTTGCGCCGAAAACGACGGAGCTGAATTAGCTCATGTGTTCGTCGAGAAACTCCAACGTGCGCGTCCAAGCAATCGACGATGTTTCAGCATGGAACGACGGACGCTCATCGCAATGGAATCCATGGTCAGCATCAGCGAATCGAATCACTTCGGAGTCAACGGAACATGACGCTGCAGCGATACGAGCTTGTTCAACCTCGTCGATCGGAATGTGTTCGTCGAGATCGCCGTAGAGACCGAGCCACGGGGTGCGCAATTTTGCGGCACTTTCGATTCCAGAAGAAAGACCGAAACGACCTTCACCTAAGCCGCCACCATAAAACGTGATGGCAGCAGCGAGTTCAAGACGGGCGGCGGTCTCAAGAGTGACCGTTCCACCGAAACAGAAACCCATAATCGCCAGTTTGTCGGCAGGAACCTTGAGCCGAATGAGCTCAGCGAATGCCGCATCGACATCTACTTCGATCGTTGCGCGAGTCATGGTCATAATGACGGAGCCGAGTTTGTCGTAATCGCTATAACCGAATAATTGATCGTCGGATCGATGGAACAGCGCTGGTGCAACCGCGACATACCCGGCAACGGCAACGGCTTCGCACACTCGCTGGATATGACCCGTGAGACCAAAGGCTTCCTGCACCACGACAACGCCACCGCGAATGTCATCAAGCGGCGTGGAAACGAAGACGTCCATCGGACCGTCAACGGTTTCTAGTTGTCGTTTCTCAGTGATGTGACCGCTCATCGATGTTCCCCCCGGCGCTTCGATGCCAACGGCATCGGTCAGATGGTCACCGACGTTAGATCGTCACCCAGAACGATGTCGCCTGAAAAGTGCGCTGCGGCAATAGCTCGCCACTCACCTTCCTGCCCCGGACCGATGCCCGGCACGTAGTGCGTCAAGATAAGCGTCTTCACTCCCGCCTTGGTTGCAGTCTGTGCCGCCTGTTCGACAGTGGAGTGGTAATCGAGGATGTCTAGAAATCGCTGAAGCGGGAAGAGTT
>JASJMB010000002.1:0-100211 GCA_037620085.1 Acidimicrobiales bacterium | reverse complement strand
CGATCTGGATGCCGCCGACGTGTTCGACATAGTCATCGTGGCCGAAGGCGACGATGACTTTTGAGCCATTGACAAGTTGGCGATCAACGAGTTCCGAGACCACTGAAGCGCCTGTCCGCACATCTTCGCCACTATCGGGCACCCCGCCGTAGGAGTGCTCCGACCATGACCGAGCAAGTAACACGCGCTCAGTGTCGGTTCGAAGAGCGAGCTCCGCCCCGATCGATGCGTTTGGAAAGCGACCCTCCCGGTGCCCGGCGAAGACGAAATGCACGAATGCGGGCACCGATGCATCGGCCACATCGTCGTAGAGACCGAGATAAAAGTCTGCGTCGAACCATTCGAAGTCCGCATCGAGAACGAATGTGTCGCCCTGAACGCTGAGTTCGCTGCTGTCGAACTCAATCCCCAAATGTCGGAGATACAACGTGAGAGATTCACGGATGTCAGCAGTCCATGGTGAATCTGGCGTTCGGTATCCAGGCTTCGCGAACGCGACTGGATCTACGAGGGCGCGTCCCTCAAAAAATCCGTGGTGAACGAAGTGGGTAAGGGGGTCGATTCCTTCCGCAGCAACATCCCAGTTGTCATGCAAATAACCACGCGTGGAAAACGATGGATGTGGATCCAAACCATCTCGCCAACCGTTCGCAAGGTAATGATAAAGCGCCGCCAAAGGGTCCGGAAATCGTTCATGATGAACTTGAGATTGGTAATACGTGAGAGCCAGCAATTCCACCCGACGAAGGATCTTCTTCGTGCGAGGCCGATTTTCGTAGTCCGCCACCGAAACAATATTTCGCTGTTCCGCTTTCCCCCACTCTTCGAAATGGACGAGTGGATTCACACCCGCTTTCCATACGTCTGGGTTCTCGGAAAGGTAGCCATTTGTCGAAAATCCGGGATGAGGATCAAGGCCAAACCGCCAGCCGATCTGCGCGTAGTGGCCGACGAGGTCTTTCGGAAGGCTTGCCTCCAAAGTCTCAACTTGCTGTCCGTAGTAGGAGCTATCGAAGTACTCGGATTCACTCGGCACACGGTCTCCTCGACGCATCGACACATCGACACATGAGGATCTTATCCTGATTGCCGACCGACAAATCAGGGTTACGCCCCGCAACTGGGTGAAATCATCGCCTCACTCAACCAAGCGTGACCGGCACCGCACTTCCGGCAGCAGCCTGTTTCGCGTGGAAACTCGAACGGGTGAGAGGACTGGATTCGACATGATCGATTCCAAGTTCCTTGCCCAACACGGCATACGAATCAAACTGCTCCGGAGTCACCCAACGGTCGACAGGCAGATGGGTCGAAGTTGGACGCAAGTACTGGCCAATCGTGACGATGGAAACACCAATACCAGCAAGATCGGCAAGAACTGACGCAATCTCGTCGTCGGTCTCGCCCATACCCACGACAAGCCCTGACTTGGTAAGGAGACCGGCGTGCTTCGCCCGAGATAAAACTGCTAGCGAACGCGCGTAGCCGGCAGAAGGCCGAACCGCTCGTTGAAGACGCGGCACGGTTTCGACGTTGTGATTCAGAACATCGGGCCGGCTTTCGAAGATGAGATCAAGCGCCGCAGCCTGGCCACGACAATCAGAAATGAGAACTTCAACCTGCACGCCAGGCACCCGATCGCGAATCGCTCGGACCGTATCGGCCATTGCTCCGGCGCCTTCGTCGGGCAGGTCGTCGCGGGCAACAGTCGTTACGACAGCGAAGTCGAGTTCCATTCGGGCCACTGCTTCTGCAACGCGCGCTGGTTCCTGTGGATCAAGCGCCTCGGGAAGACGCGTATCAACCAGACAGAATCCGCACTTTCGGGTGCAACGTTCGCCGTTGATCATGAACGTCGCGGTGCCGTCAGACCAACATTCGGAAAGGTTCGGACAGCCGGCTTCCTCGCAGACGGTGACGAGTTGGAGATCTCGCAATGTCTTTTTGAGTTCCAGTGGGCGAGCGCCAATATTGATCTTGGCGCGCATCCATTCGGGCTTGCGCTCCATTACGTCAATGCCGTCGACCACACCCGCTTGTGCCAGGCGGCCCTGCAATCGCAATGACGGACCCGCCCGATGATCGGCACCTGTCTTCACCGGAAGACCAGCGCCTGCGCCCCGGCTGAATGGAGAGAGATCTTCATCGCCGTCTGGTGATCGACGAATGATGTCGGCCCGGTCAACGACCCGGTTGGCTGCCCACAGCGCAGTTGCACGCAGTGCGACTGCATCGACAACTTCGGCCATTGACGCGTCGATGCCTTCTTGAGCGAGCGAAGTCACCGACTTGTCGGCGATTCCACACGGAACAATGTGCGTGAACATCGTCATGTCGGGATCGACATTGATGGCGAAGCCATGCATCGAGCGGCCCCGAGTCAATCGGACCCCGATGGCTGCGATCTTGCGAGGGTTCGCAGATTCAGGAGCAACCCAAACCCCCGGATACTGCTCGAGGCGACCGACGTCGGTCAGTCCAAGATCGTTTAACGCACCTATTACGAGTTGCTCGACCGATCGCACATAGGCGACCGTGTCGGCCATTCCCCCACCGCGTTTACCGGGGACTGACAGCACCGGATAGCCAACCAGTTGGCCAGGACCGTGATAGGTGACGTCGCCGCCGCGATCAGTGCGCAGACACTCGGCGCCGACAGACCCCGGATCAACAAGAACATTGGCGAGATCGGCGTTTGTGCCGAGCGTGTAAACGTGGGGATGCTCGAGGATCAACAACCAGTCGTCACAGCCATGCTCAAACAACGCATGCTGCAGATCAGAGGCCTCGCCGTAGGGAACCGTGCCCAGCCATCGGACGCGCAACGGTAAAGCGCCGACGGTGGGGGTCTCCCCGGCCGTCGCCATGATTACAGTTCCGCTTCCCAGTCGCGGGTCTCGAGGATTTCCTTGACGTCGCGAAGAAAAGCGGCGGCGTAGGCCCCGTCGAAGGCACGGTGATCCCAGCTCATCGCGAGCATGCCGACCGAATGAATCGCGATTGATTCGCTCCCGTCGATGCCGGCGACCACAACGGGCTTGCGGTGCACACCATCGGTCGAGATGATCGCGACCTGCGGCTGATTGATGATCGGAAGCACGAGGTGACTACCGAACGACCCGGAGTTGGAAAGGGTGAACGTTCCGCCCGTGATGTCGTCGGCCGACAGTTGCTTCGAACGAGCGCGTGCGGCGAGATCATTGATGTCGCGAGCGATAGCGCGAAGTCGCTTGTCGTCGGCTTCGTGAATGACCGGCGCCAAAAGCCCCGTGAAATTGAGGTCAACAGCAATGGCGAGGTTCACGTAGTTGTGGACGATGAGTTCACCGTCGCCAACTGAAGCATTCATATGCGGATAATTACGCAATGCATCGACGACAGCGCGTGAGATGAAAGGCAGATAGTTGAGACCGAAACCTTCTTCGGCTCGGAACGACTCTCGATGTGTTCGGCGAACTCGTTCGATGTTCTCGTAATCGACTTCGACGATTGTGTAGGCGTGCGGTGATACCTGCTTGGACATCACCATGTGTTCGCCCGTACGACGACGAATGTTATTGAGTGGTTCGACAGTGTCGCCCGTACCCGATCGAGGAGAGGGTGTAGCCCGACGCTGACCACTGGAAGCCGCAGTCGGAGCAGACGATGTGGGAGTTGTCGACGCAACACCCGAACGGATTGCGAGTTCGACGTCGGAACGTGTGATCCGCCCGTTGGGGCCGGTGCCGGAGATTCGAGAGGTATCTAAGCCGTAATCGCTGATGAGACGACGAACGATCGGCGAAAGCACCTGACCGGCGGTCGAGGCTGCAGGCGCAGCGACCGGTGCTGCAGCCACAACAGGCACAGGAGGAGGTGTTGGAGCAGCAACAGGGGCTGGAGCCACAATCGGAGCAGGCGCTGGTTCGGGTGCTGGCTCGACAACAGGAGCCACAACGGGAGCCGGTTCGGGCTCAGGAGCAGGCGTTGCCGCGGCGGGAGCAGGAGCAGGCACGCCAGCACCGTCACCGACGACTGCGATCACGGTGCCAACGTCGACGGTGTCGCCTTCGGCCACACGAATTTCAGTAAGAACTCCACCGACTGGCGAGGGAACCTCGGAATCAACTTTGTCCGTCGAGACCTCGAACAAGACCTCGTCTTCTGCAACGACGTCACCAACGGCCTTGAACCACTTGGTGATGGTGCCCTCAGTGACTGATTCACCAAGTTGCGGAAGTTGAATCTCTGCCATGGAATCCTCCGGGATTCAGCCGTGGAGCGAGCGGCCGGTAAGAGCAAGGACGCTCTCACCGAACAATTCGCTCAACGTTGGGTGAGGTTGAATGAAAGCGGCGACGTCGTCGACGTCGGCTTCCCAGTTCAATGCGAGGTACGCCTGACCAAGTTGTTCGGTGACCCAAGGTCCAACCATATGAACGCCGAGCAATCGACCGCCCGTTCCGTCGGAACGCTTCTCGGCGATGACCTTCACCATGCCCTCGGTTTCGCCGAGGATGAGCGCACGACCATTACCGGAATAGCGGTGTTTACTTACGATGACGTCAAAGCCCGCATCTTTGGCTGACTTTTCGGTGTGTCCAACGAAACTGACTTCGGGGTGGCAATAGATGCACCACGGAACCTTTGAATAATCAAGAGGCGTCGGGTCTTCATTCAGCATGTCGCGGATGGCCAGCATGCCCTCGGCAAAACCGATGTGGGCAAGCGCCGGTGTAGCGATGAGGTCACCCACCGCCCAAACGCCAGGCTCACCGGTACGACAATTTTCGTCGACAACAACGTGGCCGCGATCGCTCACCGCTACGGCGGTGCCATCGAGTCCGAGGTTTTCCGAAAGCGGACGACGGCCAACCGAAACGACGACCATGTCGACATCAACCGATTCGCCCTCACCGAACTTCACGGTTGTTCCGCCAGCGAACTTGGGGTCGTGCCCCTGCACGGAAACGCCGGTGCGCACCGTGATGTTGCGATCCTTGAATGACTTGAGCACTACACGAGTGACATCTTCATCACAGCCAGGAAGAATCTGCGGAAGCGCCTCAAGAATGGTCACTGCGGTACCCAGGTCGGACATCATCGATGCGAATTCGCACCCAATTGCGCCGCCACCTATAACGACTGCGGTTGCTGGCAATTTTTGAATCGAAAGCAGTTCATCAGATGTAAGGACTGTTACCCCATCAACTTCGAAACCGGGAATGGTGCGCGGCACCGAACCGGAAGCGAGGATCACATTGGTGCCATGTAGTTCGACATCGCCTGAAGAACCGCCAGAAACCTTGACGACATGACCGACGTGCAACGTGCCAATCCCGTCATAGACGGTGACCTTGCGCTTCTTAAGAAGACCGGTGAGTCCGCCAACAAGGCCGTCGATGACGCCTTGCTTGCGCACTTGGGTCACCGAGAAATCGAGGACTGGCTCTGACGTCGTCAGACCAAAGGCCGCAGCGCTTTCGATCGCTCGACGAATCGAGGCGGTCTCGAGCAATTCCTTTGCGGGGATGCAGCCGACATTGAGGCACGTGCCGCCCATGCGATTCTTCTCGATCAACGCAATGTTGAGCCCTGCCGATGCTCCATACAGTGCGGCGGCATAACCACCGGGACCGCCGCCAATGATGACGACGTCGAAGTTCTCGGCCATTAGGACCACCTCTAGGACCACCTCTATCGCGACTACGGGGAGCCTGAGCCTACCGGTACGGGCGCAATGGCTGAACCCAAATGCTCAGCGCAGTCTCACAGGGCTAGGAATAATGAAGCAGCAGAAGCGGCGAGTATGGCCAAGCCGCAAGCGAGTGCCAAGAGGATCAGTTTCCGGGTGCTCATGAGATCCTGAGCGTATCGGCCACAGACTCTCCACCCGACCGCCCGATCCCACAGCATCGGGAATACCCTCACCCCTAACGGTTGTGCACCTCGCCATCCCTCGTCATCAGGAGTCCTCGTGAAGATCGCCATCACCGGAGCCTCAGGCCTCATCGGCCGGGCACTGACAACGTCTCTTCTCGCAGATGGACACCAGGTCATCCCTGTTGTCCGCCGACCGAATTCTGCAACACCCGATGCAATCGAATGGAATCCGGCCGCCGGAACAATCGAGGCATCCAAATTTGAAGGTGTCGATGGAGTGGTTCACCTCGCCGGTGCAGGTATCGGCGACAAGCGATGGAGCGTTTCCTACAAACGCGAGATTCTCGAAAGTCGCACCAAAGGGACCGAACTTCTTGCCCGCACACTCGTGTCGCTCTCCGCTCCCCCCTCAGTGATGGTTAGCGGATCGGCGATCGGCTTCTACGGAGACACCGGCGACAATGCCGTCAACGAATCAGCATCTGCCGGCAATGACTTTTTGGCGGAAGTTTGTGTTGCATGGGAAGCCGCCGCCGCACCCGCCGTCGACGCTGGCATCCGCGTACCATTCCTGCGTACCGGCATTGTTCTCACCACCGACGGTGGAGCACTTGCCAAGATGCTGCCCCTCTTCCGCTTTGGACTCGGCGGGCGCATGGGCTCGGGCAAACAGTGGTGGAGCTGGATTTCGATGGCCGATGAAATCGGAACAATCCGTTGGTTGCTTGACCATGACATCAGTGGTCCCGTCAATGCCACCGCACCGAGCACAGTCACCAACAGCCAGTTCACCAAAGCTCTCGGTGAGGCCATGCATCGTCCGACATTTGCTCCAGTGCCATCGTTCGGCCCCAAGCTTCTATTGGGGGCTGAACTCGCCGATGCGCTCTTATTCACCAGCGCTCGCGTGGTCCCCAGAGCGCTCGAAGCCAGTGGCTATTCATTCGCCCACCCCACCATCGAGGCTGCATTGCGAGATGTACTCACATCAAAGGCAGCAGCCTGAGAGACTGAAGAGATGAGCACTCCAAAGTCAGAGCGTCACGTCTCAACATCTCGCGTGATCGCAGCACCCCCGCAAGAGATCTTCGAGGTTCTCGCCGATCCGGCGAAACATTCGATCATCGATGGCTCCGGAACACTTGTCGGCGCCAAAGGCAACCCGCCGCGCCTTTACCTTGGCGCAAAATTCGGGATGAAGATGAGCTTTCACGCCACCATGCGCAACAAGGTCGTGGAGTTCGACGAGGGAAAGCAGATCGGTTGGCGTCATATCGGCCAGCACGTTTGGCGTTATGAACTCGAACCAGTTGATGGCGGAACCAAGGTCACCGAAACCTTCGACTGGCGACCAAGCCCGCTGCCATGGCTCCTTGAGAAGCAGGACACCCCCACAAAGAATCTCGCTTCAATGGAAAAGACGCTTGCGCGTCTGGATTCCTACGTGACCACTGGAAACGTTCCGGAATCATGAACCTGTGAGTTCGTCACTCGACTCATTGGTCCCACTCGGTTGGGATCCCACCTGGACGAAGTCATTAGCGTCGACTGCTCAAGGAGCCGAACCAGGGCGAGTACTTCAACACCACGGCGTAGCGCTCGTTCTTGCGTTACCCGGGCGCACCGAAACAGTGATGCTCACGCTTCGTCTTGAACCGCAACCCACCGTCGGCGACTGGGTGGCGCTGAAAAACGGCGAAATCATGGCAGTGCTCCCCCGCCGATCGCTTTTGCGTCGCCGGAATGCTCACGGCGATGGCGAACAACAACTCGCCGCAAACATCGACAAAGTGTTGCTGGTGTGCGGGCTTGACCGTCCCGTAAAAGACGGTCGAATTCAGCGCGGCACAGCCATCAGCCGTGATGCTGGAGCAGAACCAGTTGTAGTCCTCACCAAAGCTTCGAGAGATGGCTCATCCGAGGTTGATCCGCAACAAGCCGCCGACGAAGTTCGCACCGCACACCCCGGAATCGATGTCATCGTGACTTCAGTGAAGGAAGGCATTGGCATCGAGGAGATTCGTTCCATCATCGGTCATGACACCGTGACTCTGCTCGGTGAATCGGGCGCGGGAAAGTCGAGCATCGTGAACGCGCTACTCGGCGATGACGTCGTCACGATTGGCGATGTTCGTGAAAGCGACAGCAAAGGCCGGCACACAACAACAACGAGAGAACTTCATCTGCTCCCCGGCGGCGGCATCCTCATTGACTCCCCCGGAATCCGAGCAGTCGGGCTAATTGCCGATACCGACGGAGTTGCCGAAACATTTGTAGACGTCGACGAAATAGCTTCAACCTGCCGATTCGCTGATTGCCAACACGAAGGTCAACCAGGTTGTGCAATCGCTACGGCATTGGCCGACGGAACGCTCAAGGCCGAACGAGTCGAAGCGTGGCGCCGACTCGATGCCGAAACCGACTCAGCCGAACCGATTGCTCCCCGCACAAGCGCACCGCCTCGACGACCCCGCCGACAGGGTGGGAATTGAGCCCTGCATCGATCCGAGCGCCCGAGTTGGCCAAGAACAAGACAAAGCGGTCAGCAAAATCGTTTCGAAGGCCACCGGGGTAACAATTCGAACGGCCAATACGGTTGCAAAAACATGAGCACCTGCTATTCACGCTGGAATAGACCAGCGATTTTTGCCCTCGCCCTTGTGGTTGGGCCGCTGCTCGGTGCGTGTTCACTCCTCCCGGTCCCCGATCCAGCGCCTACAACGAGGACCACGCTGGCTCCGACAACAACAACTCGGGCTCCATCAACAACCACGTCAACAACCACGATCGCAGTTGGCACGAAAAATATCCTCGACGCACTCTGCGCACAGACCACCGCTACCACGGTGAGTGCAGCGCTCCCCTCATCGCTGGAGGAAATTTCGGGCTTAGCGGCAAGTCGAACTTATGCAGACACTGTGTGGGCGATCGAAGACAGCGGTAATCCCGCCAAGGTGTACGCACTCGGACTTGATGGAACCGTACTCGCCACAATCTCTCTTACCCCGGCGACAAACATCGATTGGGAAGCGATTGCTCTCCGCCCGAGCCCGAACGGCGATCAACTCGTTGTTGCTGATGTTGGCGATAATCCTTCCGCAAGAGCATCGGTCACCTTCTACTTGTTTGATGAGCCCACGCTTGCGAACGCTACAATTTCGCCCGAAAAAATCATTGCGACGTACTCTGACGGCCCGCACAACGCGGAATCTGTCGTTGCAACTAACAGTTCGATTCTGGTCATCACGAAGCAAAGCGGCATCGCGTCGATCTACAGGCTCGATGGGAACGTTCTCCATCCAATCGCTTCGCTCGCCGATAATCCGGGTCTTGTCACCGACGCCAATTTGTCTTCTGACAATGGCCTAACAGCGATACGTACATACGGATCCATCCGACTCGCACGCGTCGTCAACAACGACGTCGTAACCGCCCTCGCGTCCACGGGGTGCACGATGCCGTTCCCCGAGCCCCAAGGCGAAGCGATCACTTTCCTTCCCGATGGATCCGGACTTGTCACCACGAGCGAGATCGCTCCTGCAACGTTGAAGGTGATTCGCCCCTCCCCTTGATCGGATCGATTTGAGGCGATTCAGCGATGCACCCCTCAAGTCGTCGCTTCGATGGTAACCATGGGCAAGCCATGAGAACCCACGCAAGATCACAGCAAAGACTGGTTGAAGTTCACCGGACTGGGCGGCGCTTGGTCGGCGGAGGGTTCTTACTCCTCATCGCAGTTGTTGCAGTTGTGGTCGCGCTCTTCGGTTGGATCTTCTAAAGAGAAAACAAGCGATCAGCCGAGTTCCTACATGAGTTCGTCGGGGATACCTGCATAAATGTGTGTACAGGCACAGCTAAGCCATCTACCCATTTCCGCTGCGTGCACTCAACGATCGAGTAATCGCTGTCTCGCCGGTTCGATCATCCGCTCAGGGAACGCCTCGGTGTCTACTCGCTTCAGCAACTCAATGACTCCAATAATACCAACCACGTTCAGCGCGATTCCCAGTGGGATTCCGATGAGAAGGTCTCCTCCAGTCATCAGTCCTTGGCTCGAAGTTTCAACGAAGAACCAAATGACTGTTGGAAGAAACAAAACCAATGACGTCGCCATGCCCGGGTTGTACGGGATTCTCAGCCGTAGCGGCATGAAGACCAAATGAAACGCACAATTACCAATCGACACCATCAGCGTCGCAACGCCTAACCAAAGTGCGTTGGACCAGCACAACGCTGCGAGAACGTACCCACTCCACCCCACAACCACGTTGACAACCATCGCTGAGGTTGGATTCAACGGGTAGCGAGTGGGATCATCGCTTCGAAAGAGCCCAATATTCAGCATTCCGGCGAACCAGCCAGGCCAGCGCCACTCTTCAAACTGGTGAAGAAAGAGCGTGATCAGGCTGACCCACAAAATGAGTTGCACGGAAGCAAAGTTCGGCCGAGCGATTAGCCATACAAGAACCAGAACGGCACCAAGCACAACCCCGACGTCGAACCAATGTCTTCGAAATCTGGTCAACGTCGGGGACTGTTCGAGCCGAATCCGCCCATCACGGCTTTGACAATCTCACTTGTATTGAATCCCCATTAAAAATCAGAGGTCGATTGATCCCATGATCTCGTCGGGGATGTCAAAGTTGGCATAGACGTCTTGGACATCGTCATCGTCCTCTAAGGCATCGATAACTCGCAGCACAGAGCTCGCTGCCTCTGCCGTATCGAGCATCACTGTCGTCGTCGACACCATTGTGGAGTCGGCAGAATCGATCGCGATACCCGCTTCTTCAAGCGCTGCACGCACTGCAGGCAGATCGGTAGGTGCGCACACGAGTTTCCACATGTCACCTTCGTCGGCAAGGTCTTCAAGACCGGCGTCGAGAGCAGCCATCATGATGTCGTCCTCTTCGGCGCTGCGCGGAAGGATGATGACGCCCTTGCGTTCGAACTGCCACGCCACCGCCCCGGGTTCAGCGAGCGATCCACCGGTCTTCTTCAGGGCAGTTCGAACTTCGCTGCCCGTGCGATTGCGATTATCGGTGAGGACATCGATGAGGATCGCCACGCCGTGGGGTGCGTAACCCTCGTAGGTGATCTGTTCATAGGTGACGCCCTCAAGTTCACCGGTGCCGCGCTTGATAGCGCGTTCGATGGTGTCGATCGGCACCGAACTGTCGCGGGCCTTTTGAAACATCGTGCGCAGCGCAGGATTCATCGCAGGGTCTCCGCCGCCTTCACGCGCCGCAACTTCGACCTGACGAATGAGTTTGGCGAACACCTTGGCGCGCTTTTGGTCAGCTGCGCCCTTCTTGTGCTTGATCGTCGCCCATTTGGAATGTCCCGACATTGGAGCCTCTCTTACTGGTGAGAAAAGGTGAGGAGCGCAGTCATCCTGCCATCCCCTTGATGAAAAGTTCGTGGAGTCGAAGATCGGGCGACAATTCGGGATGGAATGAGGTCACCAACACATTTCCCTGCCGGCAGGCCACGGGCTGCCCCTCCTCCACCGCCGCCAGAATTTCCACTTCGGGGCCAACGCGTTCAACGACAGGAGCGCGAATGAAGACTGCGTGCACCGGGGACTCGGGAAGTCCGATCACGCTGAGATCGGTTTCGAATGAATCGATCTGACGACCGAACGCGTTACGTCGAACCGAAATATCGATCGCTCCGAACGACAACTGATCGTCATGACCATCAAGAATTTCCGAGGCCAACATGATCATTCCGGCGCAGGTTCCGAATGCGGGCATGCCGTCATTCAGACGTTGCGCTAGAGGTTCGAACAATTCGTTGATGACCAACAACTTCGAGATGGTGCTCGATTCGCCACCGGGCAGAACAAGGCCATCTACACGGGCTAGATCTTCAGTCCGTCGAACTTCAACGGTCTCGACGCCTAAGCGTTCGAGCGCGTGGATATGGAGATCAACCGCGCCTTGAAGTGCAAGTACTCCGATACGAGGGAGAGCCACCTGGGGGCTCCGATCCACGAGTAGTCATCAGGAATGGTTCACCGCAGTGCGGCTCACCAACCCCGCTCAGAAAGTTTGGTTTCAAGCGTTCCGATTTCGAGACCGGGCATCGCGTCGCCAAGACCACGGCTGACCTTCGCAAGGATGTCAGGGTCGAGATAATTGGCGGTGGCCTCGACGATGGCCTTGGCCATGAGGGTCGGATCAGAACTCTTGAAGATGCCTGAACCAACGAATACGGCCTGAGCGCCAAGTTGCATAACTAACGATGCATCGGCAGGCGTTGCGATGCCACCGGCGCAGAACATCGGGACAGGAAGGGTGCCGGTTTCAGCAATTTCCTGGACAAGGGGAAGTGGGGCTTGGAGGCGCTTGGCCCAATCGAACAGTTCTGCTTGATCGGCAGTGGTGATCTTGCGAATGTCGCCAAGGATCGAGCGCAGGTGACGAACGGCTTCGACAACATTTCCAGTGCCGGCTTCGCCCTTCGAGCGGATCATGCATGCACCTTCAGAAATGCGGCGAAGGGCTTCACCAAGATTGGTGGCGCCGCATACGAACGGAACGTCAAACGCCCATTTGTCGATGTGGTGGGCCTCGTCAGCGGGCGTAAGAACTTCGGATTCGTCGATGTAATCGACCTGCAGGGCCTGAAGGATCTGCGCTTCGGCGATATGACCAATGCGGGCCTTGGCCATCACCGGGATGCTGACGACTTCCTGAATTCCCTGAATCATCTCGGGGTCGCTCATACGAGCAACGCCACCATCACGACGGATGTCGGAAGGCACGCGTTCAAGCGCCATCACTGCAACTGCCCCGGCATCCTCAGCGATTTTTGCCTGAGCCGCATCAACGACGTCCATGATGACGCCGCCTTTGAGCATGTCAGCGAGTCCACGCTTTACGAGGTCGGTGCCAGTTGTTCGAGAAATGATCCCGGGAGTCAGATCAGCCATGAGCACAGTCTACGGGCGAAGACCCCACGCGAACGAAGTCGGAGCGGTTCAACCCTTGATTGCGAGGTACGAATCGGCGGTTGCTTGGTCGAGCAAAGAAATCGCCGAACCGATCCTCGGAAGCGCCACCCACGTGCGCCCAGGAGTAAGCAGGATCGGCGATCCATCGGTGGCCGTGTAGGTGGTGGGTTTGTCGGCGGTCGGACGTGACCAGGTGCCAGCAATGACACGACCATCGGTGAAGACCAGCACCTTCCCCGAACCTACAGTGAGCGCCATCGGCGACCGACTGTCGGAAGGACTTTGGCCATAGTCGATGAACTGGACAATGACGTTGGCCGGGGAGACCTGCACTCCAGCGGTGTCAAGAGTTGGACTCTTCGCTCGAGGGTGCGTTTGATCGACTTGGAGCCGCGACCAACCTTGAGTTGCGATATTCCAGACATAGTCAACGGCAACGCCGCCAAAGTCGAGCGTGAACCCCGGAGTCAGTGCGCCTGGAAGTGTTGTGGTCGTCGTTACGGGAGCAATCGTCGTTGTGGTCGACTCTGTTTTTTTCGACGTCGTCGATGTCGATGACGAAGTCGTTGCGGTAGCACCAGCAGTTACAGCCTTGCGGAAATTGAAGATCGGCGCAGGATTCTCCGACTTCTCCGGCGCTTTCAGTTCAAGTACCTGAGGCAGGTGCACATACAGATTATGCGGAGATTGACGATCATCCGACCGGTAGTAGGCAGGAGCCGCCGCGCTATTGGAAGCGTCGATAAGGATGCCCTTGCGAGCAGCGGCATTGACTTCGCCTGTTACTCCGGCATTCGCACCGGACCAGACGAACAATGGCGTCGAAAGATCAGCAATGAGATTGATATCACTTGAACGAGCGGAACGAACCGGACCCACAGGATCTGCCAAGTTTGAGTGAAAGACCAAGGCATATCGGGTAATACCTTCGACAAGTAGTTCATAAACAACGTCGGCTTCATTGATGCCAGTCTGCGGCCGAGCATCGGGACTGTTGTCCATCTTCACGACAATCGCCGGGTGAGCGGGGCCACTGGCCTTCGCGTCAGCGACACCCGTGAGCGGCCATACAGGTAAGGGCGCGGTTGTCGTGGTTGTTGAGACCGTCGGCTCGGATTCAGCCGTCTTCGTTGAATCCGATCGTGTGAGTGCGAACACCGCACCACCGACAACAAGCAACGCCGCTACTGCGCCGCCAATGATCAGTGCCAGTTTTTTTCTCGTCATAACAATCGGAGCGCTTCCATACGGTGGGTGAGGGCATCGACATCGACAGTGATCGGGTCAACGAGCCAGAGACGACGAAGCGAGGGCGACCCCGCCGACACCATCGCTCCGACACGGAGACATGCACCTAGAGCTCCAACAAGACCCGGCGGATAACGAGTGAGCATGACCGCAGCACGATCGACCAATACATCGCGATCAGGTTCATTGAGATTTGAACGATGCCCAAGGAGAGCCGCAAAGAATCGCGTGGCCGGCGCAGATTCAAGTCGCACGCTCATCGTGGCGGAAAACACGTCGCCTTGTCGCAATTGAACAAATGCACGGGCCACAACGCCCTCGAGTTCAACCCGGCTCAGCTGACTTAACAATCCCGAAGTTGCAACGATCGCTGCATGTTCAGAATCGGTACCGACCACCAGCAAGTTCACCGAAGGAGTGTCGAGAATAAAAAGCTCGGGAAGAGGAACGCCGGCGGTCGCCGAAAGCCCTTCCGCTAAATTACGCAATCCTGCAGCGTCTGGTCCGACGGCTGGCGTTGCGCCGAGTTGCCCCATAATCGCCGCATCTATTCCGGCGGCGAAGGTACGCATCCGAGCAACGACAGCGACAGCGGTGAGAACCAGTCCAACGACAAGTCCGATGAGACCGCCAACAACCGCGAGAGCGGCGGTGAGCACGAGTCCGGCTAGTGCCAGCGGAAGCGCAGCAGCAGCCCCATAGCTAGCGGAACGAGGCGTCGATTGCTCGAGGGTGGAGGTCATACGAAACCTTCGCTCAGGGAATAGGACAAAGAGATACTACCGGCGGATTGCTACTCGCTCGAAGATCGCTTCATAACGTTCAGCAAGAGAATCCATAGAGAACCCCTGGGCACGTTCGGCACCGGAAGACACCAGCGATGAACGCAGCGATGAATCATCGAGAACCGAGCGCAATGCCCCTGCAAGCGCATGCGAATCACCGGGCGGGACAAGGACCGCATCTTGATCAGCACGAGCGACATTGGCATATCCGGGCAAATCGCTAGCGACAACAGCAGTACGAGCCGCCATCGCTTCGAGAAGGACCACCCCGAATGACTCACCGCCCAGCGACGGAGCACAAAAGACGTCCGAGGTTCGAAGACGTTGAATTTTCTCGGCTTCTGAGATTCGACCCAACCACTCGATCCGAGTGTCGCCGGCAACTCGACGTCGCAGTTCCTCTGTTTCAGGACCATCGCTAGCAACGACAAGCCGAACTCCAGCAGGAAGTTCTCCCATTGCGTCAAGCAAGACCGAAAGTCCTTTGCGGGGCTCATGACGACCGAGGAAAAGAATTGTTCGGGGTTGCAGGGCCATGGTGAGTGCGCCGGAATAGGCCGAAAGGTCAACCCCGTTGAAGAGCAATTCATACGAACCGCCAACGGCTTGAACTGCCATGTCTCGCGCATCGGTAGAAACTGCACAACGCACATCGATCTTGCGGGCAAGCCAGCGGACCACGGGAGTTAACCAGCGATAGGCAGCGCTCTCCCCCGCTGCGTGAAACGTTCCAACAATTGGCTGGGACTTGAACAGCAGTGCGGTATTTGAGACACCCGGGGCCAGAGGTTCATGAACATTGACGACGTCGAACCGTTCGTCACGCAATGCACGGATTGTCCGCAGTTGCGCAGAAGGATCAGGCGCAATAGGAGCAACGGATCCGTTTGCTGCAGTGGGAAGGCTGTCGCCGAGCGGAGTGACCCCGGTATCGGGCGGTGGGCCATCGCATGGACCAAGAACACGTACATCATGTCCGCGGGTCCGTAGCGCTCGCGCCAAAGAAAGAACTTGCCCCTGCACTCCACCGGGAAGCGTCAGGCTGTACGGACAGATAATGCCGATGCGCATTTCAGTTCTCGCCGCGTGCGGCGAGCGAAGATGGTCCACGCTCTGGTCTTGGATAGGGTTTCCCCAACTTTTCGAGCGCATCGTAATCACTCGGCCAATTCGGTTGTTGCAGATGCCACTGCGTCGGCGCGTGGCGAATGAGACCTTCGAGCCGACCAGCCAAGTCGATCGTGACTCGACGAACGTCGTCACGAAGTCGACCTTCACGAACAACTTCCAACGGTGGTTCAACCACAGCGTGATGACCAGTTCGGCCTTCGAAATAGACAGCACACGGAATGAGTGCAGCACCAGTGCGCAATGCGAGAGTTGCGGGGCCGGCGGGAATCGTCGTGATTTCGCCAAAGAACTCAAGCTCAACGCCGTCCCCGATGATGTCGCGGTCGGCAAGTAAACACACGACCTGATTGGAGTTCAACGCCTTCAGAATCTCGTTACCTGCATCAGGCCCCAACGGAACGATGTTCAGCCCGATTTCTCGACGGAACTCCACGAAGAATTCAAACAAGGCCGGAGGTTCGAGCGACTCGACTACCGCAGTGACGGGAATCTTCATCACCTTCGTCATCCAAAATGCGGCCCACTCCCATCCGCCCAAGTGCGGCATAACCGCCACCACTCCCTTGCCGGCTTTCAGTGCGTCAGCAATATGGGCGAATTGTTCAAAAGCAAAACCGAAGTCGACTTGTTCCGGAGTTAATTGCGGGAGACGGAACGAATCGATCCAGTAGCGCGCGTAACTGTCGAATGTCTCATCGACTGCCCTATCGAGCGCTTTGCCGTCAAGTGATGGATCAGCGCGATGAAGATGATGGGCGACCAACATCCGCCGCTCTTTTGACACCGAAGCCGCGACGCGACTCAAACCTTTGGCGGTGAGATCGGCAAGTGGTCGCGGAACTGACCGCGAGAAGGCTGCGCCCGCGCGATAGGCCGCGGTGACCAGATCGAGCGCCATGAGCGCCTAACGGCGTCGACGCGCCTGGAGGTTCTGCCGCCACTGCGATGATCCAGCGCGAGTCGCCCGGGCCGCACGACGACGAGAGGCTCGACGTGTCGGCGCAACTGTGGGGCGCTCCTGCGAGGCCTGGCTCCAGACCTTGGCGAATCTCTGGATGGCAGTGACAATCGTGAGAACCAACATCACCCAAAGGATGGGGATGAGAAGTACGGGGAACAAAAGACCAAGTCCGAGAAGGATGACTCGTTCGGCGCGTTCCATGACGCCGCCCTTTGCGTTAAAACCGAGAGCCTCGGCCTTCGCCCGTTCGTAGGAAATAATCAGCGACGCTCCGAGCACTGCCATGGGCAACAACGGCATGAGCCCGCCGTGAGTGTCAGCGAGATACCACGCAACACCACCGAGGAGCATCGTGTCGGACACTCGGTCGGCAACTGAATCGAAGAACGCCCCCCGGGGCCCGGCGGTGCCGGCAGCTTTCGCGACGGCACCATCGAGAGCGTCGGGCAGGCCAGTCAGAACAAGGAGAAGCAGACCCAGCGGCAAGGATCCCGCAGCGATCGCCACCGCGGCACACGCAGACATCACGACACCGAGAGCGGTAAGGCGGTCGGCAGTAAATCCGATCTTGAGCAACTTTGCCCCGACCGGTTTCAATGCCTTTTCGATATTGGTCCGCCAGCGTCCGTCAAGCATGGCTACCTCCAGTAGAACAAGCGCCGCGCAGGGGTTGCAGCGGCAGTTTGGGCCATTCTCTCGCCTTGTGAGCGCTGCAGAACGGCACCGTTCGAACAACGAAACGCTAGCAGGGAGCCTTCTCGATCTTCGGAACACCTCCACAGGTAGCGTGCCTCCTATGGCTGAACAGGGTTCTTCACAGGTCTCCCCTTCGGATGCGGTCATCGCCATGCGGACCTGGCCTCGGCGTTACCGGGCCGCCCTCGCCCCAATTACCGACGATCAGGTTTCCGAAAAGGCGCTCCGGATCGGCCCGCAAGGAGTTTCTGCCCTCGACCTTGCCATCAACAGTCTTGGAACCTGGGTGCTCCTCGAAAAGGCACTTCACGACATCCGTGTGACCGAGTGCCCCACGTTGCATCCAGCGGTTACCGAGAGTGCAGCCCGTTCGTGGGAATCGCATGCAACCGAAACGCTTGAGTCGGTTCTTGACCAAGTTGACGACGTTGCGAATTCACTTGCCGATGCAATTGCGGCGATGCCGTCAGCCGACTGGTCTCGGACAGCGACGGTTGCTGGTGGTGGAACAACCACTGCGCTCACGATTGCCCGAGAAGCCGTCCACGTCGGGGCAGACAACCTTCGTGAGATCCAACGCATACTCGCGACGCTTAACTAACGACGCCAGCGACTCACAACAACTCGCTCGAATCAGGAACTGAGTTCATCCCAGTTCTCGGGGTTGTCTTCAACAAACCACTCGACAACTGACCCATCTACGCCGTCGACGAGCACGAGTCCACGCGTTTCCGGAGGATCGTCGGCGCTGTAGAGCAGGATTCGCCAAGTCGGTCGGCTGAGAAGTCCACGCCACCCCATTTGTGCCGATGCGTGACCAACAGGAAACCCCACCTGCTTGGTGGCGGCGACAAGCGCGTCGCTTTCGTCAACCTTGAGATTCCATCCGGCAACGAAACTGTAGAGACCGATGAGCGCAAGAACGATTGCGGCAATGACGACCCCTTGATTAATCAGAACCGGATCGCTTCCGCGACGCAGCAGCCAAATCACCAAGCAAATTACCGAGATCGCCCAGTACAAATAGGCCGGAATGCGGCGGCGGTTGTTGTTGGGGAACAGATACGGTCCGACGAATCCCGCAGCGTTGAGGTCTTCGGGAAGCTCGTCGCGAATATCAGCGTCGTTCAGCGGCGCTGTCGAACCGGGGGCAGTGGGATCGTTCATCTCAGACATCGCCTGCGACCGTAGCCCTCGCAGGGCCACGGTCGCACACCGGCGATCAGGAAGCCTTGACGGTGACCGTGACTTTGATGATGCCAGCGTTCATGAATCCGAGATTGAGATCGAACTTCTGGCCATTCTTCAGTGGTGAAGCGAGCCCAGTCAGCATGACACGATCTCCGGCCTGTTCAAAGGCCACGGTTGCGTTTGGAGGAATCGTTACCGAGTTGACGTCTTTCATCGGTGACCCGCTTGCAACAGATCCAGCACTCACCGCGGGCTCTTGGATCGACGCGCTTTTTGCGAAAGATTGAGCAACCGAGGCAGAGAACAGTTTCTCCACTATCGCATTCGTGTTTTCAATCGTGAAGTACACCGACCCGTAATCAGCAGCAGTCGCAGACTCAGGAGTCCATGCGTTACTGACAACCACCCCACTTTGTTTGACAGAGGACGACGAAGAACCTGAACTTGAACAAGCGGAGACGAAAATGGCTGTGCACGCGAAAAGAATGACCGCGGCAAAAACGATCGGACGAGAAAACAAACGGGGGGTCATCATGTCTCCAGTGGGGGGGGGTGAACTGCTGAGAATTTCGAAACTAAGAAATCGGGGAATCCCGATTCCTTGAGTGGTCCGAGTGTTACAGCAACTTCAGTCCATGTCCCAATGAGTCGGAACATTTCTCCGCCATTGTGACGAACGCCACCTACTAATGGTTGCTCACTGAGGCCAGGAAGTCCGAATCTTCTCAAGCGTCGCATCGAGCGGTTCAGGAAGAACTCGTGCCAACGCCACCGCTGTCATGAAATTGCTGTCGGCATCCCATCGAGGAAGAACGTGGGTATGCAAATGATCCGGAACCCCCGCCCCTGCAGCTCGACCCAAGTTCAACCCAACGTTCACACCATCGCATCGATACGCGCCCTTGAGCGCGACGACAGCGTCGCGAGAAAGGTGCGACATCTCTTCGAGTTCCTCGTCAGTGAGGTCTTCAAGTTCAGCAACCGCGCGATTGGGAACCACTAGGAGGTGACCACTTGTGTAGGGATACGCGTTCAAAAGAACCGAACACTTCCCTCCGCGGAACACAATCATTCCCTCGTCATCGGAAAGTGCCAACACGCGTTCAAATAACGATCCGTTCTCGTCGGGATCCAACGATGTGTCTTCGGGCCGTGTGACTGCCGTGATGTAGGAAAGGCGCCAACCAGCCCATAGGTGATCAAGGCGCGGCGAATCGGTCATGAATCAGGAATGCCCGGCAACATCGGCGGCAAGGTGTTCCACGAACGATTCAAAGGAAACGTTTCGTTCGACCTCTCCCCCACGCGGATTCACACCAACGGTTGCGTGAGCAACGTCGTCGTCACCGACCACCAGCACATACGGCAGCTTCTCGAGCTTCGCTTTACGGATACGACCGCCGAGCGGCTCATCGGCTTCGACCATATCGGCGCGGTAGCCGCGTGCGCGAAGGCTGGCCACAAGAAGACGTGCATGAGCATCGTGGTCGTCACGGACAGGAAGGATCCGAACCTGAATGGGCGCGAGCCAGACAGGAAATGCACCGGCATAGTGCTCGAGAAGAACGCCAAAGAACCGCTCGATCGATCCAAATAGCGCCCGGTGCAGCATGATCGGACGCTTGCGCGAACCGTCAGCCGCAACGTATTCAAGATCGAATCGATCGGGAAGGTTGAAGTCACACTGGATAGTGCTCAACTGCCACGTGCGTCCGATTGCGTCTTTGATGTCGATGTCGATCTTCGGGCCATAGAACGCAGCATCGCCTTCTTTGACCGCATACTCGAGACCATATTTCTCAAGCGCACCCTGAAGGGCGTTTGTGGCCTTGTCCCAGATCTCGTCGCTACCGACATGCTTGTCGGGATCTTTCGTACTGAGGTTGGCCGTGAACTCGGTAAAGCCAAATGCACGCAAGACACTCATTACAAAGTCGAGGAGCGATGCGATCTCGTCCTGCAGTTCTTCTTCGGTGCAATAGATGTGACTGTCGTCTTGAGTGAAGCCACGAATTCGCATGAGCCCATGCAACGTTCCTGCCCGTTCGTACCGGTACACGGTGCCAAGTTCGAAAAGGCGAAGCGGAAGTTCGCGATAGCTGCGCTGCCGGCTTCGATAGATAAGACAGTGCATCGGGCAATTCATGGGCTTCGGGTAGTACGAACCGTTGTCCATTTCCATAGGCGGGTACATCCCGTCCTTATAGAAATCAAGATGCCCTGAGGTCTCAAACAGATTGGCGTTGGCGAGATGCGGGGTTACAACAAATTGGTAGTCACCCTTTTCATGGCGGTCACGGCTGTAGTCCTCCATGAGTTTGCGAACGATTGCACCCTTCGGATGCCACACCGCCAGCCCTCCGCCAAGTTCTGATGGGAAGCTCAGCAGATCAAGTTCTGTCGCGAGTTTGCGATGGTCGCGTTCGGCTGCTTCTTCGAGACGCACCAAGTACGCCTCGAGATCTTTCTTCGATGCCCACGCCGTTCCGTAGATGCGTTGAAGCATCGGATTGCGTTCGTCGCCTCGCCAGTACGCGCCGGCAACTCGCATGAGTTTGAAATGCCCAAGTCGGCCGGTATCGGGAACGTGAGGGCCCCGGCAGAGATCGATAAACCGTGGCGGATTTTCGTACGTGCGAACAAGACCAGTCTCAGTAGCTGACATTGGATCTTCCGCCGCGCCCCGAATGATCTCGCACTTGTATTTATGCCCACTGAAAAGTTCGAGAGCCGCATCTTCAGCGATTTCATCGCGGATGAACGGCTGCTTCTCTTTGATGATCTCGCGCATTCGGGCGTCGAGACGATCGAGATCGTCTGGGGTAAATGTTCCGCCGTCGGGAAGTTCGAAGTCGTAATAGAACCCGTTTTCGATCGGAGGGCCGATGGCGAAGGTTGCTCCAGGAAAGAGATCGAGGACGGCCTGAGCAAGCACGTGGGCCGTTGAATGGCGGATGGTGAAGAGGCCCCGTTCATCTGTTTCGGTAATGATCGAAACGGCGTCGCCCTGCTCGAGCGCCCAGACAAGATCGCGCTCTGTCCCGTTCACTGCCCCGATGACCGCGGCTTTCGCTAGACGAGAGCCAATGGACGAGGCGAGCCCAGCAACGGTGGTGCCGGCGGGAACTGAGCGCTCGGAGCCATCGGGAAGGGTGATCGTGATCTCGTCAGACATGTCGGCGAGCGTACCCGAGGCTGTCGAGAACTCTGGAAGCGGTTACAACCTCAGCGTTGAGGGTCGCCGACGAGGAAGACGCCAAGCAATTCAGCCGCTGACGCGACGCCTTCTCCCCGCTCAACGGCGCGATCGATTGCTGCGACTGCACCTGGGGTATCGAGATCGTTATCAAGGCATGCCCGAACGTCATCTAAAGCAGCGACACTCTCGACAGACCCGGGAGCAATCGTTGCCGCAAGCCATAGCTCGAGCCGCGTTGCTGCGATCGGCATGATTTCGTCTTCCCATTCCCAGGAATCGCGGTAGTGATGAGACACGATGGCAAGTCGGATTGCCCGGACATCCCAGATCTTTCGTAATTCACTGATGAAGACGAGATTGCCAAGCGACTTCGACATCTTCTCGCCATCCATGCGAACCATGGCTTGATGCATCCAGTGGCGCACGAAGGGCTGACCGGTTGCAGCCTCACTTTGAGCAGCTTCGCATTCGTGATGCGGGAAAATCAGGTCGGAACCACCGCCATGCAGGTCGATGGTGGTGTCGAGTTCACGTAAGGCCAGAGCAGAACACTCGATGTGCCAACCAGGACGGCCAGGACCCCAGAGCGATTCCCAACTTGGTTCGTCGGACGCCGATGGCTGCCAAAGAACAAAATCGAGTGGATCACGCTTATTGGGATCGTCCGGATTTCCGCCATGCTGTCGAGCAAGGTCGATCATTTGCTCACGGGTGTAATGCGAAACCTGGCCGAATCGCTCGAAAGAACTCACATCGAAGTAGACAGAGCCGCCGCTCTCGTAGGCATGACCCTGATCGAGCACCATTCCGATGAATCCGCGAATGTCAGCGATTGCGCTCGTGGCACGCGGCTCACTCCAACATTCGACAACGTTCAGTGCTTCCATGTCGGCATCGAAACGAGCGGTTTCGGCGGCCGCGAGGTCTAGGTAGTGAACACCGAGTTCCCGCGCTTTGCGCAACAGGTCGTCGTCGACATCGGTGACGTTACGAACACAACGCGTTTCGTGGCCCAGATCACGCAGCCGTCTCTGGAGCACGTCGTAGGTGACATAGGTGGCTGCATGCCCGAGGTGCGTCGCATCGTACGGAGTGATGCCGCAGGTGTACATAAAGACCAATGGGCCGGGCGCAAATGCAACCACTTCACGACGAGCGGTGTCGTAGAGGCGCATCGGACCAGTCGGAGCTGCCAACGTCATCGAAGTTTTTCGGGGTCGATTCCGGTGAACTTCACAGCGACGCGGGTTTTGTACTTGAGGTTGAGTTCAAGAAGCACTGCGGTAAACGCCTCGATCGGCGCAGCCTGAGTGAGATCGCCGGCGTCGAGTGCCCGCATATTTGGCATCTCATTAATGAGGTCCATTGAGATCTTCTTGGCCGGCGGATGGTCCGAGCACACCAGAACATCGCTTTCAATCGGGTGATTGAGGTCAGCAAGTTCTTTGGCCGGCACATGGTGAAGCGCTCCCACGACAAGCGAGCGAGGTACGGCAGCTTGAACGCTGGCGGCAACAGAGCCGCGTGGCGGCACCAGCGGTTGGAATTCATGTCCGACACGAATAAGGGCATTGGCCATACAAATCACGACCTTGCCGTCGAGCGATTCGCTCACCGATTTTGCGGTGGTCCATGCTGCATCCCACGGTGTCGCAATGACGATGAGTTCTGCGGCAGCAGCTCCGGCATTATCGGACGCGGTGATGTCGAGATTGTGGTCAGGCCAATTCGCGATGATCGAACCGACGACCTCGGCCGCTCGTTCTGCACTTCGCGAGCCCAAGATGACCTTGTGACCAGCTGATGCCAGCCTGATACCGAGCGCACTTCCTGCTGGGCCAGTAGCGCCCACGATTCCGATCAACATTCAGCGAACGGTAGCGGACGATCGTGCCCTCTCGGTGCTGCTCCACCGAATCATTGGTTTGGCAACGTAACGTCTCTACGTTGCCCGCGATCGGAGGACCCATGGGACTGCTTGAAGGTACGCGACTGGTGATGACCGGAGTGCTCAACGACTCCTCGCTTGGCTTTGGCGTTGCTCGTCTCGCCCAGCAGGAAGGCGCAGAGATCGTCCTCACCGGACTGGGAAACGCAATGAAGCACACGCTCAAGGCAGCCAAGAAGTTTGACGTCGAACCCGAGGTCATCGAACTCGACGTCTCCGTGCCCGAGCATATCGATGCCGCTCGCGACCATCTGGCAAAGAAATGGGGTCGAGTCGACGGAGCCCTTCACTCGATCGGCTTTGCCCCTGCGGTTTGTCTCGGCGGAACGTTCATGGACGCCACATGGGAAGACGTGTCTGTGGCCATGAATATCTCTGCCTATTCGCTCAAGGCCCTAGCCGACGTGGTTGCGCCGCTGATGACTGAAGGCGGATCGATCGTCGGCCTCGATTTCGACAACACCGTGACGTGGCCTTCCTATGACTGGATGGGCGTGTCCAAGTCCGCTCTTGAGTCGACCTCCCGTTATCTCGCTCGCTATCTCGGCCCACAACAAATCCGCGTCAACCTTGTTGCGGCTGGACCAATCAAAACTGTTGCGGCACGATCAATTCCTGGCTTTTCGAAGTTTGAAGATGTCTGGGATGAACGCGCACCGCTGGGCTGGGACGTTCGAGACTCAAGCGCAGTTGCCAAAGCTTGCGTTGCCTTACTTTCGGATTGGTTTCCGCAGACCACAGGCGAAGTCGTGCACGTTGACGGCGGCTACCACTCCACCGGCGCCTGAGGGTTACTCCTCAGTCGGCAAATCTCTGGGTTCAAGTTCATCAGCGACGTCGCCGACAAGTTCTTCGAGAATGTCGTCGAGGGTCACAATCCCTGCGGTTGATTCATCGTCGTTTGCGACGAGCGCGAAATGAACTCTCGAGGTCCTCATGTCGAGCAGAAGCTCCTTCAGGTGCTGTTCCCGCGGCACCCGAAGAGCTCGGCGCATCAGCAGCGGAGAAAAGGTTTCGTCGAGCTCGATTTCAGAGACTGACAACAAATCTTTGGAGTGGATGAAACCTCGAGGGTCATCGATTCCGCCATCGCCAACGACCAACAGCCTCGTGTGCCCGAGAGTTCGCACCGCTTCTTCGAGTTCACGTGGAGTGGCTTCGATCGAGACAGCAGCGACATTTGGACGATCGATCATCACCGAGGCAACAGTGCGCCCCGCGAATTCAAGGACTCCGGCAAGCAGTTCCGCCGAGAAACCCGTGATCGCTCCTTCCTCTTTCGAGACCGAGACCAACACGGCCAGTTCTTCTGCAGTGTGCAATTCCGACAGCTCATCACGAGGTTCGATGCCACAAAGTCGAACCCCTACGTTGCCCATCCAGTTGAGGACGATAAGGAAAGGGCGAGCAACAAGGAGATAGAGCCGATTCGGCTGACTCACGATCTTGAGAACCGATTCAGGGTGCGTCAGCGTCAGATTCTTGGGAACCATTTCACCAATCACCATGTGCGCAAACACGATGATGAGGAGCCCCAGCACCGCAGCCATCGGATGAATCCATGCGTGGGGAATCCACGACACCTTTTGAGCGAGGCTCACGAGAAGGTCCGCAACTGCAGGTTCTCCGACAAGGCCAAGCACCAGCGAGGCCACGGTGATGCCAAGTTGAGCCCCTGCCAGTTGGATGCTCAATTCCTTCATCGCTGCCAATGCGCGAATCGCCGAACGATCACCGCTCTCAGCGAGGGGTTCAAGGCGACTCCGCCGTGATCCCACCAAAGCAAACTCGAGTGCCACAAAAAAACCGTTGATAGCGAGGAGTACAACGATAACGAGGAAGGGCCACATGTCAGCCACCCGTCCCGTCGTCAGTTGGCGTTGCGTTCTGCACGATTTGCTCAGATTGTTCCGACGCAGTTGCTCGCACCGTTACTTGAGCAATCCGACGTCGATCCATCTCGGCGATTTCGAAGGACCACTCTCCCCAAACAACGACCTCGCCAACAAGGGGAAGATGTCCGAGTTGATCGAGAAGAAAGCCAGCAAACGTTTCGTATTCCCCTTCAGGGAGAACGCAACCAATTTGATCGGCGACCTCATCGGGATGCAGTCCGCCCGGAAGCGACCATTCGTCTCGTCGGCCCGGGACCGTCATTGCCGGCATCCGACGATCGTGTTCGTCGCCGATCTCACCGACAATCTCTTCGAGAATGTCTTCGAGAGTGATGATTCCCGCAGTACCGCCGTATTCATCAACGACAACCGCAAGATGAGAATTCGCCCGTCGGAGATCAATCAAGACGTCAGCAAGGTCTCGACTCTCCGGGATAGCAAGAACCGTGCGAACAAGCGTGGAAACTGACGTTGTTGCCCGTTCCTCACGTGGAACACCGTGAACTGAACGGACGTGCACTGTGCCCAAAATGTCGTCGATGTCAGCGCGATAAACCAGAAACCGCGAATGACCAGTGCGGACCGACGCTTCCACCAACGCCTCGACACTGTCAGTGCTTCGAAGTGCTGTGACCGCGGTACGTGGAACCAGAACATCTTCAGCGCTCTTGCGTTCGAAGCGAATAGACCGCGTGAGAAGAACCGATGCCGAATCGTCGAGCGAACCACCGCGAGTCGACGCGCTCACCAAGATCTGCATCTCCGAAAGAGTTCGAACATGCGACAGTTCCTCTGTCGGTTCGACGCCAAGCAAACGGACAGTGCGGTTCGCTGCCCCATTGAGGAATCTGATCAGACCACCAAAGACGACTCCGTATACGCGGACGAGTGGACCGAGGAGATACACCGTTTTCTCTGGTCGCGCGAGTGCCAGACCTTTCGGCACCAGTTCTCCCACCACCATTTGAACAACAGTCGCAATGAAAATGGCAAGAGCCAGGGAAACTCCCGTCATCGCAGCCGTTCCAAGGACCGGTTCAAGGAGCGGATGCAATAACTCTGCGATTGCTGGTTCAGCGAGGAGGCCGATCAAGAGCGATGTGACAGTGATCCCGAGTTGTGCTCCCGACAAATGAAACGACAGGTGTTTCAAGAGTCCCTTGGCGAGTTGGGCACGACGACGGCCTGAATCGGCATCGTTTTCCACTTTGGCTCGATCTACGGCCACAAGCGCGAACTCTGCGGCGACAAAGAAACCGTTCGCGATGATCAATATCGCAACTGCAATGAGGCCCAACGCGCTATTCATATGTCCGTGCCCCATGCCCACCATCGGCCATGACGGTATTCAAGCCCAAGTTTCATCTCGAAGCACTCAGAAAGATTTGTTTCAGTGAGAACCTCATCGAGTGGGCCAGCCGCGAGAACCTTTCCTTCGCGAAGCAACAAAACGTTGGTGAACCCCACGGGGATCTCCTCGACATGATGTGTCACAAGCACCGTTGCCGGCGTGTCGTCCCCTGAAACCAACACACCGAGACCACGCACGAGGTCTTCACGCCCGGCGAGATCAAGTCCCGCCGTGGGTTCGTCGAGAAGTAGCAAACCTGGTTCAGGCATCAATGTGCGAGCCAAGAGCACGCGCTGACGCTCACCCGAAGAAAGGGTGGCAAAACTGCGATCTGCGAGTCGACCTATTTCCATACGCTCAAGACAGTCTCGAGCACGCTGACGATCTACCTCGTCATAGGTGTGCCACCACGGTTCCAGTGCTGCATTCTTCGCTGTCATTACGACATCCGAAGAGGTCAGATCGGATCGAAGCTGATCGGCCATTCCTGTGCTCGCCAAACCAATCCGTTTACGAAGAGAGCGAACGTCGGTGCGTCCGAGTTTCTCGCCAAGTACCTCGACATCACCCGAAGATGGATGCAGATACAGCGAGGCGATCTTCATCAGCGAAGACTTTCCCGACCCATTACGGCCAAGAACTACCCATCGCTCATGGGCGGCGACTTCCCACGACACATCATCGAGAATTGGGCGGCCTTCGCGTATCAGTGTGACGTCGCGCAGCGAAAGGGCCGGCGGGTCGGTGCGACCCATAGCGACCTACTTGTCGAGCAGAAGTGCGAGTGCGACCGAAGCAAAGATGAAGATCACCGCTGCAACCACTGTGAGTCGATCGAGATTCTTCTCAACCACTGTCGAACCTGCTGCCGACGCGCCAAGACCGCCACCGAACATGTCGGAGAGGCCACCACCCCTGCCGCTATGAAGCAGCACGAGGAAGATAAGCGTCAGTGCAGAGAGCACCTGAATGAGGAGGACAGCGGTCAACACGGTTTGTGACGTTATCAGGAGAGTCGGAATTGGACGATTCGGGCAAATTCCTCGGGATCGAGCGCTGCTCCCCCGACGAGCGCGCCGTCGATATCGGGCTGACCCATCAGTTCGGCAGCATTTCCTGCTTTCACCGAACCGCCGTACTGGATACGAACGGCCTTGGCCGCATCAGTACCTTTCATATCCTTGACCTTGGCTCGGATCCAGGAACACACCTGCTGCGCATCTTCAGCGCTTGCGGTTCGACCGGTGCCTATGGCCCAGATCGGTTCATAAGCAAGGACCATCGAAGCCACCTGCTCCGACGTCAGCGCTTCAATCCCAGCGTGAATCTGTCCAGTGACTTTGCCTCGAGTGGCTTCACCTTCACGCTCTTCGAGCGTCTCACCACAACACAGGATTGGAGTCATGCCATTTTCAAAAACGGCTTTGGCCTTTCGGGCCACAACGATGTCGTCCTCGCCGAACAATTCACGGCGCTCGCTATGCCCAACGATCACATACGACACATTGAGTTTGAACAGCATTCCCGGCGCGATTTCACCGGTGTACGCGCCGTTTGCTTCCCAATGACAGTTCTGTGCGCCGACAGCGATCGGCACCTTTTCGCTTTCAAGGAAAGTTTGCACTGTCCGAATGTCGGTGAACGGCGGATGGACCGATACGTCGACAACTTCGTAGTCATCCTTTGAGAGCAAGTAACGAAGTTTGTCGAGTGTTGCCGTGGCCTCAAAGTGGTTGAGGTTCATCTTCCAGTTACCGGAGATGAGCGGTTTGCGGTCAGCCATTTGTTGCTCCTCGTAATGCTTCAAGCCCGGGGAGATCACCGTTCTCAAGCAACTCGAGCGATGCACCCCCACCGGTTGAAACGTGATCTACCTCGTTGGCAAGTCCGAATGCGTCGAGAGCCGCAGCAGAATCGCCACCACCTACGACAGTAAAACCGCGCGCCTCTGCCATGGCTTCGGCGATGACGCGAGTTCCTGCAGCGAATCGGGGATCTTCGAATACCCCCATTGGGCCATTCCAGAAGATTGTTTTTGCGTCAGCGATGATGTCGGCGAATTCCGATGCGGTACCGGGTCCGATATCGAGCCCCTTCCATCCGTCGGGAACATCGGACCCAAGTTGACGAACCTCTCCCCCGGCTTCGGGGTTCATGATTTCGCCGCTTGGGCCCAACGCTGTCACATCGTGCGGGATGTGAATCGTGACATCGGAATTAAGAAATCGTTTACACGTTTCGATCTGGTCGACTTCAAGCAGCGAATCGCCAACGCTGTGACCTTGAGCGGCAAGAAAAGTGAAACACATTCCGCCGCCGATAATCAGCGCATCAGCAACGGTTGAAAGCGCGTCGATAACGCCAAGTTTGTCGGACACCTTCGACCCACCAAGGATGACCACGAACGGCCGCTTCGGATCAGAACGCAGAGGTAGCAACACCTCGACTTCACGCTGAAGAAGACGACCCGCAGCTGAAGGAAGAAACTGTGGAGGACCAACGATCGACGCATGGGCTCGGTGCGAGGCACCGAATGCGTCGTTGACGTAGAGGTCTTGACCTTCAATCAGCTTCTGAACAAAAGCCGGATCATTCGAGGTTTCGCCCGGATCGAACCGAAGGTTGTCGAGAAGTTCAACTCCTGGCGCCAGTTCGGCCAAACGACGTCGAACTGGTTCAACCGAATACTTCGGATCGGGAGCACCCTTCGGACGACCGAGATGGGTGCACGCCGTGACCGTCGCACCGCGCGACGTCAGGTAGTCGATGGTGGGAAGCGCCGCGCGAATACGAAAATCGTCGACGATCTCGCCGTTGGCGATAGGCACATTGAAATCGGCGCGTAGAAGGACTCGGCGACCACTGACGTCGCCGAGGTCCTCCAGCGAAGGAACGCTCATCGGGCGGTACTACTTCGCCGCGCGGGCCATGACCTGCACGAGGTCGACCAGGCGGTTGGAGTAACCCCACTCGTTGTCGTACCAACCGAGGATCTTGACGAGGTTGCCCATGGCCATTGTGAGTTTCGAGTCGAAGGTGCACGACGCCGGCTGACCGACGATGTCGGAAGAAACGATCTCTTCGTCGGTAAAGACAAGAACCTTGGAGAGCGGACCACTTGTTGCTGCGGCCTTGAACGCTGCATTGATCTCATCGACGGTGACGTCACGTTTAAGCACACCAACGAAGTCGGTGATGGAACCGTCCGAAACCGGCACGCGAAGCGCAGTGCCATCGAGCTTGCCCTTCATGGCCTCAAGCACCAGGCCCGTGGCGCGTGCGGCGCCAGTTGAGGAAGGCGTGATGTTGGCGGCTGACGCACGAGCACGACGCATGTCGGTGTGCGGACCATCGACGAGGTTTTGATCGCCGGTGTAGGCATGAACCGTGGTCATGAGGCCCTTTTCGACACCAAAGGCATCGTCGAGAACCTTGATCATGGGAACAAAGCAGTTGGTCGTGCACGAAGCGTTCGAGACAACCTTGTGCTTGGCCGGATCAAAGGTGTCGTCATTCACGCCAACAACGAAGGTTGCATCGGCGTTGGTGGCCGGAGCCGAAATGATGACGTACGGAGCGCCAGCTTCAAGATGAGCGGCGGCCTTGTCGCGATCGGTGAAGAAGCCTGTTGACTCGACAACGATGTCGACGCCAAGTTCCTTCCACGGAAGATCCTTGGGATCGCGAATAGCGGTGATCTTGAGAAGCTTTCCGTCGACAAGGATGCCGTCTTCGGTTGCTTCGACAGTTGCGTCGAGGCGCCCCATGATCGTGTCGTACTTGAGCAGGTGGGCCATGGCTGGCACCGAACCCAAATCGTTGGCGGCAACGATCTCGATATCAGCGCCGGACTGCCTCACCGCCCGGAAGAAGTTGCGGCCGATGCGACCGAAGCCATTGATGCCGACACGAATGGTCATTGTGGGCACTGCCTCCTAGATATGCCGTCGACACTCGACGGCGACGTATTGAGTTGATGTGACGTTACGCCAGACAGCGCATGCCGTCGGCCGGATCGATTCCTTACTGTCCCGCCAGCCGATTGCGCCCGCGATGATGTCAGCGGTCGAGGTCGCGATGGGTCACCCGCAAATGGTATCCCTCGTCACGAAGGGCTCCGGCAACGGCTTCAGCAATGGCCACCGATCGATGACGACCCCCCGTGCAGCCAAACGCCACCGTCAGATAGCTCTTTCCCTCGGCGACGTAGGCGGGCAGCAACGTCGTCAGAAGCCCGTTGATCTGACCAAGAAACTCGGTTGTGAGCGGCTGAGCAAGCACGTAGTCGCGAACTGGTTCATCGAGGCCAGTCTGCGGTCGCAGCGCCTCCACCCAATGGGGGTTCGGGAGAAATCGGCAATCGAACACGAGATCGGTGTCGAGAGGAAGTCCGTGTTTGTACCCGAACGAGAGCACCGTCGTTTGCATGCCGCCCGCTGGGGCATCAGCAGCGAAGAGATCAAGCATCCGCGAGCGGAGTTGATGCACATTGAGTTCGGTGGTGTCGATGACAACATCGGCTTCGGCCTTCACCGATTGCAGAACTCGCCGTTCTTCCTGAATGGACTCCGCCAACGAACGATCTTCGGCTGCAAGCGGATGACGCCGCCGGGTGCTTTCGTAACGCCGCACAAGTTCGTCGGTCGCCGCCTCGAGGAAAACGATTCGAAGCCGGTTTCCCTGGCGACGCAGCGCATCGAGTGCCGGCAAAGCCTCCGAGTGATACGGACCGGTTCCCACCACGAGGACCACGTTGGTGATCGTCGCATCGGGAGCGTCCGCGAAATCAGCGACACTGCCAATGAGGGCGGGGGGAAGATTGTCGATGATGTACCAGCCGAGATCCTCAAGGACATCCGCGGCTTGAGAGCGTCCGGCACCAGACAAGCCCGTGATCACCACGAAGTCGCTCACAGGGCAAACGCTAGCCGTGGCGCCTCTAACCTCCCACCATGGACAACATCACCGCCCTTCCCATCGCTGCCGCCCATTTCGAAGCGGTTACTGCGCTCGTGACTTCTCAAGACCTCGCTAAGCCGACTCCGTGCGGCGACTGGACTGTCCAACAACTTCTCGATCACGTCGTAGGCGGCAACACGATGGCCGCGGCGCTCATCGGTGGCGCGTCTCGTGAAGATGCGATCGCGCTCCTGACGACAGCGGTCGTTGGCGACAATCTGTTGGGCGCCGTCCAAGATTCCATGCGAGCCCAAGCCGACGCGTTCGCGGATCCCACTTCTCTTGAACTCACCGTTCAACATCCAGCGATGGATATGCCTGGGGCCCAATTACTCGGTTTCCGCGTTGGCGACCTGCTCGTGCATTCATGGGATCTCGCGCGTGCAATCGGCGCAGACGAAACTCTCGACCCCGAGGTTGTTGGCGTTGTTGCCACCAGCATCGAACCAATGCGTCCGTTTATCGGACAGGTCGGAATGTTTGGCGAGGGTCCGAGCGGAACGCTTGACGACAACGCCGATGCTCAAACTGCGCTGCTTGACCTCATGGGCCGACGCCCATAACCAGCAACAATTCGGTCGTTACGACCGGCGCGCCACCAAAGTTAGTAACCGCGGAATCGTCGTTACTTCGGTGTATTCCGGGGCTCGATCGATAAAACCTTGCGGAGGGGCGGGCTCGATCATGCGTTCAAGTGCCAAACCCGAATCGGCCATGGCGTTGATGTAGCGACTGAGGGGTCGATGCACGAATCGAATGAAAACACCCTTTTCGACTTCTTCAATCGTCGCCTGTTCGGTGAGGTAGGGGCCGATGCGCCAGTACTGCTCGGGCGGATCAAGGATCTGATCATCGATCCAACCAGAGCCGGGCGTTTGCAGCAGCGGATGGTTGAGGCAGAAAACAAAGCGACCACCCGGGCGTAGAACTCGAGCAACTTCGGAGAGTGCCTCATCGACCGCGTCGATGTGTTCGAACACAAGACAACACACAACCGCATCGAACGAGGCGTCCTCGAACGGCAGAGATTCCGCGCCTGCGAGCTGATACTCGGGACCCCCGCCGCGACGAATCGCTTCATCGATTTGGTTGACGGTCGGATCGATCCCGACAACGGATGATCCGTGAGTTGCAGCAATCGCACGCGCAACCTGGCCTTCGCCAGTACCCACTTCAAGCACACGTTCGAACCCTGCGGTCCACTCGAGAATGAGCGGAATGATTTGCTCGGTGTATTCGGGATCGACGCCGTCAGTGAATTCGCGTTGCCACCAGTCGGCGTGCGCCTCCCACAGTTGGGCATTGGCATCAGGTTCAGACACAACGACTCCGGTTCAGCGCGGATCTCGACGGGACGGAGTATGGATCTTGTCCCAAACCGCCTGCGCAACCGAATCGGGAAGCCAAGTGATCGCTTGCAGTTGCTCAATCGTCGCTTTCTTGACTGCGGTAACCCCACCGAGTTCTTTCACCAAGCGACTGCGCCGAGCTTCACCCAACCCTGAAATACCATCGAGCACCGAAGTCGTCATGCGTTTGCCTCGCAGCTCTCGGTGAAACGAAACCGCGAATCGGTGAGCCTCGTCACGAATACGCTGCAGCAGATAGAGCGCTTCGCTCCCCCGCGGAACCTCAACTGGTTCCGAACGATGGGGCAGGTACACCTCTTCGAAACGCTTCGCCAGCGATGCCACCGGAATTTCTTCATCGAGACCCAAAGCTTCAAGCACCTTTATGGCCACCCCGAGTTGACCTTTGCCACCGTCAACCAATAGCAGCTGGGGCGGATAGGCAAACTTCCCCGACCGTTCGGCAATGGGCTTGCCTCGCTCTTCGATGTACGCAGTTAGGCGACGAGTCAGGACCTCTTCCATTGCGGCGAAGTCATCGTTTCCTTGATCGCCTTTGATCTTGAATCGGCGGTATTCGCGCTTGTTCGGTAAACCGTCTTCCATGACCACCATCGAACCGACGTAATCGCTTCCCTGGATATGGCTCATGTCGTAACACTCGATGCGAAGCGGAGCTTCGGGGAGGCCGAGATGTTGCTGAAGATCATTCAATGCTCGTGCGCGGCTGTTGTGGTCAGCGGCTCGTTTCAATCGATGACGCGAGAACTCCTCGGTGGCATTACGCGTCACCGTTGCCATCAGTTCGCGCTTATCGCCACGATGAGGAATACGCACGGTGACTTTTGAGCCGCGTTGAGCACTCAGAAACTCTTCATAGAGCGCAGGATTCGCACTCTCGAACGGAACAAGTACTTCTTTGGGGACACCAAGCGGCGGCGGATCTCCATAAAGCCGTTCGAGGATGCAATCAATGAGTTCTTGGTCTGACAGATCTTCCTTACGGTCGAGCACATATCCCTTGCGCCCCACCACACGACCCCGCCGAACAAAGAACACCTGAACCGATGCTTCGAGTTCGTCGCCGGCAAGGCCTACAACGTCGAGGTCTTCATCTTTCTCCAAGACCATCTGCTGACGTTCAACGACCTTGCGCACCGCTCCGAGACGGTCGCGAAGCCGAGCAGCGCGCTCAAACTCAAGTTCATTACTTGCGGTTTGCATCTCGACTTCGAGTCGAGAAATCACTTCATCGGTATCACCATCGAGAAAACGAATCAGATCGCGCACAAGCTCGTCGTACTTCTCGGTCGTGATCTCCCCCACGCAAGGACCGCTGCACTTTTCAATGTGAAACAACAAACACGGACGTCCGAGTTTCGTATGTCGGGACAACTTCGTATCGGAACACGTACGAACTGGAAATGTGCGAAGCAACTGATCAAGAGTTTCGCGAATCGCCCACGCCGCTGCGTAAGGACCGAAGTAGCGAGTTCCCTTTCGCTTGTCGCCCCGCATCACTGTTGCGCGCGGCCAATCATCATCAACCGTCACCGCAAGGAACGGGTAACTCTTGTCGTCTCGAAGGTCGATATTGAACCGAGGCTCGTGCTGCTTAATCAGGCTGTACTCGAGCATGAGAGCTTCGAGCTCATTGCGAACCTGAATCCATTCGACCGTCTCAGCGGTGGCCACCATCTGGGCGGTGCGGGGAGCGAGGTGGGCCGGATCCTGGAAATAGTTCGACAGTCGCGACCGAAGACTTTTGGCCTTTCCCACATAAATGACGCGGCCGTTGACATCTTTGAACTGATACGAGCCGGGCTCGTCGGGAATCGTGCCGGCCGGCGGTCGCTGCACCATTTGGGTCATCGTATGGGCCATCGGAGGCAAACAAGCCGTTCAGTGCCTATGCTGTTCAAGCCGGCCTGGTATCCGGCGATCTATTGAGACCCGAGGCCGACAAACCCGTGGCGTGGCGACCAGGCTGCCCCCACCGGCCACTCATCGGATCTCCCCGTCCTTTCAGGGAGTGCACCACAACATGCTTCGCCTCCAACTACCGCTCGGTGACCGCTACACAGACGCCACGCCCGCCGAACTCGCGGATCGAATCGCTGCGGCAAAAGCCACGCTCGGTGACCGCTTGTTCATCCTCGGCCATCACTACCAGCGGGACGAAGTCATGGAGTGGGCCGATGCCCGCGGTGACTCCTTCCGACTCTCGGTGCTCGCTCAAGAGCAACCGCAGGCCGAGTACATCGTTTTCTGTGGCGTGCACTTCATGGCTGAGTCCGCTGACATCCTCACCGGCGATCACCAAGCCGTGATCCTGCCCGACCTCAATGCCGGCTGTTCCATGGCTGATATGGCCGATCTCGAGGAAGTCACCGAAGCCTGGGAAACACTCGCGGCGACCACGGACATCTCAAAGGTCATCCCGATCACCTACATGAACTCCTCAGCAGCACTCAAAGCGTTCGTAGGCGAACATGGCGGTGCAGTGTGCACCTCGTCCAACGCGCGTGCCGTTCTTGAGTGGGCCCTCTCCCTCGGCAACCGCTCCGAGGACGGGGCTGGAGGCGAACAGGTTCTCTTCTTCCCCGATCAACACTTGGGGCGCAATACCGCCAGCGATCTCGGTTACTCCCTCGACAAAATGCGCGTATGGGATCCTCGTCGTGAACACGGGGGCCTCACCGAAGCCGAAGTCAAAGACTCCACCTTCCTCCTGTGGAAGGGACACTGCTCTGTCCATCAGCGATTCCGCCCCGAACACATCGCAGCATTCCGCGAGGCGAACCCCGACGGCATTGTCGTTGTCCATCCCGAATGTGCACATGACGTCTGCGAGTTGGCCGATCAGGTGGGTTCAACCGATTTCATCATCCGCGCCGTTGAGAATGCACCTGTTGGTGCCGTCATCGGGGTTGGCACCGAAATCCATCTCACCAACCGCCTCAACAACGAAACACCAGACAAGACAGTTGTTTCACTCGACCCACTCGTGTGCCCGTGTTCGACGATGTTCCGCATCGATGGACCGCACCTGTGTTGGGTCCTCGAGAACCTCGTCGCTGGCAAAGTAGTCAACCGCATCACGGTCGACCCCGACACGGCTCAGTGGGCCAAGGTCGCGCTCGACCGTATGTTGCAGATCACCTGAACTACTCGAGGCCGAGCAGCGGACGCAGGAATTGTCCGGTGTAACTCTTCTTCGTGGCGGCGACCTTTTCGGGTGTGCCTTCAACGAGCACTGATCCGCCGCCACTGCCGCCTTCAGGCCCCAGATCGATCAACCAGTCGGCGGTCTTGATGACGTCGAGGTTGTGTTCGATGACAATCACGGTGTTTCCCTGATCGACGAGACGCGACAGCACGGTGAGAAGTTTCCGAATGTCTTCGAAGTGAAGGCCCGTTGTCGGTTCGTCGAGGATGTACACGGTTCGCCCGGTGGAACGCTTCGAAAGTTCGCTGGCGAGTTTGACTCTCTGGGCTTCACCACCGGAAAGCGTTGTTGCCGGTTGACCAAGGCGCACATATCCAAGACCGACATCAACAAGCGTTTGCAAGTGACGAGCAATTGCGGGCTGATTACCGAAGAACTCAACGCCTTCCTCGCAACTCATGCCGAGGATGTCGGAAATGTTGTGATCTTTGAAGGTGATGTCGAGCGTGTCGCGGTTGTAGCGAGCGCCTTTACATACCTCGCACGGGACGTACACATCGGGAAGGAAATGCATTTCGATCTTGATGGTGCCGTCGCCTGAGCATGCTTCGCATCGGCCCCCAGAAACATTGAACGAAAAACGTCCCGGCAAGTAGCCGCGCACCTTCGACTCGTGGGTCTGTGCGAACAGTTTCCGGATGTGATCGAACACGCCGATATAGGTGGCCGGGTTCGAGCGCGGCGTGCGACCGATTGGCGACTGATCGATATTGATGACCTTGTCGACCAGTTCCATACCCTCGACGCTCTTATGCAGGCCTGGAGGCGTCTTTGATCCGTAGACCTTTTGCATAAGGGCGCGATGCAGGATGTCGTTCACCAATGTCGACTTCCCTGAACCAGAAACACCGGTGACAGCGATAAAGGTGTGCAGCGGGAACTCAACGTCAACGTTTTTGAGGTTGTGTTCGCGAGCGCCACGAACAACGAGTTGGTCAGCCCCCGGAGAACGACGAAGTTCCGGGACTGGAATCGAGCGACGACCCGACAGGTACTGCCCGGTTATGGACTCTTTCGATTTCAAAAGCCCCTTGACCGGACCCGCATACACGATGTCACCACCATGTTCGCCAGCGCCGGGACCAATATCAACGACATAATCGGCAACTTTGATGGTCTCTTCATCGTGTTCGACTACGAGGACGGTGTTACCCAGTTCACGGAGACGCATCAGTGTGTCGATGAGTCGTTTGTTATCACGCTGATGGAGTCCGATCGATGGCTCGTCGAGCACATAGAGCACGCCAACCAGACCTGACCCAATCTGAGATGCAAGACGAATGCGTTGTGCTTCGCCGCCGGCAAGAGTCGCGGCCGATCGTGAGAGCGAGAGATAATCGAGACCCACGTCAAGCAAGAAGCCCATCCGCGCATTGACTTCTTTCACCACTCGTTCGGCGATCATGCGGTCACGTTCAGAAAGTTTCAGTCCGTTGAGCGCTGCAGCGGCGTCGCCGATCGACATGCCGCAAATCTCGGCGATTGAATGACCGTCAATCGTGACTCCAAGACTGAACGGGGCAAGACGTGAACCCTCACAGTCGGGACACGGCACTTCGCGCATGTAGCCCTCGACTTGTTCACGCTGCGCATCGCTTTCGGCATCGGAATGCCGGCGCTGCAACCATGGAACGAGGCCTTCGAACTTCGCGTCGTAGGAACGTTGACGGCCGTATCGGTTTTTGTAGCGGACCTGGACCCGACCAGTGGCGCCCGTTCCGTGCAGCAAAAGTTTCTGTTGCTTCTTTGGCAGGTCCTTGAACGCAATATCGGGGTCGATCTCATAGATGTCGCAGACCGATTCAAGTAGTCGACCAAAATACTGGGTGCGGGCGCTCGCCCATGGTGCCAGCGCACCTTCGGTGACACTCAGGTCGGGATTGGGAATAACAAGTTCGGCATCAACTTCAAACTTGGTGCCAAGACCATCGCAGTGCTCGCAGGCGCCATACGGAGAGTTGAACGAAAAGTTTCTCGGCGCCAATTCCTCATAACTCAATCCACACGAAGGGCAACCGAGGTGCTGTGAGAACGTGAGTACTTCATCGTCCAACCCGGAATCGTCGCCACGACCAACGATCTGAATTTCGGCTACGCCTTCGGCGATTCGAAGTGCAGTTTCGAGAGAGTCAGTGAGACGGCGATCGATACCCGCCTTCTTCACCAGTCGGTCAACGACAACCTGGATCGTGTGTTGCTCGTAACGAGCAAGCTCGACCTTGTCGGTCAGTTCGTGAAGTTCGCCGTCGATGATCGCTCGAGCAAACCCCTGTGAGGCCAGATCGGCCAACAACGTGTCGTAGGTGCCTTTGCGACCACGAACGACGGGGGCCAGCACCTGGAACTTGGTGCCATCGGGAAGTTCAAGAACCCGATCGACGATCTGCTGTGGGGTCTGCCGCTTGATGACCGAGCCGTCGACCGGACAATGAGGAATGCCGATGCGCGCATAGAGAAGTCGGAGGTAGTCGTAGACCTCGGTAATCGTGCCCACGGTGGAACGGGGGTTTCGTGACGCCGACTTCTGGTCGATGGAAATTGCCGGCGAAAGCCCCTCGATGAAATCGACATCGGGTTTATCCATCTGGCCGAGGAACTGACGGGCATAAGCCGACAACGATTCGACGTAGCGACGCTGACCCTCGGCATAGATCGTGTCGAACGCCAACGAGGACTTGCCCGAACCAGAAAGCCCGGTGAAAACGATCAGCCGATCACGAGGAAGTTCGATCGAAACGTTACGAAGGTTGTGCTCACGAGCACCACGAATGACCAGTTGATCCACGCCGGGAGCCTACTGTCGGCGACTCTGCTCGCATTGTGCTGAAGCAGGAATCAGCCGACCTCGCGAAGCTCCCGACGAAGTTCCTTGATCTCGTCACGGAGCCGAGCCGCATACTCAAAGCGCAGGTCGGCTGCCGCTTGCTTCATTTCCTCTTCCAAGGTCAGCACCAAACGACCGAGTTCATCGGTAGGGAGTTCGGCAAGACCTGAGCGCACCTTGTCACGAGCGGTTGATCGTCTATCTGCCCCAGGGACGGTCGCTCCCGAGGTTCCCCGCAACGTTGCGAGGATGTCGGTGACGGCCTTGCGAATGGTTTGCGGGTCAATGCCGTGCTCTTTGTTGTAAGCCTCCTGCACGCCACGACGACGATTCGTTTCTGAGATCGCTCGCTGCATGGAATCAGTGATCTTGTCGGCGTACATGATCACCTGACCCTCGACATTTCGAGCGGCTCGGCCAATCGTCTGCACAAGTGCCGTTTCCGAACGAAGGAAACCTTCTTTATCGGCATCGAGAATGGCCACGAGTGACACTTCGGGAAGGTCGAGGCCTTCACGAAGAAGATTGATGCCAATCAGCACATCGAATTCGCCGAGGCGAAGGTCGCGAAGGATCTCGATCCGTTCGATGGTGTCGACCTCGCTATGGAGATAACGAACCTTGACGCCAAGTTCGAGCAGATAGTCGGTGAGGTCCTCAGACATCTTCTTCGTGAGCGTGGTGACAAGGATCCGGTCACCAGCCGTGACTCGTTTGTTGATTTGCTCGATGAGGTCGTCGATCTGACCCTTTGTTGGCTTCACAATGATTTCTGGGTCGACAAGGCCGGTTGGTCGAACCACCTGCTCAACAATTGCTGCCGAGTTCTCGAATTCGAATGGCCCTGGCGTCGCCGAAAGGAAGACCACCTGACCAACGCGAGCCATCACCTCGTCGAATGTCAAAGGCCGATTATCTGCCGCCGATGGAAGACGAAAGCCGTGTTCGATCAGCGTCTGTTTGCGGGAACGGTCCCCCGCAAACTGACCCCGAACCTGCGGTAAGGCCTGATGACTCTCGTCCATAACGACCAAGAAGTCGTCGGGGAAGTAATCGAGCAATGTAAAGGGCGCCTCGCCGGGCTCACGGTCATCGATGTGGGCCGAGTAATTTTCGATACCGTTGCAGAATCCGAGTTCCGCCATCATTTCAAGGTCATATTGCGTGCGCATCCGCAGACGCTGCGCTTCGAGGAGTTTGTTCTCGCCTTCGAACTTGGCCAGTTGCTGTTGCAACTCTGCCTCGATCCGCGTCATCGCCGTGCGCATACGTTCATCGCTCGCCGCGTAATGGGTCGCCGGAAAGACGATGAGTTCTTCGAGTTCGGTGACTTTTTCGCCGGTGATCGGATCGACCACGATGATTCGCTCAATTTCATCGCCAAAGAGTTCTATCCGAATCGCGGTTTCGTCGTAGGCGGGGTGAATCTCGATGGTGTCACCCCGAACACGAAATTTTCCGCGGATGAGATTCATATCGTTGCGTTCGTATTGCATGTCGACAAGGCGCCCGAGGATGGTGCGCTGCTCGTGAGTTTCGCCCTGACGAATAACGAGCATCTGATCGGCATATTCCGCAGGATTGCCCAGGCCATAGATACACGACACCGATGCAACGACGATGGTGTCGCGGCGAGTGAGCAGCGCCGAAGTTGCCGCGTGGCGGAGACGTTCGATCTCATCATTCACCGATGAGTCTTTTTCGATGTACGTATCGGAGGCAGGCATGTACGCCTCGGGCTGGTAGTAGTCGTAATACGAAACGAAATACTCGACGCGATTTTCAGGGAAGAACTCTCGAAATTCATTGGCTAACTGTGCAGCCAACGATTTATTCGGCGCCATCACCAGCGTTGGACGCTGAAGCTTCTCAATTGTCCACGCGATCGTCGCGCTCTTTCCGGACCCGGTGATCCCGAGAAGGGTTTGATACCGATTACCGGCTTCGATGCTCGCCGCGAGTTCCTCAATGGCCTTCGGCTGATCACCAGCAGGCTGGAAATCGGAAACAAGACGGAACGGCGGCATTCGCTGAGTCTACGAAGGGTTGGGCCCATTGCTTCCGGCGCTTCGACACTCTCCGTCTAACCTTGACCCCACGGCCCGGCCCCCATGAAAGAGGAACGAATCAGATGCGCGATGCTTTGGGTTCGGTGCAATCAGTGCTCGTGCTCGGAGGTAACTCCGAGATAGCAATTGCCATTGTCGACCGACTGGTCGCCAGTCGATGCAAGAAGGTAGTTCTCGGCGTTCGCTCCCCCGCCTCTGCCACCACCACACTCAATCGCCTTCGCTCGGCTGGAGTCGACGCCGACACCATCGTCTTTGATGCCCTTGACCCCGCTTCGCATGCCCAAGTGATCGATGCCGCTGCCGAACGAATCGGCGATCTCGACATGGTCATCCTTGCTTTTGGCGTCCTCGGAGAGCAGTCCGAGTTCAATGCCAATCCAGTTGCCGCTGCCGAAGCAGCAAGCACCAATTACGTCGGCGCAGTCTCCAGCGGCCTTGCCGCTGCGGCCAAACTCCGCACGCAAGGCCACGGAACCATCTTGGCGATTACTTCCGTCGCTGGGGTTCGTGCCCGTGCTGACAACTTTGTTTACGGATCCACAAAAGCGGGCATGGATGCATTCGCCCAAGGTCTCGGTGACTCCCTCATTGGTTCCGGTGCTCGCTGCGTGGTGGTTCGTCCTGGCTTTGTCCACACGCGCATGACCGAAGGAATGAAGCCTGCTCCCTTCGCCACCACCCCCGACAAAATCGCCGATGCCGTGATCAACGGGCTCCAAAAAAACAAGGAAATGATTTGGGCGCCCCCCATTTTATCGACCCTCTTCACCATCCTTCGTCATCTTCCTCGACCGCTCTGGCGCAAGATCAGTGCAGGGTGAAATGACGACCTCGGCCCCTTCCCGATCTTCACTCTTCGGCGGAATCGTTCGCGAACTGCGCCCGAAGCAGTGGGTCAAGAACGTGTTGGTCTTTGCCGCTCCACTGGCCGCCGGCGTTTTCGATAACCGAGATACCGACCTTCGAGCGCTTGCCGCATTCGGTTGTTTCTGTGCGGCAGCGAGTGCGACCTATCTCCTCAACGACGCGATGGACATCGAGTCCGATCGACTTCATCCAGTTAAGAAAAACCGTCCGATGGCCGCGGGCATCGTTCCGGTTGGGCTCGCCTATGCGTTAGCCGCCGTCTTACTTATCGTTGCCATCGGCGGATCATTTCTTCTTCGACGCGACTTCGGTTTCACCATCCTCACCTACCTCGCGCTCACCACCGTCTACTCACTGTGGCTCAAGCATGTTCCGATTCTCGACATTGTCGCGGTAGCTGCCGGATTCGTCCTGCGCGCCATCGGTGGCGCAACTGCAACTGGTCTACCGATCTCAGAATGGTTCTTCATTGTCACAAGCTTTGGAGCGTTGTTCATGGTCACAGGCAAGCGCGCTGGGGAACGATCAGATCTTGGCGACGATGCCGCCACAATTCGCCCAACACTTGCGGTCTACTCACCACAGTTCCTCAATTATTTGAAGGCGGTATTTTCAGCTGGGACAATAATTACTTATTGCCTCTGGGCCTTCGCGTCTGCACAGGAATCAACCAACGGTTCGGTGCTCTTCCAACTTTCAATTGTTCCGTTCGCTGTCGCGATCCTGCGTTATGCGCTGTTGCTTGAACAGGGCAAGGGCGCCGAGCCAGAGAATCTCGTGCTTTCCGACCGAACCTTGCTCCTCGCTGGGGCGCTCTGGGCGATCGTCTATGGCTGTGCCGTCTATGCGTCCTGAGCCGGCAGCCTCGCGAGCTGTGCCCTCAACCTCCGAGTTGTTCGGTTGGGGTCGCACTGCGCCAACTGGTGCCGATGTTCGCCGACCAACTTCGCCAATCGAATTACAGAGGGCGCTTCCGACGTCATTCGAGCGCGGCCTCATCGCTCGCGGCCTCGGCCGCAGCTACGGGGATGCAGCACAGAACGCCGGCGGAACCGTCATCGAAACCACCGATGTTGCAGCGTTCACCATTCACGAATCGGACCCCAACTCCGACACCGTCCTCGTCACTGCCGACGCGGGCGCAAGTATCGATCGACTCCTACATGCACTCGTGCCACAGGGTTTGTTCGTCCCGGTCACTCCAGGCACGCGTTACATCACCGTCGGCGGCGCAATCGCTGCTGACATCCATGGCAAGAACCACCATCTCAAAGGTTCGTGGTGCAACCATGTCGAGTCGCTTCATCTTCAACTAGCTGACGGTTCGGTTGTTGAAGTCGGGCCGAATCGCGATTCCGAATTGTTCTGGGCAACAGCCGGAGGGATGGGCCTAACTGGCGTCATTCTCGATGCGACCTTCCGCTGCCCCCGAATCGGTTCAAGCCAACTTGTCGTCGATACTGACCGCGCCGCCGATCTTGATGCCGTGTGTCAACTCATGCGCGATGGCGACCACCTCTATGACTATTCGGTTGCGTGGATCGACCTCATGGCAACCGGTAACACCATGGGCCGTTCAGTTCTCACTCGCGGCCGATTCGCTAGCGCAGACGAAGCGGCACCCAAAATCGGTGCCGATCCTTTCGTCTACAAAGCCAACGAACTCGTAAGCGCTCCGCCGTTCATGCCTGCGGGCTTACTCAACAATCTCTCGATCCGCGCATTTAATGAGCTCTGGTTTCGGAAAGCACCCGTCGAACGTCGCGATGAGATTCAGTCGATACCGACCTTCTTCCATCCACTCGACATGGTGCGCGGATGGAATCGCATCTACGGGCCCGCCGGATTCCTTCAGTGGCAGTTCGTGATCCCCTTCGACGCAACCAGCACCCTCACCACAATCGTTGATGAAATCAGTCAGTCCGGGTGCACCTCCTTTCTCGCCGTGCTGAAGTCGTTTGGTGAAGGAAATCCTGGGCCGCTTTCGTTCCCTGTCGGCGGCTGGACCCTTGCCCTCGACATCCCCACTGGCATTCAGGGACTCGGACCACTCCTTGACCGACTCGACGATCTTGTCGTCGGTGTGGGAGGACGTATTTATCTCGCGAAGGACAGCCGAGTTCGACCTGAACTGCTTCCCGAGATGTATCCACGACTCAATGAATGGCGCGAAGTTCGCGAAAGAGTCGACCCAAATCGCCGAATCATGAGTGATCTCGCCCGACGCCTCGGGCTCTAAACACCTTTAATCAGCAATGCGTTTGGATTGGATCCAGTTCCAGCATTCGTCGATTTTGGTCATGAGTTCTTCTTGCGTTCCATCATTGGGAACGATGAATGCTGCAACAGCGCGACGTTCTTCTCGTGTCGCCTGAAGTTTCATTCGAGCGCGCGCATCGTCAGCATTGAATCCACGGAATTCGACGAGACGCTGAACGGCAAGTTCGGGATCGGTATCGACGACGATGATGCCTTCGGTTTCGTACGCCTTTGATTCAACAAGCAGCGGCACGTCCAGAACTACGACGTTGTCACTCTCGCGTTGCGCTTCGATGCGCCCATCGATCTCTTCGCCGACTTTCGGATGCACGATCGCGTTGAGGGCTTTTAGCTGTTCAGCATCGTTGAACACGATGTCGGCAACTGCCTGACGGTTCAACGTGCCGTCTTCGGCCAAGATCCCGTCGCCGAAGAGTTCAACCATCGCGGCCAAGACCGTTCCCCCCGGTGACTGCAACTCGCGCACGACCAGATCGGCATCGATCACAATCGCCCCGCGGCGGGCAAGCTCCGCCGACACGGTCGATTTCCCCGAACCAATACCACCGGTTAATCCAAGAAGAAGCATCGCCGGAACGTACCAGAGCGCGTCTCGATGATTTTCCGCGCTTTTCGCTCACACTTTGGCAAGACCTGCCGACAAGTACTCCATGACAACCACAACGACATTCCAGAACCGCCAGGCCCTCACCGATTGGCGAGGTTTCCCCGTCACGGTCACCCGAAGGGAAGAGGAAGTGCTTCAGGCCATCTGTGACGGCTGCTCAACCCCTGAGGTGGCCTCACGGCTCTACCTGTCCCAAAAGACAGTGAAGAACCACCTCGCGTCGATCTACCAAAAACTCGACGCGCGCGACCGCACACAGGCGGTGCTGACCGCTCTGCGATTGGGGATCGTGAAACTCGATTGATCACCGGCGATTGCCGGTGAGAATCACTCAGCGGCAGTGTCGGGAGCTGCGGCCGATTCCTCGGCAACAGCGGCTTCCGCTTCGGCAGCAGCGGTTTCCGCATCTGTCGGCACGGGAGCAATCGACGTGTCGCCCTGTTCGGCGTAGTACTCGGCCCACGCTTCTTGAGCTTCAGTGGACTCGCCACCGATGTAGTTGCCCTCGGTGTCATAGGCATGATCACCGAAGTGCTCTTGGTACTCAGCAGCAACGACGCCGCCTTCAGCAGCCTGCTTGATCGAGAGGCTGATGCGACGACGCTGAAGGTCGAGATCGATGATCTTGACCCAAAGTTCTTCGCCAGGAGTAACAACCTGTTCGGGGAGATCGACATGATGGGCCGACATTTCCGAAATATGCACGAGTCCTTCGATGCCGTCGCCAACCTGCACGAACGAACCGAACGGCACCAGCTTCGTGACGCGGCCATAAACGAGTTCGCCAACCTGATGGGCGGTAGCGAATTCCTGCCATGGATCTTGCTGAGTGGCTTTGAGCGAAAGGCTGATGCGCTCGCGGTCAAGATCGACCTCAAGGACCTGCACGTCGATTTCGTCGCCGACCTGCACAACGGATCCGGGATGGTCAACATGCTTCCACGACAGCTCGGAAACGTGGACGAGGCCGTCCATGCCGCCAAGGTCGACGAATGCACCAAAGTTCACGACTGAAGACACAACACCGCGACGGTTCTCGCCGGGCTTGAGGTTGGCGAGGAAGTCTTCGCGCTGTTCCTTCTGCGTCTCTTCGAGCCATCCACGACGTGAAAGCACAACGTTGTTGCGGTTCTTGTCGAGTTCGATGATCTTGGCGTCGAGGGTGCGGCCGACATACGGCGCAAGGTCGCGGACACGACGCAACTCGACGAGTGATGCGGGAAGGAAGCCACGGAGACCGATGTCGATGATGAGACCGCCCTTGACGACCTCGATGACTGGGCCGCTAACAACACCGTCTTCTTCTTTGATCTTTTCGATTGTTCCCCAGGCACGCTCGTACTGTGCGCGCTTCTTGGAAAGAACAAGACGACCTTCTTTGTCTTCCTTCTGGAGAACGAGAGCTTCGATGCGCTCGCCCATCGAAACGATTTCCGACGGATCTACATCGTTGCGAATGGAAAGTTCGCGAGAAGGAATAACACCCTCGGACTTGTAACCAATGTCGAGAAGAACTTCGTCACGATCAACCTTGACGACGGTGCCTTCAACAATTTGTCCGTCTTCAACCTGCACCATTGATGCGGTGTATGCATCATCAAGCGACAACCCACCAAGATCGTCTTCAATAACCTGACGCGGAACGTACGTGCCGTCAGCGGCGAAACTTCCCATACCTGCTGGTGCTTCAGCGACTGCGACGGCGGCGGCCGGGGTGGCCTCTTCGGTGGTGGACTGCTCGGACACAGGATTCTCTCTTCGATGGACAGGAAATAGGGGATAGGAAATCTCCCGCGCCGGCGCATGGGAGAACGGCAAGGCTAGACCTCTGTCCACAGGCCCCGCCAGCCCGCAAAGGGGCCATCAACCCATCGGCCGGGTGGCCACCAGCAAAAACTCGGGTCGGTTGATCTCCGGCGTGCGACGGGCATAGTCCCCCGGCGTCACTGACCACACCGCATCGGTCTGTAATTCGGCCCTCGATGCCAGTAATCGCAGTTCTCTTGGGGTGAAGCAGGTCGTCCAAAGGTCCTTGAGGGTTTCGGTCCCGTCGGGGGCCTTCAGGGGCGCCAACTCGTGGTTGACCCCGGCATCGGCATCGAACGAATCGGTGTCTTCCAGCCAGTTCACCTGGAAGTACGAAGAAAAAGCGGACACCGCAATACGGCCGCCGGGGACGAGAGCCCGCGCCATGCCATCGAGCACGGCTCCATCGGGGTCGGGCCCAACGGCGGCCGCTCCCCCGGCTAATCCAAACGCTCCCTGGCACAGCGAGATCACCGCATCGAACTCAGTATCGAAAGGGAGTGACCGAGCATCGAGTCGCTCAAACGTCGCGAGGTCTGGCGCATCTTCACGCGCGAGGTCAATGAAGGTCTGCGAGATATCGATGCCGTGCACGGCGATACCGAGTTCCGCCAGTGCGTAGGCATGACGGCCAGGACCGCACCCAACGTCAAGCACGCGCATTCCGGGTTTGAGTTCGAGTTCGTCGATAAGGAACGCGACTTCGTTCGCCGTTCCCATCGTGAACGAATACCGCAGGTAGGACGAACCAAGGTGATCGGCGATGCCTTCAAACCAATGGCCTTCGCCGGACTCGCTCACATCAGCCTTTCGCCGCTGCCCAAGAGTCACCATGCGAGAGGTGGACTTCGAGAGGAACTCGAAGATCGAACGCGCCCGACATCGCCTCGAGGACAACCGCCGTCACCGCGTCGAGATCAGCAGGCGGAACTTCACAGATGACTTCGTCGTGCACCTGCAAGATGAGTCGACTCGTTGAACCCGCCGCATCGAGGGCTTGGTCGAGTCGGATAAGTGCGACCTTGAAGATGTCGGCGGCGAGGCCTTGGATTCCGGCATTCATTGCTTGACGCTCGCCGGCCTGACGAATGCGGAAGTTGTCCGAAACAAGCTCTGGGATCTGACGGCGACGGCCAAACAACGTTTCGGTATAACCGCGCTCGCGCGCTTCGGCGATTGTCTTGTCCATGTAATCGTGCACCGCGGGGAATGCGACGAAGTACGCGTCGAGAATTTGCTGCGCCTCACCAATGGAGACACTCAATCGTTGCGCGAGACCAAATGCTTCCATCCCGTACGCGAGTCCATAACTAACCATTTTTGCTTTCGACCGTTGTTCGATCGTGACCGAGTCGGGGTCGACATCGAAAACGCGCGCCGCTGTGGCGTTATGAATGTCTTCACCCGATTCGAATGCCCCAATGAGACCTGGATCTTCGGCGAGGTGGGCGATGCAACGAAGTTCGATCTGGTTGTAGTCAGCAATGAGCAGCGTGTAGCCCTTGGCCGGAACAAAAGCTTTCCGGAATTCGCGACCGAGTTCACTGCGTACGGGGATGTTGTGGAGATTCGGCGCATCTGAGCTCAGGCGACCGGTCCGAGCGACAGTTTGATTAAACGTCGCGTGGATCCGACCATCGGGTGCGATTTCAGCAAGAAGTCCTTCGCCATACGTTGAACGGAGTTTCTCGACCTCGCGATAGGCCAACAAGTGTTCAATAATCGGATGCTCACCGAGGAGTTTCTCGAGGGTCGCAGCGTCGGTGGAGAAGCCAGTCTTGGTTTTCTTCTGCGGAGTCAGTTCAAGTTTTTCGAACAAGATTTCGCGCAGTTTGATCGTGGAGTTCACGTTGAACTCCTCGCCGGCATCTGTCCAGATCAATGCTCGAAGTTCATCACAGCGGGCAACGAGTGAATCGCGCAACCGCCGAAGTTCCAGTTCGTCGACACCGACCCCGAGTATCTCCATTTGAGCGAGGACTCGAACTAAGGGAACTTCGATGTCAGCGTTGAGATCTAAGAGACCCCGAGATTCCAGCGATTCACGCAGGGGAACGAGAAGGGCGTCGACACCAAGTGCACGACGAGCCGAACGCTGCGCAACGACAGAAACATCGGCGCCACCAAAGTCGAGTTGCCCTTCACCCTGATCGTCGTCTTCAGGAAGTCGGGCGTCGGCATAACGATCAAGCAACGGTTCGAGTGAATACTTCGTTTCGGCGGGATCAAGGAGATAGGCCGCGATCATCGTGTCGAGTGAAAGCGACCGAAGATCGATCCCACAGTCATTGAGGCCACGCATGAGCGCCTTCGCATCGTGCGCCACAAGCGGTCGGCCGCCATCGGAGAACAACGCGGATGCGGCAGCGGAAACCTTGGGATCGTTCAGAGGCTCGGCGGGAATCCAGACGACATCGCCCGAGGAAGCATCACGAACAAGCGCTACGCCTTCAAACGAGGAACGCCCTTCGTCGCCCAGCCATCCCCCGGCGGCAGCAAGCGGACCAGTGGAACTGGCCAGTGCGCCGAAAAGAGCAACGAGTTCTTTCTGATCGGTCACGTCGGTGCGTTCTGCTTCGAGCACCCGCGCCCCGCCTGCTTCAACGGCATCGGAGGTGACGCCAAGAACATCGACTAATCGATCGAACAACTGACGGAACTCAAGAAAATCGAACAACTGCCGAACTTCGGCCAAGTCGAAGTCTCCGATCTGGAGATCATCAGGGTCGGCGGTTACGGGCGCGTCGTGCCGCAACGTCATGAGCTCGATATTCATTCGAGCCTTGTCCTCGTTCTCGGCCAGATTCTGCCGAAGTTTTGGCGTGAGCTCGTCGAGGTGTTCGTAGATGCCGTCGATACCGCCGTACTGATTGATCAGTTTTGCCGCGGTCTTCTCGCCCACGCCGGGAACGCCAGGGAGATTGTCCGAAGGATCGCCACGTAACGCTGCGTAATGCACATAGTCAGTGGGCTTTACGCCGGTGCGCTCGAAGATGCCTGCTTCGTCGTACAACGCGTAATCAGAAACGCCGCGTTTGTTGTACAGAACTTTGATGTGGGGATCGTGCACAAGTTGATAGCTGTCTCGATCGCCGGTGACGATGATGACATTGTCGCCGCGAGCCTCGGCTGCTGTCGCCAACGTGGCGATGATGTCGTCGGCTTCGAATCCAACAAGGTCAAGCACGGGAACATGCAATACCTCGACTACTTCACGAACGATGCCCATCTGCTGACGAAGCAGATCGGGTGTCGCATCGCGATTGCCCTTGTACGTAGAAAGAGCTTCGTGTCGAAACGTTGGCTCGGAACGATCGAACACCACGGCAAGGTGATCGGGCTTTTGGTCGCGCAAGAGGTTCACGAGCATTGAGGTGAATCCAAACACTGCATTGGTGACCTGACCCGATGCTGTCGCCATATCGGCAGGCAGTGCGAAGAACGCTCGATACGTGAGCGAGTTTCCGTCGATAAGCATGAGCGTGGTCATGGATTCTCTGGTTTCATCGTGCCGTCGATGATTGCATCGGCAACGGCCCGCATCGTGATGCGGTCTCGCATCGCAGTTTTCTGCACGAATGCAAACGAGTCGGCCTCGGTCAGACCGTGGGTGTCCATGAGGATGCCTTTGGCGCGATCGACAACTTTGCGCGTCTCGAGTTGTTCTTCAAGAGACTTCGTTTGTTCCGTAAGCGCTCGTAGTTCGCGGAACCGGCCCACTGCGAGTTCAATTGCCGGCACAAGGTCGCTTCGCTGGAACGGCTTGACCAAATACGCGAGCGCCCCAGAGTCACGAGCTTGCTCAACCAAGTCCCGCTGACTGAATGCGGTGAGCACCAAAACCGCACACAACTGGTCTGCGGTGATCTGGCGAGCAGCGGTGAGTCCATCGATACCGGGCATCTTGATATCGAGGATGGCGATCTCGGGTTGGAGTTCGCGAACCAACGCAACGGCTTCGTCGCCACGTCCGGTTTCTCCAACGACCTCGTATCCCTCTTCTTCGAGAGTTTCTTTAAGGTCGAGTCGGATGATCGCCTCGTCTTCAGCGATAACGACACGGGTCGGCAACGTTGCAGCCCCTTGAGAGTGGAGGTCCGACCAAGTACGGACCGTCTCGGGATCGTACCGGCTCAGGAGATGACGTCGTTGAGCCGGTCGAGCAATTCGTCCTGCTGCTGCTCAAGACGTCCGATGTCGGTAACGACTTCATCGCGATGGCGACCCATCGCGTTGGCATGACGAGCGGCGACCCGGTGCTCGCGCTCGGCGAGTGGCGTCTCAGAGACCAGCGATCGAAGCCGAGCGTCATCGGCCTCATCGGCGAAATGAGCGAATTGTTCATCGACAACGGCCAATTCATTGCGAAGGTCCCGAAGCTGCGCACCGATCTCGATGAGCCGCTTCTCCAACATGGCCCGTGTCATGGCGGCGAAGTGTAGGACCGGAGCGGCAGCCAGACACAGGAGCCTGAAGGACGGAGAGCAAAAAGGGGCTCCGGACAGTTGGTAGCGTGGCGCTCGCACCACTGCGGCGGTGCTGGAATTGGCATACAGGGCGGGCTCAAACCCCGCTGCCCTTCGGGGCTTGAGGGTTCGAGTCCCTCCCGCCGCACAAGATCCCCTCTCGGCCCCGTTGGTCAAGGGAAAATGAAACCGAAGTGACCGCCTCCGGGTCAGAGCCTTACCGCCACTGTCCCACCAGCGAAAGCCGCCAACGCCACGATGATCGTTTTCACTTTCCCCGGCCAGGGATCCCAGAAGCCCGGCATGGGAGACGCGTGGCGAGACCACCCGTCATGGGAATTGGTCGCCGAAGCATCGAGCGTCCTCAATCGTGATCTCGAACATCTCCTTCTGAACACCGAAGCCGAGGAACTCACGCGAACCGACAATGCCCAGTTGTCGACGTTCCTCACAAGCTTGATTGTTCTCGATGCCGTTGAACGCCTTGGCGTCGAACCGGCTGCGGCGGCTGGGCACAGTCTTGGCGAGTACACCGCTCTTGTCGCTTCAGGAGCGCTCGCCTTTGACGAAGGTCTCACACTTGTCGCCGAACGCGGTGCGGCCATGCTCGAGGCCACCACGGCGCGCGTCGGAACAATGGCTGCAGTTCTTGGTCTTGACGACGACGATGTCGAGGCCGCCTGCGCTCGCGTCGACGGCGATGTCTGGGTCGCCAACTACAACGCTCCCGGCCAGGTTGTTATCGCCGGCGATCCCGATGCGATTGCTCGAGCGTCGGAAATCGCCAAAGAACTCGGCGCAAAGAAAGTCATGTCGATGGCCGTGAGCGGCGCGTTTCATACGCCATTCATGACTCCGGCTCGCGACCGCCTCCGCCGCGCTATTGAATCAGCTGACCTTCGCGAAGCCGATCTTCCTGTCTATGCAAATGTCGATGCCCGTGCGCATGTCGGCGCTGAATGGACCGACCTTCTGAATGCACAGCTGTGCAGCCCTGTCCGCTGGCGCCAGATTTTGCACAACCTGGGCGACAATGGCGCCACCGTCTTTGTCGAACTGGGCCCTGGGAACGTCCTCACCGGCATGGCCAAACGCACTGTCACGGGAACCACCACCCTGTCGGTGTCGACGCCCGATGATCTCGACAAACTCCTCACTGCCCTTGCGTCACCTTCGGAAAGTGTCGCGGCCCACGAAGGGGAACACCTCTTCGCCACCGAGCGCATGGTGGTGAGTCCGGCAGCCGGCGTCTTCACCCCTGCCGCAGAGCTTGCGCCGGGTTTCGAACTCACACCGGGCACAGTGCTCGGCATGGTTGGCGACCACGAGGTTCGTTCGCCATTTGCGGGCATCCTTATCGGCGTGCTCGCCGTTGACGGCGAGCGAGTGACAACGAGTCAACCCATTGCTTGGTTGCGCACCGCGTGATCGCCACCACCATGAGGATCCGATGACTACTTCGACCCAACGCGGCGCAACGATCATCGGATGGGGTACGGCACTTCCCGACCTCGTTGTCACCAACGCTGACTTCGAAGCGCGGCTCGACACCACCGACGAATGGATCAGCGAGCGGACCGGTATTCGTGAACGGCGTCATGGCGGCACCACCGCAGGACTTGCCGTCGAAGCAGGCCGCAATGCACTCGACATGGCAGGCCTCACCGGCGCCGACATCGACTTCATCCTTCTTGCTACAACCACACCGGATTATCAGATTCCTTCAACCGCCTCGCAGGTCCAAGAAGAACTGGGAATCAACGGCGGTGCGTGCGATGTCAATGCCGCGTGCTCGGGTTTCGTTTACGGACTTGTGCAAGCACACGGACTTATTGCCATGGGCCTCAAGCGAATTTTGCTCATCGGCTCCGAGACGCTGGCAAGACTGACTGACCAAGACGACCGCAACACCGCGATTCTCTTCGGTAACGGCGCAGGCGCAGTTGTGCTCGAAGCAGTCGAGGGCGAAGGACAACTCGTCTCGTTCGACCTCGGCTCGGACGGAACTGCCCGCAAACTCCTTGATGCGCCCATCGGTGGCTACATGAACATGGTCGGTAAAGAGGTGTTCCGCAAAGCGGTCACGGTCATGGTCGACTCCGCGAAGATTTCTCTGGCTTCGGCGGATCTCACTGCTGACGACATTGCATTGGTCGTCCCCCATCAAGCAAATATTCGCATTATCGAAACCGCTTGTTCGAAACTCGGGATGCCAATGGATCGCGTCGCTATGGTTCTCCACCGAACGGGCAACACTTCATCGGCTTCAATCCCTCTTGCGTTAGTCGATGCGCTGGAAAACGGACGCGTGACACGCGACGACAACGTTCTCCTTGTTGGATTCGGCGCTGGCATGAGTTGGGCCAGCGCCGTCATTCGTTGGACGGGCCACCTCCCGGAGGGAAACAAATGAGTCGAGTCGTTCTCGTAACTGGCGGCAATCGCGGTATTGGCCTTGCGTGCGCAAAAGCCTTCGCCGCTGCCGGCCACAAGGTCGCAATCACCTACCGCGGCGAGGCACCAGCTGACGCCAGCGATCTTTATTGCGTGAAGTGCGACGTCACCAACACCGAACAGGTCGAAGCGGCGTTCGCTGACATTGAAGAGAAACTCGGGTCTGTCGAAATTCTCGTGTCGAACGCGGGCATGACCATTGACAAACTCGTCTTGCGCATGACCGACGAAGATTTCTCCGACGTCCTCGATGCCAATCTTGTTGGCGGGTTCAGAGCCGCCCGGAGAGCCGTCCCAAAGATGATGCGCGCCCGCTGGGGTCGAATCATCTTTATCGGATCTGTAGTTGGCTCAATCGGCCAAGCCGGTCAGGCCAACTACGCCGCGTCGAAGGCAGGACTCGTCGGGCTCGCCCGTTCACTGGCCCGCGAATTTGCCTCACGCAATGTCACGGTGAATGTCGTCGCTCCTGGCCCCATCGCTACCGACATGTTCGCCGCAGTTGATGACGCGATGCGTGAATCCATAACCGGCGCCGTGCCCCTTGGCCGAATGGGTCAACCCGATGAAATCGCCGCCGCCGTTTCCTTCCTCGCTTCTGACGAGGCCGGCTACATCACGGGTGCAGTCCTGCCCGTCGATGGCGGTCTCGGCATGGGCGGCTGAGTCCCAAGCAGCACCAAAACCACTGCGACCCCCGACTAGGTTTGTCGCACCGAATACCAAGGAGCCCCCATGAGTGACGATTTCGAAAAGTTCAAGGCCTGTGCTGTTGAGATCCTCGCCGTCTCAGCCGATCAGGTGACGATGGAAGCCAAGTTCTCCGAAGACCTCGATGCCGACAGCCTCGACCTCGTCGAGCTCGTTATGAAGCTTGAAGAAGAGTTCGACGTCACCGTCGACGAGTCTGAACTCGAGAACATCACGACTGTTGGCGAAGCCTACGAACTGGTGATGTCGAAGCGGTGAGCACCAAGCGTCGGGTTGCGATCACAGGCGTCGGCGTCGTTAGCCCGTGTGGCATCGGCACCGAGGCCTATTGGCAGGGGTTGTTGTCGGCACCGCCCGAAGGGCTTCGCCGCATTGAGAACTTCGATCCCGAGCCCTACTTCGCTAACCCGAAAGAAGCGCGTCGCACCGACCGCTTCGCGCAGTTCGCACTCGCAGCAGCCGATGAAGCCATGACCATGGCCGGCGACGTCGGTGGCGATCCCACTCGCAAGGGTGTGTGGATCGGCACCGGCATCGGTGGATTAACCACCCTTGAAGAGAACGTGCTTGTGAACGAGCACAAAGGCGCACGTCGCGTCAGCCCGTTCATGGTCCCCATGCTCATGGCCAATGCGGCATCAGCAGCAATCTCCATGAAGTACGGCTGGCAGGGCCCATGCGAAAACACCTGTACCGCCTGCGCCGCGGGCACACAGTCAATCGGCAATGCCTACCGACTCATCGTGTCGGGTCTATGCGATGCCATGGTCACCGGTTCGTCTGAATCAGTAATGACCCCAACCTGTATCGCTGGCTTCACCAACATGACAGCAATGTCTTCCGACAACCTGTCTCGACCCTTCGACCGCGACCGCAACGGTTTTGTGCTGGCCGAAGGTTCGGGTGTCCTCGTGCTCGAGGAAATGGAATCGGCGAAAGCTCGTGGCGCTACCATCCTCGCTGAAGTTCTGGGTGCAGCGTCGAATGCCGACGCCTATCACATCACTGCTCCGTCACCTGGTGGCGTCGGTGCCATCAACTGCATGCGCACCGCCATCGCCGATGCTGGGCTCGTTCCAGCCGATGTCACCTACGTCAACGCGCACGGCACATCGACACCACTCAATGACGCGGCCGAGGCTGCTGCTATCGCTGAGGTCTTCGGCGCTACTCCGCCGGCAGTCACATCGTTCAAGGGCGTGACTGGTCACGCTCTCGGTGGTGCCGGATCGCTCGAAGCAGTGGGCATCGTGATCGGCATGCAGAAGGGTGCGATCCCTCCGACGGCTGGATACGCGAACGTCGATCCTGAAATGGCCCCCATCGACATCGTCGTGGGCGGGGCACGTGAATGGACTCCCGCTCCAGTGCTTTCAAACAGTTTCGGTTTCGGCGGTCATAACGGCTGCGTCGTGATCGGCCCAGCACCGGCCTGAGCAGTTCCTCAGTCGAGACTGCCCTCTCGACGCAATAACCATTCTTTCGCAAGCACTCCCCCGCCGAACTGTCCAACGCCGCCACTGCTGGGCAGCACTCGATGACAGGGAACAATTATCCCAATCGCGTTCGTAGCCATTGCGGTCCCGACGGCACGAGCTGCATTTGGTCGCCCAGCACGCGTGGCTAACGCGCCGTAGGTAATCGTGCTCCCAAAAGGCACCGTTTCAAGCGCGCTCAGAACCTCGCCACGAAAGCCAAGACGCTGGCTTCGGTCGATGGGCACATTGAAATCGGTGCGCTGGCCATCGAAATACTCTCGTAGTTGCAAGACCGCAAGCGTCACAATGGCATCGGCGACCGAGGTTCCGTTCACGTCTTCGTCGAGGTCGCCAAACCACACGCGACAGACGCCGACGTCGTTGGCAATGACAGTGATCGCACCGATCGGGGAATCGATCAGCGCTTTGGCCATTGTTCAGGCGTCGGCGAAGACGAAGAGGAGTTCGGTTTCGGCGGCGGTTTCGCCACCAACATGAGCTCGGCCTGAACCTTTACCGGCACGCGCCGACATACGACCAAGCGTGACTTCGAGTTCAAGAACATCTCCAGGCACAACCTGACGACGGAATCGGGACTTTTCAACGCCACCGAATAACGGCAACTTGCCGGCAAATGCTGGGTCACTCAACACCGCATACGCGCCTAGCTGTGCGATGGCTTCGAGCATGAGCACACCCGGCAGTGTGGGCCGACCAGGAAAGTGGCCCGGGAAGAACCATTCGTCGCCAGTGATGCGCCACAAGCCTTTCGCCGAAGAACCGATCTCGAGTTCGGTCACTTCGTCAAGGAGAAGGAACGGCGGCCGATGCGGAAGCACGTCGGCAGGAGCAGGAAAGCTCACTTGCCCAACGCCTTCAGCAGATTGGCGGGCGTGTCCTTCGGACTGACCTTGTACCAGGCCTCCTCGATCTTGCCCTTCTCATCGATCAGGAACGCTGAGCGAACGATGCCCATGTATTTCTTTCCGTACATCGACTTCTCGCCCCATACGCCGAATTTCTCGGCCACCACATGTTCCGGGTCGGACAACAACGTGAAGCCGAGTTTGTATTTGTCATCGAACTTGGCGAGCTTGGCGGGAAGGTCGGGGCTGATGCCGATGACGACCGTGTCGCCGATCTTCTTGGCGATGTCACGCAGTCCGCAGCTCTGGGTCGTGCAGCCTGGCGTATCGGCCTTTGGGTAGAAGTACACGAGCACCTTGGTGCCGACAAAGCCGGAAAGCTTCACCTTGGTGTCGGTCTGGTCGGCGAGGGTGAACGCAGGTGCTTTCGCACCGACAGCGAGTTGTGTCGTGGCCATGGATTGAAACTAGCGGGCGCGCATCGTCTCGGACCAAGAACTGCACTGTGGCAAAACGAGAAAGGAGGAGCGCTCTCGCGCTCCTCCTTTCAACTTCTTGAGTCGCAGAAGACTCAGACGCCAGCCTTGGCTGATGCCTTGAGCTTTGCGCCAGCCGACACCTTGGCGGCGTTGGTGGCGGGAACCTGAATGGTTGCACCGGTCTGCGGGTTACGAGCGGTACGAGCCTTGCGATGGGTCTGTTCGAAGCTGATGAAGCCAGGAAGGGTGAGTTTCTCTCCACCCTTGGCCACAACCTCGTGGGCAATCTCTTCGAATGACTTCATTGTCTTCTCGACGTCGGCCTTTGTCTGGCCCGTCCGGTTCGAGATCTCGGCGATAAGTTCGCTCTTGGTCATGGCTTCCTCCTGTTGGCCCAGCCTGTCGGCCCGGCACGGGTTGGCAACCGGGTCGGCCCCCGACTGCCTTCGAACTCGGGCAGGACCGCCCGATAGAGAGAAAGCATTGCGGCCCCAGCACCGGAAATGGTGGATGGCCGGGGAATTCATTGCATGACTATGCAGGCCATTGAATCGGTGCAGGTCAGAGACTCGAATGAGACAGTTGTCACTGCTCAACATTCATCATGAAACGGGCCGAATGGTCGAAATAGCCCAGCATTGCGGCCTCGTCCTGTTCGCTCAACGCCCCTGCTTCGACCTCCGCACCAACCGCAGCCGCCATGAGGCGGAACCAGGCCTCACGCTGGGCCTCGCCGATCGCAAAGGGCGCATGACGCATACGGAGCCGAGGGTGGCCTCGCTGGTCGCTATAGGTCTGTGGGCCGCCCCAGAACTGTGTGAGGAACAACCGCAAGCGTTCACGAGCTCCATCGAGGTCTTCGGGCGGATACAGCGGCGCCAGAACCGGGTCGACGAGCACCGCGTCGTAGAAACGGTTGACGAGTCGGGTGAAGAACTCGGGATCGACTCGGTCGTAGAGCGGTTGTTCGAGCGGAATCTTGCGCCGTTCGTTCTCGGCGCTGTCCTGACTCATGACGCGTCGAGGGCGGCGCGCACTTCAGCAATGAAGGCGCCAGCTCCTGTAGGTCCTTCTCCAGCGACGACGCGGCGCATAAGCGCCGAACCAATCACACACCCATCAGCGACTTGGCTTACTTCAGCGGCCTGCTGTGCATTCGAAACACCGACACCAACCAGAACGGGTTTGTCAGTGATGGCTTTCAGACGCCGAGCAATAACGAGCGAAGATGCGGCAAGCGCGTCGCGTTCGCCGGTGACTCCGAGAAGACCAACGGCGTAGACGAATCCGCGGGAACGGGCGACAACTCGCGGGAGGCGTTCATCGGGCGCTGTCGGCGCGGCGAGCATCACTGTTTCGATTCCTGCCGGATCGGCAGCACGGGCCCAGGGACCAACCTCTTCAAGAGGAAGGTCGGGAAGAATCGCCGCGCGCACACCGGCTTCATACAGCGAAGACGCGAATCTCTCGTGACCCATATGGAACGCAAGGTTGTAATAAGTCATCACCGCAAGCGGGACACCGGCATCGATCGTGCGCAAAGTGTCAAGCACCGTGACTGGTGACGCTCCATCGCGCAGTGCCAGTTCGCTGGCTTCTTGAATGATCGGGCCGTCCATCACGGGATCGGAAAACGGAATTCCTATTTCAATTGCGTCGGCACCTGCGTCGGCAACGGCGCGAACAACATCGGGCCATTCATCGTGAAGTCCACCCGTGACATAAGCAACCAACAACTTGCGGCCGCTGTCTCGAAGTGAGCGAAGGGAATGTTCAAACTCTCCGGGTTCCGTCGGCGCGTCGGGAATGACGAGACCTTCGTCGGCCAGTGATGCGCTCATCCGAGAATTTCCATCATCTGGGCAACGTCTTTATCGCCACGCCCAGACATGTTGAGAAGAACGGTCTTTCCTGCGAGCTTGGCCCGATCGCGGATCACCCATGCCAACGCATGCGCTGGTTCAAGCGCAGGGATGATTCCTTCGGTGCGGCTCAGAAGCTGAAACGCCTCGATGACTTCGGCATCGGTGACCTGCTCGTAGCGGGCACGACCGATTGATGACAGATGTGAATGTTCGGGACCAACACCGGGGTAATCAAGACCAGCGGAAATGGAGTGCGCTTCTTGCACCTGTCCAAATTCGTCCTGCATGAGGTAGCTCTTCATGCCGTGGACAACGCCGGGCACACCGCGCCCAACTGCTGCGCCACCTGCTGGTTCAACACCAACGAGTTCGGCGGTGGTATCGGCGAAACCGCTGAAGATACCGATGGCATTCGAACCGCCACCGACACATGCAGTGACGACATCGGGGATTTCATTCTCAAGCAACTTCGCGCATTGCTCGCGAGATTCCTTTCCAATCACGGTGTGGAATTCGCGCACCATCCATGGGTATGGGTGCGGTCCCATCACTGAACCAAGGCAGTAATGGGTGTTCTCAACCGTCCCGACCCAATCGCGCATGGCTTCGTTTACTGCGTCTTTCAGCGTTCGAGAGCCCGACATGGCCGGAACCACCTCAGCGCCGAGAAGTTTCATGCGAAAAACATTGAGGGCTTGACGTTCCATGTCGACTTCACCCATGAAGACTTTGCATTCCATGCCCATGAGGGCTGCAGCAGTTGCCGAGGCGACACCGTGCTGACCGGCGCCAGTTTCGGCGACTAGGCGAGTCTTGCCCATGCGCTTTGCAAGAAGAGCTTGTCCAAGAACGTTGTTGATCTTGTGTGATCCGGTGTGGTTCAGGTCCTCGCGCTTAAGAAGAACGCGAACGCCGAGTTCTTCAGACAACCGGTGGCACTCGGTAATTGGCGATGGCCGCCCGGCATAATCGGCAAGCAGCGCATCGAGTTCGTCACGAAAGGTTTGGTCGGCCCATGCGTCACGGAATGCGGCTTCGAGTTCCTGACAGGCCGGTACAAGAGTCTCGGGCACGTAACGGCCCCCGAACTCTCCGAATCGACCGCTTGCTGATGGCTCTGACAAGGACATGGTGTTGAGGCTACGCCGGGCCCGGGTCGTTGGAGAACCCGGAAAGCGCATCTCGCGCAACAGCGATGAAGGTGGCCAGCGCTTCAGGATCTTTCTGGCCCGCGGAGGCCTCGACCCCACTGACAACGTCGACCCCCCAAGGGCGAACACGCTCGATGGCGTCGGCCACATTGGCCGGGTTCAATCCGCCAGCGAGGATCACTCGGCGTTGCTGCTGCAGATCGGTGACTTTTGACCAGTCGAAGGTCTGACCCGAACCGGGAGTTGGCGAATCGAGCAGTACCGCATCGATCGGATAGTCGTCGAGCCGTTCAAGCCGGGGATCATCGACAGTGAAGACCTGCACGAGGAAAGGAACAACCGAGCGAAGCGCCCCGGCGACCTCGGGGCCTTCGGTTCCGTGCAGTTGCACCCCTTGAATCCCGGTCGCTTTCACGATCCCCGAAATGCGTTCCGCTGTCTCGTTACGAAACACCCCGATGGTCAGTGTTTCCGCCGGGAGTTGTTGAACGATCGCCGCAACCGTTTTGGCATCGACCTGACGTTTCGACTCGGCGAAAACAAACCCAAGCGCGTCAGCACCGAGGGACGCTGCAAGCAGTGCGTCGTTGGCGTTGGTTGTTCCGCAGATCTTGATCAACATGCTTCGACGCTAGCGGCAGCGCAGATCCTGACTGAAGCGAGATTTCGAACAACACGTCTAGAGGCTACGTGCGCCCCGAAGCGCGGCAACACCAGCCTCGGGATCGCCCGAAGTAACGAGGTGCTCCCCCACAAGGACAGCGTGGTAGCCCGCAGCAGCCAGAACCGCAGCATCGGCAGCTCCGGTGATGCCCGACTCGGCCACGCGCACAACACCTGCCGGCATTTGCGGAGCCATCCGCACGGCACGATCAGTGTCGACCTCAAACGTCACAAGATCTCGTTGATTCACTCCGATCAGATCAGCCCCTGCAGCCACGGCCCGTTCGAGTTCGGCTTCGTCATGGATCTCAACGAGTGCGTCGAAGCCAATTGCATGTGCCAATTTCAGAAACGATTCGAGCTCAGCTTGGTCAAGAGCTGCCGCAATTAACAGCACACAATCGGCACCCATGATGCGGGCATCACACACGTCGCGGGCACTGACAGTGAAGTCTTTACGTAAGACCGGGAGTGCGCACGCAGCGCGGGCGGAGACGAGGTCGTCGACTGATCCACCAAAGAAATCGACATCGGTGAGCACCGACAGACACGCGGCCCCTCCGGCTTCATACTGACGGGATAGTGCAACCGGATCGAGACCCGCAGCGAGTTCACCTTTCGAGGGCGAACGACGTTTGATTTCTGAGATCACCGCGATCTCGCCCGAAGCAGCAACCGCTTCGAGTGCACCACGAAAATTGCGTGCTGGCGCGATGGACATCGCCCGCTCGACGAGTTCGTCGAACGGGCGATCGTCGCGAGACGCTGCCTCGCGGTGCGCCTCAAGAATGCGGTCGAGATAGGTGGTCAGTTTGGAAGACCCTTTGCGTTACCCGTCGGCGTCGACATGACCATCATCGGCGGCTCAGCCATGAGTCCGCCAAGGGTTCCGAATAGTTCCTTCATGGCATCGGAGCCACCGTGAACCCCAAGTGCGTCGCCATCGGAATACAGCTCGAAGATCCAAACGGCGTTTTCATCGCCAGCATCACGATGGAACGAGTACACAAGCGTTCCCGGCTCGCCGGCAACAACCGGGAGCATCGTCTCGAGAGCAGCGATGCCTTCGTCGCGCTTGCCGGGCTGGAACACCATCTTTACGAACAGCGATGTCTGAGTCATAGTCGCAAACCTTAGACGACCGTTTACTGCTCTCGCTCAGCCCTCAGACTTCGAGAAAGCGCAACGAAAGGAGCCGCCAAAAATCCAAGAGCGGCCAGTACGAGTCCGACAATCCCCACCGCAATCAGGAATGGGAGATTCACGATGATGCCAAAGACGACGCCAATGATTCCACCGAACAAACAAAGAACCGGAGCCATCTGCAGCGAACGCTCTACATGCGTTCCTTCCACTCCGACGTCGTCGATCAACCGGAAATCGATTTCGTCATCGCCGTCGTCGTACGGAACGAAGTCGTAGCGACCAGGAGTTGGGGCATTGACCGATGTCGAATCGACAATTGTCAAACGCATCATTTCGTCATGCGCTCGCCTGCGATCAGGGTCACCGAGTACGGCCCACGCCTCGTTGATCGACTGCATCTCACGCTCGTTGGCTTGGCGCGCAACTTCTTCGGTGTGGAAATCAGGATGATGGATTCGCGCGAGTTTCAGGTACGCCCGACGGATCTGTTCCGCGCTCGCCGATGGCGAGACTCCCAACCGTTCATAGAACGACTCAGACATAACGAGAACTCAACGGACAGACCCGGGCTCGACAACGGAAGCCGGCGCCGTGGCTGATCCGTTTTGAACTGCCACAACGCTTCCAGGGACGACCGCGCGCCCAACCCGAGCCAAAGCCAATGCGGGAAGTCCAGCCCCCAACGCAGGCGTCACGCTCGTAAGCGAACCAACAGTTGCACCCTCCACCAGCACCTCATCACCAACTGCAGCATCGACATCGAGCACCAGCAACCGGATGGGATGCGGAACGTTGTTCCCACGACTGTCGATTCGAGCAACAAGTTCTTGGCCGGTATAGCAACCCTTGGTGAAACTCACCGACGCGTCGATCACCCATTCACCTGCTTCACCGGGGATTGTGTCCGCCGTGAGTTCTGCACCCATCTTCGGGATGCCATGAGCGATTCGGTAGCGATCGAGCGACTCGCTTGAAACCCAATCGGCTGAAAGGTCCCCAACTTTGGTTGCGGCATCATCGAGCACCAACAGATCGGTACCTGCGACTGTGGGCCCGACCGGAGCGACGACGAGTTCGTCGCCGACCTCATCGACACCGAGACGAATGGTTTCAGAACTCCAGCGACGCTGCACAAGCTGCGCGCGCTGCGGTTCGCTGATCGTGGCCTTTGTACGAAGAAGGAACCGCTTCAATCGGGCAACGACGATGTCGCCCCAACCCTGATCGACCTCGAGCAGATAACTCTCGGCATCAAGTCGATGCACACGAAGCCACGCGTCGACCTTTCCGTTCGGCCCCAAAAGAAACGACCACGCGCTGTCGCCTGCCATCGCAATGACGTCTTGACTCAGTTGACCCTGGAGGTAGCGAGCACAGTCCGGTCCCGTCACTGCGACAACATCGCGTTCGACGATTCCGTCACCGCCGGAGCCGCAAAGCAGTTGGTAGTCACTAGAAATCTCTTCAGCCCATGAATCGTTCACAACACGAGTGTCGCACTAAGAGCCATAACATGCACCAGCGAGATCAGTCGTTGGGTTCGCCACGGCGTTGGGCCGTCATCCGGCGGGCGCCCGGAACCGCGCTCAAAAGCCCACGGGCCTTGTTACGGCATTCGAGATCTTCGTGCTCGGCCACGCTGTCGGCGACGATGCCTGCGCCCGCCTGCACATGGGCGATTCCGTCCGCTCCAACCATGAGTGTGCGAATCGCGAGCGCAGTATCAATCGTTCCCGAAAAATCGATGTAGCCGACGACTCCAGCGTAGGGACCACGCTTCACCGGTTCGAGTTCGTCGATGATCTCCATCGCACGAATTTTTGGCGCACCAGAAACTGTGCCCGCCGGAAGCGTGGCGCGGAGCACGTCGATTGGAGTCTTGCCACGAGCAAGTTCACCCGAAACCTGCGAGGTGAGATGCATCACGTGGCTGTAGCGCTCGAGCACCATCATCTCGTCGACCTGCTCGGTGCCGAACTCGACAACTCGTCCCACGTCGTTTCGCGCAAGATCGATGAGCATCACGTGCTCGGCGATTTCTTTGGGATGCTCGCGAAGTTCCGCGCCAAGTCGGCGATCTTCTTCTTCGGTCGCCCCTCGACGACGAGTTCCGGCGATCGGACGCGAGATCACACGATTATCAACGAGTTTCACCATTGGTTCTGGAGAGGAACCCGCAAGACTCAATTCAGGCATCCGAACGAAATACATATACGGACTGGGATTCACCTGACGAAGTACGCGGTAGAAATCAAACGGGTCAGCACCAAGTTCAAACGAGAATCGCTGCGAAAGCACAACCTGAAAAATGTCGCCATCGAGAATGCGTTCCTTTGCGACGTCGACCGCACTCTCCCACTGGCCGTAGGTCATCGAACCGGTGACCTCAGGAAGGTCGGGCGAAGGCGAAGGGGGATCGACCATTGGTTCGGCCAGCGGACTGGCTCCATCGGCAGCAAGTTGCTCAAGACGCAGTGCCGCTTCGTCGTAGAGGCGATCGAGATCCGCGGCGGTTGCCCCTTCTGGAACGAGCACATTGTCGATGAGCGTGACGCGCTGGCGGAAATGGTCGAATGCGGCCAACTGCCCGATAACAGCCATGACCGCATCGGGATATCCGGTCGCGTCATGCGGAGTTTCGGCGAGATCTTCAACTTCGCGGACGACGTCGTAACCGAGGTACCCAACAACTCCACCGTGGAGCGGTGGGAGTGCATCGAGTGATGGGGAGCGATAAGCAGCCAGCAACCACTCGATGGCGGCGAGGATCCCCTGATCTCGCGGCATCGCCGCGGGGAGGTCTCCATCGACCGTCACGATTCCGTCTCGCAAGACGAGAGTGGCGATCGGATTGCGTCCGACGAACGAGAATCGGCTCCAACGCTCGCCATGTTCCACAGATTCAAACAAGAACCCGGGCCGATCGTCGCCACACAGCCGCGCGAATGCGGCCACTGGCGTAATCAGGTCAGCGAGCAGTTCACGCCACACCGGCACGACGCTGTGGTCGGCGGCGAGGGCATGAAAGTCATCGCGCGAGGGCGAAATGTCCAAGATCAGTCACCTTCACCGAACGCGGTAAAGAAGCATGAAAAGTTGCCTGTATGGCACGCGCCTTTACCTTCTTGCTCAACAACGAACAGCAACGTATCTCCGTCGCAGTCGTAATAGGCCTCTCGAATGTACTGACGATCGCCCGAGGTTTCGCCTTTGCACCAGTATTCTTGGCGCGACCGACTCCAGAACCACGTGCGACCAGTTTCAAATGTTTGACGCAACGAATCGGCGTTCATCCACGCCATCATCAACACTTTGCCGGTGCCTTCTTCTTGAACGATGGCAGGCACGAGGCCGTCGGCGTTGTAGGTCACCGCAGCGAGTTGTTCCGCAGTGACGGCGATCGGAATGCTTTCAGGCATGCCGCCACGCTAGCGGTGGGTCTCACCGTTCACGAACAGAGTTTCTCGACCTCGCGGGCTAGAGGTAGAGGCCGGTGCTGCCCTCAGACAACCGTTCAGAGGCAACAGCGTGGACATCTCGTTCACGCAGGATGATGTAGTCGTCGCCCCGAACTTCAACCTCGTAGCGATCCTCCGGACTGAAGAGCACCTGATCGCCTGGTTCCATTGAACGGACATTGGGACCAACGGCCATGACTTCGGCCCACACCAGGCGCTTGCCGATTTGAGCGGTCGCCGGGATGAGAATGCCGCCGGTGGAGCGTCGCTCGCCTTCAGGCCCACCGAGATGCACGAGAACGCGATCATTCAGCATCTGAATGGGAAGTTTCTCTCCATCGACACCGACGCCGTCGGTGAGTCGATCAGTGGTCTGCGGTGAGGTCACGACACGACGGTACCGTCTCCAGTCGTGACCGACGACTTCGCCCCCCGCCCCCTCGCACTCACCACCGCCGATGGACTTTCCCTCGAGGCCGAGCTCACCGTTCCTGCGCAGGCCAATGCCGCCGTCGTGCTTTGCCACCCCCACCCTCAGCAGGGCGGCACCATGACCTCACTCGTAACCAGCGAACTCTTTCGCTTGTTGCCCGAGTCGGGACTCGCTGTTCTCCGCTTCAACTTTCGCGGCGTCGGTAAATCGGAAGGCAGCCACGAGTTCGGCGTCGGTGAAGCAGTCGACATCGTCGCAGCAATTGATGCGATTACCACAGAGTGTCCGCTGCTTCCCGTTTTCGTTTCCGGATGGTCGTTTGGTGCAGATACCTCGTTGAGCCTTGTCGATCCCCGAATCGCAGCGTGGATCGCGTGCGCTCCGCCATTACGGATCCTTCCGCTCGAAGAACTCACCGCTGCGGCCGGGGATGACCCGAGGCCGAAGCTGCTCATCATTCCCGAACACGATCAATTCCGAGATCCATCTTCGGCCATCGAAGCAACGACGTCCTGGAACAACACATCTGTCGTCTCGATCGCCGGCGCCGATCATTTCTTTGTCGGTCGTACAGGCAAGGTTGCGAAACTCGTTGTGGACTTCATCGAAGCTCAGCCAACGACCTAAGCGCTTATCGCCGCTTACGGGCGGACATTAACTCCGGCAGCAATCATGTGCGCTTTTGCATCACCGATTGCATGGTCGTCGAAGTGAAAGATCGACGCAGCTAACACAGCGTCGGCCCCGCCAATAACAACGCCATCGACAAGATGATCGAGGGTCCCGACTCCACCTGAAGCGATAACAGGAACGCCAACCGCGTTCGATACTGCCGATGTGAGTTCGAGATCGAAACCATCACGAGTTCCGTCACGATCCATCGACGTCAAAAGAATTTCACCTGCACCAAGTGACGCTGCCCGTTGCGCCCATTCGATGACATCGATGCCGGTGGGCGTGCGGCCGCCGGCGACATAGACCTCCCAGCCGTCATCGGCCGAGCCATCGCTTGCTCGACGACGCGCGTCGATTGCACAGACCACACACTGATTGCCAAATACTTCAGCGATCTCGCTGATGAGTTCAGGACGAGCGACGGCGGCGCTATTTACCGACACTTTGTCGGCACCCGCCCGCAACATGGTTCGAGCATCATCCACAGTTCTGATGCCACCACCGATCGTGAACGGAATAAACACCTGTTCTGCAGTGCGTCGAACAACATCGACCATCGTCTCTCGACCGTCGGAAGTCGCGGTGATATCGAGGAACACCAGTTCATCAGCGCCATCAGCGTCGTAGCGAGCAGCCAGTTCGACGGGGTCGCCGGCGTCGCGCAGACCCACAAAATTCACGCCCTTCACTACACGACCATCGGTGACATCAAGGCAAGGAATAATTCGAGCGTTCTTCATAGATCGCCTTTCCAGATCAACTCAGCTGTGTCGCAGCGCGAGTTCCAATCGGAAGCATCCATCGTCGAAGTGTAGGACCGCGCTGGAGGACGAGAGTCAGGGTTTTGCAGAAACTGATGCGAGCGCGTCGCTCAATGTGAATGCACCCTCGTACAGCGCACGCCCCACAATCGCACCCGAAAGCCGTCGACCGGCCGATCGGAGTGCATCAAGCGCGATGACATCCGCCAACGTACCGACACCGCCTGACGCAATCACCGGAAGCTCGGTGGCCTCGAGAACTTCGCCGAGTCCGTCGAGGTCGGGGCCCTCTAGCGTGCCGTCACGACCGATTTCGGTGACGATGAGCGCCTCGACTCCGGCGTCAGCGAATCCGCGAGCAACATCGAGAAGGTCTTGACCCGAGCCTTCTTCCCAACCACGCACAGCAACTTCGCGACCGCGTGCATCGAGACCAACCGCTACAGGATGACGAGAAGCCAGCAGTCGGACGAGTGCTGGATCCTCGAGAGCCGCCGTGCCGAGAACAACCCGAGTTACACCGAGTTCAAAAAGCGCATCTGCCGCAGCCTCACTGCGAACACCGCCGCCAGTCTGGATTGGCACATCGACCGCGTCGCAGATCGCGGCGATGACCTCACGATTGCGTGGGGCCCCTGTTCGGGCAGCATCAAGGTCGACGACATGAATCCATCGAGCACCCGCCGCGGCAAATGCCTTTGCCTGCGCAACCGGGTCTTCGTTGTAAACGGTCTCGCGCGCGTAATCACCCTGGTAGAGACGAACGGCACGACCATCGAGAAGATCGATTGCGGGATAGAGGTCCATCAGGCTCCAACTCTTGTGCGAGCAGCGTCGACAAAGCCGCGTAAAAGCTCGAGACCAACAGACCCAGACTTCTCCGGATGAAACTGCGTGGCCCATAGCGATCCGCGCTCAACAGCTGCAGCCACCGGACCGCCGTAATCACACGTGGCGATGACAGATGGGTCATCGCTATCGGCGGCGTAAGAATGCACGAAATACATCCAAACCGGGTATTCGATCGCGGCGAAGAGTTGACTCGGACGGCGGACATCCACGAGGTTCCACTGCATCTGCGGCCGCTTGACGGTATCGGGAAGCAGGCGCAGCCGACCGGGAAGTACTCCAAGACCAGTTGCATCGGGAGATTCGTCAGAGCCTTCAAACAACATCTGCATGCCGACACACACGCCAAGGAAAGGCCGTCTGTCTGCGGTGGCAGCAGCCGCTACCTCATCGAGGCCACGATCGCGAAGCGCGGACATGCACGCGCCGAAGGCTCCCACCCCAGGCAGAACAACCGCGTCGGAGTCAGCGATCAATCCATGATCGGAGGTGAGTTGAGCATTGGCGCCAACTCGCTCCAGTGCTTTTTGCGCCGAACGCAGATTCCCGATGCCGTAATCAAGAACCGCAACAAGCGGTCGATCATCGTTTGTCACAACACGCCCTTGGTGGAGGGAACTCCCCCACCTTCGATGCGCACTGCGTCACGAAGTGAGCGAGCAACGCTCTTGAACGTTGCTTCGATGATGTGGTGAGTGTTGACTCCACGCACCAACGAAATGTGCAGTGTGAGCGCTGCCGAAGTGGCAAAGGCCCGCCAAAACTCTTCGATCAACTGAGGATCGAATGGCGGATCACTCAGAATCTTTTCGCCGGGGAACGCAACCTCGTACACAAGAAACGGACGACCCGAAAGATCGAGCGCAACGTCGACGAGCGCTTCGTCTAACGGAACTCGATTCGCCGCGAATCGACGAATACCGGCTTTGTTGCCCAGCGCGACAGCGAACGCCTCGCCAACAGCGATGCCGACATCTTCGACGGTGTGGTGCGCATCGATCTGAAGATCGCCTTCAGCGCGCACGATGAGATCGAACCCGCTGTGGCGACCGAGTTGCGCAAGCATGTGATCAAAGAACGGCAAACCAGTTGAGGTCTCGTGGCGACCCTGCCCATCGAGATCGATCTCGATGGCAATTGAGGTTTCTGAGGTAGCTCGAGCAACTGTTGCTGCTCGGCGACCATCGTCGGTTCGTGTTGCACTCACTGGAGGGCCTCCTCAAGAGCGGAAAGGAACAGATCGTCCTCGCCGGGTGTACCGATCGTGACACGCAAACAACCTTCAAGGCGCGGCCACGAGGAACAATTACGGACAAGCACAGAACGATCAACTAAGCGCTGCCAAACTTCGCCACCATCGACCGAACGTGGTCGGAACAGCACGAAGTTGGCGCCAGAGGGCCACACATCGACATCGAGTTCGCTCAGGCGCGAGACCAGCCGGCCTCGCTCCTCGACGAGGCGGCTCACGCGCTCGTTCATTTCATCGACATAAGCCAGCGCCAACGTGCCTGCAACTTGCTTGAACGCATCGAGGTGATACGGCAACACCACCTTGTCGAGTTCCGCAACGATCCACTCGGGACCGACCAGATAACCCAGGCGTGATGCTGCCATCGACCATGTTTTCGAAAATGTTCGAGTGACAAGAAGAGGCACATCGTCGCCGATAAGAACATCGGCGGACCACGGAGCGAACTGCCCGTAGGCCTCGTCGACGACGAGTAGGCCGTCGACGGTGGTCACCATTTCAAGAACAGAGCGCACGGTCGATTCATCGTCGACAACGCCAGTTGGGTTGTTGGGTGAACACAAAAAACTGACTTCCGGTTTCGCTACATCGATAACTCGCCGAACCTCTGCGAGATCGGTGGAGAAATCTTCTGCTCGCTCTCCCTCAACAACCGCTGTGCCGGTGATCCGAGAGATGTGACTGTGCAGCGCGTAGGTGGGCTCCCACACAGCCGCAGTGCGACCAGACCCACCAAAGGTGAGCATGACTGTCTGCAGGACCTCGTTCGAACCGTTGGCGACAAAAATCTGTTCCGGACCGACGCCATGGAGCCCGCCGATTGCAGTTCGCAGTTCCGTCGCAGCGCGATCGGGATAGCGGTTCCAGTCGATGGCCTGAAGCGCACTAGAGAGCGCGTTGGTCCAGGCTTCGGGCGGAGCATCCGGGGCTTCATTGGTGTTGAGACGAACAGCGACATCGATCTGAGGCGAGTGGTAACCCTGCATCAGCGCAACATCGTCACGAGGAGTGATCATGACTCGGCCTCGAGCGCGCGGCTTCGAAGACGCACCGATTCGGCATGGGTCGTGAAACCTTCGGCGTCGGCAATCGCCGCAACCACGGGCGCTGCAGCGTCGAAACCAGCACGCGTCACTTCGACCACATGAACCTGCTTGGTGAAGTCATCAACAGTGAGGGCACTGCCAAATCTTGCCGTGCCAAATGTGGGCAGCACATGACTCGGTCCAGCCACGTAATCGCCAATGGATGCAGGTGCGAGCGGACCAAGGAACACCGCACCGGCGTGCCGAACTCCGGCGGAGAGGGCCGCGGCATCGGCGGTGATGATCTCAACGTGTTCAGCGGCGATGTGATTCACGACAGCGATCGCCGCTTCGGGAGAATCAACCAGCGCGCAGAACCCGCCTGAAGCGAATGTCGATTCGATCTCAGATCGTCGTGGCGCTTGGGCTACAAGTCGAACCAGTGCAGCATCGACAGCGTCGGCAACAGCTTCGTCCCATGTAACCAACCACGCGAGTCCATCGGGGCCATGTTCAGCTTGGACCATAAGGTCGATCGCCACGAAATCAGCCGGAGCCGTTTTGTCGGCGATCACAACGATTTCCGAAGGACCGGCGAAGGCCATGGGTACACCGACGAGCCCCGCTACTTCGCGTTTTGCGATGGCCACAAAGGCATTACCCGGACCAGCGATGACATCGACCGGGCGAAGCGTTTCGGTTCCGTAGGCCATTGCGGCGATCGCTTGGGCACCCCCGATCGCCCGGACTTCATCAGCCCCTGCGATAGCAGCGGCAGCAAGTGTCGCAGGCGCGATTTTTCCGGTCTCGCGATCGGGTGGAACGCATAAGACGATCTCGGGAACTCCGGCAACGCGGGCAGGAATCACCGTCATAAGAACCGACGATGGGTAGACGCCGCGCCCGCCCGGCACATAGCAACCAGCGCGATCGACAGGAACTGACCGCCCGGTCACGCTGATACCTCCGCGAACAAAGGTGTGTTGCTCGCGAAGTTGCGCAACATGAAATGTTCGAACCGCATCAGCGGCTTCAGTCAAGGCGTCGGCGAGTTCCGACGGAATCGATGCGAGTGCTTCGAGCAGCGCTTCACGGCTAACACGCGAATCAGCGATGTTCACGCCGTCGAATTTTTCTGTCAGCGATCGAATCGCCGAATCACCACCAGCGCGAACCTCAGCGATGATGGCGCGAACCGCCTCGGTTGGACCCTCGCCGCCCGGATCGGGACGCGGGAGCTCGGCAACGAGTTCGTCGCCATTCCTTCCACGAAGATCGAGTCGGTTCAACAAGACATAGGACGCTAGCGGTCGACCCGCCATGAACCGGAGAGGTTTGCCGGTTTCAGCTTGCCCGACGGGCTGCAGCCACAAGGCGACGGTGGGCAGTACGCAACGATCGCTCAACCTCAAACAAGTCTGAGGCCAGCGATTCATCGCCCGCAGCCAAGACCGTTTCGGCAGTAGACGTCACCCGGTCTAGGAGTTCCTCAAGTGAGGTGGTCGCGCTCGACAACTGGGCATGTTCACTGTGCACAATCGCAGTCTTCCAGACTCAGCGGAGTTTCGATCGCGACAGCTGCGACCGGCCGCACCTCGCGTGAATCGGAGCAAAAAGATGACGACGCCCCACAAGGGGGCGTCGTCAAGGCGACACTGGGCGGCGGATCCCAGATGATTGTCGCCGTGTCAGGCGGCGGAGCCTGACCGATCCACCATAACGCGAATTTTTGGTTAACTCGCGCAACTTCCTCGTCAAAGGTTTTTTTGGCCTGTGTCATTTGACCGTCAGATATCTCGATCAATTTTCGCGGTCAGATCGACGCCGACGGACAGAAATCGGCGAGCACACAATCCACGCATCGCGCTTTTCGCGACGCGCACACTCTGCGGCCGTGGAGAATCAATAACAAACTGAATCTTCCCCAATCGACGGGCGGAATCATGTCGTCGAGCACGTATTCGACTTTGACGGGATCGGTTTCGGTGGTCAGACCAAGCCGGAGAGACAGTCGGCCCACATGGGTATCGACGGGAAGCCCGGGGAGATCCATAGCCACACTGCGCACGACGTTTGCGGTCTTGCGTCCCACTCCGGGAACCGTGACCAGGTCTTCCATGGCCGAAGGAACCTTGCAATCAAAGCGTTCAACCAGCGCTTGAGCCATGCCGATTAACGAACGAGCTTTATTTTTGTAGAACCCTGTGCTCCGAACCAACTCTTCGACATCAATCGGATCGGCAACCGCGAGATCCTCCGGGCTCGGGAATCGCTCGAACAAGGCCGGAGTCACCTGGTTCACGCGAACATCTGTGCACTGTGCCGACAGGATCGTCGCTGCCAAAAGTTCATACGGATTGCGATGGTCGAGTTCACACTGCGCATCGGGATACTCGAGGTCGAGGCGGGCGAGGGTTTCTTTCGCTCGTCCCTTTGGAGATCGGGGCTTTGCCATGGGAACCGGACCCTACTGCCGCCGACACCGGTAGGGTCCGCCCGTGCGCAATGAACTTCGAGACAGAACTGGTCGACTCGTGCGCCTTGAGTCTGAACCCGCCACCGAGGCTGACACCTCCGAGGCGAACGCTGCCGGTCTTGTGCTCACGCGCTGCATTGAACAGCTCCGAATCTCTTTGCCCCTGCCACCATCCAAAACTCCCCTCCTCACCCGGGCGTTTCTGCCCGGTCAGGACGACGAAGCGTTTTTACGCGTCAACAACCGCGCATTCGCTTGGCATCCTGACCAATCAGGATTGACACTGGCTCAACTCGCTGATCGGATCAACGAACCGTGGTTCGATCCCCAAGGATTCCTGCTGCACGAGGTCAACGACGAACTCGCCGGGTTCTGTTGGACAAAGATCCATCCTGCGTCCAATGGCAACCGCGAACTCGGTGAGATTTACGTGATCGCGGTTGACCCTGACTTCCACGGGTCCGGCCTCGGACGGGCGTTGACAGTTGCTGGGCTCGCCCATCTCGCAGCGCAGTCGGTCACTGTCGGAATGTTGCACGTCGAGCACGACAACACTGCTGCAGTTTCGTTATACCGAAATCTTGGGTTCTCCAAGTATGACGCTCACAGTTGGTGGGCCCTTCCCGAGGGTGACCCGTCATGATCTCGGAACACCTTTCACTCTTCGATGCCGATCGAGACGCGCTCACCCAGATCCTTGACGGAGAACCGCGGTACCGCCTCGACCAACTTTGGAAGGGCCTCTACGTCGATTTCGCCGAACCGAAAGACATCACGTCGCTTCCTGTGGGTCTTCGAGCTCGGCTTGCCGAAACGCTTCCCTCGGCACTCGAGATGGTGACTGAATCAGTGACTGCTGACGGCGAGACCGTGAAGTGGCTCTGGAAACTTGCTGATGGAGCCTCGGTCGAAACCGTCCTCATGCATTACCCCGATCGCTCAACGGTCTGCGTGAGTACACAGGCTGGTTGCGCGATGGCCTGCGGATTTTGTGCAACCGGTCAGGGCGGATTCGAGCGGAACCTCACCGTCGGTGAAATTGTCGAACAGGTTGTCCGCGCTGCTCGACGAGCGAACGAAGGTCCGACGCCCCGCCGCGTTTCCAACATCGTGTTCATGGGCATGGGCGAACCAATGGCGAATTACGACCGCATGATCGGGGCCGTGCATCGCATACACGGCGATATCGGCATCTCGGCTCGCCATCTCACGATCTCTACTGTCGGAATCATTCCTGGCATTCGCAAACTTGCCGATGAACCACTCCCAGTCAATCTTGCCGTATCGCTTCATGCCGCAAACGATGAGCTACGCGACGAACTCGTTCCCATTAATCGTCGCTATCCACTCGCCGACCTGTACGACGCGTGCGAGGAATATCTGAACGTAAAGAATCGGCGTCTGTCGTTTGAATGGGCCATGATCGCCGATGTCAACGATCGGCCATCTGACGCACGTGAACTGGCTGCGGCAACGAAACGATTGCGCGCCCATGTCAACCTCATCCCCCTCAATGACACGCCCGGATGGCCGACAACTGGTTCATCGCCAGCGAAGGTCCAGCAGTTCGCCAATGAGTTACTCGAACTCGGCGTGAACGTGACGGTTCGGGCGAACCGAGGCAACGACATCGATGCTGCGTGCGGTCAACTACGAGCAGATCACAACGGGCCAACAGTGACCGAAGTGCCAGCCCGTATCGAACGAATCAAACGCTCTCCGGGTTCCACGACCTGACCAGGCCACACCACCGATGCCTCGACATCTCCGAATACGCGCGCACCTGCCCCGATAACGCTTGAGGTAACCGTTGCGCTGGCTCCAATTTCTGCTTCTTCCGCAACGACTGAGTCACCGACCATCGCTACGACCTCAAGATTCGCACGCAAGTAATCAAACGGAGTCCCGCAATCGATAAAGGTGCCGTCGTGACTCACAACTTCGAGGTCCCCACGTGCAAACTCCTCGCGCCAAACAACCTCATATAAACCGGCCGGTTTGCCTTCAAGCCGTTCGACAATTCGCCAAGGAAGAGTGCTGGCGACAATCTTTGACGATGGATCAAAGGTCGATTCGTCATTCACCATCACGCGAACCGTCTGACCATCCCAACCTTCGAGAAGTGCATCGAGCGGTGTCGGTGTCCAACTATCGGCATTCACGACGACGACAGAACGACCGTCGATCCATGACCGCAGCCGACCGATGCCGCCTGCAGTGCCCAGCGGTTCATCAAGTTCAAGAGAAACGGTGACTGCTTCAGACCATTGCTCACGAAGATGGGAACGAAGTTGTTCGCCGTGATGATGAGCATTCACGGCGAGTGACCCAACCAGGGGGCCTACGCGATCGAGCGCGAGGTCGACCAAGGCTCGGTTGCCAACGGGGCACAGGCCCTTGGGGAGCAACTGAGTCAGCGGGTCAAGCCGGGTACCGGTACCCGCTGCAAGCACCACACCGACAAGGTCGGCGCGAGAAATGCGGGGGGCTGGTGCGGCAACAGGTTCCATCCCTGACAGACTCCCATTCCATGGAGACCCGTCGTTGGACAAACCCAACTCAGCCCCAAACGCTGCAGATCGCCGTATTCCTGCTCTACATCGATGCAGTGTTTTCAGTTCTCTTCGGGGGGATCACCAACCCGTTGGGGTTGTTCGTCGTCTTCGGAGCAGGAGCCGGTTTCGGAATCGCGAACGAGAAGCGCTGGGGCTACTGGCTTGGTGTTGCTGTTGCCGTAGTCGGCCTGCTCCCCTTCGTTCTAGCCATCGTGAACGACGGGGTCGGTTCTGCCTTGAATCTCAATTTTCTTCTTTTCCTCATCATGCCCCTCGCGCTGTTTGGACTGTTGTTCCACCAACAAAGTCGCGAATACCAACGAATCTGGTTCTCCTGAACAACCATGGACTTCAATCTCGCTGAAGTTATTCGAGCGGTAGCGAAGGCAGTGCCGACTCGCGAAGCGCTCGTGCACGACGACAACCGACTGACCTACGCCGCCTTCATGTCGCGAGTCGATCGCCTGGCATCCTCACTTGCTTCTCGTGAGCTCGGCCATCACACCGAACGCTCTTCGCTTGAGAATTGGCAGAGTGGGCAAGACCATGTGGCCCTGTATCTGCACAACTGCCCCGAATACATCGAAGGAATGGTCGGTTCCTACGCTGCTCGCCTTGCACCGTTCAACGTCAACTACCGATACGTCGCCGAAGAACTGCGATATCTCCTTGCAGACTCACAAGCACGGGTCATCATTTTTCATTCTGCGTTCGCAGCAACACTCGCCGCGATTCGAGCTGAACTCCCTGAACTTCAACTGCTGCTACAAGTTGCCGACGACAGCGGAGCCCCACTGCTCGACGGAGCCGAGTGGTACGAGGAGTTTCTCGCATCGGCGCCGTTAACCCCCATTCCCGCGCCCTCGCCCGATGATCTGTACATCCTCTACACCGGCGGCACCACGGGTATGCCCAAGGGAGTGCTGTGGCGCCAAGGCGACATCTACCCCGCTGCGCTCGGAGGCCGGAAGATTTCGACTGGTGTCGAATACGACACCATCGAATCAATTGTTGAGAACGCTCGCGAAGGTGGCATGCGCGTACTTCCCTCCGCACCATTCATGCACGGTGCTGCCCACTGGATGGCGATGAATGCGTTAGGGAACGGAAACACCATCGTGCTCCCGCGCAACCCAACCACGTTTGACCCCAAAGACTTTTGCGAAACCATCGACCGAGAACAGGTCAACATCGCACTTATCGTTGGAGATGCATTCGGACGTCCATTGCTGGACGAACTCGATCGCACTCCGCACGAGCTTTCGTCACTGGTGCTTCTCATCAGCGGAGGTGCTGCACTCACAGCCCCGGTGAAAACTGCACTTCTTGATCGCCTTCCTTCTCTTGCAATCATGGATGGCCTTGGATCGTCAGAGACCGGACAACAGGCGAGCCAAGTCGTCAGCGCCGGCGCGCCAATCACTACGGGAACGTTTAAGCCGGGCACAGGTCTGGCCATCGTTTCGGCCGACCTTGACCTTCGCCTCGAAGCCGGTCACGAAGATCTCGGTTGGCTCGCACAATTTGGACGAGTCCCACTCGGTTACCTCGGGGATGGCGAAAAGACTGCTCGCACCTTTCCCATGATCGACGGTGTCCGCTACTCGGTGCCTGGTGATCGGGCTCGACTGACTGCGGACGGCACCCTCGAACTCCACGGGCGCGATTCGGTCACCATCAATTCCGGGGGCGAAAAGATCTTTGCCGAAGAAGTAGAGGCAGCTCTTGCACATCATCCAGCGATCTACGACGTGATTGTGACAGGTCGTCCATCGGAACGTTGGGGTAGCGAAGTCGTCGCCATCGTACAGTTCCGCCATGGTTTCACTGCGAGTTATGAAGACTTGACTGCGACATGTGCCGAGCACATCGCCCGCTACAAGATTCCCAAAGATCTCATCGTGGTTGATCGAATAGAACGATCGCCCGCAGGAAAGGCCGACTACCGATGGGCCCGTTCTCTCGTCACCAACTCCGAGGAAGAATCGCCCGCTTAGAGACACCCCCCACACGATGCCGGGGCCTACTCTTTCGAGGTAATGAAGCACCGAGCTGACGCGAAAAGAAATCAAAAGTGGCCGATTATCTTGGTTTTGGTAGTTGTTCTCTTCGCTCTCGGCGGCGGCGCGTTTCTGCTCGGACACTCAACGTCAACTCAAGATGCGATCTCGAACTCCGCAACCGACAAGGCCACCTCGTCCACCGACCCGCTTGACCCTTACGCGCAGTACCGAACTCCAGGCTGGATTGCGGCAGAGAACGCAAAGCCGGGCTCAACGAAGTGGATGGTGCCCGACGAGAGGGTTGCATGGGCCAAGATCGAAGGGTTTTTTACTGCCACCAGCATCAACCTCGGTAGTTCCGTGATCCTAAAAACCTCAACGCGAGCCCCTGCATGGCAAGTAACGGCATACCGCATGGGCTGGTACGGCGGAACTGGTGGTCGATTGATCTGGAAAAGCGAGCCACTCCCAGGCGTCAACCAGCCCAAGGTCCAACAGGTAGGCACACCTAAGGCGTGGTTTGCCCAGTGGGCGACATCTCTCGTGATTCAAACCGATGAAACCTGGCCTCCGGGCCAATATCTGTTCAAACTCGAGAGCGTTGACAATGGAGCTTCGTATGTTCCCCTCGTCATCCGCGACGACAAGAGCACCTCAGACATACTCATGCAAAGCGCGGTAACCACATGGCAGGCCTACAACGGTTGGGGTGGGGCCAGCTTGTACACGGGAAACACCGGTCGCGCTGACGCCGTTAGTTTTGATAGGCCTTACACCGGCAATGGCAGCGGAGAATTTTTAGGACGCGAGCGCGAATTCATCGTCTTCGTTGAGCGCCTCGGCCTTGACGTTTCGTATTGGACCGATATTGACCTTCACCAACGTGGGGAACTAGCCAAGAATCATCGGGGAATCGTCATCCCTGGACACGACGAGTACTACACCGTTGAAATGCGAAAGAACCTCGAAGCGGCACGCGACGCTGGCGTAAATATCGGTTTCTTCGGGGCCAATAATGTTTACCGGCGCATCCGCCTTGAACCCACTGCAGATGGGCCCGACCGACACGAGATCAATTATCGCGATGCTTCGCGCGATCCACTCAATGGCAAAGATCCAGAACGCGTCACGACATCATTCCGCGAGAGTCCAGCCCCCAACCCCGAGAGTTCCCTCACTGGGTCTTATTACGAATGCAACCCTGTTAATGCCGATTGGGTTGTCGGCGACGCATCAATGTGGATGTTTCAAGGATCCGGTTTCAAGAACGGCGAAAAAATTGCTCATATGGTCGGCAACGAATACGACCGTGTGAATCTCAGTGTTCCAACTCCGGCGAATATTCAGATCCTCGCTCACTCACCCGTGACCTGCCGGGGAATGAACTCCTATGCCGACACCACGTGGTATTCCGCTTCCAGCGGGGCCGGGGTATTCGCTGCCGCCACCTTCGGATGGTCACCCCTCATGCTCGAGGCATGTCCAACCGGAACGCCATCAACGCCGGTATGCAAACTCCAGAAGGTCACCGAAAACATCTTGCGAGCCTTCGCCAAGGGTCCAGCAGGGGCAGCCCACCCGAGCGTTTCGAACCTGTCGAAGTTCTCGATGTCTGCCCAGCGCACCACGACGCCAACAACAACACCAGTCACCCAGCCATCATCAACCACAACGACCACCAGCTCGACCACGACCACAACAACGACCACCACGACGACGGCTCCAACAACGACCACCACGACGACGGCTCCAATTCCCTAACCCGCTTCGTCTCAGAGCCGGGTCGCACCGTAGGGTTGAGAGGTGAAGGAAATCGACAGTCAACAACTCCCCCAAGGCGATGAGAAAGTTCGCGCTGTTCGTTCGATGTTCGACGCGATCGCTCCGCGCTACGACCTTGTGAACCGAGTGATGACCTTTCGGATGGATGTTCGATGGCGCACCCGAACGGTTCGTGAGCTCGGACTTCCCGACGGTTCACTCGTAGCTGACCTTGCCTGCGGAACTGGCGATTTCTGTCGTGAACTCCAAAAGCATGGGCACCGTCCAATCGGTTTCGATCTCTCCTACGGAATGCTTGCTGCTGCTCGTACCTCTGCCCCACTCGCAGAAGCAGATGCGTTGGCCTTGCCGATTCCCGACGGTTCGCTCGATGGCATCACCTGCGGGTTTGCTCTTCGCAATCTTGTCGAACTCGACGGCTTCTTCACCGAACTCGCTCGCACCGTTCGCCCCGGCGGGCGCATCGCCATACTGGAAGTCGCCGAACCACCCAATCGTTTCCTGCGCTGGGGACATTCGATCTATTTCGGTTCGGTGGTTCCGAAAGTGGGCGGACTGCTGTCGGATCCATCGGCGTATCAGTACCTCCCGAAGTCAGTTGCCTACCTTCCCGAACCGGGCGTGATGCTGCAACGTCTGGCCGACGCAGGGTTCGTTCAGGTTGAGCGCCAACTTCTTTCCGTCGGGATTTCACAACTCATCACCGCAACTCGGCGTAGCGACACGAAGTGAACCTGACAGCGGGGCTCTTTGCCCGCACCCGCCCACTCGCTACTGCACCCGACTTGGTGTCTCTGTGCGATGACGCCGATGCACTCTTCGCAAGTAACGGAATCGGCCTGGTTGGTATCGGCGTCACTGCCCGAATCCCCGTTCCACGAGGCAACCAACGCACCTCTGGCGCATCCGTCAGCGCGGCACTGGCAACAATCGAGGTCAGTGATTCGGTCGGACTGCCGGGAACCGGTGCTGTCGGAATCGGCGCGTTCCCTTTCGATGCTGAACTTGATGGAGAACTTCTCATTCCCCGCGTTGTCATCGGATGTGGTCCCGACGGAGCCGCCTGGATCACGACGATTTCCTTACCCGAGGACGAACCTTCGGAATCGGAACTCACTGCAATCCTCGAGCGCGCCGAGCACGCCGGCACCGGTTTCGCCCGCGACGCGGGCATCCACACATCTAGCACCTCGCCTTCATCGTTTGACCTTCACCCCCTGCGCAGCCCTGAGGACTGGTGCAACGCGGTTTTCGAAGCCACCCAGCGATTGCGCTCTGGAAGCGCACAGAAAGTCGTCCTGGTTCGCGGCGTCGAAATCGTCACCGATCGGCCGGTTCGCCCAAGTGCGGTGTTGTCTCAGTTACGGCGGTCGTTCCCCGCAAGCCATCTGTTCTGCATCGATGGGTTTGTTGGCGCCTCACCGGAACTTCTTGTCGAACGTTCCGGTCAGAGCGTTCGCGCTCACCCAATGGCCGGTACGGCACCGCGCAGTGGCGACCCAGAAACAGACGCACGCCTCGCCGCTTCGCTTCTGGCATCAACAAACACTCGCGACGAACATCGTCACACCATCGACATGGTTCACGACACGTTGTTGCCGTGGTGTTCCTATCTCGACGAAGAGGACGAACCCTCGATCGTGGCCGTCGCAAACGTGCAACACCTCTCGACTCGACTAGAGGGTCAACTCTCTGATCCAGTTGCTTCTGTCCTTGATCTCGTGAGCGCACTGCACCCAACGCCAGCAGTCGGGGGGATGCCGCGAGACGCTGCACTTGAGCTCATCGCTGAGCTTGAAGATCTTGACCGCGGACGATTCGCTGGTCCCGTCGGATGGGTTGACGCGAAAGGAAACGGAACTTGGGCCGTTGGCATTCGCTCCGCCCAGATTGATGGAACGCGCACCCGAATTCATGCCGGGGTTGGCGTGGTTGCCGACTCACAGCCCGAACAGGAACTTGCCGAAACCCGAGCGAAACTTCAGACGATGCTCGGAGCAATCATCAGGCCGTAAGCCACCCAGCGCTTGCTGCCGCTTCCCGCCCAGCCCGCTGGAGTTCATCGTGCACCGCAACATTCTCGGCTCGCTCAGACCGAGCTATGACGATATGGACTCCGCCTGCAGCCAGTGACGCCTCAATCGCAAGGCCGACAGCCTCGTCATCGGCCGCCTCGAGCACCGGCAACCCATGAGCATGGGCAAGCGTCGTGAGATCGACGCCATGTGGCGTGCCAAAGAGCTGTTCGTATCGCTCCGCATCGAGGGCTGTGGCTTGAGGGAGGAACGAAAAGATTCCGCCGCCGTCGTTATCGACCACCACGATGCACAGATCGACACCACGTGCATCGAGTCCAAGCAACCCATTCGTGTCGTGAAGAAAAGCAACGTCACCGATAAGCAATGTGGTGGGAGTACCAGAGAGCGCAACACCGACAGCAGTGGAGACCACCCCATCGATGCCATTTGCTCCACGGTTCGACACCACAGTGAGCCCTTCGCGTCGAGCACTGAACCATTCGACATCACGTATTGGCATTGAAGAAGAAACCACAAGGGTTCCGCCGACAGGTGTTGTAGCAACAGTTTGCCGAGCAACACCTGGTTCGGTAATCGAATCAAAGTTTTTCAGTGCTGCCTCGAATGCAACCTCGACGGCGTCATCGCTTCTGCGCCACGTCTCATTCCATGTCACGTCGGAAGCGCGCTCAACGAGGGGAAGAACCGATCGGACGTAGGCAGAGGCTGACTGACGGACACGGTGGGTGACGGTCTGAGAGGGATCGTTCACAACTGTGGTGGGATCGACGTGGACGTGCGGCACACTCGTCGCGCTAATCCACTCGCCCACCACTTTCGACGCAGGAAGTGAGCCAAACCGAACAATCATCTCGACCAGCGTTTGCGCTCCGTCGCTACGCATCAAGGTGTCGGCGTGTGCGATCACATGTTGATGTTCGCAGCGACATCCGCTGCGTGGGTCAGCGAGAATCGGCCAACCCAACACTTCAGCAAGTCGCAAAACTGCTTCGGGGTCATCGATTCCACTTCCAGCAACAATCAGTCCGCGCAACGGCAGCGGCCCTGGATGAGTAAACGGATCTCCGGAATCGACAATGGCTTGTTGCCGGTCTTCCAACGGCGGCAATTGTGCTGGAACACCAAGAAGTGGTTCATCGAATGGGAGATTGCAGTGAACGGGTCCAGGGTCTGATCCCGCAGTGGCCCACCATGATTGTTTTGCAAGAAAGCGCCAAGAGGATGCGTTCTCGGTTGACGGGAGTGGGCCATCGAATTGCGCTCGCACGGAGCCGCCGTAGAGCCCCACCTGATTGATCGTTTGAGGAGCACCGACACCACGAAGCCGAGGCGGTCGATCGGCGGTTACGACGAGCAAAGGCACCCGATCGAGATCGGCCTCGACAACAGCCGGATGAAATTCGACTGCAGCCGTTCCGCTCGTGCAAAGCACAAGCGCGGCGCGCCCAGTCGCCCGAGAAAGCCCGAGCGCCATAAACGATCCTGAGCGCTCGTCATGATGGACATGAACGCTCACACGATCATCGGATGCGAGCGCGACCGCCATGGGCGTCGAACGCGATCCAGGACACACCACTGCATCGGTCAGACCGTTGCGAACCCACTCATCGACGAGGGTGGCGCAGAACGTTGCGTTGAGTACGCCGTTGTCCTCGTCAGTCATGCACTAAGCCTACGGTCCGCGCCGGCCCGGCCTCTACGCTGAGCAGGTGGCTTCCCAACTTCTTTCCAGCATCCGGTCGGGGACAACTGCTGACACCACCTCAATAACGTTGCTGCACGGTTTCACCCAGACCGCCGAATGCTGGGGTTCATTCGCTGACCAACTCGCTACGAGCCATCCGATCTTGGCAATTGACCTTCCCGGCCATGGCGGTTCGGCAGAGATCCGCGGCGATCTGACGCAATCAGCGGCGATGATCGCGTCAGCCATCACCCCGAACATTGTCATCGGGTACTCGCTGGGCGGCCGGATCGCCCTCCACCTCGCCCTTGCGTTTCCTGATCTCGTCGAACGACTCGTCCTGATCGGGGCTACTGGCGGACTCGACAGCGAGGAAGAACGCAAGCAGCGTCGCGTTGCCGATGAGTCACTTGCTGATCATCTCGAAGAAGTCGGGGTCGGTGTATTTCTCGACGAGTGGCTTTCGCAACCAATGTTTGCATCGCTCACCGCCGAACAATCGTTTCGCGAACTTCGAGCCACGAACTCCACGGCTGGTTTGGCCTCAAGCTTGCGACTGTGCGGAGTCGGTACCCAAGAATCGTTATGGGATCGGCTCAACACTCTCACGATGCCCGTCCTCGTTCTCGCTGGCTCAAACGATGAGAAGTTCACCCAACTTGGCCATCGCCTGGTCGCGTCAATCGGAAACAACGCGTCGTTCGAGTCCGTCGCCGACGCCGGACACAGCGCCCAGTTAGAGAACCCGGCAGCAACCGCCGCGGCAATTACCGAGTGGCTGTGATCAGCCGCCGATGAACAATCCGACCGAGATCAACACGCCGAAGGCCAACTGGATCTTTCCCGTTGCTCCAAGAACTGGAATCAACGCGGGTCCGCGGGCACCTTCGATCACACGTTGTACGGGCTTGCGGGCAAGGAGAACTGCGAACATCGAGAACGCACCCGCAGGGCGTTGCGATAGTCCGCAAAGGAACGGCACCGTGATGAACGGGGCGACAATAAGCACGATGTAGAGCACCCGTGTCCACTTGTCTCCAAGTCGAACGGCGAGTGTTCGCTTTCCTGCTGTGGTGTCGCCGGGGATATCGCGGAGATTATTCACGACCAACAACGCGGTAGCGAAAAGCCCGACCGGAACAGAAATCAACAGCGTGAGTGGCGTGATTCGTTCGATTTGAACGAAGGCCGATCCCGTAGTCGCTACAACGCCAAAGAAGACAAAGACGAAAACCTCGCCAAGGCCGGCGTAGCCATACGGCCGCGGACCTCCCGTATAGAACCAAGCAGCGGCGATTGCGACGGCGCCCACAGCAATCAACCACCAACTCGTTGTCGCTGCAAGAGCGAGTCCGGCAACTGCGGCAACACCAAATGATGCGAATGCTGCACGCTTCACCGCGCTTGGAGTTTTACGCCCCGACCCAGTGAGCCGCATCGGTCCCACCCGATCGGCATCAGTACCGCGAATTCCATCGGAATAATCGTTGGCATAGTTGACGCCGATTTGCAGCGCGAGCGAGACGACGAGAGCCGCTGCGAAACGCCAGATGATGAGCCCCTTCAACGCATTGGTGTCACCGTTCATCCCGGCCGCAGCGGCGGTTCCGACGAGAACAGGAACAAGTGCCGCAGGCAGGGTTCGGGGTCGAGCACCAGCAATCCAGTCCTTCATGGCGGCAAGTGTGGCCGTTGGAACCCGAACCCGCCGAATCTGAGGCCTAGCCTCAACCCCGATGCAGGAATTAGTGGCGATCGCCCAGACCGGACAGCGCTTTGTCGAGACCCTCTCGCAGGCCTGGGAGCGCGGCGACGCCGTTCTACCCCTCGACCCTCACCTCCCGGCTGCAGCCCGGGATTCGCTCCTCTCCGCCCTCTCTCCGACCCTGCTGGTCGATGCGGAAGGCAATGAACATCAACTCAATGGCCGAAAGGTCGAATCCGGCGATGCCCTTGTGGTTGCCACCTCTGGAAGCACGGGCACGCCGAAGGGCGTTGTGCATACACACGCGTCGCTCGAGGCATCAGCACGATCAACCTCAACCGCACTCGGCGTCGATGTCTCAAACGATCGTTGGTTGTGTTGCCTGCCCCTCACCCACATCGCCGGTCTCGCCATCGTGGTTCGCTCGCGTACGTTCGAAATTCCGCTTGTCGTCCATGATCGGTTTGATGCTGCGGTTGTCGAGACTGCGGCCCGCGATGGTGCCACGCTCACCTCACTCGTACCCACTGCACTCGCGCGAATCGATCCGCGACTGTTTCGCCGCATCATCGTTGGTGGACAGGCAGCGCCTGAAAATCTTCCCGATAATTGCCGAGCCAGCTACGGCATGACCGAAACCGGCAGCGCCGTGGTGTTCGATGGCGAACTTCTCCCGGGCGTCGAACTTCGAATCGTTGACGGTGAGATCCAAGTACGCGGCCAGATGTTGTTGCGCTGCTACCGAGATGGAACCAACCCCCGCACTGCCGATGGTTGGTTCCCCACCAACGACGGAGGCGAACTGGCTAACGAGCGACTCGTCGTCCATGGACGCCGCGGCGATCTCATTATCTCTGGCGGTGAGAACATCTGGCCGGCCCCCGTTGAAGAATCACTTTCCAGACTTACTTCAATCGCCGAGGTTGCCGTCGTCGGTCGTCTCGACGATGAATGGGGCCACGTCGTCACCGCCATCATCGTGGCCACTGACGCGTCACAGCCACCCACGCTCGACGAACTTCGAGACCACGTGAAGCAGACGCTCCCCGCCTACTGTGCGCCTCGACGCATCGAACTTCTTGATGCACTGCCGCGCACACCGCTCGGAAAAATCCAACGACGTCTGCTGTAACACCACTCGCACGAAAGCGGAGAACATGACTGAGACCCAAGGACCAACCCTCCTCGTTGAACGTGAAGGGCCAGTTCTCATCCTCACAATGAATCGTCCGCATCGCCGGAATGCACTTGTGCCCGACATGCTCGTGAGATTCGCCGACGCATGGGACCTTGCCGACAGTGATGACTCGATCCGTTGTGTCATCCTCACCGGTACCGGCGATGTTGCCTATTGCGCAGGCGGCGATCTCAACGACGGCTGGATGTCTGGAGAAATCACTGAAGAGGCGAAACTCATTCAGGAACGCCTCAAAGCCGACCCAGGCATAACCGGCAAAGGCCTCCTGCTGACACATTGGTGCACAAAGCCGATCATCGCTGTGGTCAATGGCCAGTGCATGGGTGGCGGCTGCGAAATGTTGCAGTCGACCGATATTCGTATCGCTGAATCGCACGCGACCTTCGGCGTTCCCGAAGTGAAACGCGGTCTCATCGCTGGGGCCGGTTCCACGATGCGCCTGAAGCGTCAGATCCCCTACGCCGTTGCGATGGACATGCTCATCACTGGTCGCATTCTCGACGCCGAAGAGGCACTCCGCTGGGGCCTCGTGAGCCACATCGCCCCGAGTGGCGAAGGAATGGCCAAGGCCCGAGAAATCGCCGACGTCATTTGTGCCAATGGTCCGCTCGCCGTCAAGGCAGCGAAGGCCTCGGTCATCGAAACCGGTTGGTTACCCGAATCCGAAGCTCAGCCAATCGAAATTGGTCATGTCATACCGGTGATGCGCTCAGCCGATGCCAAAGAAGGCATGAAGGCATTTTCAGAAAAGCGCACGCCCAACTTCGAAGGAAAGTAGCGAACTCGGTCAGTTCATCTCTGACGGAAGCGGTCCGAAGCGACCGTCTTCACGATCAAGCGCATCAATCATCGCCATATCGTCTTCACTGATCGTGAAGTCGAAGACATCGAAGTTCGACTGAATTCGCAACAGCGTTGCCGATTTCGGAATGGTGACGATTCCGTGTTGGATCTCCCAGCGCAGAGCCATCTGCGCGGGTGTCCGGCCGTAGTTGTTGGCCAACATCACGAGCAATGGATCGTCGTCGACCGCACCACGGGCGATGGGACCCCATGCTTCGGTCACAATCCCGTGAAGGTCGTGGAAGTCGCGCAGAAGTTTCTGCTGAAAGAACGGGTGAAGTTCGATCTGGTTAAGTGCCGGGACAACGCCAGTTGCTTCGATGACGCGGTGGAGGTGCTCGGGCTCGAAGTTTGACACTCCTATCGAACGGACCCGGCCACTTTCACGCAATTCGATAAACGTTTCCCAGGTTTCAACATAGAGATCGTTCACCGGTGCTGGCCAATGAATGAGGAGGAGATCGAGGTAGTCGAAGCCCAGCGTTTCGAGCGAACGATCGAATGACTCGATGGAAAGTTTTCGGCCCTGCGAGCTATTCCAGACCTTTGTGGTGACGAAGATGTCCTCACGAGCAAGGCCACAGGTATTCACCGCAGCGCCGACTCCCTCTTCGTTGAAATAGCCCCACGCAGTATCGATATGGCGGTAGCCGGTCGTGATTGCTTCACCCACGAGTTGCTCAGCCTCTTCAGCGGGAATCTTGAAAACTCCAAAACCAATCTGAGGAATCGAGTGGCCATCGTTGAAGGCGATCCGCGGAACTGTCGTCATGACTCCATCGTAGAACCCTAAGACCGCTACCCTCCCGCCCGTGACCAATCGCCTTGCCAACGAAACAAGTCCTTATCTGCGTCAGCACGCTGACAACCCCGTCGACTGGTGGCCTTGGGGTCCAGAGGCTTTGGCCGAGGCTGCCGACCGTGATGTTCCCATCCTCATCTCCGTCGGATACTCGGCGTGCCATTGGTGTCACGTGATGGCCCACGAATCATTTGAAGACGAAGCCACCGGAGCGCTCATGAATCGCCTCTTCGTGAACGTCAAAGTCGATCGCGAAGAACGCCCCGATGTTGATGCGGTGTATATGGACGCCGTACAAGCGATGAACGGTCACGGCGGTTGGCCGATGACGGTGTTCTGTCTGCCCGACGGTCGACCATTCTTTGCCGGCACCTACTTCCCAAAAACCTCGCGCGGCGGTCACCTCGGTTTCGCTGAACTTTGTGAACGCATCAACGAGTTGTGGAATACCCGCCGAGACGACCTCGTCGAACAAGCAACGACCGTCACCGAAGCAATCGACGAAGGCGTGCAACTCCCCCAACCCACTCGCGAACCCGACGACCTCATCTTCAGCGCGGCGACTTCTTCCCTAATTAGTCAGATCGATTCGATCGACGGCGGGTTCGGTGCTGCTCCCAAGTTTCCGCAAACATTTGCCCTCGATTCACTGCTACGCCAGCACGCTCACACTGGCGACCCTGCGGCACTCGACGCCGCGCTACTTTCACTTGACGCCATGGCCGCCGGCGGTATTTACGACCATCTCGGTGGCGGGTTCGCTCGCTACGCCACCGACCGGCGTTGGCTCATTCCCCATTTCGAAAAGATGCTGTACGACGAAGCGCTCCTCGCACGCGTCTACCTGCACGCGTGGCAGCTCACCGGTGAACCGCGATTTCTTCAAACACTTGAAGAAACTATCGAGTACGTACTGCGCGATCTTCGCCACCCTCTTGGCGGGTTCTTTTCCGCCGAAGATGCCGACTCCGAAGGCGTCGAAGGAAAGTTCTACGTCTGGTCGATCGACGAGATCCGTGCAATTTGTGGCGACGACGCCGAGGCCGTCATCGAATGGTTTGGAGCCACCGACCACGGCAACTGGGAACACTCCAACATCCTTGAGCGCGTCGTTCGTGGCGACCTTGATCGACCCGACGCCGTTGAACGCGGCCGAGTCGCGCTACTTGCCGTTCGCAATAAGCGGATCCGACCCGGTCTCGATGACAAAGTCCTCACCGAATGGAACGCTCTCATGCTTTCCACGATTGCCGAGGCTGCCGCAGCAACTGGTTCGGCCGAATGGCTGGAGGCTGCAGTTACAAACGCAAACTTCCTTTGCGACAACCTGAGGGTAAATGGACGCTGGATGCGCTCGTGGCAGGGCGAAGCTCGCGTTCTCGCGTTCAGCGCTGACTACGGCGCTCTCATCGATGCATTCGTTCGTGTCCACGAAGCAACCGGCGATCCCCGCTGGCTCGATGAAGCAACTGCCACCGCCGCCGCGCTCATCGAACTGTTCGGTGACCCCGATGACATCGGCGTCTACACGAATGGCACCGACGGCGATCAACTCGTTGCCCGCCCCAAAGAACTCATGGACAACGCCACTGCGTGTGCGAACAGCCTCGCCGCTGTTGGTCTTCTCCGCCTCGCTGCCCTCACCGGGAATGAACCTCACCGCGAGTTTGCAACGGCGATCGTCGATCGACTTGCCGAAGCAGCGGCACGTTTGCCGCTCGGCTTTGGCCACCTCCTTCTCGCCGCCGAACTGCGTGTGCTTGGCGTTGACGAAATTGTCATTTCAGGAGATCGCCCCGACCTCGTCGCCGAAGCCCAACGCCGCTGGCTGCCTCGCAGCGTCCTCACATGGGGAGCACCTGGCTCCTCGCCGCTCTGGGAAGGCCGCAATGAAACAGGGCCCGACGGACGGGCCTACGTCTGCCGCCAAATGGTGTGTGCAGCGCCAGCGTTAACCACCGAAGAATTCAACGAGCGCCTTAACGCACTTGGTTGATTACCAACTGCCGCGATGCACGACCTCATCGAAGGGTCGACGCGGACGCTTCGACGAGGCGCTCGGTCGCTGCTCGTCGGCGGCGTAGCCAAGCGCGATCGTTCCAACTGGCCGGCGGTCAGCGGGAATGCCGAGAGCATTCTTCACCGCACCTTCGTGTTCAAACTGACCAAAGAACAACGCGCCGAGACCTTCATCGACTGCCGCCAACATCGTGACCATTGCGGCGAACGCTGTGTCGACATACCAATACGGAACTGACCACGAAGCTTCGCTTTCGCCGAGTCCGGTGCGCGCCTTGTCGTCCTCTCCGTAACGCTCGATATAAGCGGCTGGCCACGACACGGGAATGATCAGCACCGGAGCATCAAGAAGCTTCGGCCAGGGGAACGCGGCTCGCCGTTCCATCGGCAAGGAGGCTTCCCAGTAACGCTGGGTCTGCTCGCCCTCGAGAACCACAAGATCAAGGCCTTGCGTATTTCCCGCGGCTGGCACCCGACGCGCAAGATCAAGAACACGATCAAGAACATCCGATGGAACCGGGCGCGTTTCGAACGAACGAACCATGCGCCTGTTTGCGACTACGTCGGCGAATTGCATTACGCCGACCTGGGGATCACTTGATCTTGGCGAGATCCTCGGCCATCGCCCAGCCGAAGGCAATAAGCGAATCGCCTCGCTTGGCGCCGACGTTCTTGAACAACCCGACGATCTCTGGATCGATGCTGTCGGCCTCGAGTGATTCGTAATCAAGTGCCAACGGGAACGAACCGTCACCAGTAGCGATGAAGGTTTTGTCATCGTACGAACTTGAACTGATGCTGAATCGCTTCGCGAGACGACGTCCCCATGCACGCTCTTCGCCTGTGGCCTTGTGGTCGGGGCGAGGAATGATGTCATCGAGTGTGCGAAAGGCTTCAAATCCGTTTGCAGTGGTGAAACGGGTTCCCATCAGCACATCTTCGTCAGGGAAAGCCATGACAGCGCGCTTGAACTGGTCAGCGAGGATCGCTCGCAATACCGAGGATCGCTTGGAGGTGCGCTTCACCGACGCAAGCCCAATCAGCACGCTGGGGGTGCCACCGATGCGTTCGAGAGTGCAGAAGGAGAAGCCTTTAAGGCCGTTTCCTTCTCGTGCCAACGAAACAAGGACCCACGCCTCAACCTGCTTGGAAAGTTGCCCGACCTCGTAGAGGCTTGGCCCATCCGCGCAGATATCCGCCATCTCTGCCAACTCAGCATCACTGAGTTGGGTGCAATCTTTGGTAACGACCTTGATAGCCATGGTTCAACAGCCCCTGAAACAGACAAAACCGGAGTACCAGTTCACCCCGGCTCGCCCGCTAACGCAATTCGGCCCCCGATGTCAGTGAGCGACGGCATCTGGGCCAAGCAATTCCCGAAGTTCGGCGAGAAGTCCGGCAGTAGCCGAGACCGCAAAATTCTCCGGGAGCAGCAACACCTGGTGCTCGCCGATGTGGAGGAAGACCTGAGATTCGCCGGGATGCTCAGAGAGCAGAGCTTTGAGGGCGCTGAGCAGTTCGTCGCTAAGCGCAGCAGGTTTCAGATTGACGTTCACGGGCGGGTTGCCATCGATCACCGGCTCAAACCGTTCAAGTTCCATCGCCATGAGCTTGGGCTGGTCATCACGGGTATCGACCCGGGCACGAAGGATCACCACCGCATCGTCTTCGAGAAGGTGCCCATAGTTCTGCATGGTCTTGGGAAACACCATGACCTCGACGGTTGCCTGAAGGTCCTCGAGAACGAAGACGGCCATGAGGTCGCCTTTCCGAGTCCACTTTTTCTGCAACGAAGTGACGAGTCCACCAACGGTTCGCATTGTGCCGTCTTCGACACCTTCGAGTTCGGCGATTGTCGATTCGGTCCGACGACGCAACGACATCTCGGCACCCATAAGCGGATGGTCTGAGACATAGAGACCGAGCATTTCTTTTTCGAAGGTGAGACGTTGTCGCTTATCGAAGTCGTCTTCTGGAATGACAATGCGAGTTCCGGCCACCAGCGCGCCATCGTCGTCGCCATCGGCCATTGAGAAGAGATCGAACTGACCTTCGGCTTCTTTACGCCGACGGGCAACGGTGTCATCGATGATTCGATCGAAGTAGCCGAGAAGTCCCTTTCGGGAATAGCCCATCGAATCGAAACCACCGGCTTTGATGAGCGACTCGATTGTCCGCTTATTGAGAACGCTGACATCGACTCGATCGCAAAAGTTAAAGAAATCTTCGAACTGCCCGTTTGCGTCGCGCTCGGCGAGCATGAGTCCGACGAGACCCGCACCAACATTTCGAACTGCAGACATTCCAAAGGCAATAGCGCGTGTTCCATCGGGTTTGTCGAAGGCGATGAAATCACTCACCGAAATGTTGACATCGGGCACCAGCACTTCGATGCCGACCTGACGACACTCGTTGAGATAAATCGCCGCTTTGTCGAGATTGGCTTTGACGCTGGTGAGAAGCGCGGCCAGATACTCAACCGGGTAATGCGCCTTGAGGTACGCAGTTTGATAGGCGATAAGCCCGTAGCCATAACTGTGGCTCTTGTTGAACGCGTAATCGGCAAATGGTTCGATGACATCGAAAAGCGCGGAACCAATTTCTCGGCCATAGCCCTCGGCGTCGCAACCTTCGACAAACTTCTCGCGCTCTTTCTGAATGAGTTCGCGCACTTTCTTGCCACATGCTTTGCGAAGATTGTCTGCGTCGGCGAGCGAATACCCAGCAAACTTCTGCGCTACTCGCATGACCGACTCTTGGTAGATCATGAGTCCGTAAGTGTCGCCAAGAAGTTCGGCAAGATCGTCGTGCAGGTAGTCGATCGGTTTACGCCCGTTCTTGCGATCGGCGTAATCGTTATGCATGTTCGCAGCCATCGGGCCAGGTCGGTAGAGCGCTACAAGAGCGGCAACATCTTCGAACGAGGTCGGCGCCAAGGAACGCATGAGCGCTCGCATGGGGCCGCCTTCAAGCTGGAACACGCCAATGGAGTCGCCGTTGCGCAACATTGACAACGTGAGGTCGTCATCGAGCGGAATCGTGTCGATATCGACATTGATCCCTTGAGTGATTACGAGCATGGCCAAGGTGTCGGTGATGACATCGAGGTTTCGCAACCCGAGGAAATCCATCTTGAGAAGGCCAAGTTCCTCGACGCCGTGCATTTCGTACTGTGTGACGACCGGAGCGAGATCGGGATCAGAGCCAGCCTCGTGCTTACGCTGAATCGGCAGGTACTCGGTAAGCGGTTCCTTGGTAATCACTACCGCTGCAGCGTGAATGCCGTCCTGGCGACGAAGTCCTTCGAGTCCACGCGCAACATCGATAACCTGACGCGCATCGTTGTCATTGGCGTAGATGTCGCGAAGATCTGAGGCCATCTTGAAACCATCAGTGAACTTGGGGTGTTCCTCGAGGCACGCATAAAGCGGCGTGTCGCGACCCATCACCAACGGAGGCATGAGCTTGGCGACTTTGTCGCCCACCGCATAGGGATAGCCCAGCACGCGGGCGGCATCACGAACCGCAGCACGAGCTTTGATCGTCGAGAACGTAACGATCTGAGCGACATGGTCACGGCCATATTTCTCTGCCGCATAGCGGATCATTTCGTCTCGGTAACGAGAGTCGAAGTCCATATCGATATCGGGCATCGAACTGCGGCTTGGGTTCAAGAAGCGCTCGAACAGAAGGTCGTATTCGATTGGATCAAGGTCAGTGATTCGCAACGTGTACGCCACCGCACACCCAGCGGCTGAACCTCGACCTGGCCCGACGCGAATGTTGTTATCTCGCGCGTGCTTAATGAGGTCCCAAACGATCAGGAAGTACGAAGAGAACCCCATGTCGGCGATGACTTGGAGTTCATAGACCAGACGCTCGACGATGTGATCGGGAACAGTCTCGCCCCAACGTTCTTTCGCACCTTCGAACGTGAGATGACGGAGGTACTCCGCACCATCGGTAAAGCCCTCGGGAAGGGGAAAGTTAGGGAGTTGCGGATTGCCGAATTCGATTTCAACATTGCACCGTTCCGCAATCCAGAGCGTGTTGTCGCAGGCTTCAGGAACCTCATCGAATAACCACCGCATTTCGGCGGCCGATTTCAGGTAGTGCTGATCGCCATGAAATTTGAAGCGATCAGGGTCGCTCATTAGCGACCCGGTTTGCACGCACAACAACGCGTCGTGCGAAACCGCATCGTGCTGATGCACGTAGTGACTGTCATTCGTAGCGACGAGCGGCGCCTTAATTGCGCGCGCGATCTCGAGCAATTGTGGATTCGTGGTTTTCTGTTCGGGAATGCCGTGGTCTTGAATTTCGACGAAGAAATTGTCTCGACCAAAGATGTCTTGAAGCCGCGCTGCTTTTTCGAGCGCACCGCGTTCATCGCCGTTCATGAGCGCTTGCAGGACTTGGCCACCGAGACATCCACTCGTGACGATGAGACCTTCGTGATGCTCTTCGAGCAACTCCCAATCGACTTTGGGCTTCATGTAATAACCCTCGAGAAAGGCACGACTCGAGAGCTGAATGAGATTTTTGTAACCAACCGAACTCTCGGCCAATGCCGTCAGGTGGTAATACGCCTTACGACCACCCTCGGCTTCGCCACCGGAATCATCCATACGCCCCCGCCGAGTTGGTCGCTCGGTTCGGTGGTCGTAGGCCTGGTAGAGCTCCGAGCCGATAATCGGCTTGACCCCAACCTCTTTCGCCGCCTTGTAGAAATCGAGAACGCCATACATGTTGCCGTGGTCGGTGATGCCGACTGCGGGTTGACCATCGGCTGCGGCTGCGGCCACCACATCGCCTACACGCGCGGCCCCATCGAGCATCGAGAACTCGGTATGCAGATGCAGATGGGTAAAGGAATCGGGCACCGCTGTGGGCTCCGTGCTGTGGTCGTTGAAATGGGTCCGCTACTCGGCGAATTACACCGATGTGATGCCCGGCGATCGTAGCGTCACTCCCCCCGCTCGCGCTCCGGGGATCCCTAAGCCCACCGAGGATCGGCCGTAACCTTTCAGCAACCTTTCATCATCCACTCCAACTTGGAGGTCACAATGACCGCAGCAGCCGAAGACCGTTCCACAATGGACCTCCTAAGAGGGTCCAGAATCACCGCCTACTCGATTGGCTTCATCAGCCTCATCGCCGGCCTCGTCCTACTGTTCCGGCCCGATCGCAAAGAATCGATCATTGCGATCATCATCGGATTCCTCTTCGTCGTCTCCGGCTTTGGCCAGGCCGCCGAGGCAGTCACCACACACCGCAAGGGCTCCTACTGGGGCTTGCTGCTGATCCGTGGCTTGGTGAATTTCGGGTTTGGTCTCGCACTGATCTTCTGGACAGACGCAACCGTCACCGTCATTGTTTGGCTCGTTGGCCTCGATTTCGTGATTACCGGACTCATTGCGATCGTCGTCTCATTCATGATTGGCAAGGACGGCGGCCGAGGCGCGCTCCTCATCGAGGGTCTCATCACCATCGCCATCGGCGTCATCATCATGGCGTGGCCCGAAGCCACCACGAACGTGCTCGGCATCGTGATCGGCATCGGCCTCGCACTGCTTGGCCTGTTGTTCCTGTTCTCCGGCTACCAGTTGAGCAAGGTCAAGGCCACGCTCGCTTCTGGTTCCTGAAGAAAAACTGAGTCCTAGAGGTAAGTCCCGGGGCGGTCCTCGGGTTCGGGAAATTCCGAACCTGGGTGACCGACCCCGGGGGGCAGTTCACCCCGCATGTTCTCGAGTTGTTGTCGAGCAGCCATCTGTTGAGCAAACAGAGTGGCTTGAATCCCATGAAAGAGGCCTTCGAGCCAGCCAACGAGCTGCGCTTGGGCCACCCGCAGCTCAATCTCGGTCGGCGTGCCTTCTTCGGCAAACGGAAACGCCAGACGCTTCAATTCATCGCGAAGATCTGGCGATAACGCCGAACCCAGTTCTTCGATTGACCTGTCGTAGATCGCTCGCAAACGAATTCGTGATGGTTCATCAAGTTCGGTCTGACGAACCTCGTCGAGCAATTGCTTGATCATCGAACCGACGCGCATCACCTTCGCTGGCTCTGACACCATCTCACGCTGATCTTCGTCAGCACCGACTTCTTCGCTCGGGACTACGAGTTCGGCGCGATCAGCGCCTCCGGTCATTGCGTCTGTCATGTGAACAGTCTTACCGGAGAATGCTCAAGAGTTTCCAACGAGGAGCGGAACATACATTTCGTCGGCTGTTAACGAGCCATGCCGGGCTCGCAGAGGAAACGACCCGCTATCGGCGGGATCATGAAAAGCGATCGCATCTCGAGCAACCAAGGCGACGTCGCCTAAGCGAGATCGAGCATCGTCAGTGACAGTCGAACCGAACCAGCCTTCATCGATGACTTGGTCACGACTCACGACCCATGAACGATCAGAGTGCAGTGCGCTCGAGTCATCAAACAACGCACGGGCATGGCCCGGACGAGCGTGCAACCAACGAAATCTTCCTTCGCCTGATTGCAGATCAACATGGGCCATCACTACTGGATCGGGCATCAGGACAGCGTCGCCAACATCGACCTGACCGTGGTCAGAGGTGACAACCAACACTGCACCCGTTGGCAGGGCGCTCAAGATGTCGGCAACGAGCCGATCGACAAACGCCAACTCGGCGTCGTAATGCGCTCCGAGACCAAACTCATGGGCGATCTTGTCAATCCCGTCGTAATAGGCATAGACGAATGGTTCGTTGCGATTCAGCGCTGCCGCGATTTCTGTAACAAGTGTTGACGACACTCGCCAACCAACGAATCGAGTCTTATCGAGATGAGCTCGAGTAAATCCAGATTCGCGAAACTCTGCACGCGTAATCACCGGCGGTCGTTGCGCCTCGAACACGTCAAGCGTCTGTACGAACTCAGGTTCAAGAGATTTCCGCGCATCGCGACCATTTGCCGACCATCGCAGGACATTGAGAATGTCGCGACCCATCGCCATTCGGTAACCCATAATCCCATGAAGTCCAGGAGGAGCTCCGGTGCTAATCGATGTCAGCGCTGTCGCTGTTGTCGAAGGCGCAACACTCGTGATCGCTCCGCCCGCCATCGCAGACATCGTTGGGGCTAGGTGATGACGCTTGCACAGTTGATTCCATCCGATGCCGTCAAGAACGAGGACTACCACCTGATTCGCATCGGCGGCACCCTCAGGAATCCACGTGCGCCATGGGAGTGACCCATCGAGCAACGCCGGAATGATGTTGGAAATGCAGGCCCCGTCGTAGTCAGGCAGAACACGCCCATCGGGTGCAGCAGCAGTCATTGTCGATTGGGAATCCACGGTGGTCCTCCGCCGGTCACGGTAGTGCCAGGACTGCCTTGCCCCCGAGTCCGCCGCTTCCCCCTACGATGCCGGGCGTGAAGGTATCGACCCGAGGCGACTATGCGAGCAGAGCACTGTTGTCGCTTGCGCTGCACTCGGACGAAGGCGGACCCACATCAGTTCGCGACATTGCCGAGCGCACTGGTCTCCCCCAGCCGTATCTCGAACAGATCCTGCTCGCTCTCAAGGGAGCAGGTCTCGTGCAGTCGAAGCGAGGTGTGGGCGGCGGCTACGTCCTCGCTCGCGCTCCAGAGTCAATTCGTCTGTCCGACATCGTGAGCGCCGTCGACGGACCCATCGTGGCTGGTGACTTCGGTCAGCCCCACACCGACGGAGCGTGCGACCACGAAGGACAGTGCGTCTTACTTGCCGTATGGGATGATGTTGGCGAACACATGCGTCGCTATCTCGAAGCGGCGACGTTGGCCGACATCGTTTCCATCGCGAAAGGCCAAGGGAAGTGGCCGACCGAAGTCGCAGCCACCCCATCGGTTACACCTCCGTGGGCGTCGGGTTCCTGAGTCGCTCAAGCACCGCGGCTAAATCCGGTGGTAGCTCAGAGACGAAAGTCAGTCGTTCATCGGGTCGGACCGGATGATCAAATTCGAGCACAGCTGAATGCAAGAAGATGCGCGGCGTCTCGATCGACGAACGAACGCCTCGATATCGGTCATCACCAACGACAGAATGTTCAATGGCTGCCATGTGCACCCGGATCTGATGAGTTCGGCCGGTTTCAAGTCGACACTCGACTAATGCGCAGGGAACCGGATCTTCAAACGTTTCGAGAACGGTGTAGCGCGTGCGGGCATCACGACCTTGAGCACTCACCACCATTTTTGTTGGTTCACGAGTTGAGCGGCCAATGGGTGCGTCAATCAATCCGCTTCCCGCGTCGGGTATTCCCCAAACCAATGTGAGATAGGTGCGTTCCACCTCGTGCTCGGCCAACATCGCGCTCAACTCGGAATACGCCTCGGCGGAACGAGCCATGATCATGAGGCCCGACGTGTCCTTGTCGAGTCGATGTACGACCCCAGGACGTTCCGGTTCACCAATGGTGGCAATCTCCGGATAGACGGCAAGCATTGCTTGCACGAGTGTGCCTGTTGCATTTCCTGCTCCCGGATGAATAACGAGGCCGACAGGCTTATCGATCACGATGACGTCATCGTCGACATACACAATTGGCACGGTGATACCGGGCTCGGCGATAAGAGGCTCGGGACCGAAGTCTGGTTCCACATCGATAACGACAACATCGCCTTCTGCCACTCGACGCGAGCGCGTTGTTACCACCACGTCGTTGCACATCACGAGTCCCTCATCGAGCCAATCGGTGACTTTTGTGCGGCTCGCTCCACTGATCATCGCCACAACTCGATCGATGCGTTCGCCAGCCAACGCTGAGGGGATGACCTCGGTATAGGCCATATCAGTTGCTCTCGATCTGCGTCGAAGACGCATTGTCGGACTGCATCTCGGCTTCGGAACGACCGTCCACGATTGTCGAATCATTTTCTCGAGGATCTCGCAACGTGGAGATCACAAGTAGTACTGCCCCGCACACCACGCCAATGTCGGCGACATTGAAAACTGGCCACCACTGAAAATCGATGAAATCAATAACGCCACCATGAAAGAACCCCGCGTCGCCGCGAAATGCTCGATCGAGGACATTGCCGAGTGCTCCACCAACGATCATGCCGAGAGCAACTGCGCCGAGTCGGCTGCGGACAGATCTGCCTTTCCAGACAAGAACTCCAACAAAAACGAGGGCAAGGAGTCCGATCCAAGCCCCAAATCCAGCACCGAGGCTGAACGATGCCCCGTAATTTACGGCGAGCTGAAAGCGGAGTGTCCAGAGAACATCGATCGTTTGATCACTGAGCGAGGACACCGCCCAGGACTTGGACAATTGATCCGCGATCACCCAGCCAACTGCGACCGCGCCGAACAAGACCCGATGGGTCGGTGCAGCGTTGGCAGCAGTAGTCGTGCTTGTCACGGCTTCCAACCTAGGGGCTGGTCTGGACAATCCGTGGCGCTTCAGCGTCGGAAATTGCCGACCTTGTACTCGACTCGTTCACGGCACCACGGAATAGCGCGGAGACGCTCCTTGGGAATCGCCAGTCCGGAGATCTCGCAGATCCCGTACGTGCCTTGGCCGATCTTGAGCATGGCCCGATCAATTTCGTCGACCTGATCAAGGAACTGAGCGGAAAGCGCAAGATCGCGTTCGCGTTCCACCGCAAGCGTGTCGCCCTCGCCCGACTCTTCGTCGAACTGGACATCGCCAGGCTCCCGCAACTCCGCCAGTGAATTCGCTTCAGCGGTGAGGGTTTCGGCATCGTGCACAAGACGACGGCGCTCTTCAAGCAAATGAGCTCGCTGGGCATCAAGGAACTTTGCGTCAAACGGATACTTGATCTTCTTTGGTTCCTTGGGGATCGGCGGAAGGCGATTCGGTCGCGGAGGCTGCACGGGAGGTGCCGGAGGCTTTTTGACTACGGCCTTTTTGACCGGAGCCGGCTTTGTCACAACCTTCTTGGCCGGAGCCTTTTTGACTACGGCCTTTTTGGCCGGAGCCTTTTTGACTACGGCCTTTTTGGCCGGAGCCTTTTTGACTACGGCCTTTTTGGCCGGAGCCTTTTTGGCCGGAGCCTTTTTGACCGGAGCCTTCTTGGCCGGAGCCTTCTTGGCCGGAGCCTTCTTGGCCGGAGCCTTCTTGGCCGGAGCCTTCTTGGCCGGAGCCTTCTTGGCCGGAGCCTTCTTGGCCGGAGCCTTCTTGGCCG
>JASJMB010000001.1:0-35764 GCA_037620085.1 Acidimicrobiales bacterium | reverse complement strand
TCGCTTCTCGGCGCCGAACTCGACTGAGATCGCAATTTCTGACGTTTCGATAAATAGCGAAGGCCCTGCGTAATGGCGGGCCTCCGTAGCGTCTGGGAAGAAGTTCTAGTGGTTACAGACGTTCGATGATGGTGACGTTGGCCTGGCCGCCGCCTTCGCACATCGTCTGCAGCCCGTAACGACCGCCGGTGCGCTCGAGTTCATTGAGCATCGTGGTCATGAGACGGACACCAGTGGCGCCGAGTGGGTGTCCGAGCGCAATGGCGCCGCCATTCACGTTGACCTTTGAAAGGTCGGCGTCGAGTTCCTTCTGCCATGCGAGCACAACGCTGGCGAACGCTTCGTTGATTTCAACGAGATCAATGTCGGCCATGGTGAGGCCGGTCTTTTCGAGCGCACGCTTCGTTGCGGGAATCGGCGCGGTGAGCATGTAAATCGGATCGTCGGCCAGCACCGAAAGATGATGAATACGAGCACGGGGCTTGAGGCCGTGACGCTTCACTGCATCTTCACTGGCGATGAGCATTGCTGCAGCAGCGTCGGAAATCTGCGATGCACATGCCGCAGTGACTCGGCCGCCTTCGGTGAGCGTTTTCAACGAGCGGATCTTTTCCCAGTTCGGTTCACGGGGACCTTCATCGAAGTTGAGCCCGTTGAACTCAAAGATTTCGTTCTCGAAACGACCCTCAGCACGAGCGCGAATCGCACGCTCGTGTGATTCAACCGCGAACGCTTCCATGTCGTCACGGCTGATGTCCCATTTCTGGGCGATCATTTCGGCGCTGTTGAATTGCGAAACCTCGCCGGCGCCGTAACGGGCAACCCAGCCCTTTGAGCCGGTGAATGGATCGGTGAAGCCGAAAGGTTCAGCAACGAGCATCGCTGAGCTGATCGGAATCTGCGACATCTGCTGCACGCCACCAGCAACAACCAGATCCTGCGTTCCGCTCATGACGCCTTGTGCCGCGAAGTGCACGGCCTGTTGTGATGAACCGCACTGGCGATCGATGGTGGTGCCAGGAACATGCTGCGGCATGCCAGCAACGAGCCAGGCAGTGCGAGCGATGTCGCCGGCCTGGCCGCCGATCGCGTCGACACAGCCATAGACGACATCGTCGATAAGCGCGGGGTCGACATCGACGCGGTTGAAGAGTTCAACGATTGGCGCTGCCCCGAGGTCGGCGGGATGCACATCAGACAAACCGCCGCCGCGACGACCAACAGGGGTGCGAACGGCATCGATGATGTAGGCCTCGGCCATGGGGGACTCCTCGGAGTGGATTGTGATCAGAACGAACGAGCCGAGGTTATCGGCGAGATAACGCGGGACTCAGATCGACAGGATCGTGCAGGAACCGTGGCCGAACAGGCCTTGATTAATAGCAAGACCAACCTTGGCGTTTTCCACCTGATGGCCGTCGCTGCGTCCTTGCAACTGCCAAGTGAGTTCGCATACCTGAGCAATGGCTTGAGCGGGAATCGCTTCGCCAAAGGATGCAAGACCACCTGAGGCGTTGACCGGCTTCGAACCGCCGAGTGCAGTGACGCCGTCACGAACAAGTCGAGCGCCTTCACCTTCGGGGCAGAAGCCGAGGTTTTCGTACCAGTCGAGTTCGAGTGCGGTGGAAAGGTCGTACACCTCTGCACACGACACATCTTCTGGGCCAAGGCCAGCCTGTTCGTACGCGTTGTACGCGATCGAATCTTTGAAACCGCGAGCGGGTGCTTGCATAACCGAGTTGGAGTCGGTGGCGATGTCGGGAAGTTCGAGACGAACCTGTGGGTAGGTCGGGGTGGTGTTCGACACTGCACGGATACGCACGGTTCCTTCAAGGGTTCCGAGTTTCTTCATGGCGTATTCGGGCGTGCAGATAATGACCGCAGCCGCACCGTCGGAGGTTGCGCAAATGTCGAGAAGACGCAGCGGATCGGAAACGATCGGCGAACCAGCGAAATCATCGAGCGTGAACTCTTTGCGGAAACGGGCATTCGGGTTAGCCACGCCCGCCTTCGAGTTCTTGACCTTTACAAGAGCGAAGTCTTCGACAGTGTCGCCGAACACGTCGATGCGACGACGCGCATTGAGCGCGAAGAACGCCGGGTTCGTTGCGCCTAGCAAATGGAAACGCTGCCAATCAGGATCTTCCTTACGCTCGCCACCAACCGGAGCGAAGAAGCCCTTCGGTGTGGTGTCGGCGCCAATCACCATGGCAACATCGGCAAAGCCCGCAAGGATCTGCGCACGTGCTGACTGCATTGCTTGTGCGCCTGAAGCACACGCGGCGTACGAAGACGAAATCTGCGCACCAGTCCAACCCATTGCCTGGGAGAACGTTGAGCCAGCGACGAAGCCGGGATAGCCGTTACGAATGGTGTCGGCACCGGCAACGAACTCGATGTCGCGCCAGGCAACGTCGGCATCGGCAAGAGCGGCTTTGGCCGCGACAAGTCCGTAGTCAACGAAGTTCTTTCCCCATTTGCCCCACGGGTGCATACCTGCTCCGAGAACAACAAGATCACGTTCGGTTGCCATCACGCGCTGCCTTTCGGGGCCGAAGGTGCCCAGGTCCAGATCCAGTGGTCGACACCGTCGTCGTCGCGATAGAGGACCTGAAGATCGACTTCGACTTCCTGACCAATAGAAAGGTCAGCGGCCATCACGCCGGTGGCTACCTGACCGAGAATGACGATGCCCTCGGCTTCGAGCTCGACCGCAGCGAGTGCATACGGCTCGAACGGTTCGGCCGCCACATAAGGGGGCGGCGGCGCGTAATGGTTCTCGGTGTAGGACCACACCTTTCCTTTGCGGGAGAGGGGAGTGGGCTCGAGTTCGGTGCCATCGCAATCGGGGCTGGGGCAAGAGCCGGATCGGGGAGGGAACACGACAGTTCCGCACCCAGTGCATTTGGCGCCGATGAGGGTGTAGGGCTCGGAGGTGGTGAACCACCCCTCGACCGCAGGAATTCGCTCTGTGGTTGTCACGGTTCGCAATGTAGTGGTGTCAGGGGAGAGGGCCTGCATGACGGCCACGCCGACCGTTGGGGCTTGGGGACCGGGCTGGACGCAGGGGGTCGAAATTCCAATGAAGATCTGGCTTCCTACGGGATTTCTCCATGGATCCGCGGAAAACCCCTGGTTCAGAGTTCGACAGGTTCGGCGTTCGGTCCTCTGCGCATGACTTCGACCATCATCCAGAGGGCCACGGCACCCTTTGCTGTCCACAACCATGCCCGGATGAGGTTCACAATCATCAACTCGTCGTAGGTCTGTTGGTCCCAGTGGTCTAGCAGTACACCGTGAGCGGGGGCCGAGAATGCAGCGGTATCGATGAGGATGAACAGCATCAGGACCGCGCTGATGATCGCTGTGATGCGAAGACGTTTCGGGTGGGCAAGCAACAACACAAGGACGCACAACCCCTCGATGAGCCACGGACCGAACAGCACCTTGCCGATACGGTCGACGTGCGCGTGTTCGTAGGCATCCCATGACTCTGCGCCAACGAGAGGGAACAGGTCGTAGTGCACCACATGCACCGTCCAGATCATGCCGACCATGAGCACCGTGACCACGAGCTGTACGAGCACGACCCAGTGCAATCGCAGTCGGTTGAGGCCGGGCAGGTCGGGGGACCAATCGCCGCTGGCCGAAGGCGTGAATGTAGGCAGGCGCATAAGCGGGACCGTAGTGACGAGCGTGTTGGGGTGACGGGTCGGGCGGGGAGTTGGGTAGTTGGGTGGCGGGGGGCGCAGCGGTGCTCGGGAATGATCCGAATGACCTATCCACGAAGGCGACTCCGTTCCGTACTATCGAACACATGTTCGAGAATTCCAAAGAAACCTTGAGCGGGTGCAGCGGCGTCGCCATTGCTTGCGCGTCAGTTTCGCCTGCGTTCGCACCGGGGATCGCTGGGTCGGGGTTCGGGGGATCGGGGTTCGTGTCGTTCGATGGTGCGTTCGCTCAACTGTCCGATTCGGTCTCAACAATGAGCGAGCGTGGTGTGCCTGCCGATGCAGCAGTGCTGATGGCGTTGCACGCTCAGCTCGATGCATTGTCGGCCTTGATCTGCGAGGCCGAGATTCGTTTCGATCGGCACGAACTGTGGCGCGAAGCGGGCGCCAGTTCATTGAGGGCATGGTTTACCGATGCCTATGGGTTGTCTCGCAAAGAGGCGTCTCGCGTGGCTCGTCGGGCCGAGCGACTTGAGTCCTGGCCCGAGGTTGTCGAGGCGTGGGGCGCTGGTCAGTTGAGCGGCGCGCAGGTCGATGTTGTGGTTGCGGCGGTGCCTACGCGATTTGTCTCTGAGTTTGCGATGCAGGCTGGTGAAGTCGTGCGTGTGTTGCAACCGCTCGATAGTGCACAAACCGAAGTGGCCATGCGTCAATGGGTACGATGCGCCGAAGCTTCCGATGGGCCCGAGCAGTTCATCGATCGTCCCTCTGGGGTCCATCTCGACAGGCTGTTCGACGGTCGTGTGGCCCTGCAGGGTCAGCTTTCACAAACTGAAGCAGAGATCGTGCAGTCGGCATTGCGCGTGTTCGACGTTCCCGATGCCGTCGATGAACGGGGTGAACTCATGGGAGAGTCTCGTTCACTCGGGAAACGCAATGCCGATGCACTGGTGGAAATCTGCCGGTTTGCACTGTCGCATCGTGAGGGTGCGGGGGAATCTGGTCGCTTTGTTCCGCATGTGTCTTTGGTGGTCGATATTCAGGAGTTGCGCGCTGCGGCCTTGCGAGGCGCTGGCGTGTGCTCTCATGACGATCTTGATCTACAGGCCAAGGCATTCGGTTGGTCGGCGACTGAACGGTCGTGGTTTGCCGATGCGTTGGTGCGTCAGGGCGATGCGGTGTCATACGAGGGCAACGTTCTTGAAGCCGTGGCCACTGGGATGCTCGCCTGCGATTCAGTCGTGCAGCGGGTGCTCATGGCCGGTTCCAAGGTCCTGAACCTGGGCCGAGAAGTCCGAACTGCAACTCCAGCACAACGACGAGCCATTGTCGCTCGCGACGGGCACTGTCGAGCGCCCGGGTGTCGAACGAAACCCAAACATTGCGATGTGCATCACATCGATCACTGGATCAATGGTGGTCGCACCGATGTCGACCGAATGGTGTTGTTATGCGGCACCCATCATCGTGAGTTTCATAAACCGGGCTATCGCATGGAGCTTTCCGTCCAGGCCGAGTTCACCGTGCATTCGCCCAAGGGGTGGAGTCGGTCGAGTGTGCCGGACCGAGTCGCGGCGCTGGTCTTTCCGAGGCCGAGGCCGAGGCTGTTGGTGGGTGGATGAGTGGCGCCAGTGCTCGGTTGGCATCGTCGGGGTATCGGGAAGGGCATACCGTGTGAGTCATCGCTCAAACAACAATCACTGAATCGTCATCAGGAGCATGGGGCGATGCTTCGGCGACCTTCTCCGCTGATCGCAAGCATCGCTACCTGCTCACTCGCGTGTGGGATGCATCGCTGCCCACGGTGAATTTCCTCATGCTCAATCCGTCGACGGCCGATGCGTTTCAACTTGATCCCACCAATCGTCGTTGTGTGGGGTTTGCGCAGGCGTGGGGATATGGGTCGATGGTGACAACGAACATCTTTGCGTTTCGGTCGACGAACCCTGCGGGATTGAGAACGGCGAAAGATCCAGTTGGTCCCGATAACGACGAGGCAATTATTACTGCAGCGAAGAACGCGGATCTCGTCATCGCGGCCTGGGGAACTCATGGAGAATTGCAGGGGAGGGGCGAAGTCGTGCGCGCGATGCTCTGCGAAGCGGGCGTGGAACTCCACGCACTGAAACTCACAAAGGCGGGCCACCCGGGCCACCCGCTCTATGTCGCCGCCGATACGCCGCCGATGAGATGGGTATGAGTCGGGCGTGAGCCCTGTTCAACGAATCGTCAACTGCCCGCCGTCGACATTGATGGCCTGGCCCGTGATCCACGAGCCCTGATCGCTGCACAAGTACACGCACATGTTGGCGATGTCTTCGCCAGTGCCGTGACGACGCATGGGGATGATGTTGCGCAGGCGTTCCCAGTTTTCGCCGCGATCAATGTCATCGAGTCGACTCGTGTCGACGATGCCAGGACAGATGGCGTTGACGCGAATGCCAAACGGTCCGAGTTCGACCGCCATCGCCGCGCCGAGAGCGTGAATGGCCGCTTTGCTTGCTGAATAGGCAGCAGTACCGGCGCCGGCGATCTTGCCACCAACGCTTGAGATGTTCACGATGCAACCGGGTTGTTCGACGGCCAGCCAATGCTTGGCTACTGCACGACTTAAGAGGAAGGTGCCGTTGAGATTCACGTCGATCACTTTGCGCCATTCGGCAGGATCAAGATCGACAACATTAAAACGGTCGGGACCACGAGCGGCACCAGCGTTGTTCACGACGATGTCGACGCGCCCCAGTTCGCTAATCGTCTGAGCGACGAGTGCGTCTACCGCGTCGGCATTTGCAATGTCACTCACAACAGGAATGCATCGCCTTCCGAGAGCGCGAATTTCCTCGGCCACCGATTCAATGTCGCGCCAGCCGGCAACCTGTTCGTCAGTGGGGTAGTTGACCGGAGCGCGACCAGTGCCGGTGATCACGACATCGCAGCCGGCCCGGGCCAACTCAACGGCAATGGGCCGGCCTATGGAACGCATCCGGCCTGCGCCTGTAACGATTGCGACCTTTTTGGACAGACCTGTGAGTTCAAACGACATGAAACGAACGGTAGTGGCAGACTCGCAACATGAACTCGTTTACCGAAGTCCTTGGCCTCGAACCCGATGTTTTGATTGTCGATGTCGATACCCATCTGACCGAACCGGCCGACCTTTGGTCGTCGCGCGCGCCTTCGAAATATGCGGATCGGTTGCCCCGGGTTGAGGAAAGCAATGGGCGCTTGGCATGGATGTTTGATGGCGTCGAAATGGGTATTGCCGGCGGATCATCGGTCATCGATCGCGACGGTGAGAAACACCTCGGTATGAGTTTCATGGGCCTCGGTTATGAAGGTATTCATCAGGGCGCGTGGCGCGTCGAGCCGCGCCTCGAGTACATGGACGAACATGGGGTGTGGGCGCAGATCGTCTACCCCAACACTGTTGGTTTCGGTGGGCAGCGGTTCGTTGACAACCCCGACGAAGACCTTCGCCTTCTTGCTGTCGAAATCTTTAATGACGCGTCTGCTGAATTGCAGGAAGAATCCGGGCAACGAATGTTCCCGATGTCGATCACACCAATGTGGGATGTCGATGTCGCTGTTCGCGAAATCCGCCGCTCACACGGGCTCGGGTTGCGCGGCGTAAATATGGGAACCGGTCCGCACACCTTTGGACTTCCCGACCTGGGCGAGGCGTATTGGAATCCGTTATGGGAAGTGTGCGCGGAATTAGCCATGCCCGTGAACTTCCACATCGGTGCATCATCAGACACGATGTCATGGTTCGGAATGACACCGTGGCCTTCACAAGATCTCGATACGAAACTCGCGATCGGTTCGGCGATGATGTACTTGTCCAACGCCGGCGTAATGGCCAACCTGATCTTTGGTGGCGTGCTTGAGCGTCACCCAGAAGTGCAGTTCGTTTCGGTCGAAAGCGGGATCGGTTGGATTCCGTTCTTCCTGGAGTCGCTCGACTACCAGTTGAAACAGTCAATTCCCGGTTCGACGTTGTCGTTGACGCCCACCGAATACTTCCAGCGTCAGATGTCCGCATGCTTCTGGTTCGAAGAGGCTGGAGTAGCTGGTGCAGTCGCCGCACTTGGTGAAGATCGCGTGCTGTTTGAAACAGATTTTCCGCACCCGACCTGTCTGTATCCCGATGGTCTCACTCAGGCGGCAGTTGCGGTGAACTCGCTTCCTGCATCGGCTCGTCGCAAGGTCATGGGCGATAACGCCCGGCGCCTGTACCGCCTCCCGTAACGAGGCACCTGCTCGTTAGCGAACGGTGGGTGTGACGCGCACGCCGCTTTTGAAGAACGCCTGACCTTCGGCCAGCGCTTCGGGGCGGTTGCCGATTTCCACCAAGTGATTCGCAGTAGCGATCGCCTGTGTACGCGTCATGTTGCGTCGAGCCCAGAGTGCGCGCATGGTGCCTTGGACTGCGATCTGCGGAAGCGATGCGAGCTTCGATGCGATCTCCATCGTGTGGTCGAGAAGTTGATCGCCAGGAACAACCTCGCTCACCATTCCCCACCCGTGCGCGGTTTGCGCGGAAATGCGTTCGTAGTTGCCCATAAGCGACATACGCACAAGTTCACCCCACGGCATTTGGTCAAACATAAACATTGGTTCGAAACATGCGGCCATGCCGTAGGTGGTGTGTGGGTCGAAGAACGTTGCGTGTTCGGCGGCGATAATGAATTCACTTTCGCCGAGTGCGTAGAAAGCGCCGCCACCGCACATGCCGTTGACGGCGGTGATGACGGGCTTCCACAGGTCGGCCTGCTTCGGGCCGAGTTTCAGCATCGGGTCGTCCATCATGAACGGTGAATCGGGCTGACGGTTGTCCATCGCGAAATCGCGGTCGATGCCGGTGCAGAACGCTTTGTCGCCGGCGCCGGTGAGAACGACGACTTTCACCGAGTCGTCGTAGCGGATCTCTTTATAGAGGTGCTCAAGTTCAGTGACGAGCGCGAGGTCGCAGGAGTTGTACTTATCGGGCCGGTTCAGTGTGATGACGCCGACGCCATCGGTGACATCGAACAGGATTGCGGAAAGGCCGTCAGAAAGCGCATGAGTTGCCATACGGGCAACCTACCAAGCAGCCGGGATTGGCTTGCGAACGAATCCGCATCGACCGGTCGCATCCCCCCAACCGCGCCGCCAGGTCGCCTTCTCTCCACTCATTGAGATGCCACTTCCAGGCCGGAGAGAGGAGTCCGATCTTCAGTTCTGACAATCCGTCAGAAAGGCGAGGTAGGAATCGCTAGTGTCACCACCCATGCGAGCAGACGAGAACTGGGGAACCATTGGCCGGCTGGTTCTGGCCGCGGGGGATCGTTTCCCCAAGGTCGAGGCCCTTGTCGATGGCGATCTCCGCCTGACCTTCCCTCAGTTGAGCGATCGCATCGTCGATTCCGCCCGGGCGCACATTGCTGCCGGAATTGAAAAGGGCGACAAGGTGGCTATCTGGGCGCCCAATATTGCTGAGTGGGTCATCTCGGGTCTCGGCGCAGTGATGGCCGGAGGCGTATTGGTTCCGCTCAACACTCGTTATAAGGGAACCGAAGCGGCCGACATTATTCGTCGTTCCGGCGCCAAGGTGTTGCTGTGCGTTAATGGGTTCCTTGGCAATGACTATGTCGGCATGTTGTCGGGCACGGGCGTTGACGAGAACTGCCGCATCGTCGTCATCAAGGGTGAAGCGCCAGCAGGCACGACCTCATGGCAGGACTATCTCGATGCGGGTGCCGTCGTACCGGTGGAATCGGTCGATGCACGCGTCAATGCAACGAGCCCCGACGATCTGTGCGATCTCGTATTCACCTCGGGAACAACGGGCAAGCCCAAGGGCGTGATGGTTACGCACGCACAAACGCTGCGAGTGTTTGAAGTGTGGGCCGATGTCGTCGGACTCGCTGAAAATGACCGTTACCTGATCGTTAATCCGTTCTTCCACACCTTTGGTTACAAGGCAGGCATCATCGCCAGTTTCTTGAAGGGCGCCACGATGATTCCTGAGCCAGTCTTCGATGTGCCGAAGGTATTGGCTCGAATTGCCGCCGAAAAGGTGTCGATGTTGCCTGGGCCGCCCACATTGTTTCTTTCCATTCTCAACGACCCCAACCGCGCGAACTTCGATCTTTCGTCGTTGCGCGTTGCGGTTACTGGCGCTGCAGCGATCCCGGTATCAATGATCGAGCGCATGCGCGACGAGCTCACGTTTAAGAACATCATCACCGCCTACGGCCTTACCGAAGCAACCGGCACTGTCACCATGTGTCGACCCGAAGACGATCCGGAAACGATTGCACTCACATCGGGTCGTGCGATTCCCGATACCGAAGTTCGTATCGTCGACGAGAACAACAACGAACTACCGCGTGGCGAGGCCGGCGAAATTGTTTGTCGTGGCTACAACGTCATGCTCGGCTATCTCGATAACCCTGAAGCCACTGCCGAAACCATCGATCCCGAGGGCTGGCTTCATACCGGCGATGTCGGAATCATGGATGAACGGGGCTACGTGCGCATCACCGATCGCACCAAGGACATGTTCATCGTTGGCGGTTTCAACGCCTACCCAGCCGAGATCGAAAATCTCCTTATGGGATTCGAGGGCATTGCCCAGGTCGCAGTTGTCGGTGTTCCCGATGAACGTATGGGCGAAGTCGGAATGGCCTTTGTTGTTCCCCGTGAAGGCGTAACGATCGATGTCGACGCACTTAGCGCGTGGGCCCGCGAAGAAATGGCGAACTTTAAAGCTCCTCGCTATTACCGCCTTGTAGACGTACTGCCCACTAATGCCAGTGGCAAAGTCGTGAAGGTCGAACTTCGCGAACTTGGTCGCGCCGAAATGGCGAAACTCGACAACAGCACTGGGGCCTGAGCTCGATGCCGCTGCCCGAGGCTCCGTTCACTGGCGATTACGCCAACCTGCTTGAACTTTTCGACGCGGTTGTGGCGAAGTGTGGCGATGTAACGGCATTCGTCGATGGCAACGGCGAGGCCGAATCCCGAGCTCGGATCACTTTTGCTGAGTGGGCGCGTGCCGCTGATGGCGTAGCGACTCGGCTTTCGTCAATGGGTGTGACGCAGGGTGATGTCGTTGGTATCTCGTTGCCGTCATCGATTGAGTATGCGGTTGCCTACCAAGCCGTCGTTCGACTCGGTGCAATCGCCAGTGGCATGAACCCGAAACTTGGCCCTGCCGAAACTGAACACATCATTGCGAAGTCTTCGCCCAAGGCGATCATCACCGATGCGCTTGTTGTGAATGACCCATCGGTGGCAACGCTTTCGATTGCTGCACTGCGCGACGCATACAACGACGAACCATTCGCTGCTCGACCGACAATTGTCGATACCGATCTCCTCGCCATTGTTTGGACATCAGGAACCACGGGCAAACCAAAGGGTGCGATGTTCGACCATGCATGCCTGCGGGCAATGGCGCAGGCGGCAGGGCCGTTGTCTGCGGTAGGGGACCATCGTTTGTCCCCATTGCCATTTGCTCACGTTGGCTACATGACTCGCGTATGGGACGAATTGATGTACGTCATTACGACCATCATCTGCCCAACGCCGTGGACCGCAATTGGTTCATTGAAACTCATTGAAGAAGAACGCGTCAGTGTTGGTCAGGGTGTTCCCGCTCAATGGCAGATGATGTTGGCTCTTCCCCGGTTGGCGACGGCTGACACGTCATCGCTCCGCATCGTTTCTTCGGGTGCCGCCCGGATCCCACCGGAAATGGTCGATGCCATGCGCGATCGCTTCCATTCGCCGGTCGTCGTTCGATACACGAGCACTGAAGCATGTGTTTCAACCGGCACATCTCTTGATGACCCCGACGATGTGATCTGCAATACCGTGGGCACGCCTGGTTCGGGTGTTGAAATGGAACTTCGACTCGAAGAGGGTCGCGGGCGTGTTGTGGCTGCGACCGACTCGGGAGATACCGAAGTCGGCACCGTGTGCTTGCGGAGCCGGGCGGTAATGCGCGGTTACTGGCAGGAACCGGAACTGACCGCCGACGCAATTGACGACAACGGTTGGTTGCTCACGGGCGATCTTGGCTTCCTCGATGCCCGCGGCGATCTTCACCTCGCTGGGCGCAGCACCGAGATGTACATCCGTGGCGGTTACAACGTGTATCCGATCGAGGTCGAGAATCATCTGGGCCAGCACGAACTCGTAGACCGCGTTGCGGTAACGGGCACGGCCGCGCCGGTGCTCGGCGAGATCGGCGTGGCTTTTGTTGTGCCGGCCGATGCCGCCAACCCACCAACTCTCGAAGGACTGCGAGCTTGGTGCAACGAACGGCTCGCTTCCTACAAAGCGCCCGATGCGCTCGTTCTTCTCGATGAACTGCCACTCACGGCAATGTCCAAGATCGACAAGCGATCTTTGGCGCCAGCGGCAGCCGATGCGCAAAAGAAGTGGCAACGATGATGTATTTCCAAACTCAGAAGGAGAAGTAGTTCATGGGTATTTGTGACGGGCGTATTGTCATCATCACTGGTGCAGGCCGCGGCCTTGGTCGTGAGCACGCGTTGGCATTCGCTGCCGAAGGCGCCAAGGTTGTGGTGAACGATGTGGGTACGTCGCTTCAGGGTGATGGCAATGACATGAGCCCCGCCCAGGAAGTCGTTGAACTCATACGCGAGCGCGGCGGTGAAGCGATCACTAATGGCGACGACATCGCCGACTGGGATGGCGCCGGTCGTCTTGTGCAGAGCGCCATCGATACATTCGGTGGCCTCGATACGGTCGTTACCAACGCTGGCATCGTGCGAGATCGAATGTTCGTGAACATGAGTGTCGATGAATGGGATGCCGTCATCCGTGTGCATCTTCGCGGCACCTTCTGCCCGGTCAAGCATGCCGTCGAGTACTGGCGGGCGGAGTCCAAGGCCGGTCGTCAACGCGATGGTCGCGTTGTCACCACGTCTTCGGGTGCAGGTCTTCACGGCTCCATCGCTCAGGCCAACTACTCAGCAGCCAAGGCGGGCATCGCCACGTTCACGATCAACATCGCCGCCGAACTCGGCCGTATTGGTGTGAATGCCAACTCGATCGCTCCGTCAGCTCGCAGCCGTATGACCGAAGAGGCCTTCGCCGAGATGATGGCCAAGCCCGAGACCGGCTTCGATGCCATGGACCCCGCCAATATCAGCCCACTTGTTGTGTGGCTTGGCAGTGGCGATTGCAACATTTCGGGTCGTGTCTTTGAGTGCGCGGGTGGCCTCATCAGCCTTTCTGATGGTTGGCAGGTCGGTGCCGAGTTCGATAAAGGCGCCAAGTGGGATCCAGCAGAGATTGGTTCTGTCGTCGATGACCTTGTAAAGGCCGCACCCGCGCCATTCCCGGTTCATGGCACGTGAGCGACACCACCGCCACTGATGGTCGGGTGATCGGAGAGCGCGCCTTACAAACGCGGCGCCGCATCCTCGAAACCACTGCTGCGCTCCTGCGGGAGCAAGGCGCGCTCGACCTCAAGGTGATGGATGTTGCTCGCGAAGTGGGAGCGTCGCCAGCGACGTTCTATCAATACTTCGCCGACGTAGAAGATGCGATCTTTGCGCTCTCGGCGGAGATGATCGAAAAGGTCGCACCAATTCACGCGCAAATGGCGGCGGAATGGACCGAAGGTGCAAGCGGTCTTGACCATGCTCGGCGTCTCGTTTCCGACTACACCGATTTCTGGGATGTCAATGGCGCGGTGCTGAGAATCATGCTGTTGCGTGCCGATGAGCGCGATGAGCGTTTTCGTCAGATCCGTCGCAACTACAATGCCCCGTTTATGGCGGCGATGGTCGCCAAGGTGCGTGCTGCTCAAGATTCAGGTCGACTCACCACTGCGCTCGATGCTGAAGCGACCGCTGGGGCCATGTTGGCCGCTCTCGACCGGCTCCCCAATTACCGCGAGGGTTTCGAAAAGCGCGGTACAAGTCGCGAGGCGATGATAGAAACCGTTGCTCTACTTCTTTATTCCTCTCTGACTGGAGCCCCCTTGTCATGACATTGCTCAAGCGTTGCCTTGCTGTTGTGCTCGCGCTCGTGACACTGACCGCGTTGGCGTCAGTTTCGACTGCATCAGCGCAGGTCACTCCTGCTGTCATCACCCCAGGTTGTGCGTTCCCAATCATCGTGAACCAAGCCGATGCGAACGTCGCCTATCCCGACACGAACTCGACCTACTGGGCGATGCCCACCAATTTCTCATTGGGCGATGTCGTCACAATTACTGGCCAGTTCTCCTATGCCCGCTACATGTCGTTCAACGCCTACGACGCCACTGGATCGAGCGTTGGCGGTCTTCGGGATACGGCAATCGTTCCTGATGCGGGAAGCATCAATCCATTTCTTTCTGGTCAAGCTCTTACGGGTACGCCGCGCAATTACACGGTGAATGTGAACGTCACGAACACACCACAGGTCACCTCGCCAGTTGCTGGCGCCATCGACGTGATTCCTGGAGTCGGATGGCTACTCATTCGTGTGTATGTGCCTTTCGACGCCAATAGTCCAAGCGGCGGCGTTCTTCTTCCGTCGATCACCGTCAATAGCGTTACGAAAACTGGTTGCACCACATTCGGTCCGGAACCGGCAATCATCGCGTTAGCTGCAGCGATTATGGGTCAGGCGATTGCTGATGCCATTCCACCTGCTGATGTCCCCGAGTTCTCATTCTCGGGAGGCGGTGGCCTGTTCCCGAATGCCGACAATAAGTACGTCTACGCAACAACCTCGTGGAAGCCCGGTCGCCTTGCTCTTGTGCGCGGTCTGGCGCCGACTTACCCAGATACGCCGGGACAAGGTCTCTACCCCGAACAGCAACTTCGTTATTGGTCGATGTGTACGAATCTTCTCGTGACGCCCGCTCCAGTTGTTGAGTGCGCGCGCGACACTGAAACCGATCTCGATGCTCAGGGCCGCTATCTCTACGTGATCGGGGCTGAACAAGATCATCCGACCGACGCATCGATCGCTCGCGACAGTGGAACCTGGCTGAAGTGGTTTGGTCCCATCGGTGAAGCACTTCCTGATGAGTTGAAGCCCAGCGGGAACCTGATCCTGCGCAACATGCTTCCGGCCGCGTCATTTATCAACGCCGTTCAGAACATTCCCGTTACTCAATCCAATGCGGCAGCTCGAGCAACGATGGGTGAGTATTACCCCGAGGCCACCTATTGCGAGCGCTCGGTTTTCGAACGGTTCGGCGCCGATGCGTGCTTCGAACTTGGTCCGAAGTTCACTGGTTAAGGACTACCAGCCGCGGTATTCCACGTCGCGACGTTCCTTGAACGCAGCGACACCTTCTTGGAAGTCCTTGGTATACGAGGCCATTTCCTGGGCCCATGCTTCGTCCTCAAACGCGCCATGACGGTTTGAATCGAGGCTGCGGTTAAGGAGCCACTTCGACAACATGATGGCCTTTGTCGGTGATTCGGCAAGACGGCCAGCCCATTCGCCAGCAGCGGTCATGAGTTCTGCCTGTGGCACAACCTTGTTCACGAGACCAACGCGCTCGGCATCGGCAGCCTTGAGATCGTCGCCGAAGAAGATCAGTTCCTTGGCCTTCTGCATGCCGATGAGACGGGGGAGCATGTAGGCGCCGCCGCCATCGGGGGTGATGCCACGACGAACGAACACTTCAATGAACTTGGCGTTGTCGGCCGCGATCACAAGGTCGGAAGCGAACGCGATATGTGCGCCGATTCCGGCAGCGGTTCCGTTCACTGCGCAAATGACTGGCTTTTCACAATCCATGATCGAAGCAATGAGGCGCTGTGCACCGCGCTTGATGTTGCGGCCAACATCGCCGAGCACCTTGTCGGGAGCATCGGCGGGGCCGGGGTTGATCGGAATGGTGGAAACGCGCAGATCGGCGCCAGTGCAGAAGTGGCGCTCGCCGGCAGCAGTAATGACCACGCAGCGAATGTTGAGGTCGTTCGACGCGCCTTCCATGAGAGAAATGGTGAGGTTGCGCTGATCGGGAGTGATTGCGTTCGCCGCGTCGGGGCGATTGAGGGTGAGGGTGGCCACGCCGCTATCGGAGATCTCGAAGAGGACGTCGATACCGAGAATGCCGTTGGGATCGTTTGCGTAGGTCGGTGCAGTCATAAGGAGTTTCTACCAGTTCGCACCCCCAGATCCGGCCGGTCCGGTTAGTTTCAGCCCATGGACTCGCAAAAATTCGACTCGTTGTTTGATCTCACTGGCCGCACTGCCATTGTCACCGGAGGAACCCGGGGGATTGGCCGGGCTATTGCCGAAGGCCTTATTTGCGCCGGCGCCAACGTGGTCGTCGCCAGCCGCAAGGCCGAAGCCTGCGAAGAAACCGAAACTCACCTGAATGTTCTGGCCGCCGGCGCGGCCAAGGGTGGTCGAGCACTCGGTGTTCCCACCCATATGGGCGATGTTGATGCGCTCAATGCGTTGGTCGGTGCCACGGTTGCCAAGTTCGGCGGTGTCGACATTGTTGTGAACAACGCTGCAACCGGGTTGGCCATGCCGATCGGTGAGTTCACGCCTGAGGCATGGGACAAACAATTCGAAGTAAATCTGCGCGGTCCGATGTTCCTGATCCAGGCGGCGCTTCCGTATCTTGAACAAAGTGAACACGCATCAGTCATCAATGTGATTAGTGCCGGTGCCTTTCTTGCTGGCCCACAGGTATCGATGTACGCCGCGGCGAAAGCTGCGCTCATGTCGTTCACCCGTTCATTCGCCAGTGGTTTGGCCAAGAAGAACATTCGCGTGAATGCACTCGCGCCTGGCACGGTCGACACCGACATGGTTCGGGCAAACAGTCCTGAGGCGCAAGCATCGATGGCGGCGGCCTCGCCCATGAAGCGAGCGGCTCACCCCGATGAGATGGTGGGCCCCGCACTGCTGCTGGCCTCCGACGCCGGCAGCTTCATTACCGGACAGTGCATCCTCGCCGACGGCGGCATGGTTCCGCACTGATCTAGGGTTTGCTTATGCCGCTTTATGACTACAAGTGCCCCGAGTGCGACACCACGTTCGAAGCTCGTCGCTCGATGGCCGAAGCGTCAGACCCCGTCGATTGTCCAAATGGGCACGCCGGGTCTCGTCGCCTGTTGAGCGTGTTCGCAACGGTCGGCGGCTCGTCGAATTCGTCAGCACCTGTGCCCGCACCGATGCCACACGCTGGCGGTCACGGTTGTGGCGGCGGGATGTGCGGATGTTAGTTCTGCACGCGACAGATCAAACGTCGCGTTCGTAGACCCAATCGCCTTCACCCATAAGCAAACGATTGCGCGGGCCGGGCACTGACGCATCGGCTGACTCGTAGCCAGCATCGCCGTCGTAGAGCGCAATATTGTAGCCGTCAGCCCGAGTGAACTTGGTGACGAAATACTCGGGTGAGTTATCTCGGTAGTGAGTAAGTGCGGCAGTAGTTGTTGCGAACGGTGCCAGCAACGCGAGTGTGATGAATGTGGGCGGAATGAGTTCGATCTCGCCCTCGTTGCGTCGGCGCATTGCGTCTGCGGGTCGCATCCACGCGAGTTCATGAATTTCTCCGCCATCGGCGGTGAGAGCTTCGGTAGGAGCGGGCCCCATGAAGAAGTAGGTAGAGAATCGCTTTGGCGCTTCCATGGGCGGAGTCCAGTGCGACATGAACACCAGATCATTCGTTCGGATGATGGCGTCAGCCTCTTCGGCTGCTTCACGAACGCAAGCGCGCCGGGCAACATCAAGGAACTCAGCATGCGATTCGTCGAAGTGGTTGCCAGTGAACGATGGACCGTGATCTTCGGCATCGATACGGCCACCGGGGAATACCCAAGCCCCGCCCGCGAAATAGATCTTTGAGTTGCGGCGTGCGAGCAGAACTTCAATACCGCCGGCACCATCGGCTGCATTTCGAACGAGCACAACGGTGGCAGCAGGAACGGCGACTCGTTCGACTTCGGGCTTGACCCAATCTTCTGGGCGATTGCTTTTTGCTTCGTCCACTAGTCGTCCCCCATGCCCAGCCGCTCAAGCATCGTACGGGGAACCCCTCGGTCGCCTTGCGCAACACGAACCGCTCGTTCGACATTGACGACATCGAGATCGCGGCCTGTCCAATCATCCCAAGGGCCTGCAGGGATGCGGGAAGGGTCACCGCTCACATCGTCGCACGCGTAGAGGTAGGCCTGTAGGAGGTGCACATGACGCGGTGCACCGATAGGGCCGTATCCGGGAACAATTACCGTGGCTTGATCGGCGAGTTCACCGAGTGTGTCGGCCCACGTGACGGGGTCGCCATCCCATGCATTCGGTGTGGTTTCGATGCTAATGAACGCGCCGGCAAACATGACGCCGGCTGATGGAACAAGCACTACGAGGTTCTCGTCTTGTTGTCCGCTGACCGGCAAGGCGAGAACGAGGGGAGTGAGCCATGCCGCGGCATCAACAACATGCGATACCGGCCTGGTTGCAAACGGAACTTCTGCCGTTCGAGGGTTGGTGTCGTAATCGTGAGCGAACGCAGGTGCAAGACGTTTGTACGCGTCGATCGGCGCAGGTTGATCGAGCAAGACATTGGTCTGTGTGCGTCCGTAGCGCGCGGCCATCCAGAACACGGCAGAACCGCCAACCGAATCGAGATGGCTACTGGTGAAGATGACTCGTTTGATGGGAAGACCAAAGCGGTCAGCGAGCTCGTTATTGAGTGCCCGCGCGACCGACGGCGCCAGCAGTGTGTCGATCACGGTGATGCCATCGTCTTCGATGACGACTCCGGCATTGCCGGTGCCCGTTCCGATCCAGGCCCACACGTTGGGAGCGATTGGCTGCAGGCTGCCAGCGCCGCTCGCAACTGGGCCGATGTCAGGGGTTGGAGGCATTGGCCCGAGATCGGTCATAGGCCTGAGCGTAGGGGGCTATCGTCTCGCCGTGGCCAACCACAAGAAGACTCAAAAGCCCCGTAAACCGCAGCACCACCTTCCCAAGGTCGGTACGCCGCAGAATGACGCCTATCGGCTCAAGCGCAGCCGCGAGGATGTTCTCGATTTCGGCCTCATGCATCCTGGCAATGGGTTGCTCACGAAGATCCTCGGCGGACTCGCCGTGATCTTCGTTCTAGGCATGCTTGTGTCGTTCATCTTCCTGACCTGAGGCAGTGAAGGTTGAGCATTGGTCAGAGAAGTAATCCGCCGTCGACGGGGATGACCGCGCCGGTGATGTAGGCGCCCGCCTTTGATGACAAGAAGATCGCGGTTCCGGCCATGTCGGAAGGTTCGCCAATGCGGTGCAGTGGGATCGACGCCTTAATCGAGTCACCGAAGTTCTCCAGCGTGGCCGCCATCATCTTTGACTCAAATGGACCTGGAGCGATTGCATTCACCGTGATGTGTTCGCCGGCGAGTCGTTTGGCCAGCACGCGTGTGAGCTGGTGTACCGCTGCTTTCGAGGCGGAATACGAATAGGTCTCGAGCGTTGGAACGTGTATGCCATCGACTGAACCGATGTTGATGACGCGTGCCGGGTCGGGAGCCGAAGCCCCAGCAATGAGTTCAGCGTGGAGGAAGCGGGTGAGTTGGAACACGCCCTTCACGTTGATGTCGAGGACTTTGTCCCATGCGGCATCGTCGAAGTCGTCGAATGGAGCGCCCCAGGTTGCGCCCGCGTTATTCACAAGAATGTTGAGCGATCCATCGCACCATTCGCCAACTGCACGAGCGAGGCGAAGACATTCGGCCTCGGTGGAAAGGTCAGCGGGAAACGAAACACAGTTGGGGCCAAGTTCGGCGGCGACGGCATCGCACACATCGGCTTTGCGCGACGAGATCGCAACCTTTGCGCCGGCTTCGATAAAACCGCTGGCGATCATGAGACCAATCCCGCGGCTTCCGCCGGTGACAAGCGCGGTCTTGCCGGAAATATCGAAAAGTTCGTTCAAGATGCTCGCGCTCAATTTTTCGGGGGAACAATATCCATGAGCAGATGCTTCGAAAGATCGCCGTACAGCGTGGGCCGCATTCGACGCTCAACGAAACGCCATTTGCCGTCGACCTGCTCGAACGCGTCGGTATACGAACCGGTGATGATCGGCTGAAGAGGAATCTCGTCAGTCTGCTGAAACACCGTGAACCGAGAACGACAGATGGCGGTCTTCTCGTCGTCGGCGATCTCAATCAATGGATTGGTGGTGACGTGATGTGATCGGGGCGTTCCGTCTTCGTATTTGCGGGTGCCCTCGGTGTACATGGCGGTGACGGCTTGGGCGCCGACCACCATGGGTGTCCCATCGACATCGGCGATTGCGCCGTGGGCAAACAATGCGCCGATGGCTTCGTAGTCGCCGGCGTCGATTGCTTCGGCATAGGTATAAAGCAGGTTTTCAATGGCTCCGCGATGATCAGTCATAGTTTGAACCTAGTTGCCTTCGGTGAGTGAATGGATGGTCGTTCCGTAGAGCATCTGCTTGTGGGTGGCGATGGTTTCTCGTGACTTGGCGGCCATGAGCGCCGAATGGGCAATGGTGGCGGCCAAAAGCTCGTCCGCAGGAAGGATCTCGTCGGCGATGCCAGCGGCAAGCGCTTCTGGTCCGGTGAATCGGTGGGCGGTGTTGAGGGCCCGAGCGATGGCGGTGCGGGGCAACCGGGTGAGCAGCAACTGGGCCATTTTCTCGCTCACGGGAAGGCCGAGATCGAGTTCAGGCATGCACCAATACCCCCGGTCGGAGCGCATCGTGATGCGGTCGTGGGCGCTGGTGAGCAGTGCACCGGCGCCAAAGCAGTGACCGTTCACTGCGGCGGTGGTATGGCAATCGAGTCCGAGGATACGACCCCACAGGCGGTTGAGTTCATGAAGAAACTCGCGAGCCAGGTCGGGGTTGGCCAGTAGCCATTCAAGCTGCAGTCCGTTTGAATAAAACTTGTCGGTGCCGGTCGTGACGAGCGCGAGCGGACCTTCTTTGGCGGCGACCTGGTCGATGAGCCCGTGCCAATGGCGGACAACATCGAGATCGAAGCGGTTCTCGCCCGCGTCCATCGTGATGACGGCGACGACACCGTCGGGACCCTGCCAAGAAAGTTCACTACCGGGAGTGCTCATGGGCAGAGCATGGCACGGGCGGGGGCCTCTAGCCTGCAGGAATGGCTGACTACCGACCCCCATTGCGCGACGTCAACTACGTCCTCGATCACCTTGTAGATCTCGATGGCCTCTGTGCCCTGCCGGCCTACTCGGCGCTCGATGGCGACACCATCAAGGGTGTTCTTGAAGAGAACGCCCGCTTTGTCGCGGAAGTCATCGCCCCGCTTAACCGCATTGGCGACATCGTTGGTTCCGTGTACGAACCGGCAACCAACACGGTGCGCACGCCCGACGGATTCATCGATGCCTATCGCCAGTACGTCGATGCAGGATGGGGCGGAGTCCCGTTCCCCGAGGTCTACGACGGCGGCGGGTTCCCGTGGCTGGTTGGCATCGTCATGCAGGAATTCATCTCGTCAGCGAACATGGCATTCTCGATGGCACCGTTGCTCACGCAAGGTGCAATCGATCTGCTGATGCATCACGGGAACGAAGAGCAGAAAGAGAAGTATCTGAAGCGCATGGTCACCGGCGAATGGACCGGCACTATGAACCTCACCGAACCACAAGCTGGTTCCGATGTGGGCGCTGTGCGCACAAAAGCCGTGCCTCAAGCCGACGGCACCTATCGCATCACTGGCACGAAGATCTACATCTCGTTCGGCGAGCACGACATGGCCGAGAACATTGTTCATCTCGTTCTTGCCCGCACTACCGATGCACCAGCCGGCACTAAGGGCATCTCGTGCTTCATCGTGCCGAAGTACTTGGTGAATGACGATGGGTCGCTTGGAGCGCGCAACGACGTCAAGGTTGTTTCCATCGAACACAAGATGGGCATCAAGGCATCACCTACGTGCGTGATGTCATTTGGTGAAGATGACGGAGCGATTGCATATCTCATTGGTGAAGAAAATCGCGGCATGAGTTACATGTTCACGATGATGAATAGCGCTCGGCTATCGGTTGGTCTTGAGGGACTGGCGCTCGCCGAGCGGGCCTACCAAGACGCGCTGCAGTATTCCCAAGAACGACGCCAGGGTCGCGCCCCTGTTGTTCCGGCGCCAGAAGACGGTGGAATGAGTTACATCATCGACCTTCCTGATGTGCGCCGCATGTTGCTCACGATGCGATCGATCATCGATGCGTTGCGAGCGATCATTTACGTGAATGCGTATGCACTTGACATGGCGAACCATCATCCCGATGAAGATGTTCGTCAGCGCAATCAAGAACTTGTCGAGTTGCTCATTCCGGTCTCGAAAGGTTTCGGAACCGATATGGGCATCGAAGCAACATCGTTGGCCATTCAGGTCTATGGCGGAATGGGCTACATCGAAGAGTCTGGCGTTCCACAGCATTTCCGTGATGCACGAATTACCGCTATCTACGAGGGCACCAACGGAATCCAAGCCATGGATTTGGTCGGACGCAAGCTGCCGATGCGCTCTGGGGGAGTCATGGACGACTACCTCACGCAAATCAGCTCGCTTGTCGCTCGCCTCGACGCTGCCGGTGCTGAATTTGCAGGCATTCGTGATCGCATCGGCGAATCGTTGGCCTGTGTGCGCAACACGGTGATGTGGCTCATGGAACATGGCATTGCCGATGTTCGCAATGCGCTTGCGGGCGCAACGCCATTCCTGCGCATGTTCGGTTTACTCGTTGGTGCTCGCTACTTGGCCGACTCCGCACTTGCAGCAAAGGCCGATATCGATGCCGGCGTTGGCGACGCCGAGTACTTGAACGCTCGCATCACCGTTGCTCGTTTCTATTGCGACAATCTCCTGCCTGGAGTTCTTGGTCTCGAGTCGGCAGTTACGGCTGGCTTCGAAGATCTCTATGCCATAGCCAATGAATCGTTGTGATTTCGTGATTGACCTTCTCGCTTCTATTCCGAGCCCTTCGTCAAACCAAGTTGGCCCGTTCCGCATGTACGGGCTGATGATCGCCCTCGGCGTTCTCGCTGGGGTTGAACTCGGTCGCAAACGCTGGCGTGCGCGTGGCGGCGATCCTGACGATCTCTATGTCATTGCGTTTTGGGCAGTGCCGGCAGGGCTCATTGGAGCGCGGCTCTATCACGTTGCCACCGACTGGCGTTGGTATCAGGGGCGTTGGATCGACGCGTTCAAAATTTGGGAAGGCGGTCTAGGCATTCCCGGTGGTGTTGCGCTTGGGGTGGCTGTCGGCCTCGTTGTTGCCTACCGCCGTGGGTGGCGGTTGTCGGCGGGCCTCGATGCGGTCATCCCGGCTATTCCGTTAGCCCAGGCGATTGGTCGTCTCGGCAACTGGTGGAATCAAGAATTGTTTGGCAAGCCGACGAGTCTTCCCTGGGGCGTGCAGATCGATGTGCAGCATCGACCGTTCGAGTACATCGCCTTCTCGGTCTTCCAGCCCACGTTTCTTTATGAGATGTTGTGGAATCTCGCGCTCTGTGGCGTTCTCATCTACGTAGATAAGAAGCGCGTCATGCGACCGGGCAACATCTTGCCGCTCTATGTCGGGTTGTACTTTGCCGGTCGTTTGTGGATCGAAGCATTGCGAATCGATACTGCCAGCACGATTGGCCCGTTCCGCATCAACATCTGGATGTCGATCATCGGCATTGGCGGGGCAATCCTCGTCTTCATCACCCGCGGTGTGCGTCGGCGTGCCTCCGACGTCGATGAGCCCTATCGTGACGGTCACATCTGGACACCTGAAGTTCCCGACACCACAGATCCTTCCGAGAAAGAAGAAACCACATGAACCTGTCTGATCTCACCGCTCTTGATGGCACAACGCTTCCCGACACCGACGGCAAGACCGTTCTTGTTGTGAACGTGGCCTCGAAGTGCGGACTCACTCCGCAGTACGAAGGTCTTGAGCGTTTGCAGCAGCGATTCGGCGGCGACTCGTTCACCGTGCTTGGTGTTCCGTGCAATCAGTTCATGGGACAAGAACCCGGAACTGCTGAAGAGATTCAAACGTTCTGTTCAACGACCTACGGCGTGTCATTTCCGCTCACGGAAAAGATCGAGGTGAATGGCGAAGCTCGCCATCGTCTCTACAACGAACTCACTGCTGTTGACGACGCAGTGGGCGAAGCCGGCGACGTGCAGTGGAACTTCGAAAAGTTCCTCGTTGGCGCCGATGGATCCGTCACTCGTTTCCGTCCCACCGTCGACCCCGAAGCCGATGAAGTCATTGCCGCTATCGAATCGAAGGTTTCCTAAACCACATCATGCGCCGCTTCCGTGTTGTTGTTCCCGCGCTTGCCCTCACACTTGCCGTTTCTGTTCTTGGTGTCGCCTGCGGTTCGTCATCGTCGCCAGGTACGAAGGGCTTCATAGATGTCGCATCGATTGCTTCGAGGACCGGCAGCGCCGCGCCCTACGGCGTCAGTCAGCAAAACGGATCGGCCTTGGCAGTGAGCGAATTGGCAGACGGGTCAATCATTCTGCGCGCGTATGACGATTTGTCTGATGCGCAGACCGGAACAGCGGAAATGAAGAAAGCAATTTCCGATGGCGTTCAGGTGGTGCTCGGTCCGACGCTTTCTCCCGTTGCTGCTGCTGCCGATCCAATTGCACAATCGGCTGGTGTTCCTGTCCTGGGCGTTACCAACGCCACGCTTGATATGGCGGCGATTGGGAATCTGATTTGGCGAGTTTCTCTTTCGGAAAACGCAATGGTGTCGGCTTCGGTGAAGTACGCCGCATCGAAGAAGTCGGTGAAGAACGCGGTGCTTATTTGGGAACCAGCCGATGGCTATTCAACTGGTTCCGCTGAGTCGTTCCGCTCGGCAGCGAAAGCGAATGGCATCACGATTACTGGCGAACAGAAATACGTCGATGGTGTAACTACGGCTAGCTCCATTGCTGCCGCTGCATCATCGGGATCGCCTGATGCGATCTTCTTCGCACTGCGTTCTGCTGTTGCCGGCGACTTCTTGGTGGCAACCGCTACCTCGAAGGCTGTTCGTGTTGGTGGGAACGGATTCAACTCTGCGTCGTTACTGAAATCTTCAGGTGCTGCGGCTGACGGACTCATCGTCTCTGCTTCGTGGAACATCAACACCAGCAATGCCAACTCGAAAAAGTTCGTCGACTCTTACACCAAGGCGAACAATTCAGCCCCCGACGCATTTGCCGCCCAGGGCTATGCCGCCATTCAGGTATTGCTCGCGGCCATGAAGAAGGCGAAGACCACCTCGTCTGCTGATATCCAGACTGCATTGAGCAAAATCGGAACAGTGGAAACCGTTCTTGGCTCCTTCGGCTACGACTCGAACCATGAACCGACCTACGCCGCCGCGGTTCAGGTCGTACAAGGTGGAGCCTTTACCCTCGTTCTCTGAGCCCAGCGTGTCCCGAATGGGTCATTGCGGTAGCGAACGGTAGGATTATCGGCGTTGGGACGACCGTCGGTCGTCCGGTGGCATCCAGTGGGGTGTCGCACCCCACTCGTGGAAAGCCAACCAATGCCTACTTTCGCCGATCTGGGCGTTTCGCCTGATCTCACCGCCGCACTCGAGTCACGCGGCATCATGTCGCCATTCGCAGTGCAAGAACTCACCATTGCCGATGCGCTTGCTGGCCGCGATGTGTGTGGAAAGGCCAAGACTGGTTCGGGCAAGACGCTTGCGTTCGGTCTCCCGTTGCTCGAGAAGGTGAAGGGCGCTCAAGCTCGACGCCCGCTTGCTTTGATTTTGGTTCCTACTCGCGAACTCGCAACGCAGGTACGCGATGAACTCGCGCCACTCGGCGAGGTTCGTGACGTCACCGTTACCGCTATTTATGGCGGTGCGAAAATGGAAACGCAGGTTGCCGAACTGGAAAAGGGTGTCGAGATCGTCGTGGCCACTCCGGGTCGCATGATCGACATGATCGAGCGCAAGGAAATATTCCTCGACGACATCGCTCAAGTTGTGATCGATGAAGCCGACCGTATGGCCGATATGGGATTCCTTCCCCAGGTCGAGTGGATCCTTCGCCATGTTCCTGGCCAGCATCAGACGCTGTTGTTCTCTGCAACCCTCGATGGTGTCGTCGACACGCTCATCAAGCGCTATCAAACCGATCCGGCGATGCACGAGGTTGTTTCCGAACAGGTCACTGTCGAGCAGATGCAGCACCGCTTCTTGCAGGTGCACGACATGGACAAGGTGAAGGTCGCCGCGACCATCATTCACAATTCCAACCGCACCATTATCTTCGTGCGCACCAAGCGCGCTGCCGATCGGGTGGCAGAGAATCTTCGACGCGAGGGTGTCGACGCCGCATCGATTCACGGCGACCTGCGCCAGAGTCAGCGCGAGAAGGCGCTGAAAGATTTCAGCGACGGAAAATTGAAAGCACTTGTTGCCACCGACGTTGCCGCTCGCGGTATTCATGTCGATGAAGTCGATGTCGTCATCCATTACGACCCACCGGAAGATTCAAAGGCCTATCTCCACCGTTCCGGCCGTACGGCCCGCGCTGGCGCAAAGGGCGTCGTTGCCACACTCGTCATGTGGAACGAAGAACTTGAGGTCAAGCGTTTGTTGAAGCGTTTGAAACTGAACCAGCCCATCGTTGAGGTGTTTTCGAACGACAAGCGCCTTGCCGATCTCGCTGCTTGGGATCCACGCACTGATTCTGCAGTTGGCTGAACGTGTCCGATCCCGGTCGGGACTACGAAACCTCGCTTGAGCCGAGTCGCCGTCGTCGTGATGGCGTGCACTACACGCCTCGAGTTGTTGCCGACGAACTAGTGGCCCGTGCCTTTGGGGGCCATGGCGAACTCATTGCTTCTGGTGCTCGATTCGTTGTCTGCGACCCGACATGCGGGGCGGGCGTATTCCTTATTGCCGCGGCTGACGCGCTTGTAGCGGGCGGTCGCAGCCCGCATAGCGCTCTCGAATGTGTGCGGGGGATGGACATTGATCCGAATGCACTCGAGGTTGCGCGTGCAGAACTGACCGATTGGGCGCATCGAAATGGCCTGCACGGCACACTGCCATTCACTCTCGTTGTTGGCGATGCGTTGAACGATCCATGGCCCGAAGATGGGCGCCTCGATGTCGTCGTCGGCAATCCGCCCTTCGGCGGACAACTCGCCGGGGCAACGATTCGTGATCAAGCAGCGGTTGCGGGCGCAGCGCGCATCCTTGGTCGACCAGCGGGCTACACCGATACTTCTGGCGTACTGCTGGTTCGGGCGCTCGACGCAGTCCGGGTCGGTGGTTCGGTGGTCTTCGTCCAACCGCTGTCGGTACTCGGTGCGCGTGACGGGTCAACGGTTCGTGAGCTTGTTGGGCGCGCGCTGGAATCGATTTGGATCCCCGATGCGCAATTATTCGATGCCGCAGTGAGTGTTTGTGCTCCAGTTTTAAGGAAGCCCCAGCATCACGAAGCCGGCTCTCCGGCCAAAGCGAGTCCGCCGTGGACGGAACTTGCTGCAGATGCAATGGGAGTTCCGCCGTTGCGACTCATAGGCGAATCTCTTTCATCGATGGCTGAATGCACTGCAGGATTCCGTCAGGAGTTCTACGAAGTGGCATCTGCCGTTATCGAAGCCGGAAGCAATCCCGAGATAGACGCCGCCCTTCCCCGCCTTGTCACGGTTGGACTCATTGATCCCGCCACGTTGTTGTGGGGGACTCGTGCCGCAAAAGTTGCTGGTGCAACGTATGACCGACCGCTCGTTGACATTTCGAAACTTTCAAAGCCGTTTCTCTTGCGAAGGCGGCCGAAGGTTCTTGTCGCAACCCAAACTCGCGTCATTGAAGCAGTTGCTGATCACGACGGATCGTTGTGGCCCTCTGTTCCAGTCATTTCTGTCTTGCCCCTCGACAGTGACCCAAAGATCATCGATCTGCTCGTTGCGGCACTCTTCGCGCCGCCGGCATCGGTATGGGCTGCACGTCTGGCTGCAGGCACCGCTCGTAGTCCTGGCGCGATTCGGTTGAGCGCGTCGCAACTTGCTCACCTTCCGCTTCCAAGTGATCGTGATCGGTGGGTCGAAGGAGCTCGACAGTTGCAAGATGGCGAACTGGAGGCAGCAGCTGTGACCCTTACGGGGGCCTACGGTCTCGAGCCAGATGCGGCGCAAGCAGTCTTGAGTTGGTGGATTCCTCGGTCTGTCCGTGCCCCCAAAGGCACTGTCTAGGCCGGTTTTGGTCAAATCTTTGACCGCAGCCCTCTTGGGCTGGCAGCATTGAGCCTCACATCACGAGTGGCCCGGATTTCCGGGCTCGGCAACCTGGGGCGAACACCCAAGGTGCCAACCCACCAATTGGTGGGGATGCGGCCTCCACCTTCCGGTGGCGGCAACAACCAGTTCGAGGAGTTGCATTGACCGAAGTGAATGTTCGGGCGCCCCTGAGCGTCGAACCGCTACCCGCCTCTGGCGCGTGGCAACCCGGTGACCCAGTCGGTCAACGGCGCTTCGTCGCGTTCGATGTCAACCGAAGGTTTCAACTCGAAGGAGGCGGGTCGCTGAAGGGCGTCTCCGTTGCTTATGAAACCTGGGGCGAGCTCAATGCCGACGCATCGAACGCCATCCTTGTTTGCCATGCGCTGACTGGTGACAGTCATGCAGCAGGCCCGAGTGGTCCTGGTCACCCAACCGATGGTTGGTGGGATCCGCTGATCGGTCCGGGTCGAGCAATCGATACGAATCAGTACTTCGTCGTTTGCACGAACGTGCTTGGTGGGTGCCAAGGCACAACCGGGCCTTCATCAATCGATCCCGATACGGGCCGTCGGTATGGTTCGTCATTCCCGGTCGTGACGATTCGCGACATTGTGCGAACCCAAGCAGCGGTTGCCGACGAACTCGGCATTGAGAAGTGGTTTTCGGTCATCGGTGGGTCGATGGGCGGAATGCAAGTTCTTGAATGGGGAATCATGTTCCCTGATCGCGTGCGGTCACTTGCCCCACTCGCGAGCTGTGTTGCGGCAAGCGCATTTCAGATCGGTCAATCAAGCGTGCAACGAAGCTCGATTGTTCTTGATCCCAAATGGAATGGCGGCGATTACTACGACGCTGCTCCAAACGAAGGCCCGCACTTTGGGCTTGGTTTGGCGCGTGAACAAGCAACGCTTACCTATCAGAGCGAAGAACTGATCGACGCAAAACAAGGTCGTCACGAAAAAGACGTGATGGATCGAGGTTTCGCCCCGTGGCAGCGTTATGCGGTTGAGGGCTATCTCGATTATCAGGCCGAAAAACTGATCCGCCGATTCGACGCCAATTCCTACTTGGTGATCAATAAAGCCATGGATCTCCACGACGTCGGCCGCGGTCGTGGTGGGTTGCAGCGCGCCCTTGCTCGACTCTCAGCTCCGGTACTGACACTTTCCATCAGCAGTGACGGGCTCTACCCGACGCGGCAACAGCAGTTCTTGCACGATGAGATCGTGAGTAATGGTGGAAGCAGTCGCCACGAGATCATTCATTCCAAAGCGGGCCACGATGGTTTCCTTACCGAACATCAGGCTGTTGGTGCCGCGCTGAAACCTTTCCTTGCTGAGATTGAAACGAACCTTAAACACTCATGACGAACAATCACGACAACTCCGAACTTCATCCTGAGACTCGCGCTATTCGTGCTGGTCGTGCCGATAACGACACCGCGCTCGCTCCGATTCTTTGGGCGACCACCACATTCGTGACGCCCACGGTCGCCGAAGCCCGTGAGATGGCTACTGGCGTTGGATCTTCACGGTTCTATGGCCGATACGGGAACCCCACAGTTGCTGGTTTCGAAGATGCAATCGCGCAACTCGAAGGTGCAGAAAAGGCCCGTGCTTTTTCTTCAGGAATGGGTGCAATAAGCGCAGTTGTGCTGGGACTGTGTTCAAAAGGCGATCACATCGTCACCCAGAACCAGTTGTATGGAGCAACACAACTTCTGTTTCAAGCAGTGTGTCCACGCTTCGGTATTGATGTCACATTTGTCGATGGCACTGAACCCGGTGCGTTCGCTGCTGCGGTGATTCCCGGACGCACCACCATGATCTATGCCGAGACTCCCGCCAACCCGAGACTCGACCTGGTTGATCTTGCCGAACTTGGCGCTATCAAGGGGCCAATCAAGGTTGTCGATTCGACCTTTGCGACCCCGCTTGCGCAGCGTCCGCTTGAGTTCGGTATCGACCTCGTGGTGCATTCGGCCACGAAGGGAATCGCGGGCCATAACGACGCAACAATCGGGGTGGTTGCCGGATCTGCAGAGAACATCGATTGGCTGTATTCATTTGCAGTAATTCAGGGCGCGGTGGCGTCACCGTTCGATGCCATGAACGCGTTGCGTGGACTACGAACCTTGGGCGTTCGGCTTGAGCGTCAAAGCAAGAACGCGGGCGTGTTGGCCGCGTTCCTTGAATCGCACGCAAAAGTAAAGACCGTTCGTTGGCCGGGCCTCCCATCTCATCCACAATATGAACTGGCACAGCGTCAACTCGATCTTCCTGGTGGGCAGTTGGCCTTCGAACTCGAAGGTGGACTCGACGAGGGCCGCACCTTTGTTGAAGCGGTACAGATTGCGCAGTTGGCGACCTCGTTGGGGGGCCCGGAAACGCTTGTTACGCACCCCGCATCAACGACACATGTCGGTCTGAGCCCTGAGGAACTCGCGGCGGCAGGAATCGAACCCTCGACCATTCGTGTGTCGGTTGGGCTTGAGCACGCCGATGACCTTGTGGCCGATTTCGCGCAAGCCATCGATCAGATCAAGTAGTCGTTATGCCGGAGATGCTCGAGGTTGAGATCTACCGGCAAGCAGCGGCGGCAACCTTGGGTCGTCGCATCGTTGGTGTCGACGCGCCCGATGCATGGTTCCTCAAAGGTGGAGCTGATCAAGGCTCGGTGGTCGCTGCGTTAGTTGGTCGCTCGTTTGTTGCTGATCGCCGTCGCGGAAAGTTGTTGTTACTCGACACGAGTGATGACGGGCCGACACTTGGGTTGCGTTTTGGTATGACAGGCGTGTTGGAACTCGACGGGGTTGCCGCAATCGATGGTCTCGAATATTCAAGTCATCGAAAAGATCCCGCGTGGGAACGATTCGCGATTCATTTTGATGGCGGGGGAGCATTGCGTCTTCGCGACCCGCGTCGTTTAGGTGGAGTGGAACTTGATCCCGACGAAGAGCGCCTCGGTCCTGATGCTGGCGATGTTTCGGTCGCACAGTTGCGTGCGATCCTGGCCGAGAGCAACGCTCCGTTGAAGGCACGGCTCATGGATCAGGCGCGCATTGCCGGCTTAGGAAATCTTTTGACCGATGAGACCTTGTGGCGCGCTGGTTTTGATCCGGCTCGAGCAGCGGGTTCGCTGGCCGCCGATGACGTTGCGAAGTTGAGGAAGACGATGCGCACCACATTGCGAGTGTTGGGCAGGCGGGGCGGCTCACATCTCGGCGATCTGCAGGACTCGCGCCAACGCGGCGGGTTGTGCCCGACCGATGGAGCAGCCTTGCTGCGCAGGACTATTGGTGGCCGTACGACCTACTCCTGTCCTCAGCACCAGCGTTGATCGCCCGGGACTTCATCGGTCGCCGGTCTAGGGTTGCACCCGTGATTCGCCCCTCTTCCCCCCGCCGAGCCTCCGTCGCGGCCCTGAGTGGTGCGGCGCTGATGCTCATGATTGCAATGTTCGCGATCGGCGCCGGTCCCGTTGGGGCAGTAGATACGACAACCACGACGGCGCCGACTGCGCCCACGACAACCACGACGGCGCCGACAACGACCACCGCGGCGCCGACTACTACGGAAGCGCCGCAGACCACCACCACGCAGCGCAACACATCGACGACTCAGCGCAGCACGACGACGAGTTCCACCTCGAGGACCTCAAGCACAACCACGTCCTCTTCCACAACGACGACGGTCGTGGCTGCAGTGGGGTCGGGCAGCAAAGACTCAAGCGACAAGGGCTCGCCGTTCTGGTCCACCGGACGGAAGATTGCTGTTGTTGTTACGTTGCTACTAGTAGCGGCCGTTGCGATGGGGGTGCTCACCTACTTCTACTGGCAAGCGACTCGACCGGGGGGCACGCCTCCGAGTGACAGTGACGGAATCGGCTCCGGAGGAATTGCTGACACGACTGGTCCTGTTGGTCCTGTGAGTCCGATGTTGGCGGAGGCGTTGCGACCAGATCCGTTTGTGACTCGCGACGATCTTGGTCTTCTCTGATCTAGCGTTGGGACATGGCCAACGAACTTGATCTTGATGCAATGCTCCAGCGGTTCCGAGACCGGGCCGCCGCGGTAAAGGGTCGCAATCTTCCGCCGATTGGTGGTGATGAGCGTGCCCGCTTCATTGAACAAGCACAGAACGATTTTCAGGACTTCGCCATCATCGCTGATGCTGCCGCCACCCTTGATGACGGCATACTCACGCTCACCATCGATCTTCGTCCCAAAAGCTGAGCGTCGAGCGCCATGAGTACACGTTTTGATGACGCGATCGCCGCGATCGATGCTGCGAATGCTGATGATCCATGCACCGTTACTTATGCCGTTGATGGGGTAGAGGTGACTCGCCCCAAAGAACTCGCCCATTCAGAGCTGATGTGCGAATGGGTGAAGACGCTTGATCCTGAAGCTGACGACGCGCAATTGCTCGCTGCGCGTGCTCACCATTTGCGACGCTGGGCCTACCCGCGCACCGAACAGCCCGAAGGTCGCGCGGGCTATTTGAAGTGGCGTATCGAAGCGCGTAAACGCCATGCCGCGTTGGTGGGGGAGATCCTCAGTGTCGTTGGATACGGCGTTGACGGCGATGACACCATCGAACGCGTGCAGGCGTTGGTCTCGAAACAAGGTCTTGGCAAAGGCGGGCTTGCCGATGTCGATGGTCGGTCGCCAGCGGTGCAGGTGCATGAAGACTCGCTGTGTCTGGTGTTCTTGCAGACGCAGTTTGTTCCTGTCACCACCCAACTTGGTGACGAGAAGATGATCGACGTGCTTGTGCGCACGGTTCCAAAGATGGGTCCTCGCGGCCAGGCCGCAGCGTTGGCCCTCGATCTAGATGGCCATTGTGCGGGGCTCGTCGCCGCGGCCCTTGACCGATTGGGCGCCGAGTCGTAATTCGCTTCGGTTTTTGCCTTGGGAGCCGCCATTGGTAGGGTGTCTCCTTCTGCGGACGTGGCTCAGCTGGTAGAGCATCACCTTGCCAAGGTGAGGGTCGCGAGTTCGAATCTCGTCGTCCGCTCCAAATGAAAGAACCCGGCCCCAGCGGCCGGGTTCTTTCAATTAAGACTGGGACGTCTGCCTGGATTCGGGAACCGTCGGTCTCTCGATAACAGTCCGTGACACATGGCTCACTCGCAGGAAACCCCAAGGGGCCCTTAGGATCGCCTGCCCAAATATGTCAGTTTCATGACGAATGGGTTGCGGTTTGTAACAGGACCATGTGAGACTTAATCCCTCATGTCGACCCCCCGCCGACCACTCCGCTTCGTTCTTCGCCTGCGCACGCTGGCGGTTCTGCTCGGCTTTGCTGTTCTTGCCGGCCTCGTCGTGCCGCCCGTAGGCGCCGATCAGCTTTCCGATAAGCGGGCCGAAGCGGCCAAGATCGCTGCCCGTCTGAACCAACTCGACGGGGCCATGATGGAAGTCAACGCCCGATTCGAGGCCGCCAACTTCAAGCTTCATCAGGCCGAGGCCGCAGTGGCCGAAGCGAAGCGCATGGCCACCATCACCAAAGCCGAGATGGACAAGCGGGCCGGTGAACTTCGCGGGTACGCCGTTAAGGCCTACAAGAGTGGAACCGAAGGTGCGGCGGCTGACGAGTTGCTCACCGACGACGCATCGAGCGGGGCCATCTCCAAGACCTACATGTCCTCATTGTCGGGCAATCGACAGGACCATGTCGATGCGCTGAACGCAGCCCGCAATCAAGCAGAAGAAGATGCGACTCGTCTTGCTCAGGCCGAGGCGGAAACCAAGGCCAGCGCTGAGGAGATCGAAACTGCTCGTAATCAGGCCAAGGCGCAGCGCGATGAACAGGCCGCGCTGAATGCCAAGGCCCAGGGCGAGGTTGCCGAGTTGGTTCGCAGAGAACAAGAAGTAATCCGGGCAGCTGCTGCAGCTGCGGCCGCAGCCCGCCGCAGCGCCAGCGTCGGATCGGGTTCTCGCAGTTCAGACCAGATGTCGGTCACCGTGCCCCCCGCCAATGGCTCGGTCGCGAATGCCGCCATCCGTGCTGGTCTGACCAAAGTCGGAAGCCCCTATGTCTGGGCGGCTGCTGGTCCGAACGCGTTCGACTGCTCGGGCTTCACTCAATGGGCATTTGGCCAAGCCGGCGTCAGCCTCCCGCATTTCAGCGGCGCGGTATATGCAATGACCACGCGTATCTCGGCCTCGCAGCTTCAGCCGGGCGACTTTGTGTTCTGGGGCAGTAGCGGTTCGGCCCATTTGGCCATCTACATGGGCAACGACCAACTAGTGCATGCATTTGGTTCTGGTGGTGTTGCCGTGACCGCACTTGAGGGTTGGTGGATGCGCCCATCGGGCTACGGCCGTCTCAATCTCTGAGCCTGAGCACAATTGATGGGTACGGTTGAGATCCGTGCCTGTCCTGACCGAAACCTCTGAAGATGTCGATACGCCTGAAGAGGCTGCATCGATGTTTTCGTTGTGGTGCGAGCGACTGGCCTACGCGCTGCTGGTCGTGGTCGTGGTTGTGTTCGCGTGGAAGGCGGCCACACTCAATTGGAAGGCCGCTGGCGACCTTTCGGTAATCCGCCTGCGGGCGCTTGATGTTGGAACCTCGAACACACCTTTGGTGGGCGCGTATTCGCGATTCCAGTGGAATCATCCCGGGCCTTCGCTGTCGTTCGCGTTCGCTCCATGGGTCCGCTTGTTCGGCACGTCAGGCGTAGGCATTCTCGTCGGTGCGTTTGTTACCAATTTTGCGGCTATGGCGGGCGCCGCGTGGGTCGCTCGTCGCGCTTCAAACGTGTTGTTCTTTCTCACGGCGATCTGCCTCGCCGCCTTCGTCTTGTTGGAACAATCGGGCGAGTTGTTTAACCCGTGGAATCCCTACGTCATTTTGTTGCCGCTTTTCGCTGCTCTCATCTCGGCGTGGGCGACGGCACGTGGTGATCGAGTTGCTGCAGTCGTCCTCGTCGTTGCCGCCAGTTTTGCGATTCAAGGACATGTCGGAGCGGCGCCGCTCGGCGGGCTCGCATTGGTGGTTGGTGCTGCGGGGCTTCTCTACACAATTGTTCGTTCGGTAGGCGACGAGCGACGAACCCACGTCAAGACTTCGCTTATCGCTCTCGCAGCGTTGTCTGTTTGTTGGCTCCCGCCCCTTGTTGACCAGTTCTTCGGAACCGGAAATTTGGGTCGTCTCGTGAAGTTTCAGTTCACTGGCACTGAGCCATCGGCTGGTTTTCGTTTTGCTTTCGATCAAGTGACTCGATTGCTGACCTTTCCACCAGGACGTGAAGTCGGGTTCCTTGGTGCGGTCGGCCAAGGACCTGTGGTTCCGTGGATGGCGATTGTTCTCGTTGCCAGCACGCTTGTTGCCTGGAGGAAGGGCTGGCATGCGCAATTGCAGTTAACGCTGTTGGCATGGCTGTCGATTGCCGTGACGGGACTTTCGATTTCAAGCATCAAGGGAATCCCGTATGCGTACTTGTTCCGTTGGTCCTGGGCGATGGTGCTCGTTGTTTGGATCACGTGTGCGTGGGCACTCATCTCGCTGTTGATGGAATTCGCGCTGGTGCGTAAATGGTTTGTTGCAGTTGGATCGCTTGCGCTAGCGACGCTGCTCATCGCCGTGCTTGTCTTCGGCGTGAGCTTTCGCGCAGTGCAAGGTTGGGATGCACAGTTGCGTTTGTACGAGCCGTTGATACAGCCCACGCTGGATGTGCTGCATGACGCGCCGAAACCAGTGATGATCGTGACCTACCTAGGTTTGGCCGATGGCACGGTGGCCAACGAATTAATGGCTCGCAGCGACGAGCTCGGGCTCGATCTTCGTCGTACCCCAAACCTCAAGTTCATCTTTGGCTCAGCTCGATCGGTTGATCCGGCGAATGCGAAGAGTGAACTCGTGTTGGTGGCAAAAGCGGAG